>NZ_JPGL01000020.1 GCF_000732615.1 Burkholderia paludis
CCGAGCCACCAGCCGCCGGCCGCGAACAGCGCGGCGGCGGGCAGCGTCAGCACCCACGCCCACACGATGTTGCCGGCCACGCCCCAGCGCACGGCCGACAGCTTCTGCGTCGCGCCGACGCCGACGATCGCGCCCGTGATCGTGTGCGTGGTCGACACCGGAATGCCGAGGAACGATGCGAGAAACAGCGTCATCGCGCCGCCGGTCTCCGCGCAGAAGCCGCCGACCGGCTTGAGCTTCGTGATCTTCTGGCCCATCGTGCGCACGATGCGCCAGCCGCCGAACAGCGTGCCGAGGCCCATCGACAGGTAGCACGCGCCGATCACCCATGCGGGCGGCGCATCGGCGGTTGCCGACGCATAGCCCGATGCGATCAGCAGCATCCAGATGATGCCGATCGTCTTCTGCGCGTCGTTGCCGCCGTGACCGAGGCTGTACAGCCCGGCCGACAGCAACTGCAGCCGGCGGAATCGCCGGTCGACCTTGCTGGGCGCGGTGCGGAAATACAGCCACGACACGCCGAGCATGAACAGCGAGCCGAGGATAAAGCCGAGCAGCGGCGAAATGAAGATGAACGCGACCGTCTTCAGCAGCCCGTCGATGTTCAGCGAGCTCCAGCCCGACTTCGCGAGCGCCGCGCCGACGAGGCCGCCGATCAGCGCATGCGACGAGCTCGACGGAATCCCGTAGTACCAGGTGATCACGTTCCAGCCGATCGCGCCGACCAGCGCGCCGAACACGACGTAGTGATCGACGATCTCGGGGTCGATCGTGCCTTTGCCGACGGTCTGCGCGACCTTCAGGTGAAAGATGAAGTACGCGATGACGTTGAACGCGGCCGCGAACACCACGGCCTGCTGGGGCTTCAGCACCCCGGTGGACACGACGGTGGCGATCGAGTTCGCCGCGTCGTGAAAACCGTTCATGAAGTCGAATACGAGCGCGACGAGCACGAGCGTCGCGACCATCCAGAGGGCGAGTTGTATCGAATGCATCGTGGTCCGCTCAGGCGTTTTCCAGCACGATGCCTTCGATGATGTTCGCGACGTCCTCGCACTTGTCGGTAATCTCTTCGAGCAGCTCGTAGATCGCCTTCAGCTTGATGAGCGTCTTCACGTCGTCTTCCTCGCGGAACAGCTTCGACATGGCGGCGCGCAGCACGCGGTCGGCCTCCGACTCCCAGCGGTCGATCTCTTCGCATGCCTTCAGGATCTGTGCCGACTGCTTCATGTCCGACAGCATCGAGACCGCCTGCTGCACGTGCTGGGCCGACTGCGTGACGATATGCGCGAGCTGGCTCGCTTCGGACGTGACCGCACGGACGTCGTACAGCGACACGGCCGTCGCGACGTCTTCCATCAGGTCGAGTACGTCGTCCATCGTCGTGATCAGCTTGTGGATCTCGTCGCGATCGAGCGGCGTGATGAAAGTCTTGTGCAGCAGATCGATCGCTTCGTGCGTGAGCTTGTCTGCGGCCTTCTCGGCGGTCTGCACGTTTTGCTTGTGAATCTCGGCGTCGGCGAGATTGTCGATCAGCAGTTCGAGCTCGCGGCCACCGGCAACGATGTACTTCGCGTGCGCATTGAAGAGTTCAAAGAACTTGCCCTCGGTGGGCATGAATCGACCGAACATGGGATTCCTGAGAGATTGTCAAACTACTGTCACGAAAACGGGCGACATTGTACCGTTTCCGGTCAGGCCGCGCCGCGCACTTATGCGCGCGACGGGATTGGATACAACGCTTGGCAATTTAGGGGTTTACAACCGGCTTTACTCGCCGTAGAAGGTTTGCGCCCCGGCAAAGTTGTCGAACTTCGTGTATTGCCCCAGGAACGTGAGGCGAACAGGACCGATCGGGCCGTTACGCTGCTTGCCGATGATGATTTCGGCCGTACCCTTGTCGGGGCTGTCGGGGTTGTAGACTTCGTCACGGTAAATGAACAGGATCACGTCCGCATCCTGTTCGATTGCGCCAGATTCACGCAAATCCGACATCACCGGACGCTTGTTCGGACGCTGTTCGAGACCGCGGTTCAGCTGCGACAGCGCGATCACCGGCACGTCGAGCTCCTTCGCGAGGCTCTTCAGCGATCGCGAGATTTCCGAGATTTCGGTCGCGCGGTTTTCGCCCTGCGACGAACCCGACATCAGCTGCAGGTAGTCGACGATGATCAGGCCGAGTTTGCCGCACTGCCGCGCGAGACGCCGCGCACGCGAGCGCAGCTCCATCGGGTTCAGGCCGCCCGTCTCGTCGATGAAGAGCTGCGCCTCGCTCATCTTCTGTACCGCGTGAGTCAGTTTCGGCCAGTCCTCGTCCGTCAGGCGACCGGTACGCATCCGGTGCTGGTCGAGCCGGCCGATCGAGCCGAGCATCCGCATCACGAGCTGGGTGCCCGGCATTTCCATCGAGAACACCGCGACCGGCAGCCCGTACTCGACCGCGACGTATTCGCCGATGTTCATCGAAAATGCGGTCTTGCCCATCGACGGCCGCCCCGCGACGATGATCAGCTCGCCGCCGTGCATCCCGGACGTCATCCGGTCGAGGTCGACGAAGCCCGTCGGCGTGCCCGTGACGTCGCTCGGGTTCGCCGTGTGATACAGCGTGTCGATCCGCTCGACGACCTGCGTGAGCAGCGGACCGATCTCGAGGAAGCCCTGGTTGCCGCGCGCGCCCTCTTCGGCAATCGAGAACACCTTCGATTCGGCTTCGTCGAGCAGTTGGCGAACTTCCTTGCCTTGCGGATTGAACGCATCGGCCGAGATTTCGTCGGCAACCGACACGAGCCGGCGCAGCACCGCGCGGTCGCGCACGATTTCCGCGTAGCGGCGGATGTTCGCCGCGCTCGGCGTGTTCTGCGCGAGTGCGTTCAGGTATGCGAGGCCGCCGACGTCGTCGGCCTTGCCGGACGTGGTCAGCGCTTCGTACACGGTCACGACGTCGGCCGGGCGCGTCGACGCGATCAGGCGGCCGATGTGCTCGTAGATGATCCGGTGGTCGTAGCGATAGAAATCGCCCTGCGACAGGAAGTCGGCAATCCGGTCCCATGCCGCGTTGTCGAGCAACAGGCCGCCGAGCACCGACTGCTCGGCTTCGACCGAATGCGGCGGGACTTTCAGCGATTCGATTTGGGGATCTTGCGGCGCGTTCATGGGTTGGGATTATCGCGAATTACACAGGACGACGCCATACCGGCCGCCAGTGATAGTGATGCGGCAATAAAAAAGGCAGGCCCCGGTTGCCCGGGCGCCTGCCCTTGTCCGGACGGCGGAAGCCGCCCGGGAAGCCTGCATACGCTTACGCGTGGTCGCCGATCACGTTGATCGTGACGTCGACGACGACGTCCGTGTGCAGCGCGACCTGGACGGTGTGCTCGCCGATCATCTTCAGCGGGCCTTCCGGCATGCGAACTTGCAGCTTCTCGACCTCGAAACCTGCCTTCTTCAGCAGTTCCGCGACGTCGCCGTTCGTGACCGAGCCGAACAGACGGCCGTCAACGCCCGACTTCTGCGTGATGTCGAACGACTGGCCGCCCAGCTTCTCGCCGACTGCCTGCGATGCTGCCAGCTTTTCAGCGGCGATCTTTTCGAGTTCGGCGCGGCGAACTTCGAATTCGGCGATCGCTTCCTTCGTTGCACGGCGAGCCTTGCGGTTCGGGATCAGGAAGTTGCGAGCGTAACCGTCCTTGACCTTGACGATGTCGCCGAGGTTACCCAGATTGGCGACTTTTTCCAACAGAATGATTTGCATTCGAATTCTCCTTATTGCGTCGCCTGATTACGCCTTGTGCTGATCGGTGTACGGCAGCAGCGCGAGGAAACGCGCACGCTTGATGGCCGTATCCAGCTGACGCTGATAGTGCGCCTTCGTACCCGTCAGACGAGCCGGCGTGATCTTGCCGTTTTCGCCGATGAAGTCCTTCAGCGTTTCCGTGTCCTTGTAGTCGATCTGCTCGACGCCTGCAGCCGTGAAACGGCAGAACTTCTTGCGCTTGAAGAGCGGGTTTTGTTGCTGACGACGCTTGTCGAATTTCTTACCAGTCGGGCGGGGCATGATTTCAGTCCTTTCCAATGTCCTGCAATGCTGTGATGTGAAACACCAAGGTTCTCGCGTTGCGGCTTTTCTTTGCCAGGAAGCCCGTGAACAGCGTTTCGACGCCCATTTCACGACGCTCCAGCTTGCCGCTCGCCTCACCGGCCGCCACCGCCTCGATCGTCATTTCGACCTGACGGGGAATGCCTGCTTCGACGACTTCCGTGCGGTGATGCAATGTGGCGCTTGCGATCGGAACACCTGCCGGCGTATATCGCACCGGTGCGCGTTCGACGACGCTCGCCGTCAATTGCAACCTGTTCACGTGAGTGACGCGCTCCTTGATGGCTTAATGAATGACGAACTTAAGCCTGCGCTTCGGTCGGCTGAGCTGCAGCCGCCTTCTTGGCTTCTTCGCGCTGAACTTCCTTCATCATCGGCGACGGGCCGGTTTCGGCCTTCTTCATCTTGACGATGAGGTGACGCAGCACGGCGTCGTTGAACTTGAACGCGTGTTCGAGTTCGTCGAGCGTCGTCTGGTCGCACTCGATGTTCATGCAGACGTAGTGAGCCTTCGCGAGTTTCTCGATCATGTAGGCCAGTTGGCGACGGCCCCAGTCTTCGACACGGTGGATCTGACCGCCGTGCGACGTGATCGTGGTCTTGTAACGCTCGATCATCGCGGGCACTTGCTCGCTTTGATCGGGGTGCACGATGAATACGATTTCGTAATGACGCATTACACACTCCTTGTGGATTGAAGCCACCCGGGCGTCTGAACCGGTGTGGCAAGTGAGAAGCCGAAGATTCTAACCCGTATACGGGGCTCATGCAAGACCAATCGACGCCGCGCCTGCGGATTCGGCCATGTTTTCAAAGACTTGAAACGGCGAACGGGCACGAGCGGCCGCCCTTCGGCTGCCGCTCGACCGGGGTCGGAACATCGGCGCGCCGGGCCGGCGCCCCGCCGTCACTCGCTGCGCGTGCCCGAGAGCCGTGCGTCGAGCGCCGTCCTGAACGCCGCGAGCGCCGACGGCTCGGCGTCCGTCACCGCCCACCACGTCATTCCGGCCGCGTCCCAGCGATCGAGCGCATAGCCCTGCGACACGGTCGCATACGGCGCCGCCGGCCCTTCCCCGGCAGGCCGCACATAGACGTCGATCACGTGCTGCCGGTAGCGGTAGACGAGCACCGCGACGCGGCGGCGCCCGACGTAGTCGAGCCGCCCGCCGACCAGCGCGAAGCCGTTCGTCGCGAGATCCTCGACCGGCGGCGCATAGTCGAGCCGGCCGTTGAACCACGGCTTGACCGTGTGCCGGTCGGTCGAGATGACGTCGATGTCGCGCGCCGACAGGTCGGCCCGCACGTGGCTCGCGACGAGTTCGTCGACCGTGCGGTCGGTGTCGGCATGACGCGCGGACAGCACCATGCCGCCTGCCGCGGCCAGCGCCACCAGCAGCGCAACGCCCCAGCCAAGTCCGGGCAGCGCGACGGCGCCCGGCCATGCACCGGCCTGTGCCGGTCGCGCCGCGCCGCCGCGCCCCGCCGGCCACCACGCAAACCAGCGGCGGCCGCCCGACCGCGGCCTGGGCTGCGCCTGCGGTTGCGATTCGACCCGCGATTCGACCCGCGGCTGTTCGGCGGCGGGAGCCAGGGCAGGCGCGGCGGCGGCCGGCAGGCTCGCAAGAATGCTCGCCCGCAGCGCATCCGGCGCGCGGTGATAGTCGGCCTGCCGCACGGCCTGTACCAGCGTGACGATCCGCGCGCGCTCGCGGCGGCAGGCATCGCACCCTTCGACATGCTGCTGGACCCGCAGCGCATCGGGCGCCGACAGCTCGCGGTCGACGTCCGCGTCCAGCAACGCGCGCGCTTCGTTACAGTCCATCGATCGCCTCCGATGCGGTTCCGCCCGCCGGCGCACGGCCCGGCCGGCCTTCGTTCGCCGCCGCCGGCGCGTCGCCCAGCAGCGCGGCAAGCTTGCGGCGACCGCGCGCGAGCCGCGACATCACCGTGCCGACCGGCACGTCCGCGATCGCCGCGATCTCGCGGTAACTCAGGTCCTCCATCTCGCGCAACACGAGCACCTCGCGGTATTCGGGCGGCAGCTTCGCCAGCGCCGCATTCACGATCCGCGCGTTCTCGCCGCGCAGCAGGTGCGCGAGCGGGTCCTCCGTCGCCGGCTGCCAGTCGTCGGGCACGTCGGTGTCGTCGAGCGTGTCGGGCAGCGCGACCTCGTGCGCATGCGTGCGGCGCCGCCACTCGGTGTACCAGGTGTGGCGCACGATCGTCAGCAGCCACGGCCGCGCGTTGTCGCCCCGGCACGAATCGACGAAGCGCAGCGCGCGCATGCACGCGTCCTGGACGACGTCGTCGGCGTCGCCGGCGCTGCCGCTCAGCCAGCGCGCGAGGTTGTACGCGGCGTCGAGATGCGGCAGCACGAGCGCGCGAAACCGCTCGCCGCGCGCGGCCGCGTCGTCTGCCCTCGGTTCATCGACCGCCTGTCCGGCTTGCCCCACATGGCCTCCCTGGTCCCGGCGACCGAAGCCGCGCCCGTTCCGCGCACGGCGCCCGGACAGACCGGCACGGTGCGCGCTTGCCGACCATACCGTCGTTGCGTCGAGTTTATTCCCGCGCCGCGCCCCTGGCGCGTAAAAAAACCGGAACGGCCCCGTGGCCGGGGCCGCCCGCTCCGCTAAGGCGTGGTGCTCCAGTAACCGGGGCGCGCGTAGGCGGCGCGCAGATAGTCGATGAAGTAGCGCACGCGCGCCGGCACGTAACGCTGCTGCGGGTAGACCGCGAGGATGTCGTAGTCGGGCAGCGCATACTCGTCGAGCACGGTCTCGAGCTCGCCCGTCTCGAGCTGCGCGGCGATTTCCCACGTCGAGCGCCAGCCGAGCCCGAGGCCTTCCGCCACCCAGCGATGCAGCAGCTCGCCGTCGTTGCAGTCGAGATTGCCCGTCACGCGCATCGTCGCGATCTTGCCGTGGCGCTGGAAATACCAGCCGCGGTTCTGCCCGCCCTGCAGGTTGAAGGCCAGGCAGTTGTGCTTCAGCAGATCGTCGAGCGATTTCGGCCGGCCGTGCCGCCGGAAATACCCGGGCGTGCCGCATACGACGCGCCGGTTCGACGCGAGCTTCACCGCGACGAAGTTCGGATCGACCGCGCCACCGATACGGATCGACAGGTCGTAGCCTTCCCGGACGAGGTCGACGACACGGTCGGTCAGGTTGAACGACAGCTGCATCTCGGGCTTGTCGGCCAGGAAGCCGGGCGCATGCGGCGCGACGTGCTTGCGCCCGAACGCGGCCGGCGCCGACACGATCAGGTGACCGCTGACCGCACGCCGCCCGGCGGCCAGCTCGTTCTCGGCCTGATCCCATTCCGACAGCAGCCCGCGACAGCGCTCGAGGAACGCGGCGCCCTCCTCGCTGACGACCAGCCGCCGGGTCGAGCGGTACATCAGCTTCACGCCGAGGCGCTTCTCCAGCGCATCGATGCGCCGCCCGAGCACCACCGGCGACACGCCCTCCTCGAGCGCCGCCGCCGCGAGGCTGCCCGCATCGGCAACCCGCACGAACGTCTCGATCTGCTTGAAGCGATCCATCTCGCGTCTCCGTGTCCGTTCCGGCCGTGGCGGAAACCCCGTCAGGCCGTCATTCCATACTTTTAGTTTCGAAATAAGCGACTCCGGCGGATCTTATCAAACCTTTCCTGCATCCCTAAAGTGTCCTCAACCGATCCATTCGCAAGATCCGCCACATTCAAGGAGACATTCATGGCCAAGATGAGAGCCGTCGACGCGGCAGTGCTCGTGCTCGAGAAGGAAGGCATCCAGACCGCGTTCGGCGTGCCGGGCGCGGCGATCAACCCGTTCTACTCCGCACTGCGCAAGTCCGGCGGCATCAGCCACGTGCTGGCCCGCCACGTCGAAGGCGCGTCGCACATGGCCGAAGGCTTCACGCGCGCCGCGCCGGGCAACATCGGCGTGTGCATCGGCACCTCGGGCCCCGCGGGCACCGACATGATCACGGGCCTCTACTCGGCGTCGGCCGACTCGATTCCGATCCTCGCGATCACGGGCCAGGCGCCGCGCGCCCGCCTGTACAAGGAAGATTTCCAGGCCGTCGACATCGAGTCGATCGCGAAGCCCGTCACGAAGTGGGCCGTCACCGTGCGCGAGCCGGCGCTCGTGCCGCGCGTGTTCCAGCAGGCATTCCATCTGATGCGTTCGGGCCGTCCGGGCCCGGTGCTCGTCGACCTGCCGATCGACGTGCAGCTCGCCGAAATCGAATTCGACATCGACACGTACGAACCGCTGCCGGTCTACAAGCCCGCGGCCACGCGCGCACAGGTCGAGAAGGCGCTCGCGATGCTCAACGACGCGGACAGGCCGCTGATCGTGTCGGGCGGCGGCGTGCTCAACGCGGCAGCCGAAGACCTGCTCGTGCAGTTCGCCGAAACGATCGGCGTGCCGGTGATCCCGACGCTGATGTCGTGGGGCGCGATTCCGGACGACCACCCGCTGATGGCCGGCATGGTCGGCCTGCAGACGTCGCACCGCTACGGCAACGCCACGCTGCTCGCGTCCGACTTCGTGCTCGGCATCGGCAACCGCTGGGCGAACCGCCACACGGGCAGCGTCGAGGTGTACACGAAGGGCCGCAAGTTCGTGCACGTCGACATCGAGCCGACCCAGATCGGCCGCGTGTTCGGCCCGGATCTCGGCATCGTGTCCGACGCGAAGGCGGCGCTCGAACTGTTCGTCGCGGTCGCGCAGGAATGGAAGGCCGCCGGCAAGCTGAAGGATCGCGGCGCCTGGGTCGCCGACTGCCAGGCACGCAAGCGCACGCTGCAGCGCAAGACCCACTTCGACAACGTGCCGGTCAAGCCGCAGCGCGTGTACGAAGAGATGAACAAGGTGTTCGGCCGCGACACGTGCTACGTCAGCACGATCGGCCTGTCGCAGATCGCCGCCGCGCAGTTCCTGCATGTGTTCAAGGCGCGCAACTGGATCAACTGCGGCCAGGCCGGCCCGCTCGGCTGGACGATCCCCGCCGCGCTCGGCGTGCGCGCGGCCGATCCGCGCCGCCCGATCGTCGCGCTGTCCGGCGACTACGACTTCCAGTTCATGATCGAGGAGCTGGCGGCCGGCGCGCAATTCAAGCTGCCGTACGTGCACGTCGTCGTGAACAACTCGTACCTCGGGCTGATCCGCCAGGCCCAGCGCGCGTTCGACATGGACTACTGCGTGCAGCTCGCGTTCGACAACGTGAATGCGCCGGAGCTGAACGGCTATGGCGTGGACCACGTGGCCGTGGCGGAAGGCCTCGGCTGCAAGGCGCTGCGCGTGTTCAAGCCGGAAGAGATCGAACCGGCGCTGCGCCAGGCGCAGACGCTCGCGGAAGAGTTCAGCGTGCCGGTGGTCGTCGAGGTGATCCTCGAGCGCGTGACGAACATCTCGATGGGCGCCGAAATCGACGCGATCAACGAATTCGAGGATCTCGCGGAAACCGCCGAGCATGCGCCGACCGCGATCTCGATGCTCGACTGAACCGCACGACATTTTTTGACCGACCGACCGAAGAGGCTTAGCTCATGCCGAAGTTCGCTGCAAACCTGACCATGCTGTTCAACGAAGTGCCGTTCCTCGACCGCTTCAAGGCGGCCGCGGACGCGGGCTTCGACGCCGTCGAATTCCTGTTCCCGTATCCGTATGCGAAAGAGGAGCTTGCCGAGCGGCTCGAGACGCATCGCCTGCGCCTCGTGCTGCACAACCTGCCCGCCGGCAACTGGGATCAGGGCGAGCGCGGCATCGCCTGCCTGCCCGACCGCGTCGGCGAGTTCCAGGAGGGTGTCGGCCGTGCGATCGAGTACGCGAAGGCGCTGAAGGTGCCGCAGTTGAACTGCCTGGTCGGCATCCCGTCGGCCAGCACGGCGCGCGACAAGACGTTCGTCACGATCGTCGACAACCTGCGCTTCGCCGCCGACGCATTGAAGCGCGAAGGCATCCGCCTGCTCGTCGAGCCGTGCAACAGCTTCGACATCCCGGGCTTCGCGCTGAACCGCTCGTCGGAAGGCCTCGACGTGATCCGCGCGGTGGGCTCGGACAACCTGTTCCTGCAGTACGACATCTATCACATGCAGCGCATGGAAGGCGAACTGGCCGCGACGATCGAACGCAACCTCGCGTCGATCGGCCACGTCCAGCTCGCGGACAACCCGGGCCGCAACGAACCGGGCACGGGCGAGATCAACTACGCGTTCCTGTTCGCGCTGCTCGACCGGCTCGGCTACGCCGGCTACGTCGGCTGCGAATACAAGCCCCGCACCACCACGACGGAAGGGCTCGGCTGGCTGCAGCACGTCGCCGGCTGCGCGCCGGGTTCGGCGCGCCGCGCCGCCTGAGCAGCGCCCTTCCCGTTTTCAGCCCTATAGGAGACTTTCACATGGCAACCATCGGTTTCATCGGCCTCGGCATCATGGGCGCGCACATGGCGCGCAACCTGCTCAAAGGCGACTACCCGCTCGTCCTGAACGGCGCGTTCCCGATCCCGGACGACCTGCGCGCCGCCGCGAAGGTCGTCGCGAACTCGACCGAAGTCGCGCAGCATGCCGACATCGTCATTGCGATGGTGCCGGACACGCCCGACGTGCGTAACGTGCTGTTCGCCGACGACGGCGTCGCGAAGGGCCTGACGGCCGGCAAGCTCGTGATCGACATGAGCTCGATCTCGCCGCTCGACACGCAGGAATTCGCGAAGCAGATCAACGCACTCGGCTGCGACTACCTCGACGCGCCGGTGTCCGGCGGCGAGGTCGGCGCACGCGAGGCGTCGCTCACCATCATGGTCGGCGGCCCCGAGCAGGCCTTCGAGCGCGCGAAGCCGCTGTTCGAGAGGATGGGCAAGAACATCACGCTGGTCGGCGACAACGGCGCGGGCCAGACCTGCAAGGTCGCGAACCAGATCATCGTCGCGCTGAACATCGAGGCCGTCGGCGAAGCGCTGCTGTTCGCCGCCCGTTCGGGCGCCGACCCGGAGCGCGTGCGCCAGGCGCTGATGGGCGGCTTCGCCGCGTCGCGCATCCTCGAAGTGCACGGCGCGCGGATGACGAAGCGCACGTTCGACCCGGGCTTCCGCATCGAACTGCACCAGAAGGACCTGAACCTCGCACTCGACGGCGCACGCAAGCTCGGCCTCGCGCTGCCGCACACCGCGAGCGCGCAGCAGTTGTTCAGCGTGTGTGCGTCGCACGGCGGCAAGGCATGGGATCACTCGGCGCTCGTGCGTGCGCTCGAGATCATGTCGAACTTCGAGATCGAGAAGACGGCAGGCTGAGCGCGGGCCGCAATCGACCGATGCGATGACGTGCGGTTCGTCGCCACGACGGACACACGTACGACATACGCAGGACCGGCCGCGGCCGGTCGCATCGATGCGCGACGCACTCGCGCATCACGGTGGGGCGCCCCGCCGCGCATCGTCAAACACGTGCGCGACGGGGCGAAAAACGCCGCTCTGGGCTGAGAGCGGCGTGGTGGGGTCCGCAGCGGCACCCGGCGGCGCCGGGGAAGCCTTGGTCGGTCAGACGTCGTCGTCGGGTGTCCGCCTGTCGGATTTCGCGTATTACATTTCTTTACGTTCAAGCGCGCGATTTTTCATGCAATCGTCGCCATGAACGCCTACACTTTCGCCACGCCTTTCGAGAAAACCGCCGCGCTTGCGCTCACCTTCGGTGGACGCGCCCAGCGCGGTGTTTTTTTCGCCACTTCACGGCGCGTTTTCTTTTCAACCACCTAAGGAGTGCAACGATGGGTCTTCTTTCGTTTATCAAAGAGGCGGGTGAAAAACTGCTGGGTCACGCCGACGAGCAAGCGGCCGCCGACCCGAATGCCGCCAACCAGACCGCGGCCGATGCAATCAAGAACTACATCAACGCGCAGGGGCTCGATACGTCGAACCTCACCGTGGCGTTCGACGGCGCGTCGCGCACCGTGACGCTGTCGGGCAGCGTGGCCGACCTCGACACGAAGGCCAAGGTCAAGGTCGCCGCCGGCAACGTGCAGGGCGTCGCGGGCGTCAACGACGACGATCTGCAGCCGGACGATCCGCAAGTGCAGTACCACGACGTCGTGTCCGGCGACAACCTGTGGAAGATCGCCGAGAAGTACTACGGCGACGGCTCGAAGAACACGGCGATCTTCGATGCGAACCGGCCGATGCTGTCGAGCCCGGACCGGATCTATCCGGGCCAGAAGCTCGTGATTCCGCCGCAGTCCTGAGCATTCTTGCCGGACCGATGAAAAAAGGCAGGCCGTCGGCCTGCCTTTTTCATTGGGCCGCGCCGCGCGTGCCGTTCGCCGCGTTACAGCGTATCGAATGCGCGTTGCAATGCGTCGCGATCGTGAATGCCGTTCGCGAGCGCGAGCATCAGCAGCACGCGCGCCTTGAACGGGCCCAGCGACCCTGCGCTGACGAAGCCGAGCGCATCGTCGTTCGCGGCGCCGTTGCGCATCACGTGCCCCGAGCCGACTCGCGACGCGCGCACCACCGCCACCCCCGCGTTCGCCGCGTCGGCCAGCGCCGCCTGCAGCGTCGCGTGGATCGACCCGTTGCCGGTACCCGCGACGACGAGGCCGCGCACGCCGGCCGCGACGAGCGCGTCGACGGCCGTGCGCGTCACGCCCGCATAGCTCGCGACGACCTCGACGGGTGGCCACGCTGCGGCGATCGCCAGTTGCGTGTCGCGCGAACGCGTGACGCGGCGCGCGAATTCGACGCGGCCGTCCTGCACCCAGCCGAGTGCGCCGAGTTCCGGCGACTGGAACGCGTCGACCGCGTAGGTGCTCGTCTTCACGACGTCGCGTGCGCCATGGATCCGGTTGTTGAACGCGATCAGCACGCCCTGCCCGCGCGCGGACGGATGCGCGGCCACCGTCACGGCGTTCAGCAGGTTCAGCGGGCCGTCGGACGACAGCGCGGTCGCCGGCCGCATCGCAGCCGTCAGCACGACCGGCTTGTCGCCCCTGACGACCAGGTGCAGCGCATACGCGGTTTCCTCCAGCGTATCGGTGCCGTGGGTGATCACGATGCCGTCGACCGCCGGGTCGGCCATCAGCGCGTCGATCCGCGCGGCGAGCGTATTCCATAGCGGCAGCGCGAGGTCCTTGCTGTCGATGCTGGCGACCTGCTCGGCGTCGATGCGCGCGACCGACGCGAGCGCCGGCACCGCGTCGACCAGGAAGCTGACGCCGAGCGCGCCGGCCTGGTAGCCGGCCGTGCTGGTCGCGTCGGGCGCGGCGCCGGCGATCGTGCCGCCGGTGGCGAGCACGGCGATGCGCGGCAGCGCCGCCGTCGACGGAAGGGATGCGGGATTCGGTGTATTCATGGCCGCGATTGTAATGGCTTGCGGCCGGGATCCGGCAGGTTCCGGCGCGGCAGCCGGCGTGTCATCCGGCGCCGGCGGCCGCGCGTCATGGTTTGTCCCGATCGCCCGGCCGGAGGCGCCGTCAACGGCTGTGGCATCCGCAGCGTTACAGGAAGTGCCATTTTGGTGTTTTCACATTGATTTGCCATAATCGGAACGCGCAGTGCGATACGGCCCTGTCCACCTCGCACCGTGCTTCGTGACGGCATCGATAACACGCAATTCAGCCCATGGGAGTGTCGAAATGAAAATCCAATCGCTCGTAGCCGCAGTACTTCTCGGCGGCATGCTGGCTTCCCCCGCGTTCGCGGCGAACAGCCAGCAGGACAAGATGAAGGCCTGCAACACCCAGGCAGCCGGCAAGACGGGCGACGACCGCAAGGCGTTCATGAAGGACTGCCTGTCGGCGAAGCCCGCGAAGAAGATGTCGCAGCAGGACAAGATGAAGGCGTGCAACACGCAAGCCGCCGACAAGAAGGGCGACGACCGCAAGGCGTTCATGAAGAGCTGCCTGAGCAGCCAGCCGGCCGCCTGAGTTCCGGCGCTCCCGTATCGAATGCCGCGCTCCGCTTCGGCGGGCGCGGCATTTTTGTTTTCGTTGCCTGCGCATCGACGCGCGCCCTTCCCTACCCGCCTACCCGCCTTCCCGTCCGCCGTCCCGGCCCCGCGACATGGTGCGGCAATTCGCCGCGTTTTCTTCTATGATGGCTGCAATGCGGCCCACCCAAGTAAAAGAAGCGCCATCGGGCCGCCCTCGAGACAGACGCGCCCACGCGTCAAACGGAGGCTTGGATGGCATGGAGACAACACCGCTGGTTCCGCCGCTGGCTGATCGTGATCGTATTCTGGGCCGTGCCCGTCGCGATCGTCGCCGTTCGCGAGATCCGCGAGGAAATGGCCTACAACAAGGCGGATCTGCAGCTCGCCCTGACCACCTGGCAGCTCACCGACGCGCAGCAGGCCGCCGGTGCCGCCGCGAAGTGCCACGGGGAACCTGACGAAGCCCGCGCGGCCGGCTGTCCGGCCGACGTGCTCGCCGCCAATGCGCCGCGCCAGCAGGCCGCCCGCGACGAATACGTGCTGCGCCGCAACACGCTTGCGGGCTACCTGTGGCATGCGTTCGTCGGCTACTGGGTCGTCCCGGCCGCGTTCCTGTTCGCCTGCGGCGTCGTGATCGCGCTGATCCGCCGGGCGCTGCGCCGCCCGCCGATCAAGCCTCCCGTCCCGCCCGTCACGCACTGATCGCACACCGACCAGGCACCGCTGCGCCCGCAAGCGCGGCTTGCGCCCGACTGGCCGGCGCTTGCCCGCCGGTGCGGGGGCGGGTCGACGCGCGCGCACCGGTTCGTCCGTTGGCGCGCCGCGACATCCCCGGGCGATTTGACGCTTTTTCACGCGCCGACGAAAAGGGGGTGTAATCCGCTGTGATATAAATGCCGACGTGATCCGCTCCCAGAGCGGGACTCACTCCGAACGTCATCCGATGGAGAAGAACGATGCAAAAACGGAATCTTGTGCTGAAAGCTGCCGCAGCGCTCATCGTCGGTAGCCTCGCGCTCACCGGTTGCACCACCACCCCGGACAAGCCGGACAATGCCGCCACCAACGCGTCGAAGCGTCAGGCGATCGATTCGAGCGTCGACGCGACGCTGTCGCGCCTGTATTCGACGGTCAAGGGTTCGCGCGAGCTCGTCGCGAAGTCGCGCGGCGTGCTCGTGTTCCCGGACGTGATCCAGGCCGGCTTCATCGTCGGCGGCCAGTCCGGCAACGGCGCGCTGCGCGTCGGCGGCAGCACGGTCGGCTACTTCAACACGTCGTCGCTGTCGGTCGGCCTGCAGGCCGGCGCGCAGTCGAAGGCGATCGTGTTCCTGTTCATGACGCAGGATTCGCTCGACGAATTCCGCGGCTCGGACGGCTGGGCAGCCGGCGCCGGCGCCTCGGTCGCGCTCGTGAAGATGGGTGCGAACGGCGCAATCGACACGACCACGGCCACCGCGCCGGTCCAGGTCGTCGTGCTGACGAACGCGGGCCTGATGGGCGACGTGTCGATCAACGGCACGAAGGTCACGAAGCTCAAGATCTGACGCTGGCGCACCGCCCGCGCGCGATGCGCGGGCCCTGCGCAAACGGCGATGTCCTCGCGGGCATCGCCGTTTTTTTGCGCGCGACACGCGTCAGGTCGTCGAGTCGATCACCTTGAAACGCGAGCGCTTCCGGGCGCGGATCACCGACTGGTAGACGTCGACATACTGCTGCGCCATCCGGCGCGACGTGAAGCGCTCCTCGAAGCGCTGCCGCACGCGCGCACGCGGCAGCAGGTGCAGCCGGTGCACGGCGGCCACCGCGCTGATTTCATCCTCGACGATGAAACCCGACACGCCCTCGTCCACCACTTCGGGCACCGCGCCGCGATTGAACGCGATCACCGGCGTGCCGCACGACATCGCCTCGATCATCACGAGGCCGAACGGCTCGGGCCAGTCGATCGGAAACAGCAGCGCGTGCGCGCCCGACAGGAATTCGGCCTTCTGGTGATCGGCAATCTCGCCGATGTATTCGACATGCGGCAACGCGAAGAGCGGCTTGATCTCGCGCTCGAAGTATTCCTGGTCGGCCGCGTCGATCTTCGCGGCGATCCTGATCGGCAGCCCGCACTGGGCGGCGATGCGGATCGCCGTGTCGACGCGCTTCTCCGGCGAGATACGCCCGAGGAACGCGAGATAGCGCGGCTCGATCGGCTGCGGCAGGTACAGCGTTTCGGGCAGCCCGTGGTAGACGGTCGTCAGCCATTTCGCCTGCGGCAGCGGCTGGCGCTGCGAATTCGAAATCGAAATCACCGGAGCCGTGTTGAACGTGTCGAACACCGGCTGCTGCTCGGGCAGGTCGAGCCGGCCGTGCAGCGTCGTCACGAACGGCGTCTCCTGCCGGTTGAAGACCGAGAACGAGTAGTAGTCCATGTGGAAATGGAGCACGTCGAACGCCTTCGCGCGGCGTGCGACGGTCTCCATCAGCAACATGTGCGGCGCGACCCGGTCGCGGATCGACGCGTCGAGCCGCAACGCGCGCGGCCAGACGGGCTCCAGCTTCGCCCGCGTCGTCGAATCGCCGCTGGCGAACAGCGTCACGTCATGGCCGAGCTCGACCAGCGCCTCCGTGATGTAGGACACGACGCGCTCCGTGCCGCCGTACAGTTTCGGCGGCACGGATTCGGTCAGCGGCGCGATCTGGGCAATTCTCATGGTCCACGTCTCTCCTGTGTCCGGTCCGTTGCGGCACGGCCGGCGGACGCCTTCGCCGCCCGCCGACGATCCGTTCATTATTCGCGATCCCGGCGCCCGGAACCGCCCGTCTTTCATTTTATGGGTGTTGTTACAGCCAGGATACATTCCGCCCGCCAGGCCCGATCGCGCCGGCACACACACCGCGTTGCGCGTCAGCGCGACGGCCACTTCCATGCCGGCAGGTCGCGCGTGTCGGCATCGACGAGCGCGGTCGCGCCGAGCTGCTTGTCGAGCACCAGCGATTCGCAGCCGGCCTCGCGCTCGAGCGTCGCGATGAGCCGCGCCGCATGCGACACGACGAGCACCTGCGAACGCCGCGCGGCCTGTGCGATCAGGCGCCCGAGCGCCGGCAACAGATCGGGATGCAGGCTCGTCTCCGGCTCGTTCAGCACCATCAGCGCCGGCGGCCGCGGCGTCAGCAGCGCGGCCGCGAGCAACAGGTAGCGCAGCGTGCCGTCGGACAGCTCGGCCGCCGCGAGCGGCCGCAGCAGCCCCGGCTGGCGCATCAGCACGTCGAAACGGCCGCGCCCGCCCGGATTGTCGATCAGCACCGACGCGCCGGGAAACGCATCGTCGAGCGCCGCATCGAGCGCCGCGCCGTCGCCGATTTCGCGGATCGTCTGCAACGCGGCGGCGAGGTCGGCCCCGTCGTCCGCGAGCACCGGCGTATGGGTGCCGATATGCGACTGCCGCGCCGGCGCCTGCGCATCGGTCCGGAAATGGTCGTAGAAACGCCACGAGCGGATCCGCTCGCGCACCGCGATCATCTCGGGCGCGCCGGTCGGATCGGCGAACTCGGTCATCATGCTGTCGAAGCTGGCGACCGGCTGCGGAATCGTCCGCCAGTCGCCCGACGCGGTGCGCGCGCGGATCTGCGCGCCCTGCCGGTCGACCAGCAGCGTCGACGGGCGCAGCAACGGGCCGCCCCAGATGCACTCGCGCTTGACGACCGGGTCGAGCGAGAACTGCGACCGGCTCGGGGTCGGCAAACCGAGATCGATCGCGTAACCGAAATCGTCGCATGCGAAACCGAGCTTCAGCGCCACGGGCCCGGTGCGCACCGTGCCGGTCACCGGCGCGTCGCCGGCCAGCATCGCCCGCGAGAAACGCTCGGGGCCGGCCCACAGCGTCGACGGCAATCCGCCCTCGCGGGCGAGCGACGGAATCACGCGCCCCTGCGCGGTGTCGGCAAGCAGCCGCAGCGCGCGGTACACGCTCGACTTGCCGCTGCCGTTCGGCCCCGTGACGACGTTGAGCGCCGCGAGCGGCACGATCAGCTCGCGCAGCGAGCGGTAATTGGCGATGGCGAGCGTGTTCAGCGCGGTCATGGAGATCGGAATGGCGGACAGGTGCCGGGCCGCGTTCAGCGGCGTTCGGCGGCCTGCGGATCGGCTGCCGTGTTGGCCGCCGTGCTGGCGGCGGGCGGCCGCGCATGCGGCCGTTCGGGGTTCGGCGCGTCCTGCGCCGATTCGTGCGGATACAGCTCCATGCGGCTGCGCGGCAGGCATTGCGGGTAGTGATCCTGCAGGTAGGCGATCAGGCCTTCGCGCACGCGGCAGCGCAGATCCCAGCACGACGACGAATCGGCCGAGCTGACGAGCGCGCGCAACTGCATCGTGCGCTCCGTCGCGTCGGTCACCTGCAGCACCTGCACGCGGCCGTCCCACTCGGGCGCCGCCTGGACGAGCCGCGCGAGCGCGTCGCGCAGCGGCGCGAGCGGCGTGCGGTAATCGACCGACAGGTAGACCGTGCCGATGATCTCCGCGCTGCTGCGCGTCCAGTTCGTGAACGGGTTCTCGATGATCCACTGCAACGGCACGACAAGGCGCCGCTGGTCCCACAGCCGCACCGACACGAACGAACCGGTGATTTCCTCGATGCGCCCCCACTCGCCCTGGATCACGACCACGTCGTCGAGCCGGATCGGCTGCGTGAGCGCGATCTGCAGCCCGGCGATCAGGTTGCCGAGCACCGGCCGGGCGGCGATGCCGGCGACCAGGCCCGCGACGCCGGCCGACGCCAGCAGGCTTGCGCCGACCTGGCGCACGTTCGGGAACGTCATCAGCGCGGCGCCGGTGCCGACGATCACGATCAGCACCATCACGGTCCGCACGAGCACCCGGGCCTGCGTATGGATGCGCCGCGCCTGGAGGTTGTCGGCCGTATCGATCGGATGCGCCTGGATGATCGCGTCGCCGACGCCGGCCGCGAGCCGCACCAGCAGCCACGTCAGCGCCACGATGGAGCCGACTGCCGCCGCCGTGCGCATGCCGCGCACGAACGACATGCCGTCGTCCGCCTGGACCCACAGGAATTCGAGCGCCAGCAGCGCGAGCACGACCAGCGACGGCCTGTCGATGTAGCGCAGGATCGCGCTCGTCAGCGGATACGGCTGCGCGACGCGCCGGACGATCCGCGCGCCGAGGCGGTGCACGATCGAGACGACCAGCACGACGATGACCGACACCGCCAGCGTGCCGAGCCATGAATGCAGCGGCGCATCGGCGATGCGCTGCAGTTCCTCGATTGAAATCATCGGCGCCCCGTGGCTGATGAGGCGCTCGCGCCTCGTCCTGGATGCGTCGGCGGCGTCCGGGCAACGTCTGCGCCCGGACACGGCGTCAAATCAGTTGCCGCCCTTGCAGGGAAACGCCTTGCCGAGACCGAGCGACACCGCGGTGCTCGCGTTGTAGTCGGCCAGCTTCGGATTTTCCGCGATGTACTTGCGCACCGCGTCGGTCATCTGCTGCGCCCGGATGTCGGGCGGCAGGCAGAAATACTGGCCGACGCGCGGCCCCGTCGTGCCGCCGATCGCATCGATCGTGTTGTAGACGCCGTCGGCGGCGCCTTCGATGTAGGCCGCGCACGACGCCCGCGACTTGACGTCCGTCTTCGCGCACAGCCGGTCGAGATCCGCGCCCGTGAAAGCCGCCGCCGACAACGGCACGGCAAACGCCGCGGCACAAAACATTGCGCGCAACATGGTGTTCCTTATGTTTATGCGGCCCGAGACCGCCTGCTGTCCTGGCCGGCGCGACGCCGGACGCCGCGCCCCGGCCCGAATCCGGCCGGGCGGACGCCGTCTGCCCCCCGGCCGGTCGCACCCAAAGCCGTTATTTTGCACTCTTTTGGCCATCGGCCGGCGCCGATGCACCGACGCGCACCGTGCGCTTGCTCAGGATGTCGATCGCGTCCGGCGCGTTGTAGTGCTTCGCGAACTCGAGCGCGGTGATGCCGAGCTGGTTCTTCACCTGCGGATCGGCGCCCTGGTCGAGCAGCAGCGTGACCGTCGACGCATGATTGCCGCGCGCGGCCATCATCAGCGGCGTCGTGCCGTTCGGCGATGCGGTATCGATGTACGCGTCGTGGTCGAGCAGCAGCTTCACGACCGCGTCCTGGCCGTTGGTCGCCGCGTAGTGCAGCGGCGCCCAGCCTTTCTTGCTGACTTCCGCACCCTTGTCGATCAGCAGTTTGGCGAGGCCGAGGTCGCCGTTCAGCGACGCGAGCATCAGCGCGTTCTCGCCAGCCTTGTCTTCCTTCTCGAGGTCGACGTTCGGCGTCGCGGCGAGCGCCGCCGCGACCTTGTCGGACTTCTCGCGCGCCGCGATCACCAGCAGCGGATCGCCGTTCGGCGCGATCGTGTTCGGGTCGAGCTTGCCGCTCTTGAGCTGCTTGCCGATGTCGGCGATGTCGTCGAACTTGACGGCCTTCACGATCGCGTCGAGCGACTCGGCATGCGCGCCGGCCGCGGCGAACAGGCCGCTCGCGACGAGCGCGGCGGCAACGAGGGCGCGCTTCGAGAAATGATGGGTCGACTTCGTCATTGTTGTGGGCTCCTTCCCTGGGTTGTCGGCTGTGCGCGCGTCGTCAGCGGGCGATCTTGAACAGCCGGAAAAAGTTCTGCGTCGTCGCGTCGGCGAGCGCCTCGACGGCGATCCCGCGCTCGGACGCGATAAAGCGTCCGACATGGCTGACGTACGCAGGTTCATTCGGCTTGCCGCGGTACGGCACCGGCGCGAGGTACGGCGAGTCGGTCTCGATCAGCAGCCGGTCGAGCGGCACGCGCCGCGCGACGTCCTGCACGTCGGTCGCGCTCTTGAACGTGACGATGCCCGACAGCGAGATATGGAAGTTCTGCGCGAGCGCCTGCTCGGCAACCGGCCACGGCTCGGTGAAGCAGTGCATCACGCCGCCCGGCACGTCGGCCCGCTCCTCGGCCATGATCCGCAACGTATCCTCAGACGACGAGCGCGTGTGGATGATCAGCGGCTTCATCGTCGCGGTCGCCGCGCGGATGTGGGTGCGAAAGCGTTCGCGCTGCCACTCCATGTCGGCGATCGAGCGACCTTCGAGGCGGTAGTAGTCGAGGCCCGTCTCGCCGATCGCGACGACCTTCGGGTGCGCGGCCAGCTCGACGAGCTCCGCGAGCGTCGGATCGTGCGCATCCTCGTGATCGGGGTGCACGCCGACCGACGCATAGACGTTGTCGTGCGCTTCGGCGATCGCGAGCACCTCGGGCAGCGTCTCGAAATCGACGGACACGCACAGCGCGTGCGTGACGTCGTGCTCGCGCATGTTTTCGAGCACGGCCGGCAGGCGGTCGGCCAGGCCCTTGAAATTGATGTGGCAGTGAGAGTCGACGAACATCGTGTTTCCTGAATTCGTAAGGCGCGCGCTCATGCGCTCGCCGGCAGGTGGCAACGGCCGGCCACGGTCGCGCGGCGGCACGGCCCGGTCATCGCTTCACAACCATGGCGAAACAATGGCGGGATCACGCGAACATATCCCGGTATCCGAGAAACAATTCCTCGAATACGAGCCGCGCGTTGAGCGGATGGTTCTCGACCGTCCGCTGCCGCGTCACGGCTTTCATGAAGCGCGCGAACGCGTTCGCGTCGACCGATTCCGCGCAGCGCGCGAGCGCCGCGGCGTGCGTCGGGAAATAACGCGGCGTGCCCGCCATGCGCTGTGCGAGCAGATCGTACAGCCAGCGCTGCAGCCACCCGAGCACCAGCGGCACCGGCAGCTTCTGCAGCGCCTCGCCGCACGCGAACGGGTCGCACGCCGCACCGGCCGCGAGTTGCCCGAGCGTGTAGTCGCGCAACGGGCGATTCTCGTCGCTCGCGAGCGCCAGCGCGGCGAGCGGCGCGCCGCCGGCCTCGGCAAGCAGCGCGCTCGCGTGGTCGACGCCCTGCGCCGCGAGCCAGGCCGCGGCCGCATCCGGCGCCGGCACGCTCATCGGCCACTGCCGGCAGCGGCTGATGATCGTCGGCAACAGGCGGTCGATGCGCGCCGACACGAGCAGGAACACCACGCCGGACGGCGGCTCTTCCAGCGTCTTCAGCAGCGCGTTCGACGCGGCGACGTTCAGCGCCTCGGCCGGATACAGCACGACGACGCGCGCGCCGCCGCGGTGCGAACCGACCCCGCAGAAGTCGAGCAGCGCGCGCACCTGCTCGATCTTGATTTCCTTGCTCGGCGCGCGCGTCTTCTTGCCGCCTTCGTCCGCGTCGGCCGGCTTCGCGTCGTCCGCGGCGCCCGGCGCTTCGCCCGCCAGCGCCTCGGGCAGCACGATCCGGTAGTCCGGGTGGTTGCCCTGCGAGAACCAGGTACAGGCCGCACAGGCGCCGCACGGCTCGCCGTTCGGCCGCGGCGATTCGCACAGGAAGCCCTGTGCGAGATGCTGCGCGAACTGCAGCTTGCCGATCCCGGCCTGGCCATGCAGCAGCAGCGCGTGCGGCCATTGCGCGCGCAATTGCTGCAGGCGGTTCCAGTCGTCGGTCTGCCACGGATAGATCATGGGGTGCGTTCCTTGCGAATTACAGCGCGGCGAGCACGCGTTCCAGCTGCTGGCGGATCTCGGGAATCGACTGCGTCGCGTCGACGATCGCGAAACGGTGCGGCGCCTCTTCCGCGCGCCGCAGGTATTCGCCGCGCGTGCGCGCGAAAAAGGCGTCGGATTCGCTTTCGAACTTGTCGGGCATGCGCGCCGCGCCGCGCCGCTCGCTCGCGATCTGCGGCGCCACGTCGAACAGCACCGTCAGGTCGGGCTGGAAGCCGCCCTGCACCCAGCGCTCGAGCGCCTCCAGCTTGTCGCGCGGCAGCCCGCGGCCGCCGCCCTGGTACGCGAACGTCGCGTCGGTAAAGCGGTCGGACACGACCCAGTCGCCGCGCGCGAGCGCCGGCTCGATCACCAGCGCCAGGTGCTCGCGGCGCGCGGCGAACATCAGCAGCGCTTCCGTTTCGAGATCCATCGGCTGGTTCAGCAGGATCTCGCGCAGTTTCTCGCCGAGCTGCGTGCCGCCCGGCTCGCGGGTCACGACGACCTGCCGGCCGGCCGCGGCCAGCTTGCCCTGGAGACGTTCGCAGAACCATTGCAGGTGGGTGGTTTTCCCCGCCCCGTCGATGCCTTCGAACGTGATGAATTTACCGCTCGCCATTATTGACCTCGTATGTACTTGTCCACGGCCTTGTTGTGGTCGCCGAGGGTGTCCGAGAACACGCTCGTGCCATCGCCCTTCGCCACGAAATAAAGCGCGCTCGTCTGGGCCGGATTGATCGCCGCCTGCAGCGCGGCAACGCCCGGCAACGCGATCGGCGTCGGCGGCAGGCCGCGTCGGGTGTAAGTATTGTAGGGAGTGTCGGCCTGCAGGTCGCGCTTGCGCAGACGGCCGTCGTACGCGTCGCCCAGCCCGTAGATCACCGACGGATCGGTCTGCAGCGGCATGCCGATGCGCAACCGGTTCGCGAACACGGCCGCGACGAACGCGCGGTCGGCCGCATGCCCCGTTTCCTTCTCGACGATCGACGCGATCGTCAGCGCTTCGTAAGGTGTCCGGTACGGCAGGCCCGGCGCGCGCGCGGCCCAGGCCTCGTCGAGACGCGTCTGCATCAGATGGTAGGCGCGCCGGTAGATGTTCAGGTCGCTCGTGCCCTTGTCGAACAGATAGGTATCGGGGAAGAACAGCCCCTCGCCGCTGCCGCGCCGCACCGCGTTGTCCGACGCCCCGATCGCGCGCAGCAGCTCGGCGTCGCTCATGCCGGACGTCGCGTGCGCAAGATCCGGGTTCGCATCGAGTTCCGCGCGCATCCGCTTGAAGGTCCAGCCTTCGATGACGGTCGCGACGTACTC
The DNA here is from genome assembly GCF_000732615.1 of Burkholderia paludis. Taxonomy (GTDB): domain Bacteria; phylum Pseudomonadota; class Gammaproteobacteria; order Burkholderiales; family Burkholderiaceae; genus Burkholderia; species Burkholderia paludis. The sequence continues at coordinate 23,873 of NZ_JPGL01000020.1, forward strand.
GTTCACGTCGCCGCGCGCGATCTTCTGCAGCACCTCGTAAGGCGTGATGCCGGTCTTGAATTCGTAGTTGCCGGATTTCAGGCGGCTCGACAGCCCGAGCACGCGCGTCATCGCGACGAAGCCGAGCGGCTCGACCGGCACGCCGCCGCGCCTGAGCTGCAGCGCAACGCTTTTCACGCTGCTGCGCGGCTTGATCGTGACGTCGAGCGACGCCGAGCCCAGCAACAGCGGCCGGGTTGCCCAGTAATATCCGCCGCCCGCGCCGGCAGCGGCCACAACAACGGCCAGCGCCACGATCGTCGCGGCGCATTTCTTCAGTAGGGACATGGAAACGTGACTCAGGTAAGACCCATATAATACTTGCTCGCCTTCGTCAAAGTCAGGGTTGACTGTTCCCTCATTCCATGAGTACACCGTTCGCTTCACCGGCTGTCCCGGCCGCGCCCGCCTCGCTCCCCGTGTTCCCTCGCCCGTCCGCCGCCGATTTCGACGCGCCGGGCGCCTGCATGCCGCTTCCGCAGTTCGGCGTGATCGACGTGGCCGGCGACGACGCCGCGACGTTCCTGCACAGCCAGCTCACCAACGATATCGAGCACCTCGACGCCGCGAGCGCGCGGCTGTCCGGCTATTGTTCGCCGAAGGGGCGCCTCCTCGGGTCGTTCCTCGCGTGGCGGGCCGGCCACGGCGTGCGCCTGCTGGTGTCGAAGGACGTGCAGCCGGCCGTGCAGAAGCGGCTGTCGATGTTCGTGCTGCGCGCGAAGGCGAAGCTGACGGATGCGAGCGACACGCTCGCGGTGGCCGGTTTCGCGGGCGACGTGCGCGACGCGCTGTCCGGCATCTTCGACGCGCTGCCGGACGGCGTGCACGTGAAGGTCGACGGCCCGGCCGGCACGCTGATCCGCGTGCCCGATGCGGCCGGCCGCAAGCGCTACCTGTGGATCGGCTCGCGCGCGGAAGTCGATGCGCGCATCGCTGCGCTCGCCGGCACGCTGCCGGTCGTGTCGCCGGCGGTCTGGGACTGGCTCGACATCCGCGCGGGCGAACCGCGCATCACGCAGCCGGCGGTCGAGCAGTTTGTGCCGCAGATGGTCAACTTCGACGTGATCGGTGCCGTTAACTTTCGCAAGGGGTGCTACCCGGGCCAGGAAATCGTTGCGCGCAGCCAGTACCGCGGCACGATCAAGCGCCGCACCGCGCTCGCGCACGTCGCCGGCGAGACCGACGCCGTGCATGCCGGCGTCGAGCTGTTTCACAGCGACGATCCCGGCCAGCCGTGCGGGATGATCGTAAACGCGGCGGCCGCGCCCGCGGGCGGCGTCGACGCGCTCGTCGAAATCAAGCTCGCGGCGCTCGACAACGGCACGGTGCACCTCGGTTCGGCCGACGGTCCGGTGCTTGCATTCGACACACTGCCGTACGCATGGCCGACGGAAGTGTGACGCACTGACAACCCGTTCGCGCGCCGGCTGGCAAGTCGCAGCCGGCACCCGATGTTTCCTGCGAGAGATTCGCCCGATGTGTCTGATTGCCTTCGACTGGCAGCCCGATGCCGCCGCCGGTCCCGTCTTTACCCTCGCCGCCAATCGCGACGAGTTCTTTCGCCGGACGAGTGCACCGCTCTCGTGGTGGGAAGATGTACCGGGCGTACTGGCCGGCCGCGATCTCGAAGCCGGCGGCACGTGGCTCGGCGTGTCGCGCGACGGCCGCTTCGCCGCGCTGACGAACTACCGCGCGCCGTTCGACATCCGCGCCGGCGCGCCAACCCGCGGCAAGCTCGTGTCCGATTTCCTCGGCGGCCAGCCGGTTGGGCCGCTCGACTATCTCGGGCAGCTGGCCGAGCATGCGGCCGTCTACAACGGCTTCAACCTGCTCGTCGGCGACTGGAAACGGCGCGAACTCGCGTGGTTCTGCAACCGCGCGCCCGACGGCGAAAGCAGTGTCGCCGCGCCCGTCGCCATCGCACCCGGCGTGCACGCGCTGTCGAATGCGCGGCTCGATACGCCCTGGCCGAAAGTGGTGCGCAAGCGCGCGGAGCTCGGCACGCTGCTCACCGACAATCCGGCCCCGCCGCTCGATGAACTGATCGCGCTGATGCGCGACCCGCATGTCGCCGACGACGACGCGCTGCCGCACACCGGCATTCCGATCGAGCGTGAGCGGGCGCTGTCGGCCGCGTTCATCGAGACACCCGAATACGGCACGCGCGGCACGACCGCGCTGCGCGTCACGATGAAGGAAGGCGTGCGGCTGACGGTCGAGATCAAGGAACGCTGCGACGACGACGGTTCGCACCGCACCGTCCGCCCCGGCACGTTCGAGCGCGCGTTCACGTTCGATCTCGACGCGACGCGGCCGCGCTGAACGTGCCGGCGCGCTGATCGGGCGCGCGCCGCGCTACGGTGCGCGCGCCATCTCGACGTGCGGCACGCCCGCTTCGACGAACGGTTCGCCGACCGTGGCGAAACCGTGCCGCAGATAAAACGACACGGCCGAATCCTGCGCGTAAAGCCGCACGACACGCTCGCCGCGGTACCGCGCCGCCGCCAGCAACGCGGTCAATACAGCCGACCCGACGCCCTGCCCGCGCATATCGGCCAGCACCGCGACGCGGCCGATCGTGCCGGACGGCAGCAGCCGCCCCGTTGCGACCGCGCGACGTGCGCCGGTTGCCGCTTCGACCCGGTACGCCACCGCGTGAAGCGACAGCGGATCGTCGTCGTCAAGCTCCCATTCGGGCGGAATCCGCTGCTCGCGCACGAATACCGCGTCGCGGATCCGCGCCGCGTCGCCGCCCAGTACCGTCCAGTCGCCCGTTTCCACCCCGCCGTTCGTCATCGCAGCCCTCCACGCGGCACGCAGGCCGCCAAGCGCCCACCGTCAGACGTCGTCGAATGCGGCCTTCAGCGCCGCGACCGCGTCGACATGCGCGGCCCGCACCTCCGGCACGTAGCCGCCCATCTTGAAGAATTCGTGAATCATCCCCGGATAGCAGACCAGCGTGACCGCGTTGCCGGCCGCGCGCAGCTTGTCCGCATACGCGGCGCCCTCGTCGCTCAGCGGATCGTACTCGGCCGTCGCGATCCACGCCGGCGCGACGCCCTCGAACGACGGCGCATCGCGCGTGCCGTCGAGCGGCGCGAAGCGCCAGTCGTCGCGGTCGGCGTCGTTGCGCACGTATTGCGTGAAGAACCACTGGATCGTGTCCTGCGTCAGCAGGTAGCCGTTCGCGAGCCGCGCGTGCGATTCGGTGTCCTGGAAGCCCGTTACGCCCGGATAGATCAGCAGTTGCAGCGCCAGCGGAATGCCGGCGTCGCGCGCCAGCACCGCGCAGACGGTCGCGAGCGTGCCGCCCGCGCTGTCGCCGCCGACCGCCAATCGCGCGGCATCGATGCCGAACGCCGCGGCCTCGCGATGCAGCCACCGCAACGCGTCGTCGGCGTCGTTCACCGCGGTCGGGAACCGGTGTTCGGGCGCGAGCCGGTAGCCGACCGACAGCACCGCGCACTGCGCCTCGTGCGCGAACATCCGGCACAGCGCATCGTGCGTATCGACGCTGCCGACCGTAAAGCCGCCACCGTGGTAATAGACGAGCGCGGGAAGCGGCTCCGCAAGGCTCGGCGCGACCGGCAGGTACAGCCGCGCGCCGATCGTGCCGCCGTCGCGCGTCGGCACGACGCATTCCTCGACCGAGTGCATCGGCGCGGGCGCGACATCGAGAATCGGCGCGCTCTTCTCGTATGCGGCGCGCGCCTGCTGCGGCGTCTGCCGGTGATAGGACGGACGTTTCGCACGCTCGATCATGTCGAGCACCTGGGCGATCTTCGGATTCAGCGGCATCGATTGGGACGGCGCCGGTGCGACGCCGTGAACGGACAAGCGTCACATGATGCCACGCCCGCGGCGCGCGGGCGTGGTGCGCTTCGCGCGTCGCAATCCCGGCCCTCCTTCGGCCTGCCGTGAACGCGTTCGACGTACACATGCGCTCCGCAAAACAGAACGGCCCTGCCAGTAGCAACGAGGCAGGGCCGTGCGTTCCGGCACTTACGCGTCGCTCGGGCCGGGCTGGGCGTCGGGCGCCGTGCGCGAGCGCTGCCGCTTGATGTCGCGGCCCACCGCGAGCCGCCGCATGTACTTGAACGTGCCGAGCGCCTTCGCGACGAAATTGCCGTCGCTGTCGCGTACTTCGCCTTCGCAGTAGGCCATCGTCGTCGAGCGGTGCATCACGCGCCCGTAAGCGCGCAACTCGCCGCGCCCCGGCTGCATGAAGTTCACCTTCATCTCGACCGTCACGACGCCGACGCCGTCGTCGGTCAGGCTGCGTGCGGCCATCGCGAGCGCGATGTCCGCGAGCGTCATCGTCACGCCGCCGTGCGCGATGCTCCACGTGTTCATGTGCCGCTCTTCGAGCGGCAGCATGAGCTCGCTCGCGCCGTCCTTCGCGGACACGAGCTGCACGCCGAGCAGGTCGACGAACGGGCTTTCGATCGACGGGCCGTCCGTCGGGGTTGCCGCGTCGCTCATCGTGCGATGTCGACGATGTAGTCGACGCATTCGCGCGACTCGGCCACCGCGACGACGAATTTCTTCACTTCCTGGTGAACCGGGTGCACCTGGTAGGCATCGAGCGCCGCCTTGTCCGCGAAATCGGACACGAGCACGATGTCGGCGGTCGCGTCGAGGCCAGGCGTTGCCACGCCGACGTCGATCTGCAGGGTGCCCGGCACGAGGTCGCGGCAGCCTTCGAGCTTTTCCTTCAGCTTCAGCGCGTTCTGTGCGCGCGTCGCGCCTTCGGCCGATTCCTTCAACTTCCACATGACGATATGTCTGATCACTTCGTTCGCTCCAGTTCGTTTTGGCGCCGGGATTGACCCTGCAACCCTTGTCGGTCGGGCACCTTCGGCCCTCTTGCCGTTCGCTCGCGTTCGCCTGAAATTGCACGCGGCCGGGAAAACGCGGGCGGGAAAGCGGGTATCACGTTACCCCGCCCAACGCGCCCCCGCTTTTTCGCCATGCCCCTTGCCGACGTCAAGGCGCGACAAGCGAAGGCAGGCAACAAGCCTACCAAACTTACCGATATCGATGGACTGTATCTTGAAGTGCGTCCGCCCGGCGCCGGGCTCAGGACATACCGAAACAGGATGACCGCACCGGAGAATCCATGCGAGAACGACGAATACCCGGCCACGCGCCGCCAAAACGCGCATATAGCCCCTTGCACGACCAGCGATCGCGACGACGACCTCGCATCACAACGCGCGACAGCACATCACCGCGACACAACCCGATTCCGCCCTTCCCGTTTCGCCTGGTACAGCCGTTCGTCGACCACGCGCAGCAATGCATCGACGGTGCTGCCGTCGGTCCCGTATTGCGCGACGCCGACGCTGACCGTCACCTGCACGCGCTTGAAATCGAGCCCGAACGGTGAGCTCGCGATCGACGAGCGCACGCGCTCGGCAGTCATCCGCGCGCCTTCGAGCGGCATTTCCGGCAGCAGCGCCATGAATTCCTCGCCACCGACGCGCGCGAGCCCGCCCGCCGGCCGGATCGCATCGAGACACTGGCGCACGACGCCGCGCAGCACCTCGTCGCCGATCTGGTGCCCGTACGCATCGTTGATGTTCTTGAAATTGTCGAGATCGAGCGCCAGCAGGCAAAACGGCGTGCCGTCGCGCTCGGCCCGCACCATTTCGCGCTCGACCTGCGCGATGAACTGCCGGCGGTTCGACGCGCCGGTCATCGGATCGGTCGCGGCCATGTATTCGAGCTTCTGGTTCGTGCGTCGCAGTTCCTGCAGCGCACTCTCGGTGCGCGCCATCGACTCCGACAACCGGCTCATCAGGTCTTCCTGGCTGTAGATCGCTGAAAACGAGCGCGTGGTCTGCAGCGCCTGCACGACGCCGTAGCTGAGCAGGAAGAAGCCCCCCGCGAAGATCGCGTGCGCAAGCCACCACATGTGATTCCACGGCTTGCCGAGAATGAACGCGAGCGACGACAGCGCAAACGCCATGATCGACACGCCGTAGATCACCATGAGCGGCGAGCGGATCCGCCGCGCGAGCAGCACGGCGACGTTCAGCAACGAAAACACGAGCGCACCGCCCTCCATCGACAGCCGCGTGCCCGGCGCGCCCGCGACCGGCGAATACGCGACGTACGCCACGGCCACGTTGACGATCACGAAGAACACGATCCACGGCAGCCACGTGCTCACGCTCGTGCGCTTCTCGATACGGTCGGGCGGACGCGAATACGACAGCAGGCCCGTCAGCAGCAGGATCGACATCACGAGCCGCGACGCGGGCCCGTACAGCAGGAACAGCCAGATATTGTGGTGCGCCATCCCGGTGAAGGCGCCGTGCAGCGCATAGATCATCGCGAAGCCGAGGAAGCCTAGCGTCAACCAGCGCAGCAGCGGCTCGCCGGACGACCGGTAGCACACCCACGTCACGTAGGTGACGAACGCGCCCTCGAGGGTCGCGGCCGCAATCGCGATTTCATGGAACGCGTGATTCTCGAACACGACGCCCGGGTCGCTGAAGAACCACAGATAGGCGATCAGATAAGCCGGCAGCAGCGCGAATCCGACCAGCAGGCATTTCGCATAGAGCCGCGCGGCTGCGCTGACGACACGCGGCGGTTCCCCGGCTGCATAGGTCGTACTCATTCGATCCCCGGTCGGTCTGCTGCGTGGATTCGCGCCTTGGCGGCACGGCTCGCGCAACGCGCGATCCGGCCCATCGTGCCGAAAGGCAAATGTCAGAGCAAGTATAGGTGGGGCAATTCGTTTGACAAGTCAGGGGAAACGGCATTGTCCGGCGCATGCCTTTTACTTCCCCATCGTTTCGAATCGCGCGTCGATCGCACCGATTCACGTCGCGGCCGCCGGCCTCGCCGAAGCGAAACCGCGGCCGCCCGGCACCAAAGATCAGAGGATTTCGAACAGGCCGGCCGCGCCCTGCCCGCCGCCGATGCACATCGTGACAACCACGTATTTCACGCCGCGCCGCTTGCCTTCGATCAGCGCATGGCCCGTCAGGCGCGCACCCGACACGCCGTACGGATGGCCGACCGCGATCGCGCCGCCGTTCACGTTCAGGCGATCCTCAGGAATCCCGAGCGTATCGCGGCAGTACAGCACCTGTACCGCGAACGCTTCGTTCAGTTCCCACAGGCCGATGTCGTCGACCGTCAGCCCTGCCTGCTTGAGCAGCTTGGGCACCGCGAACACGGGCCCGATGCCCATCTCGTCCGGCTCGCAGCCGGCCACCGCGAAGCCGCGGAACACGCCCATCGGCTGCAGCCCTTCGCGCTGCGCGGCATCGGCGCTCATCACGACGCAGGCCGACGCGCCGTCCGAGAACTGGCTCGCGTTGCCGGCGGTGATCACGCCGCCCGGCACGGCCGAACGGATCTTCGACACGCCTTCGAGCGTCGTATCGGAACGGATGCCTTCGTCGGCCGACACCGTCACTTCCTTCGTGAACAGGCGGCCCGTCGCCTTGTCGGCGATGCCCGCGAGCACGGTGATCGGCACGATCTCGTCGCGAAAGCGCCCGGCTTCCTGCGCCGCCGCGGCACGCAGTTGCGACTGCACGCCGTACGCGTCCTGCCGCTCCTTCGCGATGCCGTAGCGCTTCGCGACGTTCTCGGCCGTCTGCAGCATGTTCCAGTAGATCTCGGGCTTGTGCTCGGCGAGCCAGCCTTCCCGGAGCATGTGCCGGTTCATCTCGTTCTGCACGCACGAGATCGATTCGACGCCGCCTGCGACATACACGTCGCCTTCGCCCGCGACGATCCGTTGCGCGGCCAGCGCAATGGCCTGCAGCCCCGACGAACAGAAACGGTTCACCGTCATCCCCGGCACCGTCACGGGCAGCCCCGCGCGCAACGCGATCTGCCGCGCGATGTTCGCGCCGGTCGCGCCCTCGGGGTTCGCGCAGCCCATGATCACGTCCTCGACGCGGGCCGGGTCGAGCTTTGCGCGCTCGAGCGCGGCCGCGACCACATGGCCGCCGAGCGTGGCGCCGTGCGTCATGTTGAAGGCGCCGCGCCAGGATTTCGCGAGCGGCGTGCGGGCAGTCGATACGATTACGGCTTCGGTCATGCGAGTCTCCTTCGGTCCTGCTTCATGTCCTGATTCGGATGGGGAAATGCGCTACGCCGCAGGGCGCGCGCCCGCGGACGTCACGTGTGCGACGCCCGCCGCCTGCATCTGCTGCCATGCGCGCGCGAGCGACCCGTTCAGGTCGATCGCACGGCACGCATCGTTGATCACCGCGGCCTCGAAACCGGCCGCGCGCGCATCGAGCGCCGACCACGCGACGCAATAGTCGGTCGCGAGCCCGCAGCACCACACGCGCTTCGCGCCGAGCTCGCGCAGATAGCCCGCGAGCCCCGTGCGCGTCGTGCGGTCGGCCTCGACGAACGCCGAATAGCTGTCGACCTGTGCGTCGCCGCCCTTGCGGATCACGAGCCGCGCATGCGGAATGTCGAGGTCGCGATGCAGCGCCGCGCCGTCGGTGTCCTGCACGCAGTGCACGGGCCACAGCACCTGCTCGCCGTACGGCAGCGCGAGCGTGGAGAACGGCTCGCGGCCCGGATGGTTCGCCGCGAACGACACGTGTTCGCGCGGATGCCAGTCCTGCGTCAGCACGACCTGGTCGAAGCGCCGGGCCAGCGCGTTGATCGCCGGCACGACCGCATCGCCGTCCGGCACCGCGAGCGCGCCGCCCGGCATGAAGTCGTATTGCACGTCGATCACGAGCAGTACGTCGTCGGTGCGTTTCATCGCATGTCTCCAGACGGAATCGGCCGCGCCGCCATGCGGTGCGTCAGCCGTTGAACCCGCGGCCGGCTTCCGCCAGCGCCGCGATGGACGGTGCGAGCTGCCACGCGTCGCCGTTCGGCGCGGCCGCGTAGCGGCGAATCGCGCGCTCGACGTTGTAGAGGCCGACCGTGTCCGCGTACAGCATCGGGCCGCCGCGCCACAGCGGGAAGCCATAGCCGGTCAGGTAGACCATGTCGATGTCGGACGCCTTCGACGCGATCTTCTCCTCGAGGATCTTCGCGCCTTCGTTGACGAGCGCGAACACCAGCCGCTCGACGATCTCGTCGTCGCCGATCTTGCGCCGCTCGACGCCGCGCTCCTTCGCATACGCGACGACCAGCTCGTCGACGACCGACGACGGCTTCGCCTTGCGCTCGCCCGGCACGTAGTCGTACCAGCCGGCGCCCGTCTTCTGGCCGAAGCGGCCTTGCTCGCACAGGCGGTCGGCGATCTTCGAGTAATGCAGGTCGGGCTGCTCGACGTAGCGGCGCTTGCGGATCGCCCAGCCGATGTCGTTGCCGGCGAGGTCGCTCATCCGGAACGGGCCCATCGCGAAGCCGAACTTCTCGATCGCGCGGTCGACCTGCGCGGGCAGCGCGCCCTCCTCGAGCATGAACAGCGCCTGACGGATGTACTGCTCGATCATCCGGTTGCCGATGAAGCCGTCGCACACGCCGGACACGACCGCCGTCTTGCGGATCTTCTTCGCGACCGCCATCACGGTCGCGAGCACGTCCTTCGCGGTCTGCGCGCCGCGCACGACCTCGAGCAGCTTCATCACGTTCGCCGGGCTGAAGAAGTGCATGCCGACGACATCCTGGGGACGTTTCGTGAACGCCGCGATCCGGTCGACGTCGAGCGTCGACGTGTTCGACGCGAGGATCGCGCCCGGCTTCGCGACTTCGTCGAGGCGGCGGAACACCTGCTCCTTCACGCCGAGTTCCTCGAATACGGCCTCGACGATCAGGTCGGCGTCCTTCAGGTCGTCGTAGGACAGCGTCGGCGTGATCAGCGCCATGCGCGCGTCGAGCTTCTCCTGCGTGAGCTTGCCCTTCTTCACCTGCGCGTCGTAGTTCTTGCGGATCGTCGCGACGCCGCGCTCGAGCGCCTCCTGCTTCGTCTCGAGCAGCGTGACGGGCAGGCCCGCGTTGACGAAATTCATCGCGATCCCGCCGCCCATCGTGCCGGCGCCGATCACGCCGACGCGGCGAATCTCGCGCAGCGGCGTATCGGCCGGCACATCGGGAATCTTGCTCGCCGCGCGCTCGCCGAAAAACGCGTGCCGCAGCGCGCGGCTTTCCGGCGTCATCATCAGCGCGATGAAACCCTCGCGCTCGGCAATGCTGCCCTTGTCGAAACCGTGCAGCACGCCGGCCTCGATCGCGTCGATGCACTTGTGCGGCGCGGGGAAATTCGGCGCGGCGGCCTGCGCGGAATTGCGCGCGAACTGGATGAAGCCCGCGGCGTTCGCGTGGACGATCTCGCGATCGCGCACGCGCGGATGCGGCCCCTGCCGGGCGCCGGCCTGGCGCGCGAGCGCGACGGCCGCGTCGAGCAGGTCGCCATCGGCCATTGCGTCGAACAGCCCGCTCTTCGCGAGTTGCTCCGACGGCACGGGCGCGCCCGACACGATCATGTTCAGCGCGGTTTCGAGCCCCACCGCTCGCGGCAGGCGCTGCGTGCCGCCCGCGCCCGGCAGCAGGCCGAGCTTCACCTCGGGCAGCGCGACCTGCGCGCCGGGCGCCGCGACGCGGTAATGCGCGCCGAGCGCCAGCTCGAGGCCGCCGCCCATCACGACGCTGTGCAGCGCCGCGACGACGGGCTTCGCGCTCGCCTCCACCGCGCGGATCACGGTGTGCAGCGTCGGCTCCTGCAGGGCCTTCGGCGTGCCGAATTCGGTGATGTCGGCGCCGCCCGAGAATGCGCGTCCCGCGCCGGTCAGCACGATGGCCGTGACCGACGGATCCTGCGCGGCGCGCTCGAGCCCGTCCATGAGGCCCCGGCGGGTCGACAGGCCGAGCCCGTTGACGGGCGGATTGTTGAGCGTGAGGACGGCCACGCCGTCGCGAGTCGAGTAATCCACTGCCATCTGCCTGCCTCCATGCATCGCGCGCCGGGGTGGCTGCGCTTCATTGTGCGCGGTCGAACGGCCGCATGTCCGGATCGAACGGAGGCAGCATACAACGAAAAAGCACGGTCGTTCAATTTGAATTTTGTTCCCGATCCGGGGACGGATCGGGCGACCGGCTCGCGGGCCGCCGCCGGCCCGGGCGCAACAATTACGGCTCGCAGGCCGCCGTCGGCAGCACGTAATCGCGGAACGTCTCGCGCAGCTTCAGCTTCTGCAGCTTGCCGGTCGCGGTGTGCGGCAGCGACTCGACGAACACGACGTCGTCGGGAATCCACCATTTCGCGACCTTGCCTTCGTAGAACGCGAGCAGCGCGTCGCGGCTCAGGTTCGCGCCTTCGCGGGGCACCACGACGAGCAGCGGGCGCTCGGTCCATTTCGGGTGCGCGCACGCGATGCAGGCCGCCTCGGCCACCCCCGGGTGCGCGATGGCGACGTTCTCGATGTCGATCGAGCTGATCCACTCGCCGCCCGACTTGATCACGTCCTTGCTGCGGTCGGTGATCTGCAGGAAGCCGTCGGGATCGATCGTCGCGACGTCGCCGGTCGGGAACCAGCCATCCGACAGCGGCGACGTATCGCCGCGAAAGTAGCGGTCGATCACCCACGGCCCGCGCACCTGCAGTTCGCCGAACGCGACGCCGTCCCACGGCAGCGCGTGGCCGTCCTCGCCGACGATGCGCATGTCGACGCCGCAGATCACGCGCCCCTGCTTCTCGAGCAGCGCGCGCTGCGCGTCGAGCGGCCGCTGCGACTGCGCCCAGTTGAGCTTCGCGAGCGTGCCGAGCGGCGACAGTTCGGTCATCCCCCACGCATGGATCACGCGCACGCCGTACTCGTCCTCGAACGTGCGCAGCATCGCGGGCGGGCACGCGGAACCGCCGATCACCGTGCGGTTCAGCGTCGAGAAGCGCACGCCGGCTTCGCGCATGTAGTTGAGCAGGCCGAGCCATACCGTCGGCACGCCCGCGGAGTACGTCACGCGCTCGGCCTCCATCAGCTCGTACAGCGATTTTCCGTCGAGATCCTTGCCGGGCAGCACCAGCTTGCCGCCCGTGAGCGGCACCGCGTACGGCAGCCCCCACGCGTTGACGTGAAACATCGGCACGACCGGCAGCACGGCGTCCATCGCGGACAGGTTCATCGCATCGGGCAGCGCGGCGCCGTACGCGTGCAGCACGGTCGAGCGGTTCGAATACAGCACGCCCTTCGGGTTGCCGGTCGTGCCCGACGTGTAGCAGAGCCCCGACGCCTGCTGCTCGTCGAGGCGCGGCCAGTCGTAGCGGCCGTCCTCGGCTTCGACGAGCGTTTCGTAGCAGAGGAACGGCGTCGCGCCGGACGGCAGGTGCGCGGCGTCCGTCATCGCGACCCAGCCCTTCACGTGCGGGCACTGCGGCGCGATCGCATCGACGAGCGGAGCGAAATTGATGTCGAAGAAGACGTAGCGGTCTTCCGCGTGATTGACGATGTACGCGATCTGCTCGGGAAACAGGCGCGGGTTGATCGTGTGGCACACCGCGCCCATGCCGCCGATGCCGTAATACGCCTCCAGGTGCCGGTAGCCGTTCCACGCCAGCGTACCGACGCGATCGCCGGGTTCGACGCCGAGCCGTGCCAGCGCCTGCGCGAGCTGCTTCGCGCGGCGTTCGCAATCGCGGTACGTGTAGCGATGCAGATCGCCCTCGATGCGCTTCGACACGATCTCGGTGTCGCCCGCGTGCCGCGCGGCATGCGCGATCAGCGAGGAGACCAGCAGCGGCACGTCCATCATCTGGCCCAGCAACGGCTTACCCATCGTCTTGTTCTCCGTGAGGATGCGAATCGGTGACCAGCCTGTGCCGCGCGCCCGCCAACGGCCCCGGACGGGCCGCGGCGCACGGCACGCGCGCCGCCATGCGGGCGGCGCGGCGCCGCCTTACAATATCGGCTTACCCAGAGGCGCTCAACATGTCGTTTTCCCGAAGCGCAGCCGATGCGGCTGACACCCTCCCCGACCTCGCCGCCACGCTCGGCGCGCCCGCCGAAGGCGCGTTCGTCGCGCTCGGCGCCGCGTTCCATACACGGCTGCCGGCCGCGCCGCTCGCCGCGCCGTACGTCGTCGGCCATTCCGACGAAGTCGCGCAACTGCTCGGCCTGCCGCCATCGATCGCCGCGCAGCCCGGGTTCGCCGAGCTGTTCGCCGGCAACCCGACGCGCGACTGGCCCGCGAACGCACTGCCGTACGCGTCGGTCTATTCCGGCCATCAGTTCGGCGTGTGGGCCGGCCAGCTCGGCGACGGCCGCGCGCTGACGATCGGCGAACGCACCGGTGCCGACGGGCGCCGCTACGAGCTGCAACTGAAAGGCAGCGGCCGCACGCCGTACTCGCGCATGGGCGACGGCCGCGCGGTGCTGCGCTCGTCGATCCGCGAATTCCTGTGCTCGGAAGCGATGCATCATCTCGGCATCCCGACCACCCGCGCGCTGACGGTGATCGGCTCCGACCAGCCGGTGGTGCGCGAGGAGATCGAGACGTCGGCCGTCGTCACGCGCGTGTCGGAGAGCTTCGTGCGCTTCGGGCACTTCGAACACTTCTTCTCGAACGATCGCCCCGACCTGCTGCGCCAGCTCGCCGACCACGTGATCGACCGCTTCTATCCGGATTGCCGCGATGCGGACGATCCTTACCTCGCGCTGCTCGAGGCCGTGACGTTGCGCACGGCCGACCTCGTCGCGCAATGGCAGGCGGTCGGTTTCTGTCACGGCGTGATGAACACCGACAACATGTCGATCCTCGGCGTGACGATCGACTACGGGCCGTTCGGCTTCGTCGATGCGTTCGACGCGAACCACATCTGCAACCACTCGGACACCAGCGGCCGCTACGCGTACCGGATGCAGCCGCGCATCGCGCACTGGAACTGCTACTGCCTCGCGCAGGCGCTGTTGCCGCTGATCGCGCTGCAGCACGGCATCGCGGACGACGACGCGCGCGCCGAGCGGGCCGTGGAGGATGCGCAGGCCGTGCTCGCGACGTTCCCGGAACGGTTCGGCCCCGCGCTCGAACGCGCGATGCGCGCGAAGCTCGGCCTCGCGCTCGAACGCGAGAACGACGCCGAACTCGCGAACAAGCTGCTCGAGACGATGCACGCGAGCCACGCGGATTTCACGCTGACGTTCCGCCGGCTCGCGCAGATCTCGAAGCACGACGCGAGCCGCGACGCGCCGGTGCGCGACCTGTTCATCGACCGCGACGCATTCGATGCGTGGGCGAACCTCTACCGCGCGCGGCTGTCCGAGGAAACACGCGACGACGCGGCACGCGCGGCCGCGATGAACCGCGCGAACCCGAAATACGTGCTTCGCAACCATCTGGCCGAAGTGGCGATCCGGCGCGCGAAGGAGAAGGATTTTTCGGAAGTCGAGCGGCTCGCGCAGATCCTGCGCCGGCCGTTCGACGAACAGCCCGAGCATGAAGCGTACGCGGCGTTGCCGCCCGACTGGGCCGGGTCGCTCGAAGTGAGCTGCTCGTCCTGAACCCAACCCGCGCGTATCGACCGACCGATCAGGAGAACCCCCATGTCCCACGATTCCGACGACAAGACCTTCCCGTACCGGAAGGACGACGCCGAGCTGCGCCGCCGGCTCACGCCGATGCAGTACGAGGTCACGCAGCACGCGGCGACCGAGCGCGCCTTTACCGGCGAGTACACCGACACCGAGGACGCCGGCATCTACAAATGCGTCGTCTGCAGCACGCCGCTGTTCGAATCCGGCGCCAAGTTCCACTCGGGCTGCGGCTGGCCCAGCTACTTCAAGCCGCTCAACGGCGAAGTGATCGACGAAAAGGTCGACTACTCGCACGGGATGGTGCGCGTGGAGGTTCGCTGCAACCATTGCGGCGCGCATCTCGGCCACGTGTTCGAGGACGGCCCGCGCGACCAGACCGGTTTGCGCTACTGCATCAATTCGGCTGCGTTAAACTTCGAGTCCCGACCCGAAAACGAATGAGCGGCGCCGGGCGGATCTGCCGGGCGGCCAGCCTCGGGCCGGCCGCCCCGATCCGCGACGGCGATGCCTGGCGGGTCCCTACAACGGTGAAAGGCCGCGCAAGCGGCCTTTCACGCAGCTGCGAGCGCCATGAAATTCCTGTTCGATCTGTTTCCGATCATCCTGTTTTTTGCCGCCTTCAAGGTCTGGGGCATCTTCACCGCCACGGCTGTCGCGATCGTCGCGACGCTGGCCCAGGTCGCGTGGGTGGCCTTCCGGCACCGGAAGGTCGACACGATGCTGTGGGTCAGCCTCGGCGTGATCGTCGTCTTCGGCGGCGCCACCCTCGTCCTGCATGACGAGAAATTCATTCAATGGAAACCGACTGTGCTGTACTGGCTGTTTGCGATCGGGCTGCTCGCCGCGCGCTATGCGTTCGGCAACAACCTGATCGAGAAGATGATGGGCAAGCAGCTCACGCTGCCGCACCCCGTGTGGGACAAGCTGAACGTCGCATGGGCGCTGTTCTTCGCGGTGCTCGGCGTCGCGAACCTGTACGTGGTGCACAACTTTACCGAATCGCAGTGGGTGAACTTCAAGCTGTTCGGCACGACGGGCGCAATGGTCGTGTTCATCATCCTGCAGAGCCTGTGGCTCACGAAGTACCTGAAGGACGAGTGACATGACGGACGCCTTTCTCCACGCCTCGCCCGACGAGCGCATCGCCCTGATCGAAGCGCGCCTCACCGCGTCGCTCGCCCCGCTGTCGCTCGCCGTGCGCGACGACAGCGCGCAGCACGCGGGCCACGCCGGCGCGTCCTCCGGCGGCCATTACACGGTCACGATCGTGTCGGCCGCCTTCGCGGGCAAGCCGCGCGTCGCGCGGCACCGGCTGGTGTATGATGCGCTCGCCGATGCGATGCAGCGCGGCATTCACGCGCTTGCGATCGTGGCTTACACGCCCGAAGAATTCAACGAATCTTCAATCTAGTCTCATTAGGAATTCCCGATGATCCTGAAATCCCCCCGCCTGTGGGTTGCGGCGGCCGCATTCGCGGCGGCACCGGCATTTGCCCAGAACATCGCCGTCGTCAACGGCACGCCGATTCCGAAATCGCGCGCCGACGCGATGGTCGCGCAGCTCGTCCAGCAAGGACAGACCGACGGCCCGCAACTGCAGCAGGCCGTGCGCCAGGAACTCGTGAACCGCGAAATCCTGATGCAGGAAGCGATCCGCGAAGGCATCCCGAACCGTCCGGACGTGAAGGCGCAGGTGGCAGTCGCGCAGCAGACCGTCGTGCTGCGTTCGATGATCGAGAACTTCCTGAAGAAGAACCAGCCGACCGACGCCGAGGTGAAGGCGCGTTACGACGAGCTCGTCAAGGGCGTCGGCGGCAACCGCGAATATCACCTGCACCACATCCTCGTCGACAACGAGCAGCAGGCGAAGGACCTGATCGCGAAGATCAAGGCCGGCGCGAAGTTCGAGGATCTCGCGAAGCAATACTCGAAGGATCCGGGTTCGGGCAAGAACGGCGGCGATCTCGACTGGTCGGACCCGAAGGCGTACGTGCCGGAATTCGCGGCGGCCGCGCAGAAGCTGCAGAAAGGCCAGATGACCGATGCCCCGGTGAAGACGCAGTTCGGCTGGCACATCATCCGCGTCGACGACATCCGCGACATCGCACCGCCGCCGCTCGAGCAGGTGAAGGCGCAGATCGCGCAGCAACTCGTGCAGCAGAAGCTGCAGGCGTTCGAGGAAGGCCTGCGCCAGCAGGCGAAGATCCAGTAACGCCCGCGCACGCCGTACGCGCAGATCGAAAGGCCGCTCCTCGGAGCGGCTTTTTGTTTTGGCGCGCGGCGTGCGTGCGGCCGCCTTGGCCGCCGTGCAATAAAAAAGCCGCTCCGAAGAGCGGCCATCGTCACACCGGCCGGCAACCGGCCGCCCCGCCGCGTTCGCTAAGCGGGATAGAACACGTCGTGATAGCGAACGGCACCCGACGGCCGCGGAGCGACTGCGTCGAACGACTGCGCGAGGAAATACTCGGGCGGCACGTCCGGAAACACGATGTCGCCGGACGGCTCGAACCCGAACCGCGCGTAGTACGCGGGATCGCCGAGCACGACGCAGCCGCGCGCGCCCAGCCGGCGCAACGCGTCGAGCGCCGTGCGCACCAGCCCCGCGCCGACGCTCTGCCGCTGGCATTCGGGCAGCACCGCGAGCGGCGCCAGCCCGTACCAGCCCTGGTTGCCGGACGGTTCGCCGCCGATCGACACCGGCGAGCACGCGACGTGACCGATGATGCGGCCGTCGCGCTCCGCGACGAGCGAGACGCTCAACGCACCGTCCGCGCGCAGCGCGTCGACGATCCGCCGCTCGAACTCGCCGCCCTGCGGCTCGCCCGCGAACGCGGCGACGATCACGCGGCCGATCGCATCGACGTCGCGCTTGCGCTCGTCGCGCAACGTGACGACCTCGACGGGTGCGTTCGGATCGACCATCATCCGTGTCAGCCGATCCAGCGGCGCGCGTTGCGGAACACGCGCATCCACGGGCTCGCCTCACCCCAGCCTTCCGGGTGCCAGCTCATCGCGACCGTACGGTGCACGCGCTCCATGTGCGGCATCAGCACCGAGAAGCGGCCGTCGGCCGTCGTGACCGACGTGATGCCGGCCGGCGACCCGTTCGGATTGAACGGATAGCGCTCGGTCGCTTCGCCGCGATGGTCGACGAAACGCATCGAAACCGCGACGCGATCGATGTCGCCCTGCTGCGAGAAGTCCGCATAGCCTTCGCCGTGCGCGACCGCGACCGGAATCCGCGAGCCTTCCATCCCCGCGAAGAAGATCGACGGCGATTGCTGCACCTCGACGAACGAGAAACGCGCCTCGAACTGCTCGGACTTGTTGCGCGTGAACTTCGGCCATGCTTCGGCGCCCGGGATCATCGATGCGAGGCTCGACAGCATCTGGCAGCCATTGCAGATGCCGAGCGCGAACGTGTCGGGACGCGCGAAGAATGCCGAGAACATGTCGGCGAGGTTCGCGTTGAAGCGGATCGTCTTCGCCCAGCCTTCGCCCGCGCCCAGAACGTCACCGTACGAGAAGCCGCCGCATGCGACCGCGCCCGCGAAATCGGCGAGCGTCGCACGGCCGGCGAGCAGGTCGCTCATGTGCACGTCGTGCGCATCGAAGCCCGCGCGGTCGAACGCGTAAGCCGTCTCGAGATGCGAGTTCACGCCCTGCTCGCGCAGGATCGCGACGCGCGGACGCGCGCCCGTCGCGATGAACGGCGCGGCGACGTCGTCGGCCGGATCGAAACCCAGCACCGGCGAAATGCCCGGATCGGCCGCGTCGAGCAGCGCGTCGTATTCGGCATCCGCGCACGCGGGGTTGTCCCGCAGGCGCGCGATGCGCCAGCTCACTTCGCTCCATGCGCGATGCAGTTCGACGCGCGGTGCGTCGAAGACCTTCTTCGCATCGCGGTACACCTCGATCACGTCGCGATCGTTCACCGACCCGATCACGTGCGAGCACGTCGACAGGCCAAACTCGCGCAATACGCCGAGCACTGCGTCGCGGTCGGCCGAACGCACCTGCACGACGGCGCCGAGTTCCTCGGAGAACAGCGCGCGCAGCGTGCGGTCGTCGCGGCGGCCGCTCGTCTGCTTGGCCCAGTCCTTCGCGTCGCCGTAGTCGGATTCGTGATTCGGGTCGAGCGTCAGCATGTCGACGTTCAGCGACACGCCCGTGTGGCCCGCGAACGCCATTTCGCACACCGTCGCCCACAGGCCGCCGTCCGAGCGGTCGTGGTACGCCAGCAGCTTGTCCTGCGCATTGAGCGACTGGATCGCGTCGAAGAAACGCTTCAGGTCTTGCGCGTCGTCGACGTCCGGCGTGGCGTCGCCGACCTGCTGCGTGACCTGCGCGAAGATGCTGCCGCCCATCCGGTTCTTGCCGCGGCCGAGATCGATCGCGATCAGCACGCTGTCGCCGGCATCGGCGGCGCGGCGCAGTTGCGGCGTCAGGTGACGGCGCACATCCTCGACCGGCGCGAACGCGGAAATGATCAGCGACACCGGCGACACGACTTCCTTCGCGACGCCCTGCTCGTCCCACTTCGTCTTCATCGACAGCGAATCCTTGCCGACCGGGATGCCGATCCCGAGCGCCGGGCACAGCTCCATGCCGATCGCCCTGACCGTGTCGAACAGCGCGGCGTCCTCGCCGGCGGTGCCGCATGCGGCCATCCAGTTGGCCGACAGCTTCAGCTTGTCGAGCGACGCGATCGGCGCGCTCGCGATGTTCGTGATCGCCTCGCCGACCGCCATGCGGCCCGATGCCGGCGCGTCGATCACCGCGAGCGGCGTGCGCTCGGCCATCGTCATCGCCTCGCCCTTGAAGCCCTTGTAGTCGAGCGCGGTGACCGCGCAGTCGGCCACCGGCACCTGCCACGGGCCCACCATCTGGTCGCGCACCGACGTGCCGCCGACCGAACGGTCGCCGATCGTGATCAGGAACGACTTGCTGCCGACCGTCGGGTGCTTCAGCACGTCGACCGCGACTTCCGACAGCGCGATGCCCGTCACGTCGACCGGCGCGCGCTCGGTCGCCACGCGCGCGACGTCGCGATGCATGCGCGGCGGCTTGCCGAGCAGCACTTCCATCGGCATGTCGACCGGGTATTCGTCGGCGCCGGTCGCCTCGTCGTCGACGAGTTTCAACTGGCGTTCGTCGGTCGCGACACCGACCACCGCGAACGGGCAACGCTCACGTACGCAGATCGCCTCGAAGCGCGGCAGGTCGGCCGGCGCGATCGCCAGCACGTAGCGCTCCTGCGCTTCGTTCGACCAGATTTCGCGCGGCGACAGGCCCGATTCCTCGAGCGCGACCTTGCGCAGCTCGAAGCGTGCGCCCTTGCCGGCGCCGTCGACGATTTCGGGGAACGCGTTCGACAGGCCGCCCGCGCCGACGTCGTGGATGCTCAGGATCGGGTTGTCCGCGCCGAGCTGCCAGCAGCCGTTGATCACTTCCTGCGCGCGCCGCTCGATTTCGGGGTTGCCGCGCTGCACCGAGTCGAAGTCGAGTTCGGCCGTGTTCGCGCCGGTCGCCATCGAGCTCGCGGCGCCGCCGCCCATGCCGATCCGCATGCCGGGGCCGCCGATCTGGATCAGCAGCGAGCCTGCCGGCACGTCGTGCTTGTGCGTATGTTGATCGGCGATGTTGCCGAGGCCGCCCGCGATCATGATCGGCTTGTGATAGCCGCGCACCTGGCCGTCGACGTTCTGCTCGTACACACGGAAGTAGCCGCCGAGGTTCGGGCGGCCGAATTCGTTGTTGAACGCGGCGCCGCCGAGCGGGCCGTCGATCATGATCTGCAGCGGCGACGCGATGCGGTCCGGACGGCCGTACGGGCCGTGTGCGTCGTTCGGGTTGCGCTCACCGACCGGCTGGGCCGCATCGCGTGCGTTTTCCCACGACTGGCGTGCGTCGGGCAGATCGAGGTTCGACACGGTGAAGCCCGTGAGGCCGGCCTTCGGGCGCGCACCGCGGCCCGTCGCGCCTTCGTCGCGGATCTCGCCGCCCGCGCCGGTCGCCGCGCCCGGGAACGGCGAGATCGCCGTCGGGTGGTTGTGCGTCTCGACCTTCATCAGCGTGTGCGTGAGCTCGGTGTGGCGGCCGTAGCGCTCGCCCGGCTCGCCGGTCGCGCCCGCGTTGCGCGGGAACCAGCGCTCGGCTTCGGCGCCGACCATGATCGACGAGTTGTCCGAATACGCGACGATCGTGCCCTGCGGGCTCAGCTTCTCGGTGTTGCGGATCATCGCGAACAGCGACATGTCCTGCGCCTCGCCGTCGATCGTCCATTGCGCGTTGAAGATCTTGTGGCGGCAGTGCTCGCTGTTCGCCTGCGCGAACATCATCAGTTCCACGTCGGTCGGGTTGCGTTCGAGCTTGCGGAACGCGTCGACCAGGTAGTCGATCTCGTCGTCGGCGAGCGCCAGGCCCAGCTCGACGTTCGCGCGTTCGAGCGCGCCGCGGCCCACGCCCAGCACGTCGACGCTCGTCAGCGGCTTGGCCGGCAGTTCGTCGAACAGGTGCTTCGCGTCGTCGCGCGCCGCGACCACGCTTTCGGTCATCCGGTCATGCAGCGCGGCCGCGACGGCTGCGCGCGCGTCGTCGGACAGCGCCTTCTTGCCGCCGAGCAAGCCCGACTTCAGCGTGACCGTGAACTCGACGCCGCGCTCGATGCGGCGCACGCGCGTGAGGCCGCAGTGCTGCGCGATGTCGGTCGCCTTGCTCGCCCACGGCGAAACCGTGCCGAAGCGCGGCAGTACGACGAAGGTCTCGGCCGCGCCCTTCTCGGCCGCCGGCACGAACGGCGCGCCGTAGTGCATCAGCGCGTCGATGCGCGCGCTGTCGTCGGCCGTCAGCGGCTCGGCAGCATTGACGAAGTGCAGGAACTGGCCGCGCACCGCGACGATGTTGCCGTCGATTTGCCTGAGCGTGTCGAGCAGACGGGTTTGACGGAAATCGGAGAGGGCCGAAGCGCCGGGAAAACACGAGAAGTGAGCCATGGGCTGGACTGACGTCGATGAGTCGCGCGAGGTGGCGACGTGGGGCGAAAGGAAGGCCGTAATTATACCCGGAAGTCGGTCGCCCAAGACCGGCCGATCGGCGGCCCGCATGCACCGCAACGGTGCCGCGCCGCGCGCCGCGCCCGGCGGGCCGCCGGGCCGGCCCGCGCAGGCGCGGCGGCCGGGGCGCGCGGCGCGATGGCCCGGCGCGTGCTCGCGCGGCGCCGGTTCCCGCGATTTTGGCGCTATCATTCCGGGTTCACCGGGCCGGGGCCCTCAGCGAATTCTCACCGGACGGCGCATGCGCGCCGCCCGTCATCGAAGCAATCCATGGATGTCATCGTCATCGGCGGCGGAATCAGCGGCGTCGCCACCGCCTACCAGTTGCGCGCGGCCGGCCACCACGTGTGCGTGGTCGAGCGCCACGCGACCGTCGCGCAGGGTTCGACCTACGGCGACGGCGGCGCGCTGCTGCCGAGCCCGCTCGACGTCTGGTTCGGCCCGACCTTCATGCGCCAGCGCCAGCCGCGCGACAGCGGCATCATCTACAAGCCGGGCTTCAACGGCGGTGTGCGCCGCTTCGTCAAGCAACTCGGCGCGCTGCGCGATCCCGACGCGTTCGCCGCCCAGTACGCGCGGCTGCGCCCGCTGATCGACGCATCGCGCGACGCACTCGCCGACATCGAGGCGCGCCTCAAGCTCGAATTCGAGCAGAAAGCCGGCATCCTGCACGTCGTGCGCAACCCGCGCGACTGGGAAGCGCTGCAGCCCGCGCTCGACCTGCTGCGCACGCTCGACCAGCCGTACCGCCCGCTCACCGCCGACGAATGCGCGGCGCTCGAGCCGTCGGTGCCCGCCGAACCCGGCTTCGCCGGCGGCGTGCTGCTCGAGACCGAACGCACCGGGAACTGCCCGCTGTTCACGAAACTGGTCAAGCAAACCCTCGACGAGCATGGCGTGCAGTTCCGCTTCGGCGCCAACGTCGCCGCGATCCGTGTCGACACCGGCCGCGCCGCGGTAGAGCTCGTGCCACCGGGCCACCGCAACGCGTCGAACGCGCGCGCGGTCGACGTGATTTCCGCCGACGCGATCGTGGTCGCCGCGGGCGTCGGCAGCCTGCCGCTGCTCGAACGGCTGGGCTGGCGCCCGCCGCTGCATCCGGTGCGGGTCCATACGCTCACCGCGCCGATCGCCTACGAAGAATACGCGCCGCACATGAACGTCGTCGATTCGATCAAGCGAATCTCGATCACGCGCACCCATCAGCGGCTACGCGTCGGCGGAGGCGCCGTGCTGCAGAGCCGGCAAGACACCGCGAAACCGCTCGCCGAGCCGCTGTCCGAGGCCGCGCTCGCGCTGCTCGGCCAGGCCGTCCACGACTGGGCGCCCGGCGCCGCGAGGATCTCGGCCGCCCTGTCCTGGCAAGGCACGCAGTTGCTGTCCCCGGACGGCCTGCCGGTCGTGGGTCCGACCCCGCATCCGCGCGTGTTCGTCAACTTCGGGCATGGCCCGGCCGGCTGGGGGCTCGCGTGCGGGTCTGCTAAAGTGGTGACCGACTACCTCGGCGGCGACGTGCAGCACTGGCCCGCCGATACGCTCGCCGCGCTGCGCGCCGGGCGCTTCACGACCTGAGCGCCGCGGGCTCGTCCCCGGCAGCCGCCCTGCCAGCCGCCACGACCCCGCGATGACCACGACCCGCCCGCTTCCCGATTCCGATCCGATCGCGCTGCTGCGCGTCGCCGACCTGCGTGCGGCCGAAGCCGACGCCGCCGCGGCGCTGCCGCCGCACACGCTGATGGGGCGCGCAGGCGCGGCCGCCGCGCGCTGGCTGTCCGAGCGCGCCGCCGGCGACGACCGCCCCGTGTGGTTCGCGGTCGGCCCCGGCAACAACGGCGGCGACGCGCTGGTTGCCGCCGCGCATCTTCAGCAGCTCGGCGTCGCGACCCAGGCGTGGATGCCCGTGCCGGTGAAACCCGACGATGCGCAATGGGCGCTCGGCCTCGCACGCGCGGCCGGCGTACCGTTGTCGGCCACGCCGCCCGCATCGCTGGACGGCTATGCGTGGGTCGTCGACGGGCTGTTCGGCATCGGCCTCGGCCGCGCGCTCGACGGCGCCTTCGCCGTGCAGGCCGCCCGCATCGCCGCGCATGCGCGCAGCGGCGGCCGCGTGCTCGCGCTCGACGTCCCGAGCGGGCTCGACGGCGACACGGGGCAGATCGTCGGCGCGGGCGCCGCCGTCGCCGCTACCCACACGCTCACCTTCATCGGCGCGAAGCCGGGCCTTTACACCGGCGAAGGCCGCGATCTCGCCGGCGAGATCGAGGTCGCCTCGCTCGACGTCGCGCCGCCCGCCGCGCCGGCCATCGTGCTGAATGCACCCGCGCGGTTCGCCGCGGCGCTGCCCGCACGCGCCTTCGCGTCCCACAAGGGCACGTACGGCAGCCTCGCGGTGCTCGGCGGCGACACGGGCATGTGCGGCGCGCCGATCCTCGCCGCGCGCGCCGCGCTGTTCACGGGCGCCGGCAAGGTGCACGTCGGCTTCCTCGGCGCCGGCGCACCGCCGTACGACCCGCCGTTCCCCGAACTGATGCTGCATCCGGCCGACAGCCTTGCGCTCGACGCGATGACCGCGATCGCGGCCGGCTGCGGGCTCGGCACGCGCGAAGCCGCGGCGACCCTCGTGCGCGACGTGCTTGCGCACGACGCCGCGACGCTGCTCGATGCCGACGCGCTGAACCTCGTGGCGACCCATGCCGATCTCGCGGCCGCCGTCGCCGCGCGCGGTGCGCGCGGCAATCCCTGTGTACTGACGCCGCATCCGCTCGAAGCCGCTCGGCTGCTCGGCTGCGATACCGCAACGGTCCAGCGCGACCGCATCGCGGCCGCGCAGGCGCTCGCCGCGCGC
The DNA here is from genome assembly GCF_000732615.1 of Burkholderia paludis. Lineage (GTDB taxonomy): Bacteria > Pseudomonadota > Gammaproteobacteria > Burkholderiales > Burkholderiaceae > Burkholderia > Burkholderia paludis. The sequence continues at coordinate 48,280 of NZ_JPGL01000020.1, forward strand.
CATGCGGCCATCGTCGTGCTGAAAGGCTCGGGCACGGTGATCGCGGCGCCCGACGGCCGCGTGACGATCAACCCGACCGGCAACGCGGCGCTTGCCACGGGCGGCACCGGCGACGTGCTCGGCGGCCTGATCGGCGCATGGCTCGCGCAACGCGTCGCACCCTACGAGGCGGCGCTTGCGGGCGTCTACCTGCACGGCCTCGCGGCCGACACGCTGACCGCGCAGGGCACCGGCCCGGCCGGGCTCACGGCCGGCGAACTCGCGCCTGCGGTGCGTGCACTGATCAACCGCCTTTTTTACCCGTCGCCGCGCGCCGACACATAACGCCGCTATACTGACTGCCCCGCCGCACGGCGGCCCCCTTGTCCGCCGGCCTTCCGATTCCGCCGGGCCGGCGCGGCATTTCCCGATTCACGCCTCACTCGAACCGCCATGACGCTGAATTCGTTCCCCGCCTGGACTGCCCTTCAATCCCACTTCGGGCAGATCCGTCACGCCCGGCTGCGCGACTGGTTCGCGCCGGAAAACGACCGTGCGCCGACCCGCGCCGAGCGCTTCACGCTCGCGGGCGGCGGTCTCGCGGCCGACTTCTCGAAGAACCGCATCAACGACGACACGCTGCGCCTGCTCGTGCAGCTCGCGCGCGACGCGGGCGTCGAAGCGCGCCGCGACGCGATGTTCGCGGGCGAGATCGTCAACCCGACCGAAGGCCGTGCCGCGCTGCACACCGCGCTGCGCGCGACCGACCCGCACGCGCCGTTCCACGCACAGATCAGCGCCGAGCGCGCGAAGATGGCGACCTTCGCACGCGCCGTGCGCGGCGGCACGTGGACGGGCTACACCGGCAAGCGCATCCGCCACGTGATCAACATCGGCATCGGCGGTTCCGATCTCGGGCCGAAGATGGTCGTGCACGCGCTGCACCACGTCGCGACGCCGGAGATCTCCACCCACTTCGTATCGAACGTCGACGGCGCCGATCTCGCGCGCGTGCTCGAGCAGGTCGACCCGGAGGAAACGCTCGCGATCATCGTGTCGAAGACCTTCACGACGCTCGAGACGATGACCAACGCACGCTCGCTGCGCGACTGGTTCGTCGCGCGCGGCTGCCCCGAGGACGCGCTCGCGAAGCACTTCGTCGGCGTTTCGGCAAACCCGGCCGAAGTCGTGAAATTCGGCATCGCCGCGGACAACGTGTTCGAAATGTGGGACTGGGTCGGCGGCCGCTATTCGCTGTGGTCGGCGGTCGGCCTGTCGATCATGATCGCGATCGGCCCCGAGCAGTTCGACGAGCTGCTGGCCGGCGCGAACGACATGGACCGCCATTTCCGCGAAGCGCCGCTCGAGCGCAACCTGCCGGTGCTGCTCGGCCTGATCGGCATCTGGTACCGGAACTTCTTCGGTTCGCAGAGCTATCTCGTCGCGCCGTATTCGGAAGCACTGCACTACCTGCCGTCGTACCTGCAGCAGCTCGAGATGGAAAGCAACGGCAAATCCGCGCGCCTGGACGGCACCTTCGTCGACTACCCCACCTCGGCGGTCACGTGGGGCGAGCCGGGCACCAACGGCCAGCATGCGTTCTTCCAGATGCTGCACCAGGGGCCGACGATCGTGCCGATCGACTTCATCGCGGTGCTGACGCCCGAGCACCCGCTCGCGAGCCATCATCCGAAGCTGCTCGCGAACTGCTTCGCGCAGAGCGAGGCGCTGATGCTCGGCCGCACGCTCGAGGAAGCGCGCGAGGTTGCCGGGCCCGGCAAGGAGGCGCTCGCGCCGCACCTGACGTTCCCCGGCAACCGCCCGACCACGACGCTGCTCGTCGACGCGCTGACGCCGCGCACGCTCGGCGCGCTGATCGCGCTTTACGAGCACAAGGTGCTCGTGCAGGCGACGATCTGGGACATCAACCCGTTCGACCAATGGGGCGTGGAACTCGGCAAGATCCTCGGCAAGGTCGTCGAAGCCGACCTGACGGCCGGGTCGCTCGATCCCGCGAAGCACGATTCGTCGACCACCGCGCTGATCGAGCGCGCACGCTCGGCGCTCAAGCGCTGACGCGACGGCGTCGCATGCTTGCCGGCGGCACGGCAGGAACCGCGCGGCCGGCGAAAAGATTCACGCGCCGCGCTGCTCGGCGTGCGGCTCGACGATACGCCCGGCGTCGAGCGTCACGGTCGTCGCGCAGCGACGCGCGAGTTCGGCATCATGCGTGACGAGCACGAGTGTTGCGCCGTGCGTGCGGTTCAGTTCGAACATCAGGTCGATGACGGCATGCCCCGTCGCCGCGTCGAGGCTGCCGGTCGGTTCGTCGGCGAACAGGACCGCCGGACGCGTGACGAACGCGCGCGCGAGCGCGACACGCTGCTGTTCGCCGCCCGACAGCAGCTTCGGATAGTGCGCGGTGCGCTCGCCGAGACCGACCTGCACGAGCAGCGCCCGTGCGCGCTCGGCGGCATCGCGCGCGCCGATGCCGCCCTGCAGCTCGAGCGGCAGCATCACGTTCTCGAGCGCGGTCAGGTGCGGCATCAACTGGAACGACTGGAACACGAACCCCACTGCGCCGTTGCGCAGCGCGGCGCGCGCATCCTCGTCGAGCTGGTCGAGCGCGCGGCCGAGCAGGCGAACCGTGCCGCTCGTCGCGCTGTCCAACCCCGCAAGCAGGCCGAGCAGCGTCGATTTGCCCGACCCCGATGCGCCGACGATCGCCAGGCTGCTGCCCGGCCGCACGGCGAGCGAGATGCCGTCGAGGATCGTCAGCTCGCCCGTCGCATCGGCGACCCGCTTGCACACGTCATGGACTTCGATGATCGGATCGGTAATCTTGAACATGGACACGACATTTCGCTGGAAAAGACGCGCGGCACTCGCCGCGCTGCTGGGCACCCTGCTGGCCGCCACCGCGCCGGCACACGCCGCGACGCCGGCGGCGACCTCGGGCCAGCCCGTGATCGTCGTGCTCGGCGACAGCCTGTCGGCCGAATACGGGCTGCCGCGCGACACCGGCTGGGTGGCGCTGCTGCGGCAACGGCTCACGACCGAGCGAATCGATTATAGCGTCGCGAACGCAAGCGTCAGCGGCGACACCACGAGCGGCGGCCGCGCGCGGCTGCCCGCGGTGCTGCAACGGCTCAAGCCGTCGATCGTTGTCGTCGAGCTCGGCTCGAACGATGCGCTGCGCGGCGTGCCGCTCGCGACCACCGAGCAGAACCTGCGCGACATCATCGCCGGCGCACGGCAGGCGCAGGCCAGGGTCGTGCTGGTCGGCATGTACGTGCCGCCCAATTACGGCCCCGACTACACGCAGAAGTTCCATGCCGTCTACGCGCGGCTGTCGAAGGATCTTGCCGTGCCGCTCGTGCCGTTCCTGCTGGCCGGCATCGAGAACAGGCCCGAGATGTTCCAGGCCGACCAGATGCATCCCGCGCAACAGGCACAGGGCATCCTGCTCGACAACGTCTGGCCGGCGCTGAAGCCGCTGCTCGGCAAGCCGCGCGGCTGAGCGCACCGCGCCGCCCAAAAACAAAAAGCCCCGCGTGAAGCGGGGCTTTTCGTTGCGTGCGAAACGCGGCTCAGTTGTCGCCGTCCTGCGACTGGCTGGCCGTCGAACCGTACAGCTTCACCTTCGAGCGATCGCGCAGCGCGGCAAGGTACGCCTCACCTTCGCTCTGCGCATCGACCTGCGCCATCTGCTGCTGCGCGGCCGCCAGTTGCTGCGGATCGACCGCCGAGCCCGGGATCACTGCGTTCACGCGGTAGATCGCATAGCCGTCCGCGCCGAGATCGACGCCGACATAGGCCGGCAGCGTCTTCGCATCGACCTTGTACACGGCGCTCAGCGCAGCCGGCGTCAGGCCCTGCGACTGCGTGCGGGATACCTTCTGCGCGGCGGCAAACCCGTCGGCCGACTTCGACTTCTGCAGCTCGGCGAGCTTCGCGACACCGTCCTTCTTCGCGAGCACAGCGGCCTGCTCGGCGATGACCTTCTGGCGCACGGCATCCTTGATCGCGTCGAGCGCGGGCACGGCTGCCGGCTTGTAGTCGGTCACGCGCGCCGAGATCAGCGTGTTGTTGCCGACGTCGATCGCCTGCGTGTTGTTCTGGCCCTTCACCGCGTCGTTCGCGAACACCGCGGCCAGGAACTTCGGATAGTTCAGCGGGCTCGTCGGCGGCAACTGCGGATTCGGCGTCGGCGTGACGGTGGCCGTCTGGATCGTCAGCTTGTACTTGTCCGCGGCCGGCTGCAGCGTCTTCGCCTTTTCATAGACGGTCGACGTGAAGCCTTCCGCGTTGTCCGAGAACGCCTTCGCCGCGTACTGCTGCTTCAGGTCGGCTGCGATCTGGTCCTTCACGTCCGCGAACGGCTTGACGGCCGCCGGCTTCACTTCGGTCGCCTTCAGGATATGGAAGCCGAGATCCGACTGCACGACACCGCTCACGTCGCCCTGCTTGAGCGCGAACGCGGCGTCGTCGAACGCCTTGCCGCCCGCGGTCGAGCCACGCGCGATGAAGCCGAGGTCGCCGCCCTTCGCGGCCGACGGCGCGTCCTGCGAGTTCTTCTGCGCGATCTGCGCGAACTGGTCCGGATGGGCCTTCACGTCGGCCAGCAGCTGGTCGGCCTTGGCCTTCGCCGCAGCCTTGTCGGCCGCGCTGGCGCTGCCGGGCGCGGCGATGAAGATGTGGCTCACGCGAACCTGCGCTTCGGTGCGGAAGTGCGTCGGATTGTCGTCGTAGAACTTCTTGATGTCCGCATCGGTCGGCTGCGCACCGGCGGCCGCCGCGGCCGGCGAATAGACGAGGTACTGGATCGTTGCCGTCTCGGGCGTCGCGAAGCTCTGCTTGTGCGCGTCATAGTATGCGGCGAGCTGCGCGTCGGTCGGCTGGACCTTCGCAGCGAAATCGCTCGTCTTCAGCACGAGCGCCTGCACTTCGCGCTGCTGCGCGGCGAGTTCGGACAGGCGTTGCGCGAGGCTCTTAGGCGTGAACGCGCTCGACACGATGCTGGCCGGAATCTGCTGCAGCGCGAGGCTGTAGCGCACGCGCTCCTGGTACTGCTCGGGCGTCATCCCCTGGAACGACAGCAACTGGGCATAGCGCTCGACGTCGATCGAACCGTCGGGCTTCTTCAGCGACGCGATCATCGGGTCGCTCATCAGCGCTTCGCGCACGGCATTGTCGGAGGCGGTCAGGTGCAGGCGCTGGGTCTCGTCGGCCAGCACGCGTTGCTGGATCAGGCCGTCGAGCACCTGCTTGCGGTGTTCGGGCGTGTCGAGCATCTTGATGTCGAACTGCCCGCCGAGCGCCTGACGCGCCTGGTCGATCTGCTGGCGGAAGGCGCCGTCGAATTCGACCCGCGTGATCTTGTGCCCGTTGACTGCCGCGACGTTCGCGCTGTCGTCGAAGAAGCCGCGGAAGCCTTGAATCCCGACGAAACCCAACCCCGGCAACACGATCAGGAGCAGGAGAGCCATCATCAGGCGCTGGTGGTTACGAAAGAAATCGAGCATGCGTGACGGGTAATTTGGACAAAACGCCTGATATTACAACAGCAGGCCCCCAAAAAGCGAAACGGACTGCCCCGCCGCCCGGCGATCGGCGCCGCGCGACAGCCCGGCAACGGGTTCGCGCACGACGGGATGGGACGCCTAAGAACGTGCCCGCGCGAGGCGGTCGCGGCCCCGAGGTCCGCCGGAGCCACGGCGATACCGGCACGGCGCACGCCTCGCATCCTCCACGCCACCGACCGCCGTCGCGCCCTGAAATCCTTTGGCATCAAGGGCGTAGCCGGGAATCCGGGGCGCGCCGGCGTCGCCCGCCGCCCGCTCAGAAAAGCAATTCGATATGCTCGAAGAGCCTTCGGTTCTCGAGCGCCGCGGAACGGCTGCGCTTGCGGATGGCCTGGGACAGACAGTCGACGAAACACTGGCTGGCCGTGCTGCGCATGGCGTTATGCAGACCGATGATCGCGACCTGGTTGGCCTCGAAGCGCTCGTCCAGTTCGAGCGGCTGCGCCCAGCCATGCATCGTATCGGTGAGCAGCAACGGCCTGGGGCAATGGCTGAGCATGTCGTTGTGGCGAACCAGCTGCAGCAGCAACGAATTCGAATGCGCGCAATACAGGCGGGAGCGGTCGATCGCGGCGCCGTGCTGCCAGAAGATGCTGTGCATCATGCCGTCGTAGCTGCTCGCCGTATAGTTCACGGCCCAGTCGTGATCGAGCAGGTCGTGAATCGAGCGCCGGTCCGCCAGCGGATGCCCGCGTCGGGCGACCACGCACGATTCGTACGAGAACAGCCGTTCGTGATCGAACTCCCGACTCGACACCACCGACGTGAGCGGCACGACCGACAGATCCAGCGTGCCCTCCCGGAGCCGCGGCAACGCGACGGCCGTCAGGCCCTCGAACATCTCGAGCTGCACCCGCGGCATCTGCGCGCGAAACAGCCTGACCGTCTCGCTCATGAACGTCAGCATGACCAGCGGCGTCACCGCGACCGTCAGCTTGCCGGACTGGTCGCCCCGCAGCCGGGCCAGCTCGTCGTCCGCCCGGTCGAGCTGCCCGACGATCAGCCGTGCGTGGCGCAGCAGCGCATGCCCGGCGTCGGTGAAGCTCACGCCGCTCGAACTGCGCGAGAGCAGCGTGAGCTTCTGCTCGTTCTCGAGCTCCCGCAACGCCTTGGTCGCCGCCGCCTGGGACACCCCGAGCAGCCTGGAGGCCGCCCGGATGCTGCCTGCGTCGGCAACCGCCACCAACGCCTGGATCTGGTGAATTTTCATACGACGCTCGCGCAAATCACGGTGATAACTGTTGGTTGTCTATATAACCATATTGCGGCTTCCGGCGGAAAAGCGCGCTGCCTATGATGGGCGCCGTCTCGACCCTCCAACGCATCCGGAAACGCCATGCCTACCCCGATCGACGAATTCGTGCCGCAAGGCATGTGCGACATCGAACGCGAGATGATCGCCTTGCGCAGGCTGATTCACTCGCGTCCCGAATTGAGTTTCGAGGAATTCGATACGAGCCGGCTGGTCGCGGAATGCCTGACGCGCTGGGGATACGACGTGCACGAAGGCATCGGCGGCACCGGGGTGGTCGGCATGCTGCGCAACGGCGCAGGCCGCACGATCGGCCTGCGCGCCGACATGGATGCGCTGCCGATCGTGGAGGCCACCGGGTTGCCCTATGCGAGCACCAACGTCGGCGTCATGCATGCATGCGGTCACGACGGCCATACGGCGATGCTGCTCGCCGCCGCGCAATACCTCGCGCGGAACCGCGGCTTCGCCGGCACCGTTTGCATGATTTTCCAGCCGGCCGAGGAAAGCGGCGGCGGCGCGCTACGGATGCTGGAAGACGGATTGCTCGACCGATTCCCGTGCGACGCGGTATTCGCGATGCACAACATGCCCGGGCTGCCGGCCGGTCGCTTCGGCTTCCGGAGCGGCGCGTTCATGGCGTCGGCCGATACGGTCAGGATCAGAATCGTCGGCTACGGCGGGCACGGCGCCGTTCCGCACAAGACGATCGATCCGGTCGTCGCGGCCGCGTCACTGGTCATGGCCCTGCAAACGATCGTCGCCCGAAACGTCGATCCGCTCGCAACCGCCATCGTGACGGTCGGGTCGATTCATGCCGGTAGCGCACCGAACATCGTTCCCGACACTGCCGCCATCGAGCTATCGGTGCGCGCCCTCGACCCGGGCATACGCGACTTGCTGCAAGCGCGCATCACGGCACTGGCCCATGCGCATGCGGAGGGTTACGGCGCACGGGCGGAAGTCGATTACGCGCGCGGCTACCCGGTGCTCGTCAACCATCCCGAGCCGACCCGCCTGGCGGAATCGGTCGCACGCGACTGGCTCGACGCGGACGGCCTCGTCGGCGACATGAATCCGATCACGAACAGCGAGGATTTCGCGTACGTGCTCGAACGCTGCCCCGGATGTTACCTGCTGATCGGCAACGGTGAAGGCAAGGGAGGATGCATGGTGCACAACCCGGGCTACGACTTCAACGACGACATCCTGACGATCGGTGCAAGTTACTGGGTTCGCCTCGTCGAGCGCTTCCTCGGCTAACCCCGGACACGAACGACGCAGGCAGACGCCGTCGCCTGCTTGCGGTTGTGCCAAGCGTCGACGGCAAGCTATCCGGGAAACACAGGCCGATGCGCCCCCGGTATGGAGACACCATGAAATCCCTGATATTTCGCAGCCTGCTGGCGCTCTGCGCCATTCCGCTCATGGCGTCGGCCGCCGATCCTCAAACGTTGCGCTTCGGCATCGACCCGACGTATCCGCCATTCGAATCGAAGCGCCCGGACGGGTCGTTCGTCGGCTTCGACGTCGATCTCGGCAACGCGATCTGCGCGAACCTGCATGTGCGCTGCATCTGGGTCGAGCAGAGTTTCGATGCCATGATTCCTGCGCTGAAGGCGCGCAAGTTCGACGCGATCCTGTCGGCGATGACGGCCACGCCCGCGCGCCGTCAACAGATCGATTTCTCGGATCGCCTGTATTCCGGGGCGCCACGATTGATCGCCCGCGCGGGCTCCCGCCTGCAACCGACGGCGGAATCCCTGAAAGGCCGCCGGATCGGCGTACAGCAAGGCTCGGTGCAGGAAAGCTATGCGATGGCCGAATGGGCGTCGAAAGGCGTCCAGGTGATTGCTTACCCGGGCACCGACCAGCTCTACCAGGACCTCGCGACCGGCCGCCTCGACGCCTCGTTCCAGACGGCGATCCAGGCGGACATCGGCTTCCTGCGCACGCCGCGCGGCAAGGCATTTGCGTTCGCCGGCGCGGAGATCGACGACAGGCGAGCATCGGGAGACGGCGTCGCGATCGGCATCCGCAAGGACGACAAGGCGCTGGCCGACAGGATCAACCGGGCGATCGCCGCAATTCGCAAGAACGGCGAGTACGACACGCTCGCACGCAAGTACTTCTCGTTCGACATCTACGGCAACTGAGGCGGCGCCCGCCCCTCGGGGCGACGGAAGGAAGGTATCGAAGCGCGGCATCCATCACGGCATGCGGCGGACGGCTCGACAAATGCGCCATGCATTCGCGCGCCGTGTTCGGACGACAGATCAGCGGGTATGCCGTGCAGGCATGCCTAACGCGCGACGAACCTGACGCCAGTCTCGCCTGCGTCCCGCAGGCAGCGGCTACGGCTGCGCATGCAGGTGCTCAGCCCGTCGGCAGCTTGCTCCGCACCGCAGCCTCGCTGCTCATCAGCGTGCGCAACCGGAAACGCAAATGAAAAAGCCCGCACGAGGCGGGCTTCTTCATTTTCTGGCGGAGCGGACGGGACTCGAACCCGCGACCCCCGGCGTGACAGGCCGGTATTCTAACCGACTGAACTACCGCTCCTTGGTCTGGCTGAATCTGGAAACTGGTGGGTGCTGAGGGGTTCGAACCCCCGACCTACGCCTTGTAAGGGCGCCGCTCTACCAGCTGAGCTAAGCACCCGTTTCCGATTCGTTCTGGCTGCGATCTGCGTTTCGGCATCAACAACCAGCGAGCCCGCAAGTTTAATTCATACCCGATCATTTTGCCAAGCCCGGACGTGAATTATTTTTCATGCTCGCACACACGGTGGTATCGATACGCATAAAAAAACCCGCGGACGCGCCGCGGGTTTCGTGAACACCTTCTGGAAGTACGGCGTTCGGTGCGTCAGTGCTTGACGAATTCCGTCGAGCCGGCATCCTTCGCCGCATCGGCGACCGGTGCCGCCGCCTTCGCCTCTTCTTCCGGCGGCAGCGGCGTCGGCGAACGCTCGAGCGCGAGTTCGAGCACCTTGTCGATCCAGCGGACCGGCACGATCTCGATCGCGTTCTTCACGTTGTCCGGAATCTCGGCGAGATCCTTCACGTTCTCTTCCGGGATCAGCACGAGCTTGATGCCGCCGCGATGCGCCGCCAGCAGCTTTTCCTTCAGCCCGCCGATCGGCAGCACTTCGCCACGCAACGTGATTTCGCCCGTCATCGCGACATCGGCACGCACGGGGATACCCGTCAGCACCGACACCAGCGCGGTCGTCATCGCACCGCCGGCGGACGGACCGTCCTTCGGCGTCGCGCCTTCCGGTACGTGAATGTGAATGTCCTGCTTCTCGAACGCCTCGTCCTTGATGCCCAGACGGCGCGAACGCGAGCGCACGACCGACCGAGCCGCCTCGACCGATTCCTTCATCACGTCGCCGAGCGAACCCGTGCGGATCACGTTGCCCTTGCCCGGCATCACCGCGGCTTCGATCGTCAGCAGATCGCCGCCGACTTCCGTCCACGCGAGGCCCGTCACCTGACCGACCTGGTTTTCCTTCGCCGCCAGGCCGAAGTCGTACTTGCGCACGCCGAGGAACGTGTCGAGGTTGTCGCCGTCGACCTTGATCGCGCCCGATGCCTTCTTCAGCAGCAGCATCTTCACGACCTTGCGGCAGATCTTCGACACTTCCCGCTCGAGCGAACGCACACCGGCTTCACGCGTGTAGTAGCGGATGATGTCGCGGATCGCCTGCTCGGTCACCTCGATCTCGCCTTCCTTCAGCCCGTTGTTCTTCTTCTGCTTCGGCAGCAGGTAACGCTGGGCAATGCTGACCTTCTCGTCTTCCGTGTAGCCCGACAGACGGATCACTTCCATCCGGTCGAGCAGCGGCGGCGGGATGTTCAGCGAGTTCGACGTCGCGACGAACATCACGTCCGACAGGTCGAAGTCGACCTCGATGTAGTGGTCGGCGAACGTGTGATTCTGTTCCGGATCGAGCACTTCGAGCAGCGCCGACGACGGATCGCCGCGGAAATCCATGCCCATCTTGTCGACTTCGTCGAGCAGGAAGAGCGGATTGCGCACGCCGACCTTCGTGAGGCTTTGCAGGATCTTGCCCGGCATCGAGCCGATATACGTACGGCGGTGGCCGCGGATCTCGGCTTCGTCACGCACGCCGCCGAGCGCCATCCGGACGAACTTGCGGTTCGTCGCACGGGCGATCGACTGGCCGAGCGAGGTCTTGCCGACGCCCGGAGGCCCGACGAGGCACAGGATCGGCGCCTTGACCTTGTCGACGCGCTGTTGCACCGCGAGATACTCGAGGATCCGTTCCTTGACCTTCTCGAGGCCGAAGTGATCCTCGTCGAGCACCTGCTCGGCGTTCGACAGGTCGTTGTTGACCTTGCTCTTCTTGCGCCACGGCAGGCCGATCAGCGTGTCGATGTAGTTGCGCACGACGGTGGCTTCCGCCGACATCGGCGACATCAGCTTCAGCTTCTTCAGCTCGGCGTCGGCCTTCTTTTTCGCTTCCTTCGGCATGCGCGCGGCGTTGATGCGCTTCTCGAGTTCCTCGAGATCGGCACCTTCCTCGCCCTCGCCCAGTTCCTTCTGGATCGCCTTGACCTGTTCGTTCAGGTAGTACTCGCGCTGGCTCTTTTCCATCTGGCGCTTCACGCGCCCGCGGATGCGCTTTTCGACCTGCAGGATGTCGATCTCGGCTTCGAGCTGTGCGAGCAGGTGCTCGAGCCGCTCGATGACCGGGAACATCTCCAGGATGTGCTGCTTCTGGTCGAGCTTCAGCGGCAGGCGCTCGGCGATCATGTCGGCGAGGCGGCCTGCTTCATCGATGCCCGACAGCGACGTGAGGATCTCCGGCGGGATCTTCTTGTTCAGCTTCACGTACTGGTCGAACTGCGACACGATCGCACGGCGCAGCGCTTCAGTTTCGGCGCTGTCGGCATGATCGGGTTCGAGCGGCATTACGTCGCAGGAGAATTGCGTCTCCTGTTCCTCGATCGACAACGCCTTCGCGCGCTGCAGGCCCTCGACGAGCACCTTGACGGTGCCGTCCGGCAGCTTCAGCATCTGCAGGATGTTGGCGATACAGCCGACCTCGTACATGTCCTTTTCGGTCGGTTCGTCCTTGGCCGCGGTTTTCTGGGCGACGAGCATGATGTGCTTGCCGCCTTCCATCGCTGCTTCGAGGGCCTTGATCGACTTCGGCCGGCCCACGAAGAGCGGAATCACCATGTGCGGGAAAACGACGACATCCCGCAGCGGCAGCAGCGGGAGCGTGATGCGTTCCGGCGGGAGAAGTTGGGTGCCTGACATTTCATTTCCCCATGAGTGGAATCAATTGTTCGGTAATTGAGGCCGCCACAACGAATTGCAAGCCTTCAAGTGCGGGAAATATTCGGTAAGAAAGTAACCACCGCGTGTCGAGTCAGAGTTACCCACAAGATAAACGAAAAAAAGCCGCCCACGGTCTCATGAACGGCCTTTTTCGCAGTACATCGTCGGCAAGCCGGTCAGTTCGAACCCGCCACCTTCGGCGTGTCCTCGTAGATCAGCAAGGGCTTGCCGTCGCCATCGATGACGTTTTCATCGATGATGACCTTGCTGACCCCCTTCATCGTCGGCAGCTCGTACATCACGTCGAGCAGCGCCTGTTCGATGATCGAACGCAGACCGCGCGCACCGGTCTTGCGGCGAATCGCCTTGCGGGCGACCGCCTGCAGGGCGCCCGGACGGATCTCCAGCTCGACGCGCTCCATCGCGAACAGCTTGTGATACTGCTTGACGAGCGCGTTCTTCGGCTCGACGAGGATCTTCATCAGCGCGGCTTCATCGAGCTTGCCGAGCGTCGCGACCACCGGCAGACGGCCGATCAATTCGGGGATCAGACCGAATTTGATCAGGTCTTCCGGCTCCGTTTCGCGCAGCACTTCGCCCGCGTCGCGTTCCTGCTTGCTCTTGACCGTCGCGCCGAAGCCGATGCCGGTTTTCTCGGTGCGGTCGGTAATCACCTTCTCGAGGCCGTCGAACGCGCCGCCGCAGATGAACAGGATGTTGGTCGTGTCGACCTGGATGAAATCCTGGTTCGGGTGCTTGCGGCCGCCCTGCGGCGGCACCGACGCCATCGTGCCCTCGACGAGCTTCAGCAGCGCCTGCTGGACGCCCTCGCCCGACACGTCGCGCGTGATCGACGGGTTGTCCGACTTGCGGCTGATCTTGTCGATTTCGTCGATGTAGACGATCCCGCGCTGGGCCTTGTCGACCTCGTAGTTGCAGTTCTGCAACAGCTTCTGGATGATGTTCTCGACGTCCTCGCCGACGTAGCCGGCTTCGGTCAGCGTCGTCGCATCGGCGATCACGAACGGCACGTTCAGCAAGCGCGCGAGCGTTTGCGCGAGCAGCGTCTTGCCGGAGCCCGTCGGGCCGATCAGCAGGATGTTGCTCTTCGACAGCTCGACGTCGTCCTTCTTGTCGAGATGCTTCAGGCGCTTGTAGTGGTTGTACACGGCCACCGCGAGGATCTTCTTCGCGCGCTCCTGGCCGATCACGTACTGATCGAGGATGTCGCGAATTTCCTGCGGGCTCGGCAAATCCGACCGCGACAGCGTGGCCTCGACGCCGGCGGCGGCCGCCTCGTCGCGAATGATCTCGTTGCAGAGGTCGATACATTCATCGCAGATGAACACCGACGGGCCCGCAATGAGTTTTTTCACCTCATGCTGGCTCTTCCCGCAAAACGAGCAATACAACAGCTTCTCGCTGTTCGAACCTTTTTTGTCCGCCATGAATGTAGCGCCTCCGGACAGGTAAATGACATGATACGCCGAATGCTCCGAACGCCGCGCCTAGGGCGCGACCGGAGTCGGCTGGATGCGCTTGCCACGGATGCTCGGGGCGTTCTGAACGCCTCAGGGGGCGCCGCGCGAATCGGGGCGGCACCCCACTTAAGCTCACGGGCGCTTCAGCAGCACCTGATCGATCAGCCCGTACGCCTTCGCATCCTCGCTCGACATGAAGTTATCACGGTCGGTGTCGCGCGCGATGCGCTCGACGTCCTGGCCCGTGTGCTGGGCGAGCAACTGGTTCAGTCGCTCCTTCAGGTAGAGGATCTCGCGCGCCTGGATCTCGATGTCGGACGCCTGGCCGCGTGCGCCGCCGAGCGGCTGGTGAATCATCACGCGCGAGTTCGGCAGCGCGAAGCGCTTGCCCTTCGCACCCGACGCGAGCAGGAACGCACCCATGCTGGCCGCAAGGCCCATGCACAGCGTCGACACGTCCGGCTTGATGAACTGCATCGTGTCGTAGATTGCCATGCCGGCCGACACCGACCCGCCCGGGCTGTTGATGTAGAGGCTGATGTCCTTGTCGGGATTCTCGCTCTCGAGGAACAGCAGCTGCGCGACCACGAGGTTGGCGGTCTGGTCGTTCACTTCGCCGACCATGAACACCAGGCGCTCCTTCAGGAGACGCGAGTAGATATCGTACGAACGCTCGCCGCGGCCGCTCGTTTCGACGACGATCGGCACCAGCCCCAGCGCTTGCGCCTCGAAACCCTGCGGCGCGTTCGAAGCAAGCATGTCCAGCAATTCAGCGCGAGTGATCATTCAATGAACCTTGTTCGAATGGAAAATTGAACGGAAGGAAGCCGCCCGCCCAATTGCCATATTAATGGCAACCGTGCGCTTGACGTAAAAACGGCGTGCAGGCCGTCGCTCCGACAGCCGGCACGCCGCTAGAGCAACACTTACGCTTGCGCCGATGCGCTTGCGAGTGCCTCGAAGCTCACTTCCTTGTCCGTCACCTTCGCCTTGCCCAGCACGAAATCGACGACGTTGCTTTCAACGACGAACGCTTCCATCTCGGCGAGGCGTTGCTGGTTCGAATAATACCAGCGGACCACTTCCTTCGGGTCTTCGTAGCTCTTCGCGAACTCGTCGACTTCCGCGCGGATCTGTTCCGGCTTCGCTTCGAGACCGTTCGCCTTCACGAGTTCGGCCAGCACGAGGCCCAGCTTCACGCGGCGCTCTGCCTGCTCGGCGAACATCTCGGCCGGGATCGGTGCGTCCTTCGCGTTCGGCACGCCGCGCTGCGCCAGATCCTGGCGAGCCATTTCGACGAGGCGTTGCTGGTCCTGCTCGATCAGCGCCTTCGGCACGTCGAGTTCGGAAATCTTCAGCAGCGCGTCCATCACCTGGTTCTTGACGATCGACTGCGTGCGGCGCTTCGCTTCACGCTCGAGGTTTTCCTTGATCTCGCCGCGCATCTTCGCGAGATCGCCGTCTTCGATGCCGAGCGACTTCGCGAAGTCCGCGTCGATTTCCGGCAGGTGCGGCCACTCGATCTTCTTCATCGTGACCGTGAATTGCGCCGTCTTGCCGGCGACGTCCTTGCCGTGGTAATCGTCCGGGAACTTCAGGTCGAACGTACGCTGTTCGCCGTCCTTCAGGCCCAGCGCCGCCGTTTCGAACTCCGGCAGCATGCGGCCTTCGCCGAGCACGAACGGGAAGTCTTCCGCGGTGCCGCCCTGGAACGCGACGTCGTCGATCTTGCCGACGAAGTCGACCGTCACGCGGTCGCCGTTCTTCGCTGCGGTATCCGCGCCGCCGTCGCCGTGCTCGCCGGCTTCGCCGCGTGCGTGGTAGTGCACGCGCTGCTTGCGCAGGATGTCCAGCGTACGGTCGATTTCGGCGTCGCCGATCGACGTCGTCGAGCGCTCGACTTCAGCCGTCGCCAGATCGCCGATCTTCACTTCCGGGTAGACCTCGAACGTCGCGTCGAACGCGTACGCATCGTCAGCCTGTTCCTGTTTCGGCTCGAAGCTCGGCTGGCCGGCGACGCGCAGGTTTTCCGCGCGGCTGATCGTGAAGAATTCCTGGCCGATCTTGTCGCTCAGCACTTCCGCCTCGACCTGACCCGCGTATTGTTGCGCGACCATCTTCAGCGGCACCTTGCCCGGGCGGAAACCCGGCATGCGCACGTTCTTCGCGAGTTTCTGGATACGGGCGTCGATTTCCTTCTGCACGGTGTCTTTCGGCAGGGAAATCGTCACACGGCGTTCAAGCTTGCCGAGGTTCTCAACAACGTTAGCCATGGCTTCAATCGTCCTAAAATTATTCGAGCGAATCGGGTTTTCCTTGCCGTGCCTGCCTGCGGCGTCGCATACGCCGCGCCGGAGCGCCACGCCATCCCTGCACGCGCCGGATGGCTAGCGCAAGCGGCTCGGAGCACGGCTTTGGCCGGAAGAATCGACTATTCTAGCAAACAATTTTCATCACACCGCCAGATCGCCGCGACGCGCATGCGTCCGCGCCGCGTCGGCGGCCCCGCGCACGGCGACCCGTGCGGATTGCCGCTATGCCGGGCGCCGTATCCACCGCGGCCCCGCCATCCTGTAAGCTCCGACTGACGGTACGCCGCCGTCGTCGCGGCCCCGCGATTCCTCATATCAATCACGCCTTCCGGAGACACCATGCCGCAACACCCGTCCGCGCCTGTCGTCGTCATCGCGCCCGATTCGTTCAAAGGCTCGCTTTCCGCCGAGCAGGTCGCGGACGCGATCGCCGCCGGCATCCGCCGCGCGCGGCCCGACGCGATCGTGCGCTGCTGTCCGATGGCCGACGGCGGCGAAGGCACGCTCGACGCAATGCTGGCGGGCGGCGGCACGCGGCGCACGCTGCGGGTGGCCGGCGCGTCGCTCGCGGCGCGCGACGCGGCGGTCGGCGTGATCGATGCCCGCACCGCGATTGTCGAGACGGCCGAGATCGTCGGCATTACCGACCCGGTCGGCATGAGCGTGCCGGTCGACGCGCGCAGCACGCGCGGCATGGGCGAAGCCATCCGCGTGCTGCTCGACGACGGCGTGCGCCGCTTCTTCGTCGCGCTCGGCGGCAGCAGCACCAACGATGCGGGCGCCGGCCTGCTCGCGGGCCTCGGCCTGCAATGCTTCGACGCGAGCGGCGAGCCGGTCGAGCCCGTGCCGTCGCGGCTCGCCGAGATCGCGCGCATCGACGCATCGGGGCTCGATCCGCGCCTGCAGGAGACGGAATTCATCGGCATGTCCGACGTCGACAATCCGCTGACGGGCGCGCACGGCGCGACCGCCGTGTTCGGCCCGCAAAAGGGCGTGACGCCCGGGCAGGTTGCGACCCTCGATGCCGCCCTCGCCCGCTTCGCCGACCTGCTCGAAGCCGCGCTCGACCGGCGTCCGGCGGGCGCGTCCGGCGACCGCAGCCGCGACCTGCCGGGCGCCGGCGCGGCGGGCGGCCTCGGTTTCGCGCTGCACGTGCTCGGCGCGCGGTTCGAAGCCGGCGCCGAGGTGGTCGCGCGACAGGTCGGGCTCGACGCGGCGCTCGCCGGCGCCGACTGGCTGATCACCGGCGAAGGCCGCTCCGACGTGCAGACGCTGCACGGCAAGGCTCCGTTCATCGCCTGCCGGCACGCACAGGCCGCCGGCGTGCCCGCGTCGCTGCTGTCGGGCGCGGTCGACCCGGCTGCGCTGCCGCGCCTGTCCGAACATTTTTCGGGCTGCTTTTCGCCGGCGCCCGGGCCGATCACGCTCGACGTCGCGATCCGCGACGCGGCGAATCTGCTCGCGAACGAAGCGGAGCAATTGACGCGCCTGAAATACGGTGCACACTGAGCGTTGACCCGAGCGCGCGATACAGGAACAATCGGGCCCGCCCTTTTTCTTCAGGATTCGACATGAAAGGCCGTCAAGCCGGGCTCGATCAGTTTCTGACCTATCGCCTCCACGCGCTCACGAAGCGATCCGACCGCGGGATCGGCGAGGTGTACCGGCACAAGCTCGACATCTCGCTGCCCGAGGCGCGCGTGATCGCCGCCGTCGGCGCCTTCGGCCCGTTCTCGATCATGGATCTGGCGCGCCACACCAACCTCGACAAGAGCCAGGCGAGCCGCGCGGCCGAGGCGCTGCTGCGCCAGGGGCTGCTCGAGCGCGGCGCCAGCGAGGAGGACGGCCGGATCGTGCTGATCGCGCTGACCGCCGACGGCCGCGCGCTGCACCGCAAGATCATGCCGATCGTGCGCAAGTGGAATGAAGGCTTGCTCGCGTGCCTGTCCGACAGCGAACGCCAGACGTTCGAGCGGCTGCTCGACAAGGTCGTCGCGCACGCGGCCGAACGGGACGAGTAAGCCGCACGCCGGGCCCGGGCACGCGGCCCGGCGTCGCGTACCCGCTCGAGCGTTGCCGGTCGCATTGGTCGGACGAATTCGACCGGCTGCCCGGGTCGTTCTATCCACACCCCGTCTTGCGTCGTGCGGCGGCATCCGGCAAGGATGCCCGCATCGCCGCCGCGCGATCGCTACAGCCCGCTGTTCGCCGCGCGCTGGCGCAGCAGGCCGAGCACCGCGTCACAGTGCGGGGTCGGCACGCCGAGCTTGCGCCCGAGCTCCGGAAACACGCCAAGGATAGGCCCGATCTCGAGCGGGCGCCCCGCTTCAAAATCCTGCAGCATCGACGTCTTGAACGCACCGAGCTTGCGCGTGACCGCGATCCGCTCGGGCCCGCTCATTCCCGTCGACAGGCCGAGCTTCGCACCGATCGCGGCCGCTTCCTCCATCATCCGCAGCGCGAGATCCTGCGTGAACGGATCGTCGAGCAACTGCTCGGCCGTCGACCCCGTCAGCGCACTCAGCGGATTCATGTTCATGTTGCCCCACAGCTTCGTCCAGATCTCGGTCCGGATCGCAGGCGTCGACTCGACGTCGAAACCGCCCGCCGCGAGCGCCGCGGCAAACCGCGCCGTCGCCGCGTCGAGCCGCGGATCGGGCGCGCCGACGATCAGCCGGTTGCCGCGCCCGCGCCGCACGATGCCCGGCCCGTCGGTGCTCGACGACAGGTGCACGACGCAACCGATCGCCTGCGCCGGCGGCAGCGCGGCCGACACCGCGCCGGCCGGATCGACCGCGTCGAGCGGCACGCCGTCGATCGGCCCTTCCAGCCCGTGCGTGAACCACCACGGCAGCCCGTTCATCGCCGCGACGATCACGGTGTCCGGCCCGACCAGCGGCGCAATGCGCGCGGCGAGCGCCGGCAGCGCCTGCGCCTTCAACGCGATCACCACGTAGTCCTGCACGCCGAGTGCGGCCGCATCGTCGCTCGCGCGCACCGGGACCGTCGACGTCGCGCCCGTCTCGTCGATCACGCGCACGCCGTGCGTAGTCAACGCGTCGAGCGTCGCACCGCGCGCATAGGCGCTCACCGTCATGCCGGCCCGCGACAGCGCGGCCGCGAGCAATCCGCCGATCGCGCCGACCCCGACCACCGCCGCGCGCACCGACCCTGAATTCGTGTCGTTCATGATGGAATTCCGTCTCCTGGAAGCTGACGAGCATACCGCCCAATGGTTGCGGGCACAACCATTCGGGAGACGGAGCGCAACGCGCCCGCGTCTGGACAGTTCAACCCGACGCGCCGCCCGCCTCGACCGGTTCGTCGTCGGCCGCGCCGCCGGTCGCACGGAGCACGCCCGCGATCTGGCTCTTGTCGTGCATGCCGAGCTTGCGGTACGCACAGCGCAGGTAGTGACGCACGGTCGTCGGCGAAATCGCCATCTGTTGCGCGACTTCCTTGTGCGAACGGCCGGCGCCGTAATAGCGGATCGCCGCGAGTTCGCGCGGGCTCAGGCGGTCGAGCAGCGAGCGCGGCCGCGCCTCGATCTGGAACAGCCCCGCGACCGGCACGCACTGGATGCGCAACGCGTCGCCGACGAACGGCTGGCCCGACTGGCGCCGCAGGTGCGCGACGAGCGGCTCCGGCACGCGCGCGCCGGCCCAGGCCGGCCATTCGGCGCGCAGGACGTCGTCGAACCCGTGATCGGCGTGATGCAGCACGCCGAAGTTGTCGCACAGCGCGCGCGCGGCCGGCTCGGCCGTATCGCCACGCTCGCGCGTGAGCTGCGCGGCGCGATTGACCGTGAGCGCGGCCGCGAGATGCGGGATCACTTCCTCGAAACGGCGCGCTTCGTCGTCGTCGAACGGGCGATTCAGGCCCTGCCGGTAGATCGACATGAACGTCGTCAGGCCGAAACGGCGATCGAGCGTACACACGCACATCAGTTGCGCGAGCCCGTACTTCACGCACCAGCCGCGAAACCGCGCGTCGAGCCCCGGCTCGACGACCGACAGCCGTACGGCGTGCCCGTGCGCGCCGTGCAGCGTGCGGTGCGCGAGCGGGTCGCAGTCGCGCACGCGCTTCCAGTCGGTGAAGAACGCGTGCGGCAGCCGGTACAGGAAGCTGTTGTGCATCACGGGGCCGGTCGGCATGTGCGTCGCGACGCCCGTCCACGCGGCATCGAACGGAATGAGCGCCTGCAGCAGGGAAAAGAACCGGTACTCGAATTCGCCGATGCCGGATTGCGCGGCGACCGCGTACAGATCGAGCAGCATCAGCCCGAGCTCGCGCTGCGCCGCGTCGCCGCGCGCGACGCCGTCGAAATCGGCGCGCCGGGACGCCAGCGGCGGCCACGCGAACTCGTCGAGGACGATCGCGGCCGGCACGTCGCGCAGCGCTTCGAGATCCTGCCCGATATCCGTCGTGATCCTCACCTTCCGCTCCCCCGCCCGATCGGGCTGCTGATGTGCGCAGCGACACCGGCCGATTATAGCGATCGGCTTTTTTGGCGGGTCACGCCGCCGGAACAGGCGCCAGCCCCATCCATTTGAACGGTGCGCGGCACGTTGCTGCTCCGCAGCACGCCGCGCCGCCACGGCGCGCCGCTTGCGTGCCGCGCACCGCGGGTTTTCCACACCGTTCATCTGTACGACTGTTCGACGGGTTTCCCGCTGCGGACACTGCGTCGCGACCCACCCACGACAAACGACAGATGCAGGACGGTATGGAGAACCCCACGTGACGACACCCCGCTTCATCCGCACGGCCGCGGCCGCCGCGACGCTCGCCGCGTGCGGCGCCGCCGCGCACGCGCAGTCGACCCTCACCCTGTACGGCGCGCTCGACGCCGGCGTGCAATACCTGACGCACGCCGACGGCCGCCACTCGGCCGTGCAGTTGCAGAACTACGGCATCCTGCCTTCCCAGATCGGGCTGAAGGGCAACGAGGATCTCGGCGGCGGCTGGCGTGCGCTGTTCAAGCTCGAACAGGGCCTCAACGTCAACGACGGCACCGCGACCGCGCCCGGTTACGCGTTCTTTCGCGGCGCGTACGTCGGCATCGCGGGGCCGGTCGGCACCGTCACGCTCGGGCGGCAATTCAGCGTGCTGTTCGACAAGACGCTGTTCTACGACCCGCTCTGGTACGCGTCGTACAGCGGCCAGGGCGTGCTCGTGCCGATGAACGCGAACTTCATCGATCAATCGGTCAAGTACCAGTCGCCGACGTTCGCGGGCTTCGACGTCGAGGCGCTCGCCGCGACGGCCGGCGTCGCCGGCAATACGCGCGCCGGACGCGTGCTCGAACTCGGCGGCCAGTACGCGAGCAACGGCCTGTCGGTCAGCGCGGTGCTGCATCAGGCGCACGGCGACGTATCGGCGACCGACGACGCATCGGCGCGGCGCCGCGAACTCGGCACGCTCGCCGCGCGCTATGCGTTCGCGACGCTGCCGCTCACCGTCTACGCCGGGGTCGAGCGCCTGACGGGCGACCTCGACGCGGCGCGCACGATCGTCTGGGGCGGCGCGCGCTACCTGAGCGCGAACGGAATCGGCCTGAATGCCGGCGTGTATCACACCGACTCGCGCACGCCGGCGATCGGCCACCCGACGCTGTTCATCGCGAGCACCACCTACGCGCTGTCGAAACGCACCGTCGCGTACGTGAACCTCGGATACGCGCGCAACAGCGGCCATAGTTCGCAGACCGTCTACGAATACGACCCGACGCCGCTTGCCGGCGCGTCGCAGTTCGGCGCGATGGTCGGCATGTACCACCTGTTCTGACTCCCCTGACGAGATCCCGCCATGAAAACCCTGTCCCCGGATGCCGCCCTCTCGCCCGACGGCCGCGCGCCGGCGTTCGCACGCTCGACGCTCGTCGCGCTCGTCGCGTTCGCGGCCATCACGCCGCTGCTGCTGCTCGTCGCGCCGGCCGTCGCCGCGCAGCTCGCGACCCAACTCGGGCTGTCCGCGTCGCAGATCGGCACCTACTTCTTCGTCGAACTCGGTGCGTTCAGCCTCGCGACCGTGCCGTCGTACCTGTGGCTCGGCCGGATCGACGCGCGCCGCATCGCGGCCTGGGCGATCGCGCTGTTCGGCGCCGGCAACCTGCTGACCGCGCTGTGGATGCCGGGCTTCCCCTTGCTGCTCGCGCTGCGCGCCGCCACGGCGCTCGGCGGCGGCTCGCTGATGGTGCTCTGCATGACGAGCGCGGCGACGAGCGGCAACAGCGACCGCGTGTACGGCCTGTGGGTCGTCGGGCAACTGGTCGCGGGCGCGATCGGCCTGTTCTTGCTGCCGCATGTGTTCGCCGCGTTCGGGCTGCGCGCGCTGTATGTCGCGCTCGCGGCGCTCGCGCTGCTCGCCGCGCCGCTGTCGCGCGGCTTTCCGTCGTCGCTCGGCACGCGGACGACATCCGCGCACCCCGCTCGCGGCACCCCGACACAGACGCCGCGCCGCTTCGTCGTGCTCGCGATCGGCGCGGTGCTGACGTTCTACCTCGCGATCGGCAGCGTGTGGACGTTCGCGAGCCGCGCCGCGGCCGAGGCCGGCCTCGATCCGCAGTCGACCGGCAACGTGCTCGCCATCGCGAGCGTGATGGGAATCGCCGGCGCGGCGCTTGCCGCCTGCGCGGGCGGCCGGCTCGCGCGGCGCGCGATGCTGGCGGCCGGTTACGCGCTGCTCGCGGCGTCGCTCGTCGCGCTCGCCGCGATGCGGCAGGCCGGCGGCTACAGCGCGGCGATCTTCGCGTTCAAGTTCGCGTGGACGTTCGTGCTGCCGTTCATCCTCGCGACCGTCGCGCAGATCGACACGTCGGGCCGCCTCGTCGCCACGCTCAATTTCGTGATCGGCGCCGGCCTCGCGGCCGGGCCGCTCGTCGCCGGGCTGATGCTCGACGCGGGCGGCTCGATGCACGCGCTGTTCGCGGCCGCCACGGCCGTCGCAATCGTTTCGTTCGCCGCGTTGCGCCATATCGATCGCCGCACGCGCCCCACCGTTTCCTCCCAACCTTGACAGGTCACGCACATCCATGAATCGCACTGCCTTCTTCACCGACGAACGCACTTTCTGGCACACCGGCGGCACCCATGCGCTGTTCTTCCCGGTCGGCGGCTGGGTCCAGCCGCCGTCGAGCGCGGGCTACGCGGAATCGCCCGATTCGAAGCGCCGCTTCCTGTCCCTCGTGCAGGCGTCGGGCCTTGCCGCGCAACTCGACCTGCGCGGCGCCGAGCCGGCCAGGACCACGGACCTGCTGCGCATCCATCCGGCACACTATCTCGACGCATTCCGCGTGCTCAGCGACGCGAACGGCGGCGACCTCGGCGATCTCGCGCCGTTCGGCAAGGGCAGCTACGAGATCGCCTCACTGTCGGCCGGCCTCGCGATCGCGGCGGTCGATACGGTCGTCGGCGAGCGCGCGGCCAATTCGTTCTCGCTGTCGCGGCCACCCGGCCATCATTGCCTGCGCGACCGCCCGATGGGCTTCTGCATGCTGGCGAACATCCCGATCGCGATCGAAGCCGCGCGCGCGAAACACGGCATCGAGCGCGTCGCGGTGATCGACTGGGACGTGCATCACGGCAACGGCACGCAGTCGATCTACTACGACGATCCGGACACGCTGACGATTTCGCTGCATCAGGACCGCTGCTTCCCGCCCGGCTACAGCGGCGCGGACGACCGCGGCGAAGGCGCCGGCGTCGGCGCGAACCTGAACGTGCCGCTGCTCGCGGGAAGCGGCGACGACGCGTATCGCTACGCGTTCGAGCGAATCGTGCTGCCGGCGCTGGAACGGTTCCGGCCGGAGCTGATCGTCGTCGCGAGCGGGCTCGACGCAAGCGCGGTCGATCCGCTCGCGCGCATGCAGTTGCATACCGACAGCTACCGGTTCATGACGCGCGCGGTCAAGGAGGCCGCGCAGCGCCATTGCGGCGGGCGGCTCGTGATCGTCCACGAAGGCGGTTATTCGGAGGCCTACGTGCCGTTCTGCGGGCTCGCGATCGTCGAGGAACTGGCCGGCATTCGCACCGAGGTCACCGATCCGATGCTTGATCTCGCGATCGCACAGCAGCCGGGCGAGCGGTTCGTCGCGTTCCAGCGCGGGCTGCTCGACGAGCTGGCCGCAGCGTTCGGGTTGTAACGCGCGGGAACGGCGCCGACGGGGCCGGTTCGCGCCGGCTCTTGCGCGATCGTTGCGAATGGGGTTTGCTGTGGCTTTGCTGCTGTTCGGGCCCGTGTTTCATGGTGAGCCGGATAGATTCTCCCGGCCTCAAGCGTCTCGAAGAAGCCCCCCATCGGGGCGTTGTCCCCGACGTTGACATGGCGGATCATTGAAACGTCCGGCTTGAACACGGCATTCCGGCACGCGCGACTGGCGTCGTTGGGCTCCGCGACCGGAGTGCGGCAACAATCCCGGCGACGGGTGCGTTGCCAGCGCGTGCTGCGCAACGCCTGGCAGACCGGATCCGCGTTGATCCGCCCGGACATCGGCCCGCCGAAGATACGCCGACTCGCCAGATCCGGAATCGCCGCCGGATACGACCCGCCCTCGCCGGTCCCGACGAAAATGATGTCGCTTGTCGTGACGGCCCTCCCCCCTCGCGAAGTACGCCGCCACCTTTCGGATTCAGTCGAAAAATTATCGAACTTGTTGCTGCAGATGAAATCGACACAGGGCCATTTTCCGGCTGTCGCCCTCTCTTTACGCGCCGGTTATCGCGCGTTACTTGTCTGCTAGACTGCGGAACCTTTACGCGCCCCGGTTAAGCGAGATCCTGTATGCACGACACTGCAATGGAAGATCAACACAACGACCTTCCGGCACTTGCCGAAACCTCCCGGACAAGTGAAGCGACCAAAGCGGAAACTGCCCGCGAGCTGACCTGCGGCGTGTGTGGCGGAACGGAGTTCTCGTCAGGCGACTGCCTTTGGCCCTCACTTATAAACGAGTGGCAGCTCTCCCCTGAAGAAGTCGCCTATATCAACCGTCAGCAGGCTGAGCGTTGCACTGCGTGTGGCGCCAATCTGCGATCCATTGCGTTGGCAAATGCCATTCGCTCCAGCTTCGGAATCCCCACCGTTTTGCACAATGCAGTGGAGGACGACGCGTACCGGGATCTCCATGTACTGGAGATCAACGAAGCCGGAACATTGAGTCCTCTTCTTCGGCGCCTGCCGTCATACACCTTCGGCGCGTACCCCGAGGTGGACATGCACGCGCTTCCATACCCGGACCAATCGTTCGACCTCGTCGTCCACTCGGACACGCTTGAACATGTCGCCAACCCTGTCCATGCACTCGCCGAATGCAGGCGGGTCCTGAAGCCGAATGGCTACCTTTGCTTCACGGTACCGGTCGTCGTGGGCCGAATGACACGCAGCCGGAACGGGCTGCCGGGGAGCTTTCATGGCGCGCCCGGCACGAATGCGGACGACCATCTGGTCCACACCGAGTATGGCGCGGACGCGTGGCGGCAAATCATGCAGGCCGGGTTCGACAACGTGACGATCCACACCGTCGAGTATCCGGCCGCGCTGGCCTTCGCCTGCCGCAACGGGACTCGGCCGGACCAGGGCTCCGGCGCGCCACGCCCGCTCTCCGAGGACACGCCAGCCGGGAATGAGGACAAGTCGGAGCATCCGGTCGCATTGCCCCCGGATTTCGATGCCGAGGAGTATCTGGGACTGAACCCCGACGTTCGCGAAGCCGGAATTGACCCGGTGGAGCATTACCTCCGCTTCGGACATAAGGAAAACCGGGCCTATAAAGGGCTGGCACGCGCTTTACGGCCCTCGCTCGACAAGCCCTATGAATTCGACGGGCTTCGCTCCATGCACAACCACGACTTCATGGAGCACCCGGATTTTGTCGAAGCCTATGGCCGGGGGGTTCAGGCGGCGGGAGCGGATTACCAATGGTACTGGCGCGTACACATGGGGCTGTGGGCCGCACGAGCGGCGATACGCGTAGCGGGCGATTTTGTGGAATGCGGCGTCAACCGGGGCTTCCTCAGTTCGGCGATCATGAAACTGCTGAACTGGGACTCGACCGGGCGGACGTTCTACCTCCTGGATACCTTCAAAGGTATCGACGCGCGTTATGTGAGCGGGCTGGAAAAGGATGCAGGAGTTCTCGCACGGAACCAGAGGGACCTCGATAGCGGCTTCTACACGGAAAACATCGAACAGGTCAGGAGCAATTTTTCGGAGTGGCACAACACGAAAATCGTCGTCGGCAGCATTCCGGAAACGCTCTCCGAAATCAAATCGGAGGCTGTCGCCTTCCTGCACATTGATTTGAACTGCAGCCCGCCTGAGGTGGCCGCAATCGAATCATTGTGGAACCGCATTCCGACCGGCGGGATGGTTCTGCTCGACGACTATGCCTACTACGGCTATCAGTCCCAGAAGGATGGCATGGACGCCTGGGCCAGGGCCAACAACGTGCCTATCGCCAGCCTGCCAACCGGGCAGGGGCTGATCGTGAAAGCGTAGGGTTCATCCTGCTTCATGCGCATGGCGGTTCGGCACGCCGAACGTGCGTAGCCGCCGCACGCCAGACTGGCTGGCGCCGATGGACTGGTGCGGAGCCGCTGGATCATCCAGGTGCCCAACGGCAGCAAGCGGATCAGGCTGCCGTTAAGTACGCCACAAACCAGTTCTACGACAATCAGTTCGCTGCCCGGATCGATCAAGTATCGACGCTCGAAATTGCGCCGGCAGGCCCCGCTCTGGTTGCAGGGATCGAGACAACGAGCACCATTCGCCGCGGCCGAGGGCCCCCGCTCTCGAAGAGCGAAACGAAATCGACCGGAAAGAAGCCGCTTAGGGTGATGTCTAAAGCGGGAACGGATGGCTTCACCCCGCATGTCGTCGCGCGTGTGCCTGGGCTGCCGGCACTTGAAGACGACGAACCGTTCGACCGGCGCGACTGGCCAACACGGGAATGACCTTTCGTGCCCTCGAATTTGGGCGCGGAGTCCGGCCCGCTGTCGCTCTCCAGGCCGACAACCGCTTGCACGGCGCACGGAGCGAGCAGCATCAGTTGGTAAAGCGGTCAGCCTTGCCCGCGCCGGACGCTGCCCACGCGACTACCTCGTTCGCGCACCGGAGGCTTTGAGCGCTCTCGCACGAACTGTGGCCCGACCGGATACGCCCAGGAAGCGGGAGGCCTTTCTCCGTAATGATCCGCTGTCGCACGTCGTGCTCGCGGCAGTGCAGATACGCCGTCACCCGGGCGAAATCCCGCAACGCAAACGGTGCGAGACGCGCAGCGATCCGGCAGGTCAGCCCATCAATGGGCATCTACACTGGTGGTGTCTCGAACGGAAAGCGAATGAAGAACGCCCTGCACGCCTCCCTGGAGGCCGTTTTTAGGGGGTTTCCGAAAGCGCGCAATCGTGTCAACCTTATCTGACCAATCTTTCCCGCAGCATTCCGTTTCGGCCCAGCCCCACTCTTCCGATGAAATCGTCCCCGCGCGATAACAACGACAACGTCAAGCCGCGCCGCCAGCCGTCGAAGCTTGTGCTGAACATCGCCGCCGTGACGGTCGGCCTCATCACGTTCGCGCTCGGCGCGGCGTGGGTGATCTATAGCTGGGTCGTCGATCGCGAAGCGCAGTATTTCGCGATCCCGCTGGTGTTCTCGGTCCCGGTGATCGTGGCGGTCGCGATCCGGAGCATCTGGGAATAGGCGCGCCTGAAACGGCGACGCCTGGCGCCGGGTATCGAACCTGTTTCGGATGATGCGTTGAGACGTGCGAACCGGTTACAGACCGGGGCGCGCACACGGGTTGGAAACAGCGCCCTGATATCCGCCTGTCGCTGCGCCCAGCAAAGTGGCGGCCAGCGACGTACCGAGCGCCTTCAGCACGGTTCCCGTCGACAACGGCTCGCCGTTCGATATCACCCGCCCCGAGTAAGCGGAGCACGCGGGCGACGTAACCGCCGTCTGCACGGGCCGGACGCTCCATGCGACATTGTCGGCGGGCGTCGCGGCCCACGCCGGCACGGCCAGCAGCAGAGCCGGAACGAAAACTGACGTACGTACTGTGTGAAGCATCTGCGCCCTCGGTGCGGTTGTGTTTCTTTCATGAACAGCGGCCACGTAATGACCGCGACCTGATTTCCGGAGCACGCGTCGTACGGCGCCCCCTGCCGTGATGCCGCCGGCAGCAACTGAAAAGCGCTGCGGTCAGCCGACCGGCAACGCTTTTTCGTGAACGGCCCCTGCGCGGAGCGCGTTCGACTTCTGGTGCGAGGCCGACATCATACCAATATCATAAGCCATTATTTCAAAACAAAATTTCCGAGTTCGAATTCTTTGAATGCCCCCCAGATGTGCCCCCTGGATGATTTCACTGGGATGGACGCTTGGATCGGAAATCGTTATCTCCCGATCCGCTCGCCTGTATCCCTCGCGCAACAGGCCCAGGGTGACCATGCCTCGATTTCGCGTACAGCAGGAATTTTGTTAATTTCCTGTATGTACGGAGGGTTGCATGTCAGAGAAGTTCGTACCGAAACGGCAATACACGGACGAGTTCAAAGTCGAGGCCGTCAGGCTTGCCGAATCAGTCGGTCAGCATGAGGCCGCGCGACGGCTTGGGGTACCGGTAGCGACATTAGGGAACTGGATGCGGCGTAGTCGCCGGGCCGACGGCGTTGGTCAGGCTGGTGGTCATGAGTCGGTCGCGGCACGAACGACCCGCCCGATTAGCGAACTGGAAACGGAGAACGGTCGGCTACGCAAGGAATTGGCCAGCGCGAAACTCGATATTGAAATTCTCTCAAAAGCAACGGCGTACTTTGCGAAGGGGTCGCGGTGAAGTACGCCTGGATCGATACTTACCGCGACCGGTACAGCGTCAGTCGCTTGTGCCGAATAGTTGATGTGTCGCGCAGCGGTTATTGCCAATGGCGTCGGCGTGGCCCAAGCGCACGCACTCAGGCCAATGCAGCGCTGGACGCGGCGGTCGCCGCCATCCACCGGTCAAGCCGCGGCAGCTACGGCCGTCCTCGTATCGTGCGGCAGTTGCGTGCCCAAGGCCAGCCCGCGAGTGCCGAACGCGTACGTCGCAGCTTGCAACGCCAGGGGCTGCGCCCGGTCTACAAGCGTGCGTATCGAGTTACAACGGATTCGACGCATCGCCAGCCGGTGGCCCCCAATCTGCTTGATCGTCGTTTCGACAGCTGGCTGCCCAATCGGGCGTGGGTCAGCGACATCACGTTTATCCGGACCGGCGAAGGCTGGTTATATCTGGCGGCGATCCTGGATCTGGCGAGCCGACGCATCGTGGGCTGGTCGATGTCCGCACGAATCAATACCGACCTGGTCTGCCAGGCACTGCGCAGCGCGTGCTGGCAACGCAAGCCGGCACCGGGGCTGCTGTTACATTCCGACCGCGGAAGCCGATATGTAAGCCGAACCTACCGGAAGCTTGCCGCCGACTTCAAGATGGACATCTCGATGAGCCGACGCGCGAATGCGTGGGATAACGCCCCGATGGAGAGCTTCTTTAAGACGCTGAAAGTCGAAAGAATCTATCAGCTCCACTACGAAACACGCGCCCAGGCTCGTCTGGACATCGTCGACTGGATCGAAGGCTATGACAATCGGCAACGCCTGCACACCTCAATCGACCTCCATACCCCGTCGACTACGAGGCCGCGTTGATCGCCGCATGACTTGCTGTACGTGGAAACGAGACAGGGTCACCAGGTACATGCCCTGGCCGTCGGCCAGCTTGTAGGATTTTTCGCGAGGCTTGGCCGCACGGACGGCGACATCGGTAAGGGGCATTTGGTCATGGGGGCATTTCGATGCCCCGGATCAGAAAAACTGCCCCCTGCGATGCCCCCTGATTTCGTGGGTGTCAATGGGAAGTGCTGGGCGACCTTGGAAAGGAAAAGCCCCGCAAGTCATTGACTGGCAGGGCTTTTTGGCCAACGTTGGGAATCGTTGGGAGATACTTTGGTGCGTGAGGCCGGACTCGAACCGGCACACCCTTGCGGGCGTCAGGACCTAAACCTGGTGCGTCTACCAATTTCGCCACTCACGCGCATTTTCTGCCGCCCGACCGCGCGGCACGCAAATGATGCGCCGCGCGCCCGGGACATCGCGCCGGCCTGAAAACCGGCACGCCCGATCAGGCGAGCGCGAGATTCTACCCGATCCGTGCGGCCTTGTCTCGCCCCGCCGGCACCCGTCGCGCAGCGATGCTAGAATGCCGCGCTCGACGCTTCGGTCTCGCGCCGCCGCGCGTCCCCCGAACCCGCCCCACACGATTCCGCCCGTGAATTTCGACGAATACTGCCAGCAAAAGGCCGCCCCCGCGGGCTCCAGCGTCTACTACGCGCTGCGTCAGGCGCCGCTCGCCACGCAGCCGCGCCTGACGGCGCTGTTCGCGCTGCGCCGCGAACTCGAGGAAACCGTCAAGGAAACCAGCGATCCGACCGTCGGACACACGAAGCTCGCGTGGTGGCACAAGGAACTCGCCGCGCTGGCTGGCGGGCAGCCGTCCCACCCCGTCACGAAGGCGCTCGCGCAACATCATCCGGCGATCGCCGCCGAGGCCGACGCGTTGCGCACGCTCGTCAACGGTTACGGGATGGATCTCGAACAGGCCCGCTACCTCGATTTCGCGAACCTGCAGCGATACATCGCGCAAGTCGGCGGCATGTTCGCATCGCTGGTCGCACGTGCGAGTTCGGCAAACCCGGCCGACCCGCAACCGTGGGCCGCGGACGCCGGCCGCGCGCTGATGCTCGCGCAGTTCGTGCAGGAACTCGGCAACGACGCGCGCCACGGCCGCATCTACCTGCCGATCGACGAACTGCAGCGCTACAACGTGACCGCGGCCGATCTGCTGAACCGCCGCTACAGCCCCGCCTTCACCGAATTGCTGCAGTTCCAGACGGCCCGCGCGCGCGAAGCGCTCGCGGCAGCCGCTGCGGCGATTCCCGCCGCCGAACGCCGCACGCAACGCACGCTGCGCGCGCAGATCGCGCTGGCGGGCGCGCTGCTCGACGAAATCGAGCGCGACGGCTACCAGGTGCTGCACCAGCGCATCGCACTGACGCCGATCCGCAAGCTGTGGATCGCATGGCGCGCCGCGCGCCGCCGCTAACCGTCGCGCATCACGCCTTCAACAACGGCAGCGTGTCGAAGCGCTGCTGCAGCACCCGCGCCGCGTCGAGCCCCCACCACGGCCCGAGCACGGTCGCATAAAGCTGGCGGAAATCGACCGCGACCGGCAAGTTCCCGTTGCCGTCGAGCCGGCCGAGCGCCGGGGGCGCGCCGTACAGCCCGCCGGCCACGCGGCCGCCCATCACGAAATGCGGCGCGGCCGTGCCGTGATCGGTGCCGTTGCTCTGGTTTTCGCGCACGCGGCGCCCGAATTCCGCATACGTCATCACGAGCGTCTGATTCCAGCGGCCGAGTTCGATCAGCGCGCCGCGCATTGCGCTCATGCCTTCCGCGAACTGCTTGAGCAGCGCCGCCTGCTGCCCCGGCTGATTCTGGTGCGTGTCGAAGCCGTTGAGCGTCAGGCGCAGCACCGCGACGCCATCCTGCGCGCCGGGCCCGGACGCCTCGCAGGCGGCCAGCACCTGCATCGCGGTCTTGACGGAGGTCCCGAACGCGCCGGCCGGAAAGGCCGTCCTGAATTCACGCATCCCGCCGTGCGGGCGCAGCCGGTCGGCCGCCTTCACGATGTCGTTCTCGACATCGATGATGTGCGCGAGCGCCGGATTCTGCTCGCGCAGCGACGACGGTTCGGCAAGCCGGGCCGCGTGGATGAACTGGGCCGGATTGACGAGTGCGATCGCGCGTGCGCCGTTCGACAGCGGCCCCATCTCGGCGCTGCCGAGCACGACGCCGTCCGCCGCGAAACCGGGCGGCACGGGCGCCTGCGCGAACGTGCGCGTCAGCCAGCCTTCGTGCAGGTACTGATCCGACCGCGACGCGGTATCCCAGATCTCGATCGAGCGGAAATGCGACAGATTCGGCTGCGGATAACCGACGCCCTGCACGACTGCGACCTGCCCGTCGCGCCACAGCGGCATCAGCGGCGCGAGCGACGGATGCAGCCCCGTGTGTGCGTCGAGCTGCAGCACCTGCTCGCGCTTGATGCCGATGCTGCGCCGGAACTGGTAGTACGGCGGATCCGCATACGGCACCACCGTGTTGAGCCCGTCGTTGCCGCCCTTCAGCTCGACGAGAATCAGCACGTTCGCATACCCGGCCGCCGGCTTGCGCCCCGCCTGCGCGGCGGACGCCGCCAGCGCGGGCGACTGCCACATCGACACGCCGGCGGCGGCGGCCGCGCCCGTCAGCGTCAGAAAATCACGTCGGTTCATCGTGCATCCCTTGGTTCGCCGCGCAGCGGCGGCAGCGTTGCCGCGCCGTCGCACCGGTTCGGTGTGGTTCGCATCATTTCAGTTGATAGGCCGGATCCATCAGCAGCGCCTCGAGATACGCGCTGCCGGTCGAATCCGTGTCGATCGCCGCGACCGGCGACAGTTGCAGCACCGCGTGCTGCAGTTGCAGCTCGGTCGACAAGCCCGCGATCGCCTGCGGGCGCGCCCGATATTGCGCCAGCCAGCGTTCGAGGTCGAAGCGCAGGCCGGCGCGCACGGGCTTGGCAGGCGCCGCGCGCGCGCCGGCGGCGGACGCCGTATCGACCACCGGCATCACGTGCGCGCGGGCATTCTGCGGCAGCGTCATCGCATGCGCCTGCGGGTGCATGCCGGCCGTCTCCGTCGCGCGGAACAGTTGCTCGACGAACTGCTTGCGCGCGAGCAGCGTGGTGCTGTTGACCCACAGCGCGCCGCCCGGCCAGCCCTTCACGTTCGGCGGGTAGAACAGGTTCTGCCCGAGCGTGCGCACGGTGTTCGCGAGCATCTGCGGATCGCCGTACGCGACGTCGAACAGCCGCACCGAGCCGACGACGAATTCCGCCGGCGACTTGACGAGCACGCCGCGGTTGCGCGGATCCCAGAATGCATCGGTCGACCACAGCGCGGCGAGCGCCGCGCGGATGTCGTAGCCGCTCGAGCGAAACCGCTCGGCCACCGCGTCGAGCGCAGCCGGTTCCGGCGTGTCCGACACGAACTCGCGCCACAGCTTGCCGGCGATGAAGCGTGCGGTGCCGGGCCGCTTCAGCAGGACGTCGAGAAAGCCGTCGCCGTCGAACGGCCCCGTTTCGCCGAGGATCGTCTTGTCGCCCGCATCGTGCCATTCCGGCCGCACCTCGAAACGCAGCGTGTCGGGGTCGACCGTCCAGCCCGTCATCGCGCGCGCGGCTTCGGTCACGTCGGTCTGCGTGTAGTGCCCTTCGCCGAGCGTGAACAGCTCCATCACCTCGCGCGCGAAATTCTCGTTGGGGCGCCCCTTGCGATTGCTTGCGCCGTCGAGATACTGCAGCATCGCCGGATCCTTCGCGACCGCGTACAGCAGCACGCCGAAGTTACCGAGCGCCTCGCGGCGAAACAGCGCGTTCTGCGCGGCCATCGTCTGCGGATAAGGCACCTTGTCCTGGCCCGACGTGAAGTGTCCGTGCCAGAACAGCGTCATGCGCTCGGTCAACGGCGACGGCGTCACGACCATCTCGTTGACCCACGCCGCGCGCAACGCATCGTAGCGGGCATTGCGCTCGTGGTCCTCGTCGCGCCGCATGTCGGGCGTCAGCGCCTGGCGCTGCGCGCGCGTCGGCGGCAGCTCGTCGAGCCAGTCGGGCCACGTCGTGACGGGTTCGAGCCGAACACTGCCGAGCGTGTCGGCCACGGCCTGCGCGCGCGTCATGCCGACGATGCGCGCAACCTCGGCGGGCCTCGGAGAAAAACCGGTTCGGCTCAGGAAAAACAGCGCTTCGTCGGCGTCGAGCGGCGACTGCATTGCGGGCGACGGCGCCGGGGCGGCAGCGTTCGCTTTCATCGTCATGGACTCCCGGAACGCACCGGCGGTGCGGATGCCGGTACAACGGCAAACGGCGGGCGAAAGTTGACGGAAAAAGTGCTACGAATTTTTTCCGCGCGGCGGAAGGGACGGCGCGTCAGCGCTTGTACAACTCGCGAACGGCGTCTTCGATATGCTGGCGCAGAAGGTGGCGCTCCTCGGGCGTCATGTGCCCGTCGCGGCGGCGCTGTTCGAGGTCGGGAGGCACGGCGGAACGGACCGTCATCTCGGCGGTACGATCGGGCTGCGGCGCCTTGCCGCGCGGCAGCTTGCGCGACTGTGCGCCCTGCTCGGGGCGCTGCGCATACGCGAAGTTCGACGCATACGGACCGGCAAGCGCGATCGTCAGCATCAGTGCAATCCGGGCAGATCGCATGACCGTCCTCGCTTCTTTGGTCGATTTGTTCCCTTCGTCACGCGGCAACCGGTTACCTCTGGTACTTGAAAAACCCTGCGGAATTCGGGTGTCAAAGATAAATGATGGAGTGCTGGGGAGTATCTACCGAATATCGTCTTCGAGTAAAGGAATCTCTATAGCCTGCCTTTACTCGGCGCGACACTACGGGTAAATTTTGTAACCGACTGTAACGCGTGAAAATACGCGCCCGTGCGTCAATTCCCATTCGCGATAAGATGCCGATCATGGAAACGAAAAACCCCTCCAAGATTCTCGTCGTCGACGACGACCCGCGCCTGCGCGATCTGCTGCGCCGCTATCTCGGCGAGCAAGGTTTCAATGTCTATGTCGCGGAAAACGCGACCGCGATGAACAAGCTCTGGGTACGCGAGCGTTTCGACCTGCTCGTGCTCGACCTGATGCTTCCGGGCGAAGACGGCCTGTCGATCTGCCGCCGCCTGCGGGGCAGCAACGACCGCACGCCGATCATCATGCTGACCGCGAAGGGCGAGGACGTCGATCGCATCGTCGGCCTCGAGATGGGCGCCGACGACTACCTGCCGAAGCCGTTCAATCCGCGCGAACTCGTCGCGCGCATTCATGCGGTGCTGCGCCGCCAGGCGCCGGCCGAACTGCCGGGCGCGCCGTCGGAAACCACCGAGGTGTTCGAGTTCGGCGAGTTCTCGCTGAACCTCGCGACGCGCACGCTGACGAAGTCGGGCCAGGAAATTCCGCTGACGACCGGCGAATTCTCGGTGCTGAAGGTATTCGCGCGCCATCCGCGCCAGCCGCTGTCGCGCGAGAAGCTGATGGAGCTCGCGCGCGGCCGTGAATACGAAGTGTTCGACCGCAGCCTCGACGTGCAGATTTCGCGCCTGCGCAAGCTGATCGAGCCGGATCCGGGCAGCCCGCGCTTCATCCAGACGGTCTGGGGCCTCGGCTACGTGTTCATCCCGGACGGCGCCGCCTGATCTTTTTCCTTTCCGGTTTCGCCCCCACGGCCCGTCCCATGCGTATCGACCGGCGCCTCCTGCAGCTCGCGTTCGGCGGGCTGTTCTGGCGCACCTTCCTGCTGATCGCGCTGCTGATCTCGGTCAGTCTCGCCGCGTGGTTCCAGAGCTTTCGCGTGATCGAGCGCGAGCCGCGCGCGCAGCGCGTCGCGCTGCAACTCGTCGCGATCGTGAAGCTCACGCGCACCGCCCTGCTCTATTCCGATCCCGATCTGCGGCGCGCGCTGCTGCAGGATCTCGAGAGCAACGAAGGCGTGCGCGTCTACCCGCGCGAGAAGACCGACAAGTTCAAGCTGCAGCCCGACGAATCGCTGAACCGCCTGATCGAGCACGACATCCGCAGCCGCCTCGGCGACGATACCGTGATCGCGCAGTCGGTCAACGACATTCCCGGCGTGTGGATCAGCTTCAAGATCGACGACGACGATTACTGGGTCGCGCTCGACCGCGACCAGCTCGACAGCGTCACGGGCCTGCAGTGGGCCGGCTGGGGGTTGTTCGCGCTCGCGCTGTCGCTGTTCGGCTCCGCATTCATCACGAGCCTCGTGAACCGGCCGTTCGCGCGGCTCGCGCTCGCCGCGCGCCTGGTCGGTTCGGGCCAGGCGCCCGAGCCGCTGCCCGAGCGCGGGATGGGCGTCGCGGCCGAGACCAACCGCAGCTTCAACCAGATGGTGCGCGACCTCGAACAGCTCGAGGCCGACCGCGCGCTGATGCTCGCGGGCATCTCGCACGACCTGCGCACGCCGCTCGCGCGGCTGCGCCTCGAAACCGAGATGAGCCCGTCCGACCAGGCGACCAAGGATGCGATGGTCGACGACATCGAGCAGATGGACCGCATCATCGCGGCCTTCATCGACTACGCGCGCCCGTCGCAGCGCAGGCCCGAGCCCGTCGACCTGTCGTCGATCGCGCAGGAAGTCGCCGCCCGCCTGGCAGGCGAGGACGGCGTCGAGATCCGCACGCGGCTCGCGCCGAGCGCGGTCATCGAGGCCGACGAAACCGACATGCGCCGCGTGATCGGCAACCTCGTCGAGAACGCGCGCAAATACGGCCAGAGCAAGCAGGACGGCATCGCGCGCATCACGCTCGAGACGCGCGTGTCGCATGCACGCGTCGAGCTGTCGGTGAGCGACGAAGGCCCCGGCATCCCCGAGGATCAGCTGCCGCTCGTGATGCGACCGTTCTACCGCGTCGATACCGCGCGCACCAAGGCGGACGGCACCGGCCTCGGGATGGCGATCGTGCTGCGGCTCGTCGGCCGCTACCGCGGCGCGCTACGACTGCGCAACCGCCACCCCGAAGCGGGCCTCGAAGTCACGCTCGAATTCCCCGGCGCCGGCAAGGCGCGTGCGACCGCGTGACGCGCTCACGCAGGCTTCCCGCACTTCACACTATCGAACCGGTTGAAAAAAGCTATGGGGTTCGTTAGTTAAAATCTATTGAAGCACTTTACTAATAGCGTTATAGTTTGCCGCATGCTGTCACATCAGCGTTGCAGCACCGAGGTAGCTTGACTCAGTCTTCTTCCCAACTCATACAGGAGTATCCGCATGAAAACCGTGGGCGATAAACTCGAAGCTTTCACCGTCGTAGCCGCGAAGCCGGGCTTCAACAATCACGAGGAAAACGGCCAGTCGGCGTTCGAGACCGTCACCGAAGCGTCGTTCCCGGGCAAGTGGAAGATCATCTACTTCTATCCGAAGGATTTCACGTTCGTGTGCCCGACGGAAATCGTCGAGTTCGCGAAGCTCACGAAGCAGTTCGAAGAGCGCGACGCCGTGCTGCTCGGCGGCAGCTCGGACAACGAATTCGTCAAGCTCGCATGGCGCCGTGAGCACAAGGACCTCAACAAGCTGAACCACTACTCGTTCGGCGACGTGAAGGGCGAGCTGATCGACCAGCTCGGCGTGCGCGACAAGGAAGCAGGCGTGGCCCTGCGTGCAACGTTCATCGTCGATCCGGACAACACGATCCAGCACGTTTCGGTGAACAACCTGAACGTCGGCCGCAGCCCGGAAGAAGTCCTGCGTATTCTGGACGGCCTGCAAACGGACGAACTGTGCCCGTGCAACCGTGCAGTCGGCGGCGCAACGCTGTAAGCGCATCGATGCACGAAGCCCGCGGCGCACGTCCTGCCTGCGGGCTTTTTTAACGGCCAACCCATAGGAGATATCAATGGAATTCATCGATTCGATTAAGGCACGTATTCCCGACTATGCGAAGGACATTCGCCTGAACCTCGACGGCACCATCTCGCGCTCGTCGCTCGAAGGCACCGACGCGGTCGGCGTCGCGCTGGCGGCGGCAATCGCGGCGAAAAGCCCGGTGCTCATCAAGACGATCCGCGAAGCCGGCGTGCTGTCGCCCGAAGAGACGAACGCCGTGCTGACGGCGGCCGCGCTGATGGGGATGAACAACACCTGGTATCCGTATGTCGAGATGGCCGACGACGCCGACCTGAAGACGCAACGCGCCGAGCTGCGGATGGGCGCGTATGCGACGCACGGCGGCGTCGACAAGCGCAAGTTCGAGATGTACGCGCTCGCCGCGTCGATCGTGGGCAAGTGCCATTTCTGCGTGAAGTCACACTATGCGCTGCTGAAGAACGAACAAGGGATGACCGTCACGCAGTTGCGCGACGTCGGCCGCATCGCGTCGGTGATCAACGCCGCCGCCCAGGTGATCGCCGCCGAAGGCGAATAAGCGGCAATGCCGCCCGGCCGGCCGCCATGCCGGCGGCGGCCTCCGCCTCAAACGACAATGCCACGCATCCGCGTGGCATTGTCGTTTCCACGGCGCGGCGCGCGGCGGGAACCGCGCGCCGCCGCGACCGGGCGTCAGCCGTCCTGCTTCACCAGCAACGCCGCGGCCTGCGCCTCGATCCCCTCGCCGCGGCCGAGATAGCCGAGCTTCTCGTTGGTCTTCGCCTTCACGTTCACGCGATCGAGCGGCAACCCGAGATCGGCCGCGATGTTCGCGCGCATCCCGTCGATATGCGGCGCGAGTTTCGGCGCCTGGGCGATCACGGTGCTGTCGACGTTACGGATCGTAAAGCCGGCCGCCTTGATGCGCACGGCGCATTCGCGCAGCAGCACGCGGCTGTCCGCGCCCTTGAAGGCCGCGTCCGTATCGGAGAAATGACGGCCGATGTCGCCGAGCGCCGCCGCGCCGAACAGCGCGTCGGTGATCGCGTGCAGCAGCACGTCCGCGTCCGAGTGGCCGAGCAGACCGCGCTCGTAAGGAATCGTCACGCCGCCGATGATGAGGGGGCGCCCCTCGACGAGCTGATGCACGTCGTAGCCTTGTCCGATTCTGAAATCCATGCGTGTTCCGATTGAAATGGGGGAAAAGTCAGGAAGCGTCCGCGGCGCGCCCGAGGATCGCCTCCGCGAGCGCGAAATCTTCCGGATACGTCACCTTGAAGTTGCGAAGGCTGCCCTGCACGACGCGCGGCGTATGGCCGGCCCATTCGATCGCGCTCGCCTCGTCGGTCAGGTCGTGCCCTTCGCGCTGCGCGCGCAGGATCGCCTCGCGCAGCATGCCGATGCGGAACATCTGCGGCGTCTGCGCCTGCCACAGCGCATCGCGCGACTCGGTGCGCGCGATCGCGTCGCCGCCGGCCGGCACGCGCTTGAGCGTATCGGCCACCGGCAGTGCGACGATGCCGCCGACCGGGTCGTCCTTCAGCGTCGCGACCAGCGTGCGGATCAGTTCCGGCGTGATGCCGGGGCGCGCGGCGTCGTGCACAAGCACCCAGTCGCGATCGGTCGCGCCGAATTCGCCCAGTTCGAGCAATCCGTTCAGCACCGACGCCTGCCGCGAACCGCCGCCGCAGCGGCGCACCGCGAAGCGCAGCCCCGCGAAGCGGCGCGCGTCGAAATGGGTATCGTCGGGCGCGAGCACGACGAGCGTCTGGGCAAATTCGCTGCACGCGTCGAACGCGGCAAGCGTGTAATGCAGCAGCGCGCGGCCGGCCAGCGTGCGGTATTGCTTCGGCACGGCCGAGCCGGAGCGGCTGCCCGTACCGGCACAGGGAATCAGGGCGAAGAGTCGGGAAGTCACGAAGGGAAACGCCGGAAAGATGAAATCGAGAAGCGGATTTTATAATAGGTCTTTCGTCTCGACCGGCGCACCGCGATGCGCCCGTGCACGCCACCCCTGTCGTCCCTATGCCAGATAACGCTTTCACCCCGTCCGCCTCGCCCGTTGCCCGCGTCAAGCCCGGCCAGCGCTTCGCCTTCGACGGCGCGCATGGTTCCGCCGACGCGCTCGCCATCGCCCGTTATCTCGCCGACAACCGCCAGGCCGTGCCGCTGCTCGCGGTGATCTGCGCGAACGCGGTCGACGCGCAGCGGCTCTCGCAGGAAATCCGCTACTTCTCCCCCGACGCGCGCGTGCGCCTGCTGCCGGACTGGGAAACGCTGCCGTACGACACGTTCTCGCCGCACCAGGATCTCGTCTCCGAGCGTCTCGCGACGCTCCACGATCTCGGCGAAGGCCGCTGCGACATCCTGCTCGTGCCCGCGACCACCGCGCTGTACCGGATGCCGCCCGCGTCGTTCATGGCGGCATACACGTTCGCCTTCGCGCAGGGCGAGCGGCTCGACGAGGCGAAGCTGAAGGCGCAGCTGACGCTGGCCGGCTACGAGCATGTGAGCCAGGTCGTGCGGCCCGGCGAATACTGCGTGCGCGGCTCGCTGATCGACCTGTACCCGATGGGCTCGCCGCTGCCGTACCGGATCGACCTGTTCGACGACCAGGTCGACTCGATCCGCGCGTTCGACCCCGACACGCAGCGCAGCCTCTACCCGGTGCGCGACGTGCGGCTCCTGCCCGGTCGCGAGTTTCCGTTCGACGAAGCCGCGCGCACGGCCTTCCGCAGCCGCTGGCGCGAGACTTTCGAGGGCGACCCGAGCCGCGCGCCGATCTACAAGGACATCGGCAACGGCGTGCCGTCGGCCGGCATCGAGTACTACCTGCCGCTGTTCTTCGACGAAACCGCGACGCTGTTCCACTACCTGCCGCAGGACGCGCACCTCGTGTTCACCGGCGATCTCGAAGCGTCGATCCGCCGCTTCACGGCCGACACGAAGCAGCGCCACGCGTTCCTCGCGCACGACCGCGAGCGGCCGATCCTCGAGCCGCAGCGGCTGTTCCTGTCCGACGAGGACTTCTTCGCCCTCTCGAAGCCGTTCGCGCGCGTCGCGCTGCCCGCGCAGCCGGCCGGCGGCTGGGCGACGGCGCTGCCCGAGCTCACCGTCGACCGCCATGCGGACGATCCGCTCGCGTCGCTGCGCTCGTTCGTCGAATCGTCGGGCAAGCGCGTGCTGCTGACGGTCGAATCGGCCGGCCGCCGCGAAACGATCCTGCAACTGCTCGCCGATCACCATCTGCGCCCGGCGTCGAACGACCATTTCGCGGGCTGGCTCGCGAGCGACGAACGCTTCGCGCTCGGCGTCGCGCCGCTGTCGAACGGCTTCGCGGTGCCGGGCGAAGGCTACGCGATCGTCACCGAAACCGAGCTGTACGGCGCACTCGGCCGCCGCGCGGGCCGCCGCCGGCAGGAACAGGCCAGCAATGTCGACGCGATGGTGCGCGACCTGTCGGAGCTGAAGGTCGGCGATCCGGTCGTCCACGCGCAGCACGGCATCGGCCGCTACATGGGCCTCGTGTCGATGGATCTCGGCGAAGGCGAGACCGAATTCCTGCATCTCGAATACTCGGGCGACAGCAAGCTCTACGTGCCGGTCGCGCAACTGCACGTGATCTCACGCTACAGCGGCGCCGATCCCGACAGCGCGCCGCTGCACGCGCTCGGCTCCGGCCAGTGGGAGCGTGCGAAGCGCAAGGCCGCGCAGCAGATCCGCGACACGGCGGCCGAGCTGCTGAACCTGTATGCGCGGCGCGCGGCGCGCGAGGGCCACGCGTTCTCGCTCGACCCGCGCGACTACGTGAAGTTCGCGGAGAGCTTCGGTTTCGAGGAAACGCCCGACCAGGCCGCCGCGATCGCGGCCGTGATCGGCGACATGACGAGCGGCAAGCCGATGGACCGCCTCGTGTGCGGCGACGTCGGCTTCGGCAAGACCGAGGTCGCGCTGCGCGCCGCGTTCATCGCGGTGCTGGGCGGCAAGCAGGTCGCGCTGCTGTCGCCGACCACGCTGCTCGCCGAGCAGCACACGCAGACCTTCGCCGACCGCTTCGCGGACTGGCCGGTGCGGATCGTCGAGCTGTCGCGCTTCAAGACCACGAAGGAAGTGAATGCGGCGATCGCGCAGATCAACGAAGGCAGCGTCGACATCGT
This sequence comes from Burkholderia paludis, assembly GCF_000732615.1. Taxonomy (GTDB): domain Bacteria; phylum Pseudomonadota; class Gammaproteobacteria; order Burkholderiales; family Burkholderiaceae; genus Burkholderia; species Burkholderia paludis. The sequence continues at coordinate 89,868 of NZ_JPGL01000020.1, forward strand.
GATCGGCACGCACAAGCTGCTGTCGTCGGACGTGCAGTTCAAGCGCCTCGGCCTCGTGATCATCGACGAGGAACACCGCTTCGGCGTGCGCCAGAAGGAAGCGCTGAAGGCGCTGCGCGCGGAAGTCGACGTGCTGACGCTCACCGCGACGCCGATCCCGCGCACGCTCGGGATGGCGCTCGAAGGCTTGCGCGATTTCTCGGTCATCGCCACCGCGCCGCAGAAGCGGCTCGCGATCAAGACCTTCGTGCGCCGCGAGGAGGAAAGCGTGATCCGCGAGGCGATGCTGCGCGAGCTGAAGCGCGGCGGCCAGGTCTACTTCCTGCACAACGAGGTCGAGACGATCGAGAACCGCAGGGCGATGCTCGAGGAACTGGTGCCCGAGGCGCGCATCGCGATCGCGCACGGCCAGATGCACGAGCGCGAGCTCGAGCGCGTGATGCGCGATTTCGTCGCGCAGCGCGCGAACGTACTGCTGTGCACGACGATCATCGAGACCGGCATCGACGTGCCGAGCGCGAACACGATCATCATGCATCGCTCGGACAAGTTCGGCCTCGCGCAGCTCCACCAGTTGCGCGGCCGCGTCGGCCGTTCGCACCACCAGGCGTACGCGTACCTGCTCGTGCACGATCCGCAGGCCCTGACCAAGCAGGCGCAGCGTCGCCTCGAGGCGATCCAGCAGATGGAGGAGCTGGGCTCGGGCTTCTATCTCGCGATGCACGACCTCGAGATCCGCGGCACCGGCGAGGTGCTCGGCGACAAGCAGTCGGGCGAAATCCACGAGATCGGCTTCCAGCTCTATACGGACATGCTGAACGACGCGGTGAAGGCGCTGAAGAACGGCAAGGAGCCCGACCTCACCGCCCCGCTCGCCGCGACGACGGAAATCAACCTGCATGCGCCCGCGATCCTGCCGGCCGACTACTGCGCGGACGTGCAGGAGCGGCTGTCGCTGTACAAGCGCCTCGCGAACTGCGAGCATGGCGACGCGATCGACGGCATCCAGGAAGAACTGATCGACCGCTTCGGCAAGCTGCCGCCGCAGGCGCACGCGCTCGTCGAGACGCACCGCCTGCGGATCGCCGCGAAGCCGCTCGGCATCGTGAAGATCGACGCGAGCGAGGTTGCGATCGGGCTGCAGTTCGAGCCGAACCCGCCGATCGATCCGATGCGGATCATCGAGATGGTGCAGAAGCACCGGCACATCAAGCTCGCGGGCCAGGACAAGCTGCGCATCGAAACACGCTCGCCCGATCTCGCGATCCGCGTATCGACGATCAAGGAAACGCTGCGCGCGCTCGGCCCCAGGCAGGGCGCGGCCGCCGCGGCGCGCTGACGGTCGCGGCGATGCTGCGGTGCGTCGCGCCCGCGGCAGGCGCGGCGAAGCGTTTTTGAGTATGATTTTCCCATTCATCAGACGGAGTTCCGCCATGTCCACTCTCGACGCGACGGCGTCGTCCGCCGCCGCCCAAGGCGACGCGCCGCTCGTCAGCCTGCCCTGGATCAAGCAACTGGTGTCGATGGACACGACGAGCCGCGTGCCGAATCTCGGCCTGATCGAAACGGTGCGCGACGCGCTGGCCGCGAAGGGCATCGTCTCGACCATCACGCACGATTCGCGCGAAGGCTGGGCCAACCTGTTTGCGACCGTGCCCGCGCACGACGGCTCGACGAACGGCGGCATCGTGCTGTCGGGGCACACCGACGTCGTGCCCGTCGACGGCCAGCAATGGGACAGCAACCCGTTCGCACCGGAAATCCGCGACGGCCGCCTGTACGGCCGCGGCACCTGCGACATGAAGGGCTTCATCGGCACGGCGCTCGCACTGCTGCCCGAGATGCAGGCGACGAAGCTCGCACAGCCGATCCATTTCGCGCTGTCCTACGACGAGGAGATCGGCTGCGCCGGCGCGCCGCTGATGATCGCCGACCTGGTCAAGCGCGGCGTGCAGCCGTCGGGCTGCATCGTCGGCGAGCCCACCAGCATGCGTCCGATCATTGCGCACAAGGGCATCAACGCGTACCGCTGCTGCGTGCGCGGCCACGCGGCGCATTCGTCGCTGACGCCGAAGGGGCTGAACGCGATCGAGTATGCGGCGCGCCTGATCTGCCACATCCGCGACATCGCCGACCGCTTCCGCGCGGAAGGCCCGTTCGACGCGCTGTACGACGTGCCGTTCACCACGGCGCAGACGAGCACGATCCAGGGCGGCAACGCGATCAACACGGTGCCGGCCGAATGCCGGTTCGATTTCGAGTTCCGCAACCTGCCCACGCTCGATCCGGAGCAGATCTTCACGCGCATCGAAGCGTATGCGCAGGAAACGCTGCTGCCGCAGATGCGCCGCGAGCATCCGAACGCCGCCATCGAATTCTCGAAGATCGCCGCGGCGCCGGGCCTCGATGCGACCGAGCAGGCCGCGATCACGCAGCTCGTGCGCGCGCTGACCGCCGACCAGGACAAGCGCAAGGTCGCGTACGGCACCGAGGCCGGCCTGTTCGAACGCGCGGGCGTCCCGAGCGTCGTGTGCGGGCCCGGCAACATCGAGCAGGCGCACAAGCCGAACGAATACGTCGAGCTTGCGCAGCTCGCCGGCTGCGAGCAGTTCCTGCGCAAGTTCATCCGCAGCATGTCGGTCGACGCTCACTGACTGCCTCCCCGCCACGCCGGCCCGCGTGTGCGGGCCGGCCCACTCCGCCACCCGCCACGTCATGTCGACTGAACAACAGGGCACGGCCCATCCGACGATCGACGGCGAGCCGATCCCGACGCTCGACGACATCGCCGCGCAGCATTTCGCGTTGTCGCCGTGGGTCGCACGCACGCCCGTCTTCGAGCGCGCCGACCTGCCGTCCCTCGAGGGCACGCACGTCAACTTCAAGTTCGAGCTGCTGCAGGCGAGCGGCAGCTTCAAGGCGCGCGGCGCATTCACGCATCTGCTCGCGCTCGACGAGGCGCGCAGGAACGCCGGCGTGACCTGCGTGTCGGCCGGCAACCACGCGGCGGCCGTCGCGTATGCGGCAATGCGGCTCGGCAGCAGCGCAAAAGTCGTGATGTTCCATACCGCAAGCCCGTCGCGCATCGCGCAATGCAAGCGGTACCGCGCGGAAGTCGTGCTGGCGGCCAGCGCGTCGCAGGCGTTCGATCTCGTCCGACGGATCGAGGCGGAGGAAGGCCGCTTCTTCATTCATCCGTTCAACGGCTATCACACGATCCTCGGCACCGCGACGCTCGGCTACGAATGGGCGACGCAGACGCCCGACCTCGACGCGGTGATCGTGCCGATCGGCGGCGGCGGGCTCGCGGCCGGCATGGCGACCGCGCTGCGGCTCGCGAATCCGCGCGTGCACGTGTACGGCGTCGAGCCGGAAGGCGCCGACGCGATGAGCCGCAGCTTCGCGGCGAATCACACGATCCGGATGAGCGCGATGCAGACGATCGCCGATTCGCTGATGGCGCCGCATACCGAGGAATACAGCTACCAGCTGTGCCGGCGCCACGTCGACCGCATCGTCACCGTGTCCGACGACGCGCTGCGCGCCGCGATGCTGTTCCTGTTCTCGCACCTGAAACTGTCGATCGAGCCGGCTTGCGCGGCCGCGCTCGCCGCGCTGCTCGGCCCGCTGCGCGAGACGCTGCAGGGCAAGCGCGTCGGCGTGCTGCTGTCGGGCACGAACACCGACCCCGCCACCCTCGGCATGCATCTCGCGCACGCGACGTTGCAGCACTGAACGCGCCGGGCGCCGGCGCACCGACCTAGGGTTATCCCCAGATTATGTTGACAGCCCTGTTGATAACCCGCCGGACAAACACGCAAGTGGTTGAACGCGCAGCGTTTTGCGGGCGCGAAGGTCGATCGTCGCAAATTGGGCAGATGCGGTCACAGGGCGCACGCGCCGCGACGCGGCGCCCCCGCGTGCGGCCGGTGCTCGGCGCCCTCGCGATCGCGCTGCTCGCCGGTTGCGCGGCGCCGCCCTCGCCCGTCGTCGGCGCGCAGCCGGCCTGCACGCAGCCGGGCGAGCACCGCATGTTGCAGGCCGACCTCCTGTTCGGGCGCGACATCGCCGGGCGCGGCGCCGTCACCGACGCGGAGCGCGCGGCCTTCCTCGCCGACACGGTCACGCCGCGCTTCCCCGATGGCCTCACCTACTGGGATACGCACGGCCAGTGGCGCGACCGCGCGAGCGGCGCGATCACGCACGAAGACAGCTTCGTGATCCGTATCCTCGCCGACGATACACCCGACACGCGCGCACGGCTCACCGCGATCCGCCAAGCGTACGTGCAGCGCTTCCATCAGGAGTCGGTCGGCATCACGCTCGTGCCGGCCTGCGCGTCGTTCTGATTCAGCCTCCGGTCGCAAAAATGCAGGCGGGCTACTGACGCCCAGCCGCGAGCAACGGCGATGTTGACCCCACTCACCGGAAAGCGCGGCCAGCGGATATCAGGCGTGCACTCGGACACACTCTTATACCGCGAGGCTACGGAATCGACGTCGTCGGAGAGCAGTAATTGCAGACGAAAAAAGGCACCTGATTTATGAGATAAATCGGCGATGTTGACATGAATGCAAATGCGATTCATTATCATTCGCGCCGATCACGTCTTTAAGTGACCGGTTCTTCCAACAATTTCAAATCGGAGTCCTGAATAATGAAAGTACTGAGTAGTCAGGATGTGATGAGAGTATCGGGGGCCGGTCTTGCCGGGACCGTGGCTGGCGGCGTAGCCGGAACCGTTGCCGGACAATATATAGGGGCGGAAGTCGGCGCCGGAATTGGCGCTGCGGTTGGATCCATCGTTCCAGGAGTCGGCACGGTGGGCGGAGCGATTATCGGCGGCGCAGTCGGCATGTTATATGGCCCGACTGTTGGCGGATTGACCGGCGCCTACGTACTTGATCGCATTCAAGACTACGGTTGGTCGTACTTTTCCCCTCGTGGTGTCTCGTTTGAGCAGCTGTGGGAAGCGACGAGCAGCCTGTAGTTGATGGAAATAGCCGATTCCCGGAAAAACTAGTGGAATCTCACCGTATCGAATCAATCATTATTTTCGATATCTCATGCTGATCCCTGTCAGGCGCTTTCTCGAAGTGACTATTGCGCGTCTGTTCGCCGCGCAGTTAGTGAGTATCGTTGCATTTCTGATGCTTGCTCAAAATCGAGCCGCCAAATATCTCGTGTTCTGTGCGACTTGCTTTGTCGGGGCATTCATTGTCGGGCGCCTGACCCGCATCTGCGGGCAATCCGGTTGCGATCGATTGCCCTACTATCCCCGCTGGCTCTCAATGCAGGCCGTCATCCTCAATCTTGGGTTGTCACTGATTGCCTTGGCCGCCGGTCGGAACGGATGGATATGCGCTGTCACGCTTCCCTGCATATTCGGCCTGGTTTGTAGCGACTATCTTTACTTGCGGCGTCAGGACCAGTCAAAGCGCTAACTGCACGGGCGAACATGGGAAAGTAGCGCATCCCGACAACGCGCCGGAAAGTCGATATACCGATTGCCTCGTGAAATTCAAAGTAATCCAGCTTCGATAATTTGCCTGGCTGATCATGTCGATTCAGCAATCGCTCTTTCGTACGAGGGCTGAGCAAGCCCAGCGCAAGACTTCGTTCGTTGTGACCAACTTATGGCGGGACTTACCCCCGCAGGAGTCCGCCCATGCCGGGCGCACAAAAAACGGGCGCCCGAAGGCGCCCGTCGCATGCATGAACAGCGGCGTACCGCTTACTTGTTCTCGAACATGTCCATGATCTGCTGCTTCTCCTGCGGCGTGACAGGCGGCGGCGCAAGCCCCGCCGCACCGGTCGAGCCGAGTGCGTCGTTCGCGCTGATCGCGTTCTCGGCCGGGTTGATGTCGACGTTCGCGACGAACCCGTTGCCCGGCGTGCGATCGGCGTAGTACAGCTCGCCGTCGATCGACGTCAGGCCGTCCGGCATCGGCATCTGCTGCTCGGGCACGCCGTTCAGCGCGGTGCGCATGTAGTTCACCCAGATCGGCAACGCGAGCTGCGCGCCGAATTCGCGACTGCCCAGGCTCTTCGGCTGGTCGAAGCCCATCCACGCGACCGCGACGAGCGACTGCTGATAGCCGGCGAACCAGCCGTCCTTCGCGTCGTTCGTCGTACCCGTCTTGCCCTGCAGGTCGCTGCGGCCCAGTACGTTGGTGCCCGCACCCGTGCCGGCCGTCGCGACCGAATGCAGCAGGCTGTTCATCACGTACGCGTTGCGGCCTTCGATCGTGCGCGGCGCCGTGCTGCCCGCGATCACCGGCTGCGACTTCTGCAGCGGCTGGCCGTGCGCGTCGTCGACTTCGGCGATCAGGTACGGATCGACCTTGTAGCCGCCGTTCGCGAACACCGCGTAGCCGGTCGCGAGCTGCAGCGGCGTGACGAGGCCCGCGCCGAGCGCCATCGGCAGGTACGGCGGCGTCTTCGCGGGATCGAACCCGAAGCGCTGCGTCACGTACTGCTGCGCATACTGCGTGCCGATCGACGCGAGGATCCGGATCGACACGAGGTTCTTCGAACGCTGCAGGCCGGTGCGCATCGTCATCGGGCCGTCCGGCTGGTCGTCGTCCTTCGGCTCCCACGCGGTGCCGCCCGGCACGCTCGGCGGGAAGTACAGCGGCGCGTCGTTGATCATCGTCGCCGGCCCCATGCCCTTGTCGAGCGACGCCGAGTAGATGAACGGCTTGAACGACGAGCCCGGCTGCCGCCACGCCTGCGTCACGTGGTTGAACTTGCTCTTGTTGAAGTCGAAGCCGCCGACGAGCGAGCGGATCGCGCCGTCCTGCGGCGCGATCGCGACGAGCGCGCCTTCGACCTGCGGCAGTTGCACGACCTGCCAGCCCGTCTTGCCGTCCTTCAGCACGCGCACGATCGAGCCCGGCTTGATGCGCAGCGTGTCGTTCGCGCGGGACCCGAGCGCGGCCGCCACGAAGCGCAGCCCGGCCGGGCCGATCGTCGTGGTCGCGCCGCCGACGAACTGCACCTCGACCGCGTTCGGCGACGCCGACAGCACCACCGCCGACTGCAGGTCGCCGTTGTCCGGGTGATCGGCAAGCGCGTCGTCGATCGCCTCGTCGCGGTCGTCGCCGGCCGCGGGCAGCTGGATCGACGCTTCCGGGCCGCGATAGCCGTGGCGGCGCTCGTAGTCGAGAATGCCGCGCCGCACGGCCTGGTATGCGGATTCCTGGTCGGACGAGTTGATCGTCGTCGTGACGGTCAGCCCGCGCGTATAGGTTTCGTCCTTGTATTGCTGGTACATCATCTGCCGCACCATCTCGGCGACGTACTCGCCGTGCACCGCGTACTGGTTGCCCGGCGTGCGCACGTGGATCTCTTCCTTCACGGCCGCGTCGTACTGCGGCTGCGTGATGTAGCCGACCTCGAGCATGCGCTTCAGGATGTATTCCTGGCGCACCTTCGCACGCTTCGGATTGACGACCGGGTTATACGCGGACGGCGCCTTCGGCAGCCCCGCGAGCATCGCCGCTTCCGCGAGCGTGATGTCCTTCAGGTCCTTGCCGAAATACACGCGCGCGGCAGCGGCGAAGCCGTACGAGCGCTGGCCGAGATAGATCTGGTTCATGTACAGCTCGAGGATCTGGTCCTTCGTCAGGGCCTTCTCGATCTTGTACGCGAGCAGCATTTCGTAAATCTTGCGCGTGTAGGTCTTCTCGCTCGACAGGAAGAAGTTGCGCGCGACCTGCATCGTGATCGTGCTCGCGCCCTGGCGCGCGCCGCCGTGCATCAGGTCGGCGACGCCCGCCCGCAGGATGCCGAGGAAATCGACGCCGCCGTGCTCGTAGAAGCGGTAGTCCTCGATCGCGAGCACGGCCTTCTTCATCACGTCGGGAATGTCCTGGAAGCGCACGAGGCTGCGGCGCTCCTCGCCGAACTCGCCGATCAGCACGTGATCGGCGGTGAACACGCGCAGCGGCACCTTCGGCTGGTAGTTGGTCAGCGCATCGAGCGACGGCAACTGCGGCGCCATCACGACCAGCGCGTAGCCGACGATCAGCGCGCCGACGATCGCCAGCGTCACGAACAGGCCGGCGAACCACAGCGCGACGCGCGAGCCGAACGAGCGGCGGCGCCCTCCGTCGCCGCTGCGCCGGGCCTGGCGGTCGTCGCGACGGTCGTGCTCGTCGTCATCGGGGTAATAGGCTCCGGACGGCGAACGGCGCAGCGAGTAGTGGGGTTCGTTCCTGTCGGAAGATGAAGGCGGTCGTTTGATAATTGGCATGTCGGAATGGCGGGCGGTCGTGGCGCCCTCGGACGCATGCGGAAACGCAAGCGAATGAATCAGAGCAGGTGCTTCGTGATGCGGCTGTCACGTCGACAGACCCCGCCGCGCGGCGATCCGTTCCCGCGACGTGACAGCGCATTTTAATGAAATCGACCGCGTGCCTTCGCGATTTTTTGTAAAAATTCCCGCATTGCCGTGATTTGCGGAACGTATTGTCCGCCTCCCCGGCCTATCATGGACACGCGACATCGCGGGCGCGGGCATTTTTCTTTCAGGCGCGAAAGGTTGACATCCCGATGCGCACGCCGCTTGAACTCCCGCGTTTAAGCCGTATTTAAGTGATCCGGTGGTGTAATATCCGCCGGCTCATGCGGGTCGGAACCGGCCCGCAACAGGCACTGCCGCCGTCACGCGGCGCCTTTCAATCACGGAGGATTTCATGTCGCTTTTCGACTCTGTTTCGCGCACGATCAAGGGCCTGCTGAACGACGCGGCCGATTCGGTACAGGATCCGTCGCGCGACGCACGTCAGATCGTGCGGGAGCTCGACGACAGCATCGGCCGTGCCGAGAATTCGCTGATCGAGATCGAGGCACAGGTCGCGACCCAGCGCAGCAAGCGCGATGCGGCCGACGACAAGGTGAAGAAGTACGAGGACGGCGCGAAGCGCGCGCTGCAGGCCGGCGACGAAGCGCTCGCACGCGAGGCGCTCGCCGCGCAGTCGAACGCGGAAGCCGAGCGCGATGCGCTCGCGGCCGAACTGACGACGCTCGAGCCGTCGGTCGACAAGCTGAAGGGGCAGATCGCCGAGATGCGCCAGCGCCGCAACGACCTGAACGCGCGCTCGAACATCCTGCAGGCCAAGCAGGAAATCGCGCAGGCGAAGGACGTCGCGGCAAGCGCGCTGGGCGGCATCGGCGGCAAGAACCTGTCCGAGGATTTCCAGAAGCTCGAGGACAAGGTCGCGCTGCAGAACGCGCGCTCGGACGCACGCCTGAACTCGGCCGACACGTCGAGCGGCAAGGCGCTCGACGACAAGCTCGCCGCGCTGAACAAGGGCCCGTCGGTCGAGGATCGCCTCGCCGCACTGAAGAAGCAGCTCGACACGCCCGCGCAGTAACGCCAACCGCGGGCAACCGCGCCGCCGCCCGCCCGGGCGTGCGGCGCGAACCGATCGCCAGGAGACGGGCGCCTGCGCCCGGTTCGACCATGAAGAAATCCCTCGCCGCACTCGGCCTCTCGCTGATGTTGCTGTCGTCCGCCGCGTTTGCGGTCCCGTCGCTGCAGCAGGTCGAGCAATCGATCGCGCAGCGCAACTGGCAGCAAGCCGACACGCAGCTGTCGCAAGTCATCGACGCCCATCCGAACAACGCGCACGCGCGCTACCTGTATGCGCAGGTGCTGGACCGCGAAGGCCGTGCGTCCGACGCGCTGACGCAACTGCAGCGCGCGAAGTCGCTCGATCCGCAACTGAAGTTCACCGACCCGTCGCGTTTCGCGCAGACGGAATCGCGCATCCGCGCCGACGCCGCGCGCGTCGGCGGCAACGCACCGTCTGCCGCACAGGCCGGCACGGTGCAGTCGTCGCTCGCACCCGCCGTCGCGCCGGCCGAAAAACACGGCCCGTCGACAGGCATGTGGATCGGCCTCGGGCTGATCGTCGCGATAATCGCGCTGGTACTGCGCTGGACGCTGCGGCGCGCCCGCACGGCCGACGACGGCCGCGCCGACGACGAACGCCGCACGCAACTCAAGCGCGCCACCGACGTGCTGAACGACATCCGTCCGCTGAAGCTCGACGCGAAGCTGTCGACGGCGCCGGGCGTCGCCGCGCTCACGGGCGAACTCGACGCGATCGAGGCCGACGCACGCACGCTCGTCGAAACGCTGTCGAACGGCAAGAATCCGGTGCCGCCGTATCGCGTCGACGAACTCGAACAGCGCCACGCGAGCGTGAAGGCGCGCGTCGAAGGCCGGCCCGACCCGGCCGCGCAGCCGGCAGCGCCGGCGAACGGCTCGAACGGCAGCGGCTCCGTGTACGCGCAGGAAGCGGATCGCATGACAGGCGCGCAAGGCCAGCCGTATCCGCCGCAGCCCTACCCGCCACAGCAGCAGCCCGTCGTGATCCAGCAAGGCGGCGGCGGTTTCGGCGGCGGCATGGGCGGACTGCTGACCGGCGTGTTGCTCGGCGAGGCGATGTCGGGCGGCCGCGAGCGCGTGGTCGAGCGCGACGTGATCGTCGACGGCGAGCGCCGCCGGCAGGACGCCGATCCGGGCTTCGACCTCGGCCGCGGCGACGCTTCGAACTGGAGCGACGGCAACAGCGGCGGCGGCATGGATCTCGGCAGCAACGACGACGGCTGGACCGACGACAACACCTGACGCAATGCGGCGCGGCGACCCGCGCTGCGCCACGCACGCCACGCACGCCACGCTCCCCTGTCCGACCGGCCGCGCCGCCGCGCGGATTTGTCAATCATTTCAAGATGGGCTACCGGCAACGGGGAGCGTTCGCTATCATGCGGCCATCGGCGTGCCACCGACCCTCATTCGACGCTTTGCATTCGCGCGCGTCGCGGCACGCCTCCTCTCGCCTCAACCAGGAGAAAGCCGCTCATGAGCATCATCAAGGAATTCAAGGAATTCGCCGTCAAGGGCAACGTCATGGATCTCGCCGTCGGCGTGATCATCGGCGGCGCGTTCTCGAAGATCGTCGACTCGGTCGTGAAAGACCTCATCATGCCGGTGATCGGCGTGCTGACGGGCGGTCTGGATTTCTCGAACAAGTTCGTTCTGCTCGGCACCATCCCCCCGACGTTCAAGGGTAATCCCGATTCGTTCAAGGACCTGCAGGCCGCAGGCGTCGCCGCGTTCGGTTACGGCTCGTTCATCACCGTGGCGATCAATTTCGTCATCCTGGCCTTCATCATTTTCCTGATGGTGAAATTCATCAACAAGCTGCGCAAGCCGGAAGAAGCCGCGCCGGCCGCGACGCCGGAAGACACCGTGCTGCTGCGCGAGATCCGCGATTCGCTCAAGCAGCGCTGAGCGCCAGGCACCCCGCCCGCCAGGCCCGCCTCGTGCGGGCCTTTTTGTTGCGCGCGCGGTGCGCCGCCGCATGCGACCCATCCCACTTTTTTGTGACGAGCGAATGCACGTGCGGGGAAAGCAGGTCTATGATGGAGACTAAACGACAGTACGGGCGCCAAGACGCTGGCTGTGTCGATCATGGCGAGCAGGTCGACGGGAGACATTGATCGTCGTACTGCACGAATGCAACATTTTCGTGTGCTATAAAGGATCGACATGCGGCGTACATAGCCGGGAGTGGGTCGCATGAAAATGCCGCATTTCTTGCAATTGTTTTTGAGGCGAGTGTTTATGTCCTTCCCGAAAAAACGTCGGCGGGCCCAGCAGGATGGCCAGGAGTCATTCCTCGCGGTATTGCGCCACTCGAAACCGTTTGCCCAGCTCGACACCAAGATTGCCCGCGCCCGCGCGCAGGACGAACCCGTCCTCTACGCGCACGTGCTGCCCGGCCTCGACGTGCTCCTGTGCAGCGTGCGTGGCGCCCAGCCGCCCTATCCGGCCATCGCCGAACTGCGCAAGCGCTGCATCGAATCGATCGCCAACGCGCTCGAGCAGCCGCTGGACGGCCTCGAGAACGGCGGGTACTGGTACGAAGCGAACGGCTTCGGCTTCCTCGTGTTCGCGAGCCGCGCGCGTGCGCGTATCCTGCCCGAGTTTGGTGCGGGCACGAAAGCGAGCCTGCGCGGCGGCCTCGGCCGCCAGAACGCCGGCGACACGACACCCCGCTCGCTCGGCTGATCCGCCAGCCATCCGATGGGCCGCCCGAGGGCGGCCCATCTGCCATTCACGCCCCCCGCTTGCCCGTCACGCCGCCGGCTGACGCCCGTTGCCGGGCCGCACGATGTCGATGAACGCGGCGAAATCCGCGCCGGCGAGCCCTTGCGCGGCGCCCAGGCGCAGCACCTGCTGGACGGTGGCCGACACGGGCATCACGGCGCCCGTGTCGCGCGCGGCATCGGCGATCGCATCGACGTCCTTCTGGAACGTGCCGAGCGCGCCGATCGGCGCATGACCGCCCGACGTCATGCGCGGCACGAACGTCTGCAGCAGCACCGAGTCGGCCCAGCCGCCGGCGAGCGCCTCGGCCAGGCGCGCGGCGTCGATGCCGCTCGCCTGCGCCAGACCGACGGCCTCGGCGATCGCCGTCACCGTCGCGGTGACGATCGCCTGGTTGCACAGCTTCGCCGTCTGGCCCGCGCCCGCGTCGCCCATGTGCGTGATGCGCGACGCGTACGTGCCGACCAGCGGCCTCACCGCGTCGAGATCGGCCGCGCGGCCGCCGACCATCACCGCGAGCGTGCCGGCCTGCGCGCCCGGCACGCCGCCCGATACGGGCGCATCGACCCAGCCCGCGCCGAGCGCGGCCGCGCGCGCCGCGTAGTCGCGCGTCGCGGCAGGCGGAATGCTCGAATGATCGACGATGCGCAGCAGGCGCCGCGCAGCGGCATCGCCGGAGAGCAGCCCGTGCTCGCCGAACACGACGTCGCCGACCGCGCGCCCGTCGAGCACGCATACGAATACTGTGTCGACGCGCTCCGCCAGCTCGCGCGGCGTGCCGGCCACCTGCGCGCCGTCCTTCGCGAGCGCCTCCGCCTTGTCGCGCGAGCGGTTCCACACGCTGACCCGATGCCCGGCCGCCAGCAAATGCCGAATCATCGGCGCGCCCATCAATCCCGGTCCGCAAAATCCGACTTCCACGATGTTCCTCGTCTCCGATATGGGTTGCACTCGCCGCCCATCATACCTATCACTCAAGAAGCCGGGCACGCGCGGCGCCGCTGCGCAAGCCGCGCTGCGCGCCGGCGACCCGCATCGATATCCCAGGGAGTGCATCATGAGCGACCACGTCTACAAGATGATCGAACTGACCGGCTCGTCGCGGCAATCGAGCGACGACGCCATCCGCAACGCGATCTCGAAGGCCGGCAAGACCCTGCACAACCTGCACTGGTTCCAGGTAACCGAGACGCGCGGCCACATCGAGGGCGATCAGGTCGTTCACTGGCAGGTCACGCTGAAGGTCGGCATGCGCATCGACGACTGACGCGCACACCGCACCGCGCACTGCGCACCACGCGCCGCGAGCCGGATCCGCGCAACGCGCCTCCGCCCGGCGCCGCCCCCTTTTTCCGCACCGTCCAGGCCCCTTGCCGCGGCCCGGCCGGCGGGCGTCTGCGGGTATCCATCTCTTGACGCTGCTTTTCGTCCATATTAAAAACGATATACCCACAGTACCCCTCGATCAGCCTGGACATATAAACGGAGATACCATGAGTCAGCAACGAGAGGCGATCGACACGTACCTCTTGCGCGTCCTGCACACCCTGTTGATGGAGCGCAGCGTCACGCGTGCGGCCGTCAAGCTGAACCAGTCGCAGCCGGCGATCAGCGCCGCGCTGCGGCGCCTGCGCGACATCACCGGCGATCCGCTGCTGGTGCGCGGCAAATCCGGCATGGTGCCGACCGAATACGGGCTGCGCCTGCTCGAGCCCGTGCAGAACGCCCTGCGCGAAATCGAGCGCATCAAGTTCCAGCAGCACAACTTCGACCCGGCCACGTCGATCCGCTGCTACCGGATCGGCTGCCCCGACTACCTGAACGTGCTGTTCGTGCCGACCGTCGTCGAGCGCTTCCGCCAGGCCGCGCCGAACGCGACGCTCGAGTTCCACTCGCTCGGCCCCGCGTTCGACTACGAACTCGCGCTGGAGGACGGCAAGCTCGACATCGTCGTCGGCAACTGGCCGGAGCCGCCCGAGCAGCTGCACCTGTCGAACCTGTTCGTCGACGAAATCGTCTGCCTGATGAGCAACACGCACCCGTTCGCGAAGCGCGGCGGGCTCACGCTCGACCAGTACCTGAACGCGCCGCATCTCGCGCCGACGCCATACTCGGTCGGCCAGCGCGGCGCGATCGACGTGCATCTCGCGCGCGAGCGGCTCAAGCGCCACGTGGTCGTCACGCTGCCGTACTTCAACCTGGCGCCCTACGTGCTCGTGAAGTCCGACCTGATCTTCACGACGACGCGCCTGTTCGCCGATCATTATGCGAAGTTCCTGCCGCTGTCGGTCGTGCCGGCGCCGCTCGACTTCCCGCCGATGCAGTACTACCAGCTGTGGCACGAGCGCTGCCACTACTCCGACGAAGTGCGCTGGCTGCGCGGCCTCGTCGCCGAAGCCACCCGCACGCTGATCGAGCCGTAACGGCGCGCGCCGGCCGTGCCGTCACGGCGCGGCGACAGCGGCGGCACGCCTCGCCAGGCGGCCGCCGGACGGTATGCGTCTCCTTCAGCGCGACGCGTCGACCAGTGCCTGCGCGAGCGCGTTGTGACGCGCGATGACGGGCGGCAGATCGAGCGTCGCCAGCCGCCCTTCCCGCACCACGACCTTCCCGTTCACCACCGTGTACGCCGTCTGCGACGGCGCGCAGAACACCAGTGCCGCGACCGGATCGTGCAGCGCGCCCGCGAACAACGGCTGGCGCAGGTCGAACGCGGCGAAATCCGCGGCCATGCCGGGCTTCAATGCGCCGATGTCGTCGCGGTTCAGCACCTTCGCGCCGCCGAGCGTCGCGATCTCGAGCGCCTCGCGCGCGGTCATCGCATCGGGCCCGAACCCGACCCGCTGCAACAGCAGCGCCTGGCGCACTTCGGCGACCATCTGCGCGCCGTCGTTCGATGCGGAACCGTCGACGCCGAGGCCGACCGGCACGCCCGCGAGCCGCATCTTCTTCACCGGCGCGATACCCGATGCGAGCCGCATGTTGGAACACGGGCAGTGCGCGACGCCCGTGCCGGTGCGCGCGAACAGGCCGATGCCCACATCGTCGAGCTGCACGCAGTGCGCATGCCACACGTCGTGGCCGACCCAGCCGAGATCTTCCGCGTATTCGGCCGGCGTCATCCCGAACTTCTCGCGGCTGTACGCGATGTCGTTGACGTTCTCCGCGAGGTGCGTGTGCAGCGACACGCCGTACTCGCGCGCCAGCACGGCCGCGTCGCGCATCAGCTCGCGGCTCACCGAGAACGGCGAGCATGGCGCCACCACGACACGCAGCATCGCGTAGCGGCCGTCGTCGTGATAGGTCTCGATCAGGCGCTGCGTGTCGCGCAGGATGTCGGGTTCGCGCTCGACGACCGAATCGGGCGGCAGCCCGCCGTCGCGCTGGCCGACGCTCATCGCGCCGCGGCTCGCGTGGAAACGCATGCCGATCCGCTGCGCGGCGCCGATGCTGTCGTCGAGCCGGCTGCCGTTCGGGTAGATGTACAGATGATCGCTCGACGTCGTGCAGCCCGATTGCAGCAGCTCGGCCATCGCGGTCAGCGTCGACACCTCGATCATCTCGGGCGTCAGGTGCGCCCAGATCCGGTAGAGGTTCGTGAGCCAGCCGAACAGTTCGGCATTCTGCGCGGCCGGCACCGCGCGCGTGAGGCTCTGGTACATGTGGTGATGCGTGTTCACGAGCCCGGGGATCACGAGGTGGCCGCGCAGGTCGAGCACTTCGTCGGCCGTGTCGGGCAGCTCGGCGCTCGGGCCGACCGCGACGATCCGGTTGTCTTCGATGTAGAGCCCCGCGTCGCGCAGTTCACGGCGCGTGTCGTCCATGGTCACGAGCACGTCGGCGTGCTTGACCAGCAGGGTCGTCGGGCGGAATGGGGACGGGTTCGGCGCGCGTGCGCCGGCGTGCTGCTCGAGGTTCATGCGTTCTCCGCGTCGGTCTGCCCCCGGGAGCCGATCCCGGGAGCGTTCACACTGTCGTTCGAACGCTGAATCGCGGCACGCCCCGGTGCCTGCGTCCGTTCGAACGCCCTGGCCCGGTTACCCGGCGTGCTCGCCGTCTTCGGGGTACGCGCGGCCCACGGGCCGACGCGCACGGCGGGAGGATCGCCCAAGCGCGCGCCGCACACAATGCGCGATCCGCAATACCGTCCCTCAGGATTTCGATATGGTATGCCGCGCAGCGCGGCACCGGACCCCGGAAACAGGCCCGGAGCGCCGGCCGGAAACCGGCCCTGACGGGCCGTCGACAGCCGCTCATGCGCGGCGCATTATCTTTGATATCGCGCCCGTATTTGCGCAGGGAACCTTTTTACAATGCCTGCACGGCGCTCGCTTCAATCTCGCCGACGGGTATGTAGCCACGTGACGTGGAGCCTCGATCCGCCGCACAGTCAATGGATCGGGCCGCCGCCGAACCTCGCATTCACACAAGGACAATTGCGAATGGGAAAGCTCACTACCCACGTACTCGATACGGCGCACGGTCGTCCCGGCGCCGCCCTCAAGGTGGACCTCTACGCACTGGACGGCGAATCGCGCCGTGCGATCAAGACCGTCCTGACCAATAGCGACGGCCGCTGCGACGAACCGCTGCTCGAAGGCGCCGCGCTTGCCGCCGGCGAATACGAGCTGGTGTTCCATGCCGGCGACTACTTCGCATCGCTCGGCGTGAAGGTGCCCGAACCCCGCTTCGTCGATCGCGTCGTGCTTCGCTTCGGCATCGCCGACGCGACATCGCACTACCACGTGCCGCTGCTCGTGTCGCCGTGGTCGTACAGCACCTATCGCGGCAGCTGACATCCGTATCGGCGCCTGCATCAAAGACAAACGATCTGAGTCTGGAGGAGTTTCATGGAAGGCTTCATCACCGACTGGCTGAACCTCGCGCTGCGATGGCTGCACGTCATCGTCGCGATCGCGTGGATCGGCGAGTCGTTCTATTTCGTCGCGCTCGACAACAGCCTGAAACCGCCGACCGACCCGAACCAGCGCAAGCGCGGGGTGTTCGGCGAACTGTGGCACGTCCACGGCGGCGGTTTCTACAACATGCAGAAGTACACCGTCGCCCCGCCGGAAATGCCGGACGACCTGCACTGGTCGAAGTGGCCGTCGTACACGACGTGGCTGTCGGGCTTCTCGTTGTTCTTCGTGCTGTACCTGCTCGCGCCGAACACCTACCTGATCGACAAGAGCGTGCTCGACATGGGCCCGGTGGTCGCCGTCGCGTCCGCGCTCGGCTTCCTGATGGCCGGCTGGATCGTCTACGACTCGCTGTGCCGCATCCTCGGCACCAACGATCGCGTGCTCGGCATTTGCGTCGGCCTCTACGTCGTCATCGCGGCGTACCTCGCGTGCCACATCTTCTCGGGCCGCGCCGCCTACCTGATCGTCGGCGCGATGCTCGCGACGATCATGTCGGCGAACGTGTTCTTCGTGATCATCCCCGGCCAGCGCAAGATGGTCGACAAGATGCTCAAGGGCGAGGAGCCGAACCCGATCTACGGCAAGCGCGGCAAGCAGCGCTCGGTGCACAACACCTACTTCACGCTGCCGGTGGTGTTCGCGATGCTGTCGAACCACTATGCGATGACCTACACGAACAAGTTCAACTGGGTCGTGCTCGTGCTGATCATGCTGGCCGGCGCGCTGATCCGCCAGTTCTTCGTGATGCGCCATCGCGGCAAGCAGCTGTGGTACCTGCCGATCGGCGGCGTGGCGCTGCTGTCGGGCGCGCTGGTGTGGACGATGCCCAAGCCGGTCGCGCCGGAAGCGCAAGCGGCCAACGCGCCGAAGATCGTGATCAACGACATCATGCCGGTCCTGCAGCAACGCTGCGTCGCGTGCCACTCGTCGAAGCCGACGCTGATGGGCAGCGCCCCCGCGGGCGTGATGTTCGACACGCCGGACGAAGTGTCGAAGAACGCGCAGCGTATCTACGAGCAGGCCGTGCGCCTGAAGGCGATGCCGATCGGCAACGTCACGCACATGACCGACGACGAGCGGACCAGGCTCGCCGCCTGGTTCGAGGGTGGCGCGGTCAAGTGAGCCGCGACGCGCCGGCGTTGAGTTCCGGCGCGACCCTTTCCGTTCGCGGGCCCGGTGACGGGCCCGTTTTTTTTGCGCGCCGAATGCCCGCGCGCTAGTCGCGCATCGCGTCGCGCTGAAGCGCGACGAGCGCATCGAGCGCGCGCGGGCCGTCGTCGAACGGCACGAAGATGTGATCGTGGTATGCGGCGGCCATCACGTTGCAGCTGATGCCGGCCGCGCCCAGCGCCCGCGCGAACGCGGCCGTGAGCCCGACGGCCGCAAGATCCGAATGCACGGTCAGCGTGAGCCACGCGGCGCGGAACAGCACGGGCCAGCCGTGGCGGGCGGCCGCCTCCTCGCCGACGACGACCGTCAGCCCTTCCGCTTCGCGAAACGTCGCGATCGCTTCGGATAACGACACGTCGGCGCCGGACGGCAGCGACACGAACGCGAACGCGCCCGGATGAAGTTCGGGCTGCATCGTGCGCAGCAGGATCGCGAGGTCGTTTTCAGGTTGGCTCATCGGAGAAAAACGTCCGGAACGGACATCGTGCGGTATCGATGCATGCACGATAGCACGCGCGGCAAAGCCGTCACGCAAGCATCATCGCGGCTTCGGCGGCGAGCCAGCCGCGGAACGCGACGATGCGCGGATCGTCCTGCGCGCGAGCCGGATACACGACGTGATACGCAACACCGGGCGGCAGCGCGACGCTCACGTCGAACCGACGCACGATGCGTCCGTCCGCGAGATCGCGTGCGATCATGCGCGGCGCCGCGAAACCGACCGCCGCGCCGCGAGCGGATCCCGCACGCAACGTACACGCTCGTACTTGCTCAACCGCCGGCCGGCTCCGGCAACCGCGCGATCGCCTTGATCTCGAACTGGAAGCCGTACAGCCAGGTCACGCCGACGGCGGTCAGCGTCGGATGCGGCGCGTCTCCCCAATACTCGGGGACGATCTTCCAGATCCGCTCGAATGTCGCTTCGGGATCGACGAGGAACACCGTCACGTCGACGACGTCGTCGAACGTGCAGCCGGCCGCGCCAAGCACCGCACTCAGGTTCTCGAATGCGCGGCGGACCTGTGCTTCCAGCTCCGGTTCGGGCGAGCCGTCCTCGCGGCTGCCGACCTGCCCGGACACGAACAGGAAACCGTTCGAACGCAGCGCCGGCGAATAGCGGTTGCGGTCATACAGCGCCTGGCGACCCGGCGGGAAAACTACGCTACGCTTTGCCATCCAACACCTCCATCGGTCAGTGGGGCGAAGCCGCCCCGGTATCAACGATGAAGGCACTTTAAGGAGCGTTGCCCGGCCGATAAACGGGCAACCCTGTCCAACACTGTTTGCAGGCCCCAAACAATTCCCGACCGGCGCGGAGCCCAGACCCGATGGATCGATTCGACGCAATGCAGGCGTTCGCCCGCGTGGTGGAAGCCGGCAGCTTCACGAAGGCGGCCGAGACGCTGCACATGAGCCGCACCACCGTCACGCAACTGGTGCAGCAACTGGAAGCGCGGCTGCGCGTGAAGCTGTTCAACCGCACGACGCGCAAGGTCGTCGTCACGGCCGACGGCGCCGCCTATTACGATCGCGTGGTGCGGCTGCTCGCCGACATGGACGATGCCGAAACGAGCCTGTCCGCCGCGTCCGCGTCGCCGCGGGGGCGGCTGCGCGTGGACGTGCCGAGCCCGTTCGCGCGGCTGATCCTGATCCCCGCGCTGCCCGCGTTCCACGCGCGCTATCCGGACATCCAGCTCGACATGGGCGTGAGCGACCGCGTGGTGGACGTGATCGGCGAGAACGTCGACTGCGTCGTGCGCGGCGGCGAGCCGACCGACCGGTCGCTGGTCGCGCGCCACGTCGGCGACCTGCGGCTCGGCGTATATGCGTCGCCGGCCTATCTCGCGCGCGCCGGCACGCCCGCGCATCCGGACGAACTCGAAGACACGCATCACCGGATCGTCGGCTTTCTGTGGGCGCGCACCGGCAAGGCGCTGCCGTTCGCGATGGAACGCGATGGCGCGCACGTGGACGTGCGCGGGCGCTACGTGCTGGCCGTCGACGACGGCAACGCGTACCTCGAAGCCGGCCTGGCCGGGCTCGGCATCCTGTGGCTGCCCGACTACATGGCGGCCGCCCATCGCGCACGCGGCGACCTGGTGCCGCTGTTCGAGCACTGGCGGCTCGAACCGATGCCGATGTACGTCGCGTTCCCGCCGAACCGGCACGTCAGCGCGAAGCTGCGCGTCTTCGTCGACTGGATCGCCGAGCTGATGACGCAGCATGCGCCGCGCCAGCGCCGCGCCGGCAACGGTTCACGCAACACGCGCAAGGCCGCGGCGGCCTGACCCGCGCGTAAAACCCGCGCATAAACCGCCGCACATAAAAAAACCCGCGCATGCCGCGCGGGTTTCTTCGACAGGCTGCGACCGAAATACGACTCAGGCCGTCAGCGCGGCGAGCGCCTCGTCGGTAAGCCACAGCGATTCCAGCAGATCCTGCTCGTTGAGGTTCAGGCCGTCGCCGCCGCGATCGACGACGATGAAATCGCTGACGCCGCCGAGCGCGATCAGCGGGTGATGCCACACGCCCTTCGCGTAGTTGACGCCTTGCCACCCGCTCGTCACGAATGCGCGGATCCGCGCCGGATCGAGATCGCCCGCGGGCGCCACGACGACGAGATACGGCTGGTCGTTCAGCGGCACGAAGGCCTGGCTGCCGAGCGGGTGCCGTTCGAGCATCTTCACTTCGAACGGCAGCGTGCGCGGCTGGCCGCGGAACAGGTTGACGAGCGTACGGCCGCCTTCGTCCGTCACGTCGACGTGCGCGAGATCGTGAAAGCGGATCGTCGTGCCGAGGTTGATCGGGATCTGCTTCGCGCCTTCCGTTTCGATCACGTCGCCGAACGGCGCGAACGCTTCCCGGGTCAGCGGCTCGATGACAAGCGTCTTCATTTGTCGAGCGTCCCCCACAGACGCAGGCGCGACACGCCGCCGTCCGGAATGATGTTCAGCCGCACGTGCGTGACGGGGCCGAGCGACGCGATGTCGTGGTCGAAATAGTGCTGCTTGTCCATCTGCAGCTTCTGCTCGCCGAGCAGCACCGGCCAGAACATCGACTGCGTGATCAGCGAGCTGTCCGTGCCGCCCGATACATAGGCGGCCTGGATCGAACAGCGATCCGGGTAGTTGCCCTTGAAGAACGCCGTATCGACTTCGATCTTGCGGATCACGCCCGGCTGCGCCAGCGCGATGATCGCCCAGTCGTTGCCCGGTTCGCGGCGGCGGCGGGTTTCCCAGCCGTCGCCCATGTTCACGCCGCGGCCCGGCAACAGCAGGTTCGACGCAACGCCGAAGTGCTGGTTGTTCGCGGCCACGACATAGCCGCCGTTTTCCATCGCCGCGAGATCGAACTGCTCGGTCGCGCTCGCACCGGCCCAGTCGAGCTGCGGCTGGCCGTACACGCGCAGGCGCGCGATGCCGCCGTCCGGATAGATGTTCACGCGCAGGTGCGTGAACGCGCGTGCGTCGCTCGCCTCGACGTAGTGATGGCTGTTGCCCTGCAGCGTCGTCGACGGCACGATCTCGACCCATTCGGTCGCATGCGTCGGCGCGCCGTCGGCCACGAAGGCGGCCTCGATCGACGCGGCCGGCGGGAAGTTGCCGGTGAAGTGGCTCGTGTCGATGTCGAAACCCTTGATCACGCCCGGGCGCGCGAGCTTGACGATGCACCAGTCGTAACCCGTCGTGCGTTTGCGGCGCGTCTCCCAGCCGTCCATCCACTTGCCGTGGTCGTCGTACTTGCCGGGGATGAAGACGGCCGGCTCGGGGTTCAGCATCCGGTCCTTCGGCGCGAAGAAATCGTCGCTGGCCTCGAGCGCCTGCGCACCGAGACGCGGGTCGGCAAGATTCACGTAGCGCCGCGTGAAATCGGGTGCATTGGGATCGAGAAGCGGAACAGCCATGATGTTTCCTTGTTTCAGTGGGGCGGTCGGGCCGCAGCGATGCGGCGGGCCGTGTTGCGGTGTCAGGCGTCGATCAGGTCGTCGAGGCGGAAACGCGCGATCCGGTAGATCTGGTCGAGGCTCGTGCGCAGTTCCTCGGTGCGCGAATGATTCACGCGCGACTCGAAGTTCGCGATGATGCCGTGCCGGTCATAGCCGCGCACGGCCAGGATGAACGGAAAGCCGAACTTCTCGCGATACGTGCGGTTCAGCGTCAGCAGCTTGTCGAACTCTTCCTGGGTGCACTGGTCGAGGCCCGCGCCGCTCTGCTCGCGCGTCGACTCGACCGTCAGCTCGCCGCGCACGGCGGCCTTGCCGGCCAGCTCCGGGTGCGCGTTGATCAGCGCGAGCTGGCGCACTTCGCCGGCCTCTTCCACCGCGCCGGACATCGTCCGGTGCAGCACGTCGATGCTCGCGAACGGCCGCTCGCCCGCGGCGACTTCGGCCACCCACGGCGAATGTTCGAAGATCCCCGACAGCGCCGCCACAAATGCACCCGGCGCCATCGTGTTCAGTTGATCCAACGTGTAACGCATCGCCTTCATGCTTTCCCTTCGTTTCGATGATTGGGCTGATACGGATGATGTTCACGCCAGTGACGCGCGATATCGACACGGCGCGTCACCCATACGCGATCGTGCTTCTCGACGTGATCGAGGAAACGCTGCAGCCCGCGGAACCGTCCCGGCCGGCCGAGCAGCCGGCAGTGCATGCCGATCGACAGCATCTTCGGCGCCTCGTCGCCCTCGGCGTACAGCACGTCGAACGCGTCACGCAGGTAGTCGAAGAAGTGATCGCCGGTGTTGAAGCCCTGCGGCGTCGCGAAGCGCATGTCGTTCGTGTCGAGCGTGTACGGCACGATCAGTTGCGGCGACGTGCCGCCGCCCGACACCTCGACGTCCATCCAGAACGGCAGGTCGTCGCCGTAGTTGTCGGAGTCGTACAGGAAGCCGCCGTATTCGGCGACGAGGCGGTGCGTGTTGGGGCTGTCGCGGCCGGTGTACCAGCCGAGCGGGCGCACGCCCGTCACGCGCTCGATCGCTTCCATCCCGAGACGCATGTGCTCGGCTTCGAGCTCGGGCGTCATGCCCTGGTAGTGGATCCAGCGCCAGCCGTGGCACGCGATCTCGTGGCCGAGCTCGACGAACGCACGCGCAAGCTCCGGGTGACGCTCGATCGCCATGCCGACGCCGAACACCGTCAGCGGCATCCCGCGCTTCTCGAACTCGCGCAGGATGCGCCATACGCCGGCCCGCGAACCGTACTCGTAGATCGACTCCATGCTCATGTGGCGGTCCGGATACGCGGCCGCGCCGACGATTTCGGACAGGAACTGCTCGGAACCCGGATCGCCGTGCAGCACGCAGTTCTCGCCGCCCTCCTCGTAGTTCAGCACGAACTGCACGGCGACGCGGGCGCGCCCCGGCCAGTTCGCCTGCACGGGATGGCGGCCGTAGCCGATCAGGTCGCGAGGATAGTTGGGATCGAGTGACATGGGTTCGAAGTACGGCGCAAGCTGACTGAAATAATGGGTTCGCATCGACCGCCCGGGTGCCGGAGGCCCGCCGCGCAGGCCGATGCAACGACGGCCCAGTGTAGCGAAAACGCTCATACGCGCCCATACAGCGGCGCAGATAGTGCGTGTCAGACGGTGTGTATGTGCGGGTGCGGCAATTCCCCGACCGGTTCCGCCGCCGCCCCGCCCGGCGGGCTGAAGCGTGCGAACGCGCCGTCGTAGCGCTTCGGCAGCGGCCGCGCGTAGTCGCCGCGCTTCGCGGTCGCGAGGCGCAGCGCAACGAGTGCCTCGGCCCACTTGACGGCCGCCGTGACGCCCTCGACCACCGGCGCGCCGATCTGCTGCTCGATCTCGTGCGCGAACTCGGCCATCCCGGCGCAGCCGAGCACGATCGCGTCGACGCCGTCCTCGTCGAGCGCGCGCCGGCATTCGTCGACGATGATCCGGCGCGCGGCCGATCCCGGCCGGTCGAGCTCGAGCACCGCGACGTCGGTCGCGCGCACGTTGCGGCAGAACCGCTTCATCCCGTAGCGCTCCGCGAGGTGCCGCGCCATCCCGCAGGTGCGCGCAAGCGTCGTGACGACCGAGAAGCCGGGCGCGAGCACGCTCGCCGCATGCATCGCCGCCTCGGCGATGCCGATCACCGGCCCGCGCGCGAGCTCGCGCGCCGCGTAGAGCCCCGGATCGCCGAAGCACGCGATCACGTATGCATCGGAACCGTCGCGCTCGCCTTGCGCAATCTCGGCGAGCAGCCCGGGCGTCGCAAGCGCCTCGTCGTAGTACCCTTCGATCGACGGCGGCCCCATCGGCGGGCTCACCGCCACGATCTCCGTGCCGGCGGCCGCGACCTCGCGCGCGCAGCGGCCCATCGCGTCGGTCATCCGCTGCGTCGTGTTCGGATTGATCAGTCGGATCTTCATCGCCCTCTCCTCAGGCCTTCGCGCCCGCAAGCAGCCGGTAGAACACGAAGCCGAGCCCCACGCCTATGAACCACGAGAAGTTCGCGACGCCCTGCCAGCCCGGCACCATCACGCAGACGATCGCGATCACCGCGGCCGGCAGCAGCGCGGCGAGCGCACGGCGGTTCACGCCGCCCGTGTACCAGTACGCGCCGCTGTCCGACATCGTGTACAGGTCGTCGCGCACGAGCCGGCCGCGCTTGACGAAGTAGAAGTCGGCGATCAGCACGCCGTACAGCGGGCCGATGAACGCGCCGAGCACGTCGAGCGTGTAGTGGATCACGGCCGGGTTGTTGAACAGGTTCCACGGCGTGATGAAGATCGACGCGACGGCCGCGAACATCCCGCCCGCGCGCCAGCTGATCAGCCGCGGCGCGACGTTCGAGAAGTCGAACGCCGGCGACACGAAGTTCGCGACGATGTTGATGCCGATCGTCGCGATCGTGAACGTCAGCGCGCCGAGGATCACCGCGGTCGGATGGTCGATGCGGCCGACCGTCTCGACCGGATCGGTGATGAGTTCGCCGAACACCGGCAGCGTCGCTGCCGTCGTGATCACCGTGACGAGCGAGAACGCGAGGAAGTTGACCGGCAGCCCCCAGAAGTTGCCGCGCTTCACGTCGCCGAACGAGCGGCAGTAGCGCGAGAAATCGCCGAAATTCAGCATAGGCCCGGAGAAGTACGACACGACCAGCGACACGGCCGTGATCATCACCGGGATCACCTCCGCGCCGTGATACTTGACGCCGCCGAGGTTGATGCCGATGTTGCGCCAGCCCGCGCGCCACACCATGTAGCCCGCCAGGATGAACATCACGACGTAGACGGCCGGGCCCGCGAAGTCGATGAACTTCTTGATCGTCTCCATCCCGTTCCAGAACACGAACGCCTGCAGCACCCACAGCAGCATGAAGCCGGCCCAGCCCACGGCCGACAGCCCGAGGAAGCCGTAGCGATGGACGTCCGCGTACGGCAGCCATTGCGGGAAGAACTTCAGCACGACGATCACGAGCGCGCTCGACGCGAGATAGGTCTGGATGCCGTACCACGCGATCGCGATCAGCCCGCGGATCACGGCCGGCACGTTCGCGCCGAGCACGCCGAAGGTCGCGCGGCACGCGACCGGATACGGCACGCCGATCTGCTGGCTCGGCCGTGCGATCAGGTTGCACAGCAGGTTCACGAGGCCGATCCCGACGATCAGCGCGATCAGCACCTGCCAGCTCGTCAGCCCGAGCGCGAACAGGCTGCCCGCGAACACGTAGCCGCCGACGCTGTGCACGTCCGACATCCAGAACGCGAAGATGTTGTAAGCGCCCCATGTCTGATTCTTCAGGGGTGCCAAATCTTCGTTGTACAGACGTTTGCTGTAACCATCCGGCAGCGCCGGGTCGCCGCCCTCGCCGCCTTCTTCCGCCGGATAGGCGCTGTCGTGCGCCACACTGAACTGAGCCATGACTTCTCCTTGACGCGGCCGGGCGGCCGCTCCACCGTCATCGATATCGCTCCGGATGGACGCCCGGAGTCGGACCAGCGGCCCGCGGCGGACACCGCGGGCCTGCATTGCGCTCGTTCTGTGGCGCGCGGCCGGGTTCGCGTCGCCGCTCAGGCGCCGCCGAACACTTCGCGCAAATCGACCTGCCCTTGCGCGGGCCGGTCCAGCATCTTCAGTTCGACATGCTGCAGGTGGTGCGCCATCAGCGTCACCGCCCGCTTCGGATCGCCCGCCTCCAGCGCGGCGAGGATATCGTCGTGGTCGTCGCACGAGCACGGGCTGCGCCCGTGCGATTCGTACAGCGCCGACATCAGCGTCGAGCGTGCGACCAGTCCCTCGAGGCACTCGCTGAGCGTCGCATTGCCCATCAGCGTGGCGAGCGTCGTGTGGAACTCCCCCGACAGGCGGATCCACGCCGCGAAATCGTGCCGCTCGAACGCCTTGCGTTCCTTGTCGATCAGCGCGGCGACGCCCTTCAGGCGCTTCGCGCCGGGCCCGGTCGCGAGCCGCTCGACCACGGCAAGCTCGATGATCCGGCGCATCTCGAACACCTCGTGCACGTCCTGCAGCGTCGGGCTCGCGACAAACGCGCCGCGGTTCGGCTCGAGATCGACCAGCTTGTCGGTCGCGAGCTGCGCGAGCGCCTGGCGGATCGTCCCCCGCTTCACGCCGAACACGTCGCAGAGCTGCGCCTCCGTCAGCTTCGCGCCGGGCGCGAGCCGGTGTTCGAGGATCGCCGTGCGGATCCGCTCGGCGATCGCTTCGGGACTGGCCGCACCGGACGGATGGGATTCGGGCTCGTTCATGATCTGCATCGTGTGATGGTCCTCATCGTAGGGCGGACATAAATATTGTCAACAATTCTTTTCCAGCATTGCGCACAATCCGCGTGCACCGGTGTGACTCCATTCGGTGCAAGCTGCGCCATATCCTTGCATGACGGGCTTCAAAGGCCTGCCAGAAGCGCTTTTCGTCGTATACCCTGGCGGCCATTTTGTTGACAATAATGGTGCACAACCTCGCGGAGACCTGATTGCGATCAGCGAAAATGTTCGACCGTTAGTTGCGTATCAAGATAAAGAAAAAGGCGGGAAACCCGCCTTCCGATCGAGAGCGCCTGCATCAGCCGAGATGCGGATAGTCCGACAGCGTGAGCCGGAAACCGTGCGCATTCGCCACCAGTTGCGCCTGCGCGCCGAACGGCAGCGTCAGCAGGTCGGGCACATGGCCGAACTGGAGCCCCGTGACGACCGGAATCCCGATCACCGAGCGCACCTGGTCGATCATCGCCTGCATGTCGTAACCGTTGTCGTACTCGAACGGGCGCGCACCGGTGAACTGACCGAGCACGAGCGCCTGCTGGCGCGCGAGCAGCCCCGACAGGTGCAACTGATAGATCATCCGCTCGATCCGGAACGGCTGCTCGTTGACGTCCTCGATGAACAGGATGCCGCCCTCGATGTCCGGCATGTACGGCGTGCCGACGAGCGACGAGAGGATCGCGAGGTTGCCGCCCCACAGCGTGCCCGTCGCGTTCACGGCCTGCACCTGCGGCGCTTCGGCGACGATCGTCGTGGTCGGCTGCGTCAGCGTCTGCCAGAAGTGCTGCATCGTGAAATCGCTCGGCGTTTCCGCGCCGAAATCGGCGGACAGCATCGGGCCGCCGAACGTCTTGATACGCGCCTTCGCGTACAGCGCGAGCTGGATCGCCGTGAAATCGCTGTGGCCGACCAGCGCGATCGGCTGGTCGCGCAGCCTGCGCTCGAGCCCGCGATAGTCGAGCCCGTGCAGGATTCGCGCGGCGCCGTAGCCGCCGCGCACCGCGAGCGCGATGTCCGGCAGCGGCCGCTCGGGATCGGCGAGGCGGTTCAGGTCGCCTGCCCGCTCGCCGTCGGTGCCGCCGAAACGCTGGAAGCGCCGCTGCGTCGCCTCGATGTTCTCGATGCGTTGCTGCGCGGTACTGAGGCGCTCGAGCGCGCGATTGATCGCGTCGGGGTCATGCGGATAGCCGGACGGCGCCAGCAGGCGGATGGTGTAGGAGGCGGCGGGCTGCAAGGACATGGCGAAAGGTGTCGTGGCGTCAAACCTGCTTAGAGGGTCCGAACCGTCTCCGGTTCACGGCGCCGCGCGCGCCCGGCTCATGCCGGGCGACAGGCGCGGCGGGCACGCCTACGACGCGCCGGATTCGGCGTCGCGGGCCAGCCGCGCTTCGCGCAACGCGCGACGGCGTTCCGCGAAGAACGACTTCAGCGCGGCGCCGCACTCGTCGGCGAGCACGCCGCCGGTCACTTCGGTGTGATGGTTGAGTTGCGGATTCGCAAACGCGTCGATCACGCTGCCACAGGCGCCCGTCTTCGGATCGGCAGCGCCGTAGACCACCCGCGCGATGCGCGCATGCATGATCGCGCCGGCGCACATCAGGCACGGTTCGAGCGTCACGTACAGTTCGCAGCCGGGCATCCGGTAATTCTGCAACTGCTGCGCCGCCATGCGCAGCGCGGCCATTTCCGCATGGGCCGACGGGTCGTGCCCGCCGATCGGATGGTTGAAGCCGCGCGCGATCACTTCGTCGCCGCGCACGAGCACCGCGCCGACCGGCACCTCGCCGGCTGCGCGGGCCTCTTCGGCAGCGGCCTGCGCGAGACGCATGAAATGCAGGTCGCGCGCCGACACGGGCGCGGCTTCGGAAACGGGAGAATCGGCGGCGGGTACGGCCGCCGGCGCGGCTGCATCGTGCAGCGCGTCGGACGTCACATCGGCCCCGCTTCGGCGGACACGTCGTCGAGCCCGCGCTCGCACAGGCGTTCCGCGATGCGCCGGCAGTAGTCGCGCGGCATCACCATCGGCCCGCCGCGCAGCGACTCCAGCGCCATGTCGAGCGCCAGGATCTTCGCCTGCAGCCGGCAACGCGCGGCACGGTCGCTGACCGCCTGCACTTCGTCGTGCAGGTTGCGCAGCGCGCGCAATTGCTCGACGGCCGGCGGCACGAAGCCCGCGTTCTTCAGGATACGGTTGGCCACCCGCACCTCCTCGGGCACGAGCAGGTCGTCGTCCAGCGCCTGCGGCGCGCCGGTACCCGGCAAATCGTCGAACTCGCCCCGCGCGGCGGCGGCGGCGATACGTTGTTCGACCAGGGCGTCAAGCAATCTCATCAGTCAATCGGAACAATGCGGCAGGCCGAATTCTAGCAGGGTGACGCGGGTATGACAGGCCCTTCGAATATATGCTCGATATTGCGCTTTTTAGGGGCCGAATCGAGGCGCATGCGTGCCGATCGGAGGCTGTTGCCGCCTTGCTGCGCCGCAGCGGGCCTGGATCGGCACGCGCAAACGATGTCGTGCCCGGTTTTCCTCACGGACGATGCAGGTTCGCTCGCGCCGGCGAGGCGGATAGCGCCCCGCTTCCGTGGCCGGGTCACGCGGCCGCCGGGTCCGGCCGCGCGGTCGCGAACGGCCGGAACATCGTCGCGATCAGGAACGCACCGATGCCGACGGCGAACGAGCCGACGTACAGCCAGCCATAGCCGCCGAACGTGTCGACGACCAGGCCGCCGGCGACGGGGCCCGCGGCCATCCCGAGGCTTCCTGCCATCGCACAGCCGCCGATCACGGTGCCCATCATCCGTAGCGGAAAATTCTCGCGCGCAAGCACCGCATACAGCGGCATCACGCCCGCATAGATGAAGCCGAACAGCGTCGCGACCGCGTAGAACCCGTCGAGCGTGTGTACGAACGCGTAGCCGAGCGCGCCGAGTGCCTGCGCGAGCAGCCCCGCCACCAGCATGCGCTTTGCGCCGACGCGGTCGCCGAGGAGCCCGAACGCGATCCGGCCGCCCATGCCGGCGAACCCTTCGACGCTGTAGATCGACACGGCGGCGATCAGCGGAATCCCGCAGGTCACGGCGTAGCTGACCGTGTGGAAAATCGGGCCCGAGTGCGTCGCGCAGCAGAGGAAGTTGGTCAGGAGCAGCACGACGAACTGCGGCGAGCGCAATGCGTCCGCGACCGACATCGCCGCGGGCGCCCCCGCCGGCGCAGGCGCCGTGCGCGCGCCGGCAAGCGCGGGCGCACGGCGCACCAGCAGCGACGCCGGGATCATCACGACGGCCGCCAGCGCGGCGACCAGCAGCATCGACGTGCGCCAGTCGCGCACCGACACGAGCCATGCAGCCAGCGGCGCCATCGTCATCGGCGCCATTCCCATGCCGGCCGATACGAGCGAAACCGCCAGGCTGCGGTGGGTATCGAACCAGCCCGTCACGCACGCCATCATCGGCGCGAATATCGCGGCCGTCGCGCCGCCTACGGCGAGACCGAAGGTCAGCTGGAACGCGAGCAGCGACGTCGCGCGACTCGCCAGCGCCAGGCTCGCCGACAGCAGCACCGCGCCCGCGATGACGACCGGCCGCGCGCCGACGCGATCCGACAGGCTGCCCCATCCGATGCTCGCGAAGGCCATCGCGATGAAGCCCAGCGTCATCGCGCCGGAAATGCCGGTCATCGACCAGCCCGTGTCGCGCGCGATGGCGCGCAGGAACACGGGCAGCGAAAACATCGCGCCGATCGCGACGCAGCCCGTCAGGCCGCCTGCGGCGACGATCACCCAGCGGTATCGGGAATCGGGCATAGGGGTCTCCTCATTCGTCACGTCCATCCTCGGGAACCGGGCGGCGGCGCAGCGCCTGCCCGGTCGACATGGAAACGACGGACGACGCGTCGGCAAATCGACATGCGCCACGCACGCACCGGCAAATTTCCCCGATGGCCGGCCGAGCCGTCCGGTCTGTCCCTGCCGCACCGCTTTTCCGGAATCGGAAAGTCGAAAGCAGAAATCGTTGGTTGGGACACGGGATCGCGCTGACTACACTCGAGCCATCTTGTCATAACAAGTTGACCGATGCCCCCATCCAACGTCGTGCCGCTGTCGGCGGCCCCGCTTTACGTGCAGATCAAGGATACGCTGCGTGCGCGCATTCTCGACGGCACCCATGCACCGCACAGCCGCATGCCTTCCGAGCACGAACTCTGCGCGATGTTCGGCGTGAGCCGCATCACGGTGCGCCAGGCGCTCGGCGACCTGCAGAAGGAAGGCCTGCTGTTCAAGCTGCACGGCAAGGGCACGTTCGTGTCGAAGCCGAAGGCGTTCCAGAACGTGACGTCGCTGCAGGGCTTCGCCGAGGCGATGTCGTCGATGGGCTACGAGATCGTCAACCAGGTGCGCAGCTTCCGCACCGTCAAGGCCGACCGCCATCTCGCGACGAAACTGAACGTGCCCGAAGGCGCGCCGCTCGTCGAGATTCATCGCGTGCGGCTGCTGAATCGCGAACCGGTATCGCTCGAACAGACCTGGGTGCCCGAAGCGCTCGGCAAGCGCCTCGCGGGCGCCGATCTCGCGACCCGCGACATCTTCCTGGTCCTCGAAAACGACTGCGGCATCGCGCTCGGCCATGCCGACGTGTCGATCGACGCGATCCTCGCCGACGACGAGATCGTCGATGCGCTGCGCGTCGAGGAAAGCAGCCCCGTGCTGCGCATCGAGCGCCTCACGCATGACGCGTCGGGCGCCCCGATCGACTACGAATACCTCTACTTCCGCGGCGACGCCTTCCAGTACCGGCTGCGCATCGACCGGCAGAAGGCGCGCAAACCTGCAAGGAAACCGCGATGAGCATCCAGGTTCACGAATACGACGTCGTCGTGGTCGGCGGCGGCACGGCCGGCCCGATGGCGGCCGTCAAGGCGAAGGAACGCGACCCGTCCCTGCGCATACTGCTTCTCGAGAAGGCCAACGTGAAGCGCAGCGGCGCGATCTCGATGGGCATGGACGGCCTGAACAACGCGGTGATTCCCGGGCATGCGACACCCGAGCAGTACACGCGCGAGATCACGATCGCCAACGACGGGATCGTCGATCAGGAGGCCGTGTATGCGTATGCGGCGCACAGCTTCGCGACGATCGAACAGCTCGACCGCTGGGGCGTGAAATTCGAGAAGGACGGCACCGGCGACTACGCGGTGAAGAAGGTCCATCACATGGGCTCGTACGTACTGCCGATGCCGGAGGGACACGACATCAAGAAGGTGTTGTACCGGCAACTGAAGCGCGCGCGCATCGCGATCACGAACCGGATCGTCGCGACCCGCGTGCTGACCGACGCGCAGGGCCGCGCGAGCGGCGTACTCGGCTTCGACTGCCGCACCGCCGAGTTCCACGTGATCCGGGCCAAGGCCGTGATTCTCTGCTGCGGCGCAGCCGGCCGCCTCGGCCTGCCGGCGTCGGGCTACCTGATGGGCACCTACGAGAACCCGACCAACGCGGGCGACGGCTACGCGATGGCGTATCACGCGGGCGCCGCGCTCGCGAATCTCGAATGCTTCCAGATCAACCCGCTGATCAAGGACTACAACGGCCCCGCGTGCGCGTACGTGACGGGCCCCCTCGGCGGTTTCACCGCGAACGGCAAGGGCGAGCGCTTCATCGAATGCGACTACTGGAGCGGCCAGATGATGTGGGAGTTCTACCAGGAACTGCAAAGCGGCAACGGCCCCGTGTTCCTGAAGCTCGACCATCTCGCCGAGGAAACCATCCAGACCATCGAGCAGATCCTGCACACGAACGAGCGGCCGAGCCGCGGCCGCTTCCACGCGGGGCGCGGCACCGACTATCGCAGCCAGATGGTCGAGATGCACATCTCCGAGATCGGGTTCTGCAGCGGCCACAGTGCGTCGGGCGTGTACGTGAACGCACGCGCCGAGACGACGGTACCGGGGCTCTACGCGGCAGGCGACATGGCGGCCGTCCCGCACAACTACATGCTCGGCGCCTTCACGTACGGCTGGTTCGCCGGACAGAACGCAGCCGACTACGTGGCGGGCCGCGACCATGCGCCGGTGGATGAAGCGCAGGTCGCCGCCGAGCGCGAACGCGTGCTCGCCCCGCTGCTGCGCGAGCGCGGGCTGCCCCCCGCGCAGGTCGAATACAAGCTGCGTCGCATGGTGAACGACTATCTGCAACCGCCGAAGGTGACGCGCAAGATGGAAATCGGCTTGCAGCGCTTCGACGCAATTTATGAGGATATCGAACAAATCAAGGCCGATCACCCGCACGAGCTGATGCGCGCCGCCGAGGTGCGGGCGATCCGCGACTGCGCGGAAATGGCCGCGCGCGCGTCGTTGTTCCGTACCGAGAGCCGCTGGGGGCTGTATCACCATCGCGTCGACTTCCCGCACCGCAACGACGCCGACTGGTTCTGCCACACCTGGCTGCGCAAGCACGCCGACGGTGCGATGCGCAGCGAGAAGCGGCCGGTCGAACCGTACATCGTGCCGCTCGCCGACGACGAACGCGGCGCCTACGCGCATCTGCGCATCCGCGAACCGGCCGCGCCCGCGGCCGCCCTCTGAGGAGTTCCACCGTGCCGCATACCCCGCACGACATCTTCCTGCGCAGCAGCGCGCCCGTGACGATCGACGAGGAACGCTGCATCGCCGACAAGGGCTGCACCGTCTGCGTCGACGTGTGCCCGCTCGACCTGCTCGCGATCGACGTGACCAAGGGCAAGGCCTACATGCAGTTCGACGAATGCTGGTACTGCATGCCGTGCGAGCGCGACTGCCCGACCGGCGCCGTCAAGGTCGACATCCCTTATCTGCTCCGCTGACCCCGATCCTCGTCGCGCTCGCCCACCGCCCATGACTGCCACCGCCTTCCCTTCCCCGTCGCCCCGCGCGGATTCCTCCGACGACGATGCGCTCATGACCCGCCTCGCCGCGCCCGATGCATCCGTGCGCCGCCTCGCCCTCTTCGAACTCGCGGATCTCGAGGATCCCGGCTTCGTGTCCGCGTTCATCGCCGCGCTGCGCGCCGATCCGTCGCCCGACGTCCGCGGCGAGGCCGCCCGGCTGCTCGGCGCGTGGGAACAGCCCGACGTCGTCGACGCTCTATGCGGCGCGCTGCTCGATGCGGACGACGCGGTACGCGCCGCCGCCGCGCAGAGCCTGTCCGAACTGAAGGAGACCGAATCGGGCGCCGTCCTGTGCCGCTGGGCCGCGCGGCCCGAGCCGTTCGTGCGCTGCGCCGTGCTGCGCGGACTGCGCGAACTGCGCGACCCCGCCGCGTTCCCGCCCGCGCTGCATGCGCTCGACGCCGCGCTTCCTGCCGTGCGTGCCGAAGCCGTCGCGGTGCTCGGGTGGCTCAAGGATGCGCGCGCGCTGCCGCCGCTCGCACGCGCCGCAACGGACGATGCCGATGCGGACGTGCGGCGCGCCGCGGTCGGCGCGATCGGATTCGCGACGCCCGGCGACGCGACCGTCGTCGATGCGCTGCTCGCCGCGCTGCGCGACCACGCGTGGCAGGTGCGCGAGGAAGCGGCCACCACGCTCGGCAAGCTGCGCGTCGCGCACGCGCGCGCGCCGCTCGTCGCCGCGCTCGGCGACGAGTACTGGCAGGTGCGCCTGCGTGCCGCACGCGCGCTCGGGCAACTGCGCGATGCGGCGGCCGCGCCGGCCCTCGTCGCGCTGCTGTCGCATGCGATCGGCAATCTCCGCAAGGAAGCCGCGCTGGCGCTCGGCGAATTGCGCGAGCGCACGATACTGCCCGCACTGCACGATGCA
This sequence comes from Burkholderia paludis, assembly GCF_000732615.1. Taxonomy (GTDB): domain Bacteria; phylum Pseudomonadota; class Gammaproteobacteria; order Burkholderiales; family Burkholderiaceae; genus Burkholderia; species Burkholderia paludis. The sequence goes on from NZ_JPGL01000020.1 coordinate 124,612, forward strand.
CTTGAAGATCGCGACCCCGAGGTGCGCAAGGCCGTCAGGATCGCCATCCGGCAAATCGACGAGGCGTCGCGATGATCGCGCCGACCGAAATCGCCGTCGATCATCGGGCACGCGCGCTGACGCTGCGCTGGCCCGACGGCGACACGCAGCTTATCGGCTACGCGCAGTTGCGCCGCGATTGCCCATGCGCGGAATGCCGCAGGATCCGGCGCGACGGCGGTCGCGTCGATGCGCGGCCCGATCTGACGCTGGACGGCGTCGAAGCGGCCGGCTACGGCATCCGTCTCGTGTTCGGCGACGGCCATGCGCGCGGCATCTTTCCGTGGCCGTATCTGGCAGGCATGCGGCCGTCACGCTGACGCACCGCCCGCAGCCGCGCCGGCGCAATGGCAGGCGCACCGAAACGCTGCGATACTGACGCCCACGATCGTCTCCACCCACCGTGGGAGCCAGAACATGCAAAGCGAAGTCGGATTCATCGGCCTCGGCGTGATGGGCACGCCGATGGCGCTCAATCTCGCACGGGCCGGCACGCCGCTCGTCGTGTGGAGCCGGTCGCACGGCAGCGACGACGCGCTGCGCGACGCCGGCGCGCGCGTGGCCGAACACGTCGACGACGTATTCGCCGCCTGCCGCACCGTGATCCTGATGCTTGCGAACGATGCGGCGATCGACGCCGTTCTCGCGCGCGGCACCGCCGGTTTCGCCGCCCGCGTCGGCGGGCACACCATCGTGAACATGGGCACAAACGCGCCCGGCTATTCGCGCGCGCTGGCCGATGACATCGCCGCCGCGTCGGGCCGCTACGTCGAGGCGCCCGTGTCGGGATCGCGCAAGCCGGCCGAAGCCGGTCAGCTCGTCGTGATGCTCGCCGGTGCGCCGGACGACGTCGACGCCGTCCGCCCGCTCGTGAAGCCGCTGTGCCGCGACAGCTTCGTGTGCGGCGACGTGCCCTCGGCACTCACGATGAAGCTCGCCGTGAACCTGTTCCTGATCACGATGGTCACCGGCCTGACCGAAGCCACGCATTTCGCGCAGCGCCACGGCATCGATCTCGCCCGCTTCGCCGATGTGCTGAACGCCGGCCCGATGGCGAGCGACGTGTCGCGCGTGAAGCTCGGCAAGCTCGTCACGGCGGATTTCTCGGTGCAAGCCGCGATCACCGACGTGCTGAAGAATGCGCGCCTCGTCGCCGAATCCGCCCGCGAGATCGGCATCGCGTCGCCACTGCTCGACATCTGCCACGCGCTGTACGGCGAGACCGAGCGGGCCGGACACGGATCGGACGACATGGTCGCCGTGATCCACGCGATCGAGCAACGCACCGGGAGCCTCCGATGAGTCGCCCGCCCGCCCCCGCATTCGTCCGCACCGGCGCGTAGGCATGGCCATGTCAGGATCCCCGCGTGCCGCATCCGGCGCCGCTTCGCTCGTGCGCCCCGTCCCCGCCGTGATCGGCATCGTCCTGCGCGAACGCGACGTGCTGCTGGTACGCCGCGCGAATCCGCCCGACGCGGGCTGCTGGGGCTTCCCCGGCGGCAAGATCGAACCGGGCGAGTCGATCGCGGATGCGGTCGTGCGCGAGATCGCCGAGGAAACGACCGTCGACGTCGAGGCGCTCGACACCTTTACCGCGCTGGATGCCTTCGATTACGATGCCGACGGCACCGTGCGCCAGCATTACGTCATGGTCGCGGTGCTGTGCAGATGGCTGCACGGCACGCCCGCGGCCGATGACGATGCGCTCGACGCGCGCTGGTTCGCCGTCGCCGAACTCGATCGCGACGACTTGCCGATGAGCGCGGGCGTTCGCGATGTCGCGCAACGGGCGATCCAGCGTGCGATGTGCGTTGGCGACGCACCGCGTCACCACCTTACCGACTGACCGTCGAACGCCACATCACGCCCCTGCAAACCATGATCACTCTCCGGCAATCCACCCCGGCCGACGCGACACGCGTGCTGGACATCTGGCGCGACGCCGTCGACGCCACCCATCGCTTCCTGAGCGACGACGACCGTCGCGCGATCGAATCCGAAGTCGTGGCATTCCTGCCCGGTGCGCCGCTCGATCTCGCCATCGACGATGGCGGGCGCACGATCGGCTTCATGCTGCTCGACGGCGGCCACATGGAAGCGCTGTTCGTCGATCCCGCTCATCACGGCGCGGGTGTCGGGCGATTCCTTGTGGAAGAGGCGCTCAGGCGTCATCCCGGCCTGTCGACCGACGTCAACGAGCAGAATGAAGCGGCCACGGGATTCTACGAACGGCTCGGATTCGAGCGTTGCGGACGCTCGGCGCTCGACGGACAGGGGCGGGCCTATCCGCTGATTCACTTGCGCCATCGCGCGGCACGCCCATCCTCGCCGGAACACCCGTAACCGCGGCCGACGCGCTATCGGGCCGCCCTGCCCGTCGTCCGTCACGGGCACGCATGCAAGCATCCGATGGGCAATTCGCTACGCAAACGCGGCACGCGGCGCGCACACCGACGCGCGGCCGCGTGACGCGTCACCCCCGACGTTTCGGGAACACCCGCTCGACCATGGCAGCCGCGCTCAGCATGAAGCCGTTGAACCGGTCGGCATCGCGCCGCAGCCCGGCCTGCTGCCCGCCGATCAGGCACAAGTGCACGGCCTGCCCGACGATCTCGGCCTCGCCCGAGGTACGCACCAGCCGGCGCGACGTCTCGACGGCAAACGCGAGCCGCGCCGCATCGACGCGCTGCTGGAATGCCGCGACCAGCGGATCGTGCAGCGCCCACGCGCGAATCGCGACTTCACGCCCCGGCCGCTTTTCCGCGGCGATGCGCAGGTAGCGCGCCAGCGTATCGCCGGCACCGCGGCCGCCCGCAGCATACGCGAGCATGCGCGCGGTGTAGTCGTCCTCCCACACGCTCAGCAGCGTCCGGACGAAGTCCTCGCGATTGCGGAAGTGGTGATAGAACGACCCGCGGGTCACGTTCAGCCGTCGCGCGAGGCTCTCGGCTGAAATGCCCGTGTAGCCTTCCCCGTCGAGGGCGTCGAAGCCCGCTGCGATCCAGTCGTCTCGAGTCAGTGTGCTCATCGGCATCGCCATACAGGCTGTGTATGGTGCGGCATGGACAGATAGGCTGCGAACTCTATCACGGCGTCGCCGCTCCCCGCTGCGCGCCACTACTCACGGAGTCCGCCTTGAAAGACATCGCTCTCGTTGCATTCGATCGCTTCACCGACGTCGACCTGTTCCTGATGTGGGACATCCTCGGCCGCAACGGCACGGACTGGCGCGTGCGGATTCTCGGCGCGCAGCCGGTGCTGCATTCCGCCCATGGCCTGGCCATCGCCACGCATGGGCCGCTCGCCGAAGCCAACCATGCCGACGCGGTCCTGTTTTCGAGCGGCAAGGACGGGGTGCCGGCCGCGCTCGCCCATCCCAATTTCCTGCCGTCGTTCGACCTCGATCCTGCGCGCCAGCTCGTCGGGTCGATCTGCGGCGGCGCCTTCATCCTCGAACGGCTCGGGCTGCTGCCGGAGCGCCGCGCCACCACGCACCCGGAGGCGCGCAAGGGTTTGCAGGCACTCGGCCTGCATGTGATGGACCAGCCGCTCGTCTGTCACGGCAACGTCGCGACCGCGGGCGGATGCCTCGCGTCAATCTATCTGGCGGGATGGCTGGTGGAATCGATGTTCGATGCGGACAAGCGGCGCGAAACGCTGCTGCCGGTGCTGCCGGCCGGGCAGCGGGAGATTTGCGAAGACCTGATCGAATTCAGCATCAGGCAGGGAACGGGCGGAACCGCCGGCGCGATCCGGATGGTTGAAGACGGGCGCGGGCGGGCGGCGTGAAGCAGTCGGCCGGGTTCGCGTCGATCGTACGGGACGGTCGTTTCCAGGGCTGAACGCGGCTGTCGCGGGCCGGAAGATGCTACCCTCTCGGCCACTCTGAACGACACCGCGTGAAGCAACAGGATTCGACCATGCAAACCGTTGCAGTACTGGACTTCGAAACCACCGGCCTTTCGCCGAATCTCGGCGACCGGGCGACCGAAATCGCCGTCATCCTGCTGCGTGACGGGCAAATCGTCGACCGCTTCCAGAGCCTGATGAATGCGGGCAGGCGCATACCGTCGGATGTCGTCGCACTGACCGGCATCACGAACGACATGATTGCATCGGCGCCCCCTGCGTCGACAGTCATGAGGGAAGCGGCGGCCTTCGTCGGCAAGCATGCCGTCGTCGCGCACAACGCCGGTTTCGACAAACGCTTCTGGCAGGCGGAACTCGGGATGCTCGGCATGCCGGCCGAGCATGCGTTTGCCTGCACGATGCTGGTGGCGAGACGCATTTACCCGGACGCCCAGAGTCACCGGTTGTCAAGCCTGGTGGAGATGCTGCGGCTGCCCCGGTCGGGCCGCGCGCACCGGGCGATGGTCGACGCGGAGATGGCCGGCCATCTGTGGTGCCGGTTGCAGCACGATATTGCGCGGACGTATGGACTCGATCGTATCGATCACGCGCTGATGGCACGTGTCCAGACGACGGCGAAGGCGAAAGTGCCGATGTACTTGCGTTCACTGGGGTGTTCGAACGGGTGAGAAATGGATCGACGGGGGCTACCGGGTGGTGTCAGAAGCCACCGGGAGCCGTCGGACGAACCCGGGCAAGGGATGGCTGCGTGACGCATGCCGCACCAGGTTGGATGACCCGGGCCAAGCGTTAACGCAAAACGGCCTGGCGATCGCCAGGCCGTTTCCTGTCCCGGTTGTCCAGATCCCGTCGGGCCGGCAAGTTCACCGGACCCGACATCCGCTTTCGAACCGGCATGGCTTCAGCCCATGCGCCAGGACGAAAGCGGGATCGAACGTCGATTCAGCGGGATTGTTTATTCCCACTCAATCGTCGCCGGCGGCTTCCCCGAGATGTCGTACACGACCCGGTTGATCCCGCGCACCTCGTTGATGATCCGGTTCGACGCGCGGCCCAGCAGCGCGTACGGCAGATGCGCCCAGTGCGCGGTCATGAAGTCGGTCGTCTGCACCGCGCGCAGCGACGTCACGTAGTCGTACGTGCGGCCGTCGCCCATCACGCCTACCGACTTCACCGGCAGGAACACCGCGAATGCCTGGCTCGTCAGGTCGTACCAGCTCTTGCCGACGTCGCCCTCGCCGCACAGGCCGGCGGCCGCATCCTGCGCGGTCGCGGTCGTGTTGCGCAGTTCCTCGATGAAGATCGCGTCCGCGCGGCGCAGCAGGTCCGCGAACTCGCGCTTCACTTCGCCGAGGATCCGCACGCCGAGGCCCGGGCCCGGGAACGGATGGCGGTACACCATCTCCGGCGGCAGGCCGAGCGCGACGCCCAGCTCGCGCACCTCGTCCTTGAACAGGTCGCGCAGCGGTTCGAGCAGCTTCAGGCCGAGCGTTTCCGGCAGGCCGCCGACGTTGTGGTGGCTCTTGATCGTCGTCGCCTTCTTGGTCTTCGTGCCGCCCGATTCGACCACGTCCGGATAGATCGTGCCCTGCGCGAGCCACTTCGCCTTCGCCAGCTTCTTCGCCTCGGCCTGGAACACCTCGACGAACTCGCGGCCGATGATCTTGCGCTTCGCTTCCGGATCGGTCACGCCGGCCAGGTGGCCGAGGAACTGGTCGGACGCATCGACGTGCACGACCTTCGCGTGCAGGCGGCCCTCGAACATGTCGAGCACCATCTTGCCTTCGTTCAGGCGCAGCAGGCCGTGGTCGACGAACACGCAGGTGAGCTGGTCGCCGATCGCGCGATGGATCAGCGCGGCCGCGACACTCGAGTCGACCCCGCCCGACAGGCCGAGAATCACTTCCTCGTCACCAACCTGCTCGCGGATCTTCGCGACGGCTTCCTCGATGTGGTTGCTCATGATCCAGTCGGGCTTCGCACCGGCGATCTGCAGCACGAAGCGTTCGATGATCTGGCGGCCCTTCACCGTGTGCGTGACTTCCGGGTGGAACTGCACCGCGTAATAGCCGCGCGCCTCGTCGGCCATGCCGGCGATCGGGCAGCTCGGCGTCGACGCCATCAGCACGAAGCCCGGCGGCAGCTCGGCAACCTTGTCGCCGTGGCTCATCCAGACCTTCAGCATCCCGTGGCCTTCGGACGTCGTGAAATCCTCGATGCCGTCGAGCAGGCGCGTATGGCCGTGCGCGCGCATTTCCGCGTAACCGAATTCGCGATGGTCGCTCCACTCGACCTTGCCGCCGAGCTGCACGGCCATCGTCTGCATGCCGTAGCAAATGCCGAGCACCGGCACGCCGAGATCCCACACGGCCTGCGGCGCGCGCAGCTGGTGGTCTTCGTACGTGCTCGCGTGGCTGCCCGACAGGATCACCGCCTTCGGCGCGAACTCGCGGACGAAGTCGTCGGACACATCGTTCGGATGGATTTCGCAGTAGACATGCGCTTCGCGCACACGTCGCGCAATCAGTTGGGTGACTTGCGAACCGAAGTCGAGAATCAGGATTTTGTCGTGCATGGCTGCGGACGGGAAGAAGAGAAAAAGAAAAGCAGCGCATCATTTGCATCATGCGCTGCGTCAATAGCATGGACAGCGGCGTCGGGCGGAAGGCGGCTCGCGCGACGCATGGTCGGTCAATCCTGCATCGGCGGGCGCTCGTCGAGTGCGACGGTGCCTGACGACGAGCCGGATGCGGCCGGCGACGGTGCGGCGGCCGCCGCGGGACGGCTGACGACGGGTTCGGCGCGCGGCGCCCCGGACGAGGCGGCCGTCGCCATCGCGGGCTCGGCCGGACGCGCCGCCGGTGCGCGCGCCTCGAGCGCCTGCGCCTTTTCGCGCCGGCGCACGGCCGAAGCGAGCCGCACGCCGCCGAGGCCGAGCACGATCAGCGCGACGCCGGCCACGGCCGACAGCACCCTGCCGGCGGCCGCGAGCGCCGGGCCGCTGCCGGTGCCGATCGACCAGACGATCGTCAGCGCGCCGGTCAGCCAGTACACGTGGCCGACCGACCGCGCGACGGGCGCCGTGAGATCGCCGTTGAACGCTGCATGAAACGCGAGCCACGCGAGCCCGAGCAACGCGATGCCGAACGCCTGGCCGAGCATCGCCGGCTGGACGTTCGCGAGCTGCAGCGCGTTGAAGAGCGACTGCCAGGGCGTCAGCACGAACAGCACGCCGAACGCCAGCAGCAGCACGGCATCGACGATCAGCACGGCTCGCAGCAGCGGTTTCATCGCGATCAGTCCACGTGGTAGTTCGGCGCTTCCTTCGTGATCTGCACGTCGTGCACGTGCGACTCGCGCATGCCCGCGGCAGTGATCTGGACGAATTCGGCCTTGTCGTGCAGCTCGTCGATCGTGCGGCAGCCGCAGTAGCCCATGCTGGCGCGCACGCCGCCGACCAGCTGGAACAGGATCGCGTTGACCGAGCCCTTGTACGCGACGCGGCCTTCGATGCCTTCCGGCACGAGCTTGTCGATGTTCGCCGAGTTGTCCTGGAAGTAGCGGTCTGCCGCGCCGTCCTTCATCGCACCGACCGAGCCCATGCCGCGATACGACTTGTACTGGCGGCCCTGGTACAGGAACACGTCGCCCGGCGCCTCTTCGGTGCCCGCGAACATGCTGCCCATCATCACCGCGTTCGCGCCGGCCGCAAGGGCCTTCGACACGTCGCCCGAGAAGCGCACGCCGCCGTCGGCGATGCACGGCACGCCCGTGCCCTTCAGCGCTTCCGCGACGTTCGCGATCGCGCTGATCTGCGGCACGCCGACACCCGCGACGATACGCGTCGTGCAGATCGAGCCCGGGCCGATACCGACCTTGACCGCGTCCGCGCCGTATTCGACGAGCGCCTTCGCGGCGGAGGCCGTCGCGATGTTGCCGCCGATCACCTCGACGTGCGGGAAATTCTGCTTGACCCAGCGGACCCGCTCGAGCACGCCCTTGCTGTGGCCGTGCGCGGTGTCGACGACGATCACGTCGACGCCGGCCTGCACGAGCAGCTCGACGCGCTCTTCGTTGTCGGGGCCGACGCCGACCGCCGCGCCTGCGCGCAGCTTGCCGTGTTCGTCCTTGCAGGCGTCCGGGTGCTCGGTCTGCTTCGTGATGTCCTTGACGGTCATCAGGCCACGCAGTTCGAACGCGTCGTTGACGACCAGCACGCGTTCGAGACGGTGGCTGTGCATCAGCGCCTTCGCTTCGGCGAGCGGCGTGCCTTCCTTGACCGTGACGAGGCGCTCGCGCGGCGTCATGATCGACTTGACCGGCTCGTCGAGACGCGTTTCGAAACGCAGGTCGCGGTTCGTGACGATGCCGACGAGCTGCGGGCCCTCGACGACCGGGAAGCCCGAAATGCCATGCTGGCGCGACAGCGCGATCACGTCGCGCACCTTCATCTGCGGCGGCACCGTGATCGGATCGCGGACGACGCCCGATTCGAAGCGCTTGACCTTCGCGACCTCGCGAGCCTGCTCGGCCGGCGTGAGGTTCTTGTGGACGATGCCGACCCCGCCCTGCTGCGCCATCGCGATCGCGAGGCGACCTTCGGTGACCGTATCCATGGCGGCGGACACGAGCGGCATGTTCAGGGAGATGTTGCGGGTCAGCTTGGTCTTGAGGCTGGTGTCGCGCGGGAGAACGTCGGAGAAGGCGGGTACGAGGAGCACGTCATCGAAAGTGAGTGCTTTTTGGATCAGACGCATGGCAAATCCTATGGGCGCAAAAGCGAATTATACGCGAAGCGCTGCGAATTTTCACAACACGAACAACGGCTTAGCCGTTTTCGGGCCGACGGGGGCCGAATCGTTCGGATTGCCGTTCGGTTCGGTTTCGATCGCCTTTCGTTTCACCGCCGCATCGAACCATTCGCGCAACGGGCCGCGATACGGCAGGCTCGCCTGTTGCAGACAGCCCACGCGACGCCGGGCAAACCGGCGCACGGCCGGTATTGCCGGCCGCCGCGTGGGCTGCGTCAGCCTCATGGTCATCGCGCCCCACATGCCGGCAAACGCCGCGAACGCGCGGCCGGCGCCATGCCGCCGAAGTCGCCCACCCACCGTGCCGCACGCGCCCTTTTCGCGTCGAGCGGCACGCGACCAGCCATGCGTCGCGCGTCCTGTAGTGAGACGAATCGTCATGCCGGCCACCTCCTTCCAAAGGATGTCCGGGCACCGCTTACGAGGCCGTGCGGGTGGTGCTAGATTAGGGCCGGACATCGGCCGCAGGGAGTGACAAGAGTGGCGGAATTCGGATGGATTCGCTGATCACGGCGGCCGCGCGCGCGCTCGCGGCCGGTGACGCGCTCGGCGCACTGAACCGTGTCGCGTTGCGCGACGATGCGCCGGCGCTCGCGCTGCGCGGTATCGCGATGGCGCAGCTCGGCGATTTCGAACGGGCGCGCGCGCTCGTACGCGACGCGGCGCGCGCCTTCGGCGCGAAGGAAGCGGTAGCGCGTGCGCGCTGCGTCGTCGCGGAAGCCGAGATCGCGCTCGCATCGCGCGACCTTCGCTGGCCGGCACACGCGCTCGATGCGGCTTGCGCGACGCTCGACGCACACGGCGATCGCGCGAACGCAGCACATGCGCGCTATCTCGGCGTACGCCGGCTGCTGCTGACCGGCCGCCTCGACGAGGCCGAGCAGCTGCTCGCCAATCTCGACCCCGCACCGCTGCCGGCCGCATCACGCGCCACCCACGCACTGATCGCGGCCGGCATCGCGATGCGCCGCATCCGTACGCGCGCGGCCCGCGAAGCGCTCGCCCGGGCGCGCGCGGCCGCCCGCGACGCCGGCATCGCCGCGCTGACGGCCGAGGTCGACACGGCGGCGCGCGTGCTCGACGCACCCGCCGCGCAACTCGTCGTGCGCGGCACGTCGCGGCTCGTGCAGCTCGACGAAGTCGAGACGCTGTTCGCGTCGAACACGCTCGTCGTCGATGCATGCCGCCACACGGTGCGCGATGCCCGCACGACCGTGTCGCTCGCGCGTCGGCCCGTGCTGTTCATGCTCGCCCGCGCGCTCGGCGAGGCATGGCCGGCCGACGTGTCGCGCAATGCGCTCGTTGCTGCCGCGTTCCGCGCGAAACATGCCGACGCCTCGCATCGTGCGCGCCTGCGCGTCGAGATCGGCCGGCTGCGCGCGGTGTTGCGGCCGCTCGCGAACATTGTCGCGACGCCGCGCGGCTTTGCGCTCGAACCGCTCGGCGTACGCGAAACCGTCGTCCTCGCACGGCCGGCCGACGATCGCCACGCGGCCATGCTTGCGCTCCTCGCCGACGGCGAAGCATGGTCGAGTTCCGCGCTGGCGCTCGCGCTCGGCACGAGCCAGCGCACCGCACAGCGCGCGCTCGACGCGCTCGCCGGGGCGGGCAAGGTGCAGGCGCTCGGCCGCGGCCGAGCGCGCCGCTGGACGACGCCGCCGCTGCCCGGATTCGCGACGACCTTGTTACTCCCCGCTCCGCTGCCGGACGATTAGGATGACGTCACCGATCGACGACGAGGTGACGAACATGAAACGCTCACATGCAGACATCATTCGCGAATATGGCCCGTTTCCGGGTGTCGACGGCGTGCACGGCGTCACGTTCGACGGGCGGCACGTGTGGTACGCGTCCGGCGACAAGCTGAACGCGCTCGACCCGGAGCGCGGCACGACCGTCCGCTCGCTCGACGTCGCCGCGCACGCGGGCACGGCGTTCGACGGCCGCCACCTGTTCCAGATCGTCGAGGATCGCATCGAGAAGATCGACCCCGAATCGGGCCGCGTGCTCGCGACGATCCCGGCCCCCGGCGGCGGCGGCAACTCGGGGCTCGCGTGGGCCGAAGGCACGCTGTGGGTCGGCCAGTACCGCGAACGCAAGATTCATCAGGTGGATCCGCAATCGGGCGCGGTGCTGCGCACGATCGAATCGAACCGCTTCGTCACCGGCGTGACGTGGGTCGACGGCGAGCTGTGGCACGGCACCTGGGAAGCCGACCAGAGCACGTTGCGCCATGTCGATCCGCTCACCGGCCAGGTGCTGGAACAGGTCGACATGCCGCCCGGCGTCGGCGTATCGGGGCTCGAATCCGACGGCCGCGACTGTTTCTACTGCGGCGGCGGCAACAGCGGCAAGCTGCGCGCCGTGCGGCGCCCGGCACGCGCATCGGGCGACGGCGCCGACGCAACGCCCGGTCAGGCGGACGATCGCCCCGCCGCGGATCGCAGCCGTACCTGGCCGTGACCGCAGAGGCATCTCGCGGTACCGCCGCCTCGTCGCCCCAGGCCCCGCCCCGAGTGCAGGAATGAACAAGACGAAGCCCGGCCGGCGTCGCTAGGATGTGCGCTCGTCAGTCACGTGTTCGGAGCGGTCGATGCAGCGCGGTGTGGTTTATGGAGTCCTGGCAGGCGCCCTGTGGGGCATGGTGTTTCTCGTTCCGCGGCTGCTGACCGACTTCTCGCCGCTGCTGCTGAGCGCCGGCCGCTACGCGATGTACGGCCTCGTGTCGCTCGCGGCCGCGCTGCCGGCCGCCCGTTCGCTGCTCGCGCGGCTGACCCGCGACGATCTCGTCGCCCTCGTGAAGCTCGCCGTCGTCGGCAACGTGGCGTACTACATGCTGCTGTCCGGCGCCGTACACCTGATCGGCATCGCGCCCAGCTCGCTGATCGTCGGCGTGCTGCCCGTCACGGTCACGCTCGCGGGCCTCGGCGATCACGGCGCCGTACCGCTGCGACGCCTCGCCGCGCCGCTCGCGCTGGTGATCGCGGGCATCGTCTGCATCAACGTCGACCTGTTCACGTCCGAGGCCGCGCAAGCGACGACGCTCGGCGAGAAGCTCGCGGGCATCGGGTGCGCGGCGGGCGCGCTCGCAAGCTGGACCTGGTATGCGATCGCGAACGCCCGCTATCTGCAGCGCCATCATCGTTTCGGCGGCAACGAGTGGTCGGTGCTGTGGGGCGTCGTGACCGGCCTGATCGGCGGGCTCGTCTGGATCGCGATCCTCGCGCTGCCGGCCGGCACGGTGCAGGCGGCCGTCCCGGCGGCGCGCTGGCACCTGTTCTGGCTGCTGAACCTCGTGCTCGCGATCGGTGCGTCATGGCTCGGCAACGGGCTGTGGAATGCCGCGTCGAAGCGGCTGCCGCTGACGCTGTCGGGCCAGCTGATCGTGTTCGAGACCGTTTTCGCAATGCTTTACGCGTTCGCGTACGACCGGCGGATGCCGCATGCGCTCGAGATCGCCGCGCTCGTGCTGCTGCTCGCGGGGGTGTACGGCTCGGTGCGCCGGCACGGCAACATGCCCTCGGGCGGCAATACGCCGGACGCGACGCCCGGCGCGAACGCCGCGGCGCACTGAGCGCAGCCGCATCTGGTCAGACGAATCGACGTGAAAGGCGCGTCAGCGCGCGTCCTTGTGCATCCACTTGCGGCCCTCGATGGAGCCGTCGCGGCGCGACTTGTCGACGCGCCGCTGGCGCGCGAGCTTCGGATCGACGATCAACGGACGGTAGATCTCGACACGGTCGTGGTCGGCAAGCAACGCGTCGAGCGGCGCAAGCTTGCCGTACACGCCGGTCTTTGCGGTCGCGAGGTCGATTTCCGGGTGCAGCGCGAGCACGCCGCTCGCGTCGATCGCCGCGCGAACGGTCGCCCCGTCGGGCAGCGACAGCGGAATCAGCGTCTGGCGATCCGGCAGCGCATAGCAGACTTCGATCGACAGCATCGCGTCAGCCCTTCCCGTAGCGCTGGTCGGCGCGTTTCACGAACGAATCGACGAACGTGTTCGCGATGTGGTTGAACACGGGGCCGATGATCTTCTCGAGCAGGATGCTCGAAAATTCGTAGTGCAGCGAGAATTCGATCTTGCAGGCGTCGGCACGCAGCGCGGTGAAGCGCCACGAACCCGTGAACTTCTTGAACGGGCCGTCCGCGAACTCCATGTCGATCCGCACCGGGCGCTGCTGCGAGTTGCGCGTCGCGAAATGCTGCTTGATGCCCTTGAAGCTGATGTCGATGCGCGCTTCCATCCCGCTCTCGTCCTGACGGCGGATCTCGACGCCGCCGCACCAGGGCAGGAAATTGGGGTAGTCGGCCACATCGGTGACGAGGTCGAACATCTGTTCCGCCGAATGACGGATCAATACGGTTTTCTGGACATCTGCCATAAATCGCGCGGCATCGCTCTAGGTGAGAACGCAAGCCGGGCGATTCCCGCCCCGCTTTGCTAAAATCGTGATTTTAAACGAGTTGGCCCGATCCTTTCATGAGCATCATCGACAACAGGAAAGCGCACTTCGATTATCACATCGAGGAACGCTACGAGGCGGGGCTCGTGCTCGAGGGCTGGGAAGTCAAGGCGCTGCGCGCCGGGCGCGGCCAGATCAAGGAAGGCTACGTCGTCGTGAAGAACGCCGAGATCTTCCTGATCGGTACCCATATCAGCCCGCTGCCCGAAGCCTCGACGCACATCAAGCCCGACCCGGTACGCACGCGCAAGCTGCTGCTGCACCGCGAGGAAATCAAGAAGCTGATCGGCAAGGTCGAGCAGCGCGGTTACACGCTCGTGCCGCTGAACTTCCACTACAAGGGCGGTCGCGTGAAATGCGACATCGCGCTCGCGAAGGGCAAGAAGCTGCACGACAAGCGTGAAACCGAGAAGAAGCGCGACTGGGAACGCGAAAAGGCGCGCATCATGCGCGCCGGCACCTGACACGCACCGCGCGCGTCACAAACGACACGGCCCGCTCGAAGCGGGCCGTGTTGCGTTGTACGGGCAAAGCGTGGATGCCGGCCACCCGGCTTTAACCGGGGCCGCGGCCGGCACGCAATCGCCCGCTTCGGCCGGCGACAGGCATGGCCGGGGCATCTCCCACGCCCCGGCCGCGCGACGATTCGCCGCAGGCCGATCGCGCGCCGCGCAGGCCCGCCGCACCTGGCGGGTGCGGCTCAGGCCTTCCCGCCGGCGGCCGACCCCGCGTTTTTGACGATCGTCAGCGCCGACGAGATCGCGGTGCCGAGATCCGACAGGTTCGACGGCACGATCAGCGTATTGCCCTGCTTCGCGAGATTCGAGAACGCGCCGACATATTGCTCGGCGACCTTCAGGTTCACCGCGTCCATCCCGCCCTGCGACTGGATCGCCTGCGCGATCTTCTGGATCGCCTGCGCGTTCGCCTCGGCCACCGCCAGAATCGCGGCTGCCTGGCCCTGCGCCTGGTTGATCGCGGCCTGCCGCTCGCCTTCGGATTTCTGGATCGCCGCCTCGCGCGCACCCGACGCGAGGTTGATCTGCTCCTGCTTGCGGCCTTCCGACGCGGCGATCAGCGCGCGCTTTTCACGCTCGGCGGTGATCTGCGCCTGCATCGCATGCAGGATTTCCTTCGGCGGCGTGAGATCCTTGATCTCGTAACGCAGGACCTTCACGCCCCAGTTCGCCGCGGCCTGATCGAGCGCCGACACGATGTTGTGGTTGATGAAGTCGCGCTCCTCGAACGTCTTGTCGAGCTCGAGCTTGCCGACCACCGAACGCAACGTCGTTTGCGCGAGCTGCGTGATCGCGAGCACGAAGTTGCTCGACCCGTACGACGCCTTCATCGGATCGGTCACCTGGAAGTACAGCACGCCGTCGACCTGCAACTGCGTGTTGTCGCGCGTGATACAGACCTGGCTCGGCACGTCGAGCGGAATTTCCTTCAGCACGTGCCGGTAGGCGATGCGATCGACAAACGGCAGCACGATGTTCAGCCCCGGCGACAGCGTCGCGTGATAGCGCCCGAAGCGTTCGAGCACCCACGCGTGCTGTTGCGGCACGATCTTCACCGTCTTCGACACGATCACGATCGCGATGACGAGCAGGACAACCCAGATGATCAGCGAATCCATGAAATATTCCCTCCTTGTTGTACCGGCAGGCGGTCAGCCCGCGGGTTTCGCCACGACCACGAGACAATTGCCGCGTACGGCGCTTACCTGATACACGTGCGCATCGGTGCGCTCGCCGTTCGCGAGCTCGACGTCCCAGTCGGCGCCGCGATACTGCACGCGGGCGCGGCCGTCACGCCATGCATCGACCGTGACGGTCGAGCCGATATCGAGATTGACGTCGGGATTCGTCGACGTGTCGCGCTTCTGCTTGCGGCCTAGCCCCGAACGCCGCAGCACGATCATCGCGACGATCGCGACCGCGGCCGCCGCGCCGAACTGCACGTGCGGCGCGAATCCGGCCAGCTGCAGCAGGCCGCCCGCGAGAAAGCCGAGCGCGATCATCAGCAGGTAGAACGTGCCCGTGAGCAACTCGGCCACGACCAGCACGCCTACCGCGACCCACCAGAACAGATGCCCCGACATCATTGTGGTCTCCAGAAAAACGTCGCTCACGCTCGCTGCTTCGCATGAGGCCGGAGTACGCGCCGAAGCGCGGCTCCGGATCGACATGTTCGTCGCGCCGAGGGGGCGGTCGACCCGCCTGGATCGGCCCGACGCGTACCGACAAACAAAAACACCCCGGTGCTACCGGGGTGTTTATAGCATGAAGCTTGCATTTTGCCTTCAGCGAAAGCGCGGTGCCACCGCCCTTTCGCCGAGGATGCGTTACCGGACGTTACTTCCGGTTCGCGAGCGCCTGCCACGTATCGATGATCGTGTCGGGGTTCAGCGAGATCGACACGATGCCTTCGTCGGTCAGCCACTGCGCGAAGTCCGGGTGATCGGACGGGCCCTGGCCGCAGATGCCGACGTACTTGCCCATCCTGCGGCAGGTGTCGATCGCACGCTTCAGCAGGAACTTGACGGCCGGGTCGCGCTCGTCGAAGTCGACGGCCAGCAGTTCCATGCCCGAATCGCGGTCGAGGCCGAGCGTGAGCTGCGTGAGGTCGTTCGAGCCGATCGAGAAACCGTCGAAGAACTGCAGGAAATCTTCGGCGAGGATCGCGTTGGTCGGGACTTCACACATCATCACGAGGCGCAGGCCGTTTTCGCCGCGCTTCAGGCCGAACTTCTCGAGCAGGCCGACGACACGTTCCGCCTGCTTCACGGTCCGCACGAACGGCACCATGATCTCGACGTTGGTCAGGCCCATTTCGTCGCGCACGCGCTTCAGTGCACGGCACTCCATCTCGAATGCCTGCGCGAAGTCTTCGGCGATGTAGCGCGACGCGCCGCGGAAGCCCAGCATCGGGTTTTCCTCGTCCGGCTCGTAACGCGAACCGCCGATCAGCTTCTTGTACTCGTTCGACTTGAAGTCGGACAGACGCACGATCACGGGCTTCGGATAGAACGCCGCCGCGATCGTCGCGACACCTTCCGTCAGCTTGTCGACGTAGAACTGACGCGGCGACGCATGACCGCGCGCGACGCTCTCGACGGCCTTCTTCAGATCCTGGTCGATGTTCGGGTACTCGAGGATCGCCTTCGGGTGAACGCCGATGTTGTTGTTGATGATGAACTCGAGACGCGCGAGACCCACGCCGCCGTTCGGCAGTTGCGAGAAGTCGAACGCGAGCTGCGGGTTGCCGACGTTCATCATGATCTTGACCGGGATTTCCGGCAGTTCGCCGCGCTGCACTTCCGTGACTTCCGTCTCGAGCAGGCCGTCGTAGATCTTGCCTTCGTCGCCTTCCGCGCACGACACGGTGACGAGCGCGCCGTCCTTCAGGATGTCGGTCGCATCGCCGCAGCCGACCACTGCCGGCACGCCGAGCTCACGCGCGATGATCGCCGCGTGGCAGGTCCGTCCGCCACGGTTTGTGACGATCGCGGCCGCACGCTTCATTACCGGCTCCCAGTTCGGGTCGGTCATGTCGGCCACCAGCACGTCGCCCGGCTGCACACGTTCCATTTCCGACGGATCCTGGATCACGCGCACGGGGCCCGCGCCGATCTTCTGGCCGATCGCGCGGCCCGTCGCCAGCACCTGCGACTGGCCCTTCAGCTTGAAGCGCTGCTCGGCCTTGCCGGTTGCCTGGCTCTTCACGGTTTCCGGGCGCGCCTGCAGGATGAAGATCTTGCCGTCGCGGCCGTCCTTGCCCCACTCGATGTCCATCGGACGCTGGTAGTGCTTCTCGATGATGACCGCGTACTTCGCCAGCTCGATCACGTCTTCGTCGGTGATCGAGTAGCGGTTGCGCTGTTCGTGCGATACGTCGACCGTCTTCACGCGGCCCGGCTCGCCCGGCTGCGTGAACTCCATCTTGATCAGCTTCGAGCCGATCGAGCGGCGGATGATCGGGTATTTGTCCTGGGCGAGCGTCGTCTTGAACACATAGAACTCGTCCGGGTTCACCGCGCCCTGCACGACCGTTTCACCCAGGCCGTAGCTCGACGTGATGAACACGGCGTCCTTGAAGCCCGATTCGGTGTCGATCGTGAACATCACGCCGGCTGCGCCGACGTCCGAGCGGACCATGCGCTGCACGCCGGCCGACAGCGCGACCTCGGCGTGCGTGAAGCCCTTGTGCACGCGATACGAGATCGCGCGGTCGTTATACAGCGACGCGAACACGTGCTTCATGCGGTCGAGCACGTCCTCGATGCCGACGACGTTCAGGTACGACTCCTGCTGGCCGGCGAACGATGCGTCGGGCAGGTCTTCCGCGGTCGCGGACGAACGCACGGCGAACGACAGCTCGCTCGGCGAACCATTCTTCAGGACTTCGAACTGCGCGCGGATTTCCTGCTCGAGGCGGGCCTGCATCGGCGCGTCGACGATCCACTTGCGGATTTCGGCGCCGGCTTCCGCGAGCGCCTTCACGTCGTCGATGTCGAGCGACTCGAGACGCTTGGCGATACGATCGGTCAGGTCGTTGTGCTTGAGGAAATCGCGGAACGCGAGCGCGGTCGTGGCGAAACCGGTGGGTACGCGAACGCCTGCCTCGGAAAGCTGGCTGATCATCTCGCCGAGCGACGCATTCTTGCCGCCCACGATCTCCACATCGGTCATCCGCAACTGCTCGAACGGAATTACATACGCCTGGTCCTTTGCGACGTTTGCTGCGTTAGTCATACAAGCCCCTAAGTGTGAAAAAAATGCTCGATCGCGCAAGTGGGCTCGAACGCGGGCGCTTGCAAAAAAGCGCGGCGCGTCTTGCGCAACCTGTTAGATAAACACTCGCAGCGGCGAAAAATATTCCGACCCGATTTGCAAAAATCCCGGCAGAAGGGCGATGGTTGCAGCCATATCGCCAAACTTGCCGGGAATTTTCGAATCGGGCGGCGCAGCCGGGGGCGCCGTTCGCGCCCTGCCCCCGCAATTGCTTATCCAACAGGTTGCCGCTATTCTACCGTGCCGGCTGCCGGATGTGGCGCGACCTTGTCACTGCGCCTGGAGGCGAACCTCCAGCCGCCCGCGCAACCGCCCTTCACGTTCGACGCCCAGATTCATGCTGCCTACCGTATTCATCGTCTCCGACGGCACCGGGATCACTGCCGAAACCTTCGCGCACTCGATCCTCTCCCAGTTCGACCAGAAATTCCGTCTCGTGCGCGTGCCGTTCGTCGACTCGCTCGACAAGGCCTACGCGACCGTCGAAAAGATCAACGAGGCCGCCGTGCACGACGGCCGCCGCGCGATCGTGTTCACGACGCTCGTCGACAGCGAATCGAACGACATCGTCAAGCGTTCGAACGCACTCGTGCTCGACATGTTCCAGCGCTTCGTCGAGCCGCTCGAGCAGGAACTGGAGCTCAAGTCGAGTCACGCGATGGGTCGCGGCCACCAGAACGCGGACACCGAGGAATACAAGACCCGGATCGAGGCGATCAACTTCTCGCTCGCGCACGACGACGGCCAGTCGAACCGCAACCTGTCGGAAGCCGACGTGATCCTCGTCGGCGTGTCGCGCAGCGGCAAGACGCCGACGAGCCTGTATCTCGCGATGCAGTATGGCGTGAAAGCCGCGAACTACCCGCTGATTCCGGAAGACTTCGAGCGCGGCAAGCTGCCGTCGGCGCTCGCCGCGCACCGCGAGAAGCTGTTCGGGCTGTCGATCGACCCGCAGCGCCTGTCGGAGATCCGCAACGAGCGCCGGCCGGGCAGCAAGTATGCGGCGCCCGAGAATTGCCGCTACGAGATCAACGAGGCCGAGGCGATGATGCGCCGCGAGGGGATCAAGTGGCTGTCGTCGACGCACAAGTCGATCGAGGAAATCGCGACGACCATCCTGCAGGAAATCCGTCTCGACCGGCAGTCGTACTGAGCGCCGGCGGCCGCGCGGCCGCCGCTGCAAACGCAAAGGCCGCGTTCATGAACGCGGCCTTTTTTCGTCGTACCCGGAGTGCGCGTCCGGCCGTCACCCGCGCCGTTGCTGGCGCACCTGCTCGAACAGGCAGACCGCCGCCGCCGCCGCGACGTTCAGCGACTCCATCCCGCCCGGCTGCGGAATCGTCACGCGATGCGTGGCCACCTCGCGCCAGTATGCCGACACACCCGCCCCTTCGTTGCCGAACACCCACGCCACGGGGCCCGACAGGTCGCACTCGTAAAGCGCCTGCGCGCCGTGCGAATCGGTCAGTGCAACCGGTACGTCGAGACGCTCGGCGAGCGCGGCGGCTTCGACGTCCTCGTGGATCGACAACAGGAAATGTGCGCCCATACCCGAGCGAAGCACCTTCGACGACCAGGCGTACGCAGTGCCCGGCGCACAGAACACGTGGCGCACGCCCGCGGCCGCCGCGCTGCGCAGGATCGAGCCGACGTTGCCGGCATCCTGCACGCCGTCGAGCACGACCGACGTATGCGCGACGCGCGCCGGCAGCGGCTGCGCGGGCCGGTCGACGAGCAGCAGGAAGCCGACGCCGCTGACGACGTTCGACAACTGCCCGAACAGCGCGTCGGGCAGCGTGACGACCCGCTGCGCGTCGATGCGCGCGACGATCGCCTGCGCCTCGGCGTGGCCGAGCGCCCCTTCGGTCGCGACACACAGCTCCGGCATTGCGCCCGTATCGAGGTACGCGCTCGCGAGATGGAATCCTTCGAGCAGCGCCTGGCCGCTGCGGCGCTGATGCGACGTGGAGCCCGCGAGCGCCTTCAGGCGCTTGTACAGCGGGTTGTCGCGAGAGGTGATGCTTTTCATCGAATCAGATCAAGTGCGGCGCGAACCGGTGCGAACGAGCGACGGTGCGCTTCGCACGGCCCGTGCTCGCGCAGCGCGGCAAGGTGTTTCGCGGTGCCGTAGCCCGCATGCACGTTGAAGCCGTACACCGGGAAACGTTCATGCAGGTCGACGAGCATGCGGTCGCGCGTGACCTTCGCGAGGATCGACGCGGCCGAGATGCTCGGCACGAGTGCGTCGCCGCTGACGATCGCCTCGGCGCGCACCGTCAGCGTCGGGCAGCGGTTGCCGTCGATCTGCGCGAGCGTCGGCAAGACCGACAGGCCCTCGACAGCCCGCTTCATCGCGAGCATCGTCGCATGCAGGATGTTCAGCGTATCGATTTCGTCGACGCTCGCCGACGCGACGCAGTACGCGCGCGAACGCGCGACGATCAGGTCGTACAGTGCGTCGCGCTTCTTCGCGGACAGCGCCTTCGAATCGTCGAGGCCGTCGATCGGCTGCGCCGGATCGAGGATCACCGCGGCGGCCACTACCGGACCCGCGAGCGGGCCGCGGCCCGCCTCGTCGACCCCGCAGACGATCTCGTCGGGCCGGCTGAAGTCGAGGCCGCCCTGCATGTCGCTCGACGCACGGCGGCGTGGTGTGCGTGCCGCCGTCATACGCGCCTCTTGCGTTGTTCGAGCACGCGCACGACCGCTTCGGCCGCCTTCACGGCCGTGTTCTGCCGCAGCGAAAGATGCATTTCGGTAAAGACGTCGGTCAGCGTGCGGCGGTTCGCGTCGTCGCGCAGCTGCGTAAGCGTCGCATCGGCGAGCGCCTCGGGCGTCGCGAAATGCTGCAGCAGCTCGGGCACGACGAAACGCCCCGCGAGGATGTTCGGCAAGCCGACATACGGCAGGTAGCCCTGCCGGCGCATGATCTGCCCGGTCAGCCAGGGCACCTTGTACGAGATCACCATCGGCTTCTTCAGCAGCGCGGCTTCCAGCGTCACCGTGCCGCTCTTCACGAGGATCGCGTCGGCCGCCGTCATCGCGACCTGCGAGCGGCCGTCGGTGATCGTCAGCGCGAGCTGCGGATGCGCGTCGACGAGCGGCCGCAGCAGCTCGCGCAGCGCGGGCGTCGCCGCCGGCATCACGAACCGCACGCCGGGCTCGCGTTGCTGCATCAGCGCCATCGCCGCGAAGAAGGTCGGGCCGATCAACCCGATTTCCGAGCGCCGGCTGCCCGGCAGCACCGCGATCACGGGGCCGTCGGCCGGCAGTCCCAGCGCGATACGTGCGCCGTGCGTATCGGGTTCGAGCGGAATCTCGTCGGCCAGCGGATGGCCGACGTAGGTCGACGCGACGCCCGCCTTGTCGAGAAGCGCCGGCTCGAACGGGAACAGGCACAGCATGTGGTCGACGGACTTCGCAATCTTCTTGATCCGACCGCCGCGCCACGCCCAGATGGACGGGCACACGAAGTGGATCGACGGGATGCCCGCGTCGCGCGCGGCCTGCTCGACGTTGAAGTTGAAGTCGGGCGCGTCGACGCCGATGAAGGCGTCCGGCCGCTCGGCGAGCAACTGGCGCTTCAGCTCGCCGCGAATCCGCAGGATCTCGGGAATCTGGCCCAGCGCCTCGACATAGCCGCGCACGGTCAGCTTGTCCATCTGCCAGTGCGAATCGAAGCCCTGCGCGATCATGCGCTGCCCGCCGATCCCGTAGTACTGGGCCGCTTCGGGCAGCCGCTCGCGCAGCCCGCCGAGCAGCGACGCCGCGAGCAGGTCGCCCGACGGTTCGCCCGCCACCATCGCGAGCCGGAGCTGATTGGTCGGAAGCGGCATCGCTTAGCGGATGATGCCGCGTTGCGACGCGTCGATGAACTCGACGAGCGCCTTCACGGGCACGTCGCCCTCGCCGCCCGCCACCGCCAGCTCGCGCAACTGCGCTTTCGCTTCCTCGAGCGACAGGCCGTTCTTGTACAGCAGGCGATACGCGCTGCGCAGCGCGGAGATCGCGTCGGGCGAGAAGCCGCGCCGGCGCAACCCTTCGACGTTGATCCCGTGCGGCTCGGCCTTGTTGCCGGCCGCGATCACGAACGGCGGCACGTCCTGCACGAGCGCCGATGCGCCGCCCAGCATCGAGTGCGCACCGATGCGCACGAACTGGTGAACGCCCGACATCCCGCCGACGATCGCCCAGTCGCCGATCTCGACGTGGCCGGCCATCTGCGCGTTGCTCGACAGGATCACGTGGCTGCCGACGCGGCAGTCATGACCGATGTGCACATAGGCCATGATCCAGTTGTCGTCGCCGAGCGTCGTCACGCCGCCATCCTGCACGGTACCCGTGTGGATCGTCGTGAATTCGCGGATCGTGTTGCGGCTGCCGATCACGAGCCGCGTCGGCTCGTCCTTGTACTTCATGTCCTGCGGACGGCCGCCGACCGACGCGTAATGGCCGATGCGGTTGTCCTCGCCGAGCGTCGTATGGCCTTCGATCACGCTGTGCGAGCCGATCGTCGTACGCGCGCCGATCGTAACGTGCGGACCGACGATCGCGTACGGACCGATCTCGACCGATTCGTCGATCTGCGCGCCCGGTTCGACAATCGCGGTGGGATGAATCCTGGTCATGCGCCGTTGCCTCTCGATGTGATGTGTCGCGTTGCGTTGCCTGTGCGTGCCGCGCCGCTCAGGGCGCCACGTCGGTCGTCTTGACCGTGCACATCAGTTCGGCTTCCGCCGCCACCTTGCCGTCCACTTCCGCCACCGCCTTGAACTTCCAGATGCCGCGGATGTAGCGTTCGAACGTCACGTTCAGAATCAGTTGGTCGCCCGGCTCGACCGGGCGCTTGAAGCGTGCGCCGTCGATCCCGACGAAGTAGTACAGCGTATTCTCAGGGTCCTTCGGCTGCTCTTCCGAGAAGGTCAGCAGCGCCGCGGCCTGCGCGAGCGCCTCGAGGATCAGCACGCCCGGCATCACCGGCCGCTTCGGGAAATGTCCCTGGAAGAACGGCTCGTTGATCGACACGTTCTTCAGCGCTTTGATTCCCTTGTGCGGTTCGAGTTCGAGCACGCGATCGACGAGCAGAATCGGGTAGCGATGCGGCAGCAGCGTGAGGATCTTGTGGATGTCGAGATTGATTTTTTCAGTGCTCATGATGGTTCGTCTCACGCAAATGCTGCGCGGTGGTGATGCAAAGGCTGAAGCGGGCCGCCATGCGGCCCAGTCTGGCAAACCGGGCCGGTTGCGCTGGCCGTGCCCGGTTCGAGGTCTCGCATGATGCGCTCAGGCTTGCGTGCCGCCCTGGGCGGCGAGCGCGGCTTCGAGCGCCTTGATGCGGTCGCGCAGCTTGTCGAGGTTGCGCACGAGCGCAGCGCTCTTGTTCCACTCGCCGTGGTCGACGGCCGGGAACGCGCTGGTATAGATGCCGGCTTTCGGCAGCGATTTCGATACGCCCGACTTCGCGGTGATGATGACGTAGTCGCCGAGCGTCACGTGGCCGGCGATCCCGGCCGCGCCGCCGATCATGCAGTGGCGGCCGATCGTCGTGCTGCCCGCGATGCCCGCGCTGCCGGCGATCACCGTGTAGGCGCCGATCCGGCAGTTGTGGCCGATCTGGACCTGGTTGTCGATCTTCACGCATGCCTCGATGACGGTGTCCGCCATCGCGCCGCGATCGATCGTCGTGTTCGCGCCGATCTCGACGTCCGGGCCGATCGTTACACCGCCGACCTGCGGGATCTTGACCCAGCTGCCGGTGCGCGCCTCGCCGTCGCCGACGAAATCCGGCGCGAAGCCGAAGCCATCGGAGCCGATCACGGCGCCCGCGTGGATGATCGCGCGCGGGCCGATCTTGCAGCCGTGGTACACCGATGCGTTCGGATACAGGTGCGAGCCCGCGCCGACCGTCGTACCGCGGCCGACGAACACGTTCGCGTCGAGTTGCACGCCGTCTTCGATCACCGCGCCGGCCTCGACCGTCACGTGCGGACCGATCACCGCGCTCGCGGCGACCTGGGCGGCCGGATCGATCGTCGCGCTCGGATGCACGCCCGCCGCGCGCGGCGGCGCGGCCAGATCGATGAACATCTGCGCGACGCGCGCGAAGTACGCGTACGGATTCGGCGTCACGATGAAGCCGCGCGGGCCGTCCGGCCGGCCGATCGCGGCCGCGCCCAGCTTTTCGAGATCCTTCGGCGCGATCAGCACCGCGCCGGCGCGGGTCGACTCGACCTGCGACAGGTACTTCGGATTCGCGAGGAACGCGAGCTGCTGCGGGCCTGCCTGGTCGAGCGGCGCGAGCCCGCCGACCTTGCACTGTGCGTCGCCGGCGATCTCGCCGCCGAACCGCTTTACGAGTTCCTCAAGCGTCAATGCCATTCGTCGTCTGCTCCGTTCAGTTCGTCGAGCCGGACGCGAGCGCCTTGAGCACCTTGTCGGTGATGTCGATGCGCGGGCTGACGTACACGGCTTCCTGCACGATCAGGTCGTAATTCTGCTGCTCGGCGATCTGCTTGATGACCTTGTTCGCCTTCTCGAGCACGGCCGCCAGTTCCTCGTTGCGGCGCTGGTTCAGGTCTTCGCGGAACTCGCGCTGCTTGCGCTGAAAGTCGGTATCGAGCTGGGCGAGATCGCGCTGTTTCTGCGCGCGGTCGGCCGCCGACAGCGACGCGCCGTTCTTGTCCAGCGAATCGGACATCGATTTCAGCCGCGCTGCCAGGTCCTGCAGATCCTTGTCACGCTTCGCGAACTCGGCTTCGAGCTTCGTCTGCGCCGCCTTCGCGGGCGCTGACTCGCGCAGGATCCGATCCGAATTGACCGCCGCGATGCGGGCGACGTCCTGTGCGTGCACCGTCGCCGCGCCCAGGGCCAGCGCAACGGTCAGCGCGCACATCACTCGTTTCGAAAACTTACCGGTTAGCAAAATTACCCTCTCGTTGCTGTTGTCATGCGTTCCGTCAGAACGCCGTCCCGATCTGGAACTGGAATTTCTGGTACTGGTCGCCCTCGTGCTTCTGCAGCGGGAAACCGAGGCTGAGCTTCAGCGGGCCAATCGGCGAGATCCACGCAAGACCCACACCGTAGCCGTACCGCAGGCCGTTGGCGCCCGTACTCGTGCCGCCCGGCGCGTTACCCCACACGTTACCGCCGTCGAGGAACGTGAACACGCGCAGCGTCCGGTCGTAGCCGGTGCCCGGCAGCGGGAACGTCAGTTCGATGTTGCCAACGACCATCTTCGAGCCGCCGATCGGGTCGTTCGTCTTCGTGTCGCGCGGGCCCAGCGAGCTCGGCTCGTAGCCCCGCACGGAGCCGATACCGCCCGCGTAGTAGTTCTTGAAGATCGGGTACGGGTTGCCGATACCGTTGCCGTAGCCGCCCTGCAGGTTCATGCCCAGGATGAAGCCGCGCGAGAACGAGTAGTAGTACTGGGCCTGCAGGTCGGCCTTGTAGTACTGGATCTTGCCGACCGGCACGCCGTACTCCATGTTCGCCTGCGTGAAGTAGCCGCGGCTCGGAATCAGCGCGCTGTCACGTGCGTCGCGCGACCACGCGACCGTCAGCGGCACCGTGTTCGACACACGGCCGAACTCGGTCACGTAATCCTGGTAGCTCTGCGGCGTGTTCGCATCGACGTCGAGGCGGTTCTGCTCCAGGCCCGCGCCGAAATAGACGGTGTCGACTTCCGAGAACGGGATGCCGAACTTCAGGTTGCCGCCGGCGCTGATGATCCGGAAGCTCGAGTTGGTCGAATAGTAGAGCGGCTGGTACGTGCGGTAGTAGACGTCCGTGATCCGCTTGATGCCGTCGACCGTGAAATACGGATCGACCTGCGTGACGGTCAGCGTGCGGTAGCTCTTTGCGGTGTTGACGTTCACCGACAGGCTCGTACCCGAACCGAACACGTTGTCCTGCGACACGCCGGCCGACAGCACGACCTTGTCCGTCGACGAGAAGCCCGCGCCCAGCGTAATTGCGCCGGTCGGCTTTTCGTCGACCTTCACGTTCACGTCGACCTGGTCGTTCGTGCCTTCGACCGGCACCGTCGTCACGTCGACGTTGGTGAAGTAGCCGAGGCGGTTCACGCGATCCTTCGACAGCGCGAGGCGGTTCGAATCGAACCACGAGCTTTCGAGCTGGCGCATTTCGCGGCGTACCACTTCATCGCGCGTGCGCGTGTTGCCGACGACGTTGATGCGGCGCACGTACACGCGGCGGCTCGGATCGACGACGAGGTTCAGGTTCACCTTGTGGTTCGCCTGGTCGATGTCCGGCTGCGCGTTGACGGTCGCGAACGCATAGCCGTATTCGCCGAGCTTGTCGACGATCGACTTCGTGGTCTGCTGCAGCTTTTCGGCCGAGAAGCGGTCGCCCGCCTTGATCTTGACCAGCTTGTTGAGTTCGGCCTCGCGATCGAGCAGGTTGCCCGACAGCTTGATGCCCGACACCGTGTACGGTTCGCCTTCGTGCAGCGTGACCGTCAGGTACATGTCCTTCTTGTCGGGCGAGATCGACACCTGGGTCGACTCGATGTTGAACTCGAGATAGCCGCGGTTCAGGTAGTACGAGCGCACGGCCTCGAGGTCGCCCGTCAGCTTTTCCTTCGAGTACAGGTCGTTCTTCGTGTACCACGAGAACCAGTTCGGCGTCGACAGCTGCATCTCGTCACGCAGCTTGCTGGTGCTGAATGCCTTGTTGCCGATGAAGTTGATCTGGCGGATCTTCGCGCTCGGGCCTTCGGCCACCGCGAACAGGATCGACACGCGGTTCGCGTCGACCGGCGTGATCGTCGTCTTGACCTCGGCCGCATAGAAGCCGCGCGTCAGGTACTGGCGCTTGAGTTCCTGCTCCGCCTTGTCGACGAGCGCCTTGTCGTAGTAGCGACCGTCGGCGAGACCGACCGCGCGCAGCGCCTTCGTCAGGTTGTCCTTGTCGAACTCCTTCGTGCCGGTGAAGTCGATCGACGCGATGGCCGGCCGCTCCTGCACCTGCACGATCACGACATTGCCCTGCGTGGCAATGCGCACGTCGTTGAAAAAGCCCGTCGCGTACAGCGCGCGGATTGCTTCGGATGCCTTGTCGTCCGTGAAGGTATCGCCCTGCTTGATCGGCAGATAGGCGAACACCGACCCCGCTTCGACGCGCTGCAGCCCCTCGATCTTGATGTCTTGCACCACGAACGGTGCCGCTGCATGCGCCGCGAGGCCGTGCGCGGCGAGCGCGGCCGCTGCAACTGTCTTAGGTACAAAGCGATGAGGTTTGAACAACATGCATCCCCAATATTTAGCTGCATCAAATCAGGCGGCTGCCGAGCGGCCGCCGCCTGACGCTTCAAAAATGGATTAACCGAGCCAGATCGTTGAACAGCGCGATCGCCGACAATGCGACGATGCAGATCAACCCGGCTCTTTGCAGAATCAGCTGCCAGCGCTCCGAGACGGCTTTCCCGGTCGCGGCTTCAACCGCATAATATAACAGATGCCCCCCGTCCAAAACGGGAATCGGCAACAAGTTCAGGACGCCAAGGCTAATGCTGACAAGGGCGAGGAACGACAGGAAGGCGGACGGACCGAGCCGCGCGCTCTTGCCCGCGTAGTCGGCGATCGTCACGGGGCCGGACAGGTTTTTCAGCGACGCATTGCCCGTGATCATCCGCCCGAACATCCGCAGCGAATACACGGAGATGTCCCACGTGCGGTGCGCGCCGAGCCGCAGGCTCTCGATCGGCCCGTAGCGCACGTCGACCGACGGCGCCTGCATCGCCAGCGCCGCACCGATGCGCCCGACCTGCTGCCCCGACTCGTCGTCGCGCTGCATCTGCGGCACGATCGACACCGCCCGTGCGGCGCCATTGCGCTCGATCTGCAGGTCGAGCGGCGCGCCCGCGTGGTGCTTGACGAAATCGATGAAGCGCGCCGCGCCGGCGATCGGCTTGCCGTCCAGCGCGACCAGCTTGTCGCCGGCCTTCAGGCCCGCCTGCTCCGCCGCGCTGCCGGGCTGCACCGATGCGACCGACAGCGTGCCGCCGCCGGCCTCGAAGCCGAGACGGGCCATGAAGTCGTCGTCGAGCTGGCTTTCGGGAATATTACGGAGATCGACGCGGAAATCGAACGTCGTGTTGCCGTCGCGCGCGCCGAGCACGATTTCGCGGTGATCGAACGCGGCCGCCAGCAACTTCCAGCGCAGGTCCGACCACGACCGCACCGGCTCGAACCCGCCGCCCTGCGCGTCGCCCGCGTGCACGTTGCGGATCGACACGATCGTCTCGCCGCCGTCGAAGCCCGCGCGCGCCGCCGCCGTGCCGGCGGCCGGCGGAGCGACGATCGCCGCCGGCTCGTTTACACCGGTGGCGAATACGACGGAAAAAAGCACAATTGCCAACAGGAAGTTCGCAATCGGTCCGGCCGCAACGATCGCGATGCGCTTGTAGACCGACTGCCGGTTGAACGCCTGCCCGAGCTCTTCCGGCCGGATGCCCGGGCCGGGATCGCGCTCGTCGAGCATCTTCACGTAACCGCCGAGCGGCAGCGCGGACAGCGTCCACTCGGTGCCCGTCCGGCGGCTCACCCAGCGCGCGACGGGCTGGCCGAAGCCGATCGAGAAACGCAGCACCTTCACGCCGCACCAGCGCGCGACGCGATAATGTCCGTACTCATGCACGACGACCAGCACCCCGATCGCCACCGCAAACGCGATCAGTTCGACCAGCACGTTCATGAGCACCCCATTCAGACAGTGCGCTCCACGCGTGGCGCAGGCGCTTTCGCAATGATCGCGGCGGCGAGGCGGCGTGCCTCGGTATCCGCCGCCAGGACGTCCTCGAGCCCGTCGGGCGCACGGTTCGGCAGCGTGTTGAGCACCGCATCGACCGTCGCCGCGATCGCCATGAAGCCGATCCGGCGCTCGAGAAACGCTTCGACCGCCACTTCGTTCGCCGCGTTCAATGCGGCGCTCGCGATGCCACCCTCCTCGAGCGCCTTCAGTGCGAGCGCGAGGCACGGGAAGCGTGCGTAATCGGGCTTCTCGAACGACAGCTGGGCGATCTGCGCGAGGTCGAGCTGGTCGACGCCCGCATCGACGCGATCGGGAAACGCGAGCGCGTGCGCGATCGGCGTGCGCATGTCGGGGTTGCCGAGCTGCGCGAGCACCGAGCCGTCGCGGTACGACACCAGCGAGTGGATCACGCTCTGCGGATGGATCAGCACGTCGATCCGGTCGCCCGGCAGCCCGAAGATCCAGTGCGCCTCGATCACCTCGAGGCCCTTGTTCATCATCGTCGCGGAATCGACCGAGATCTTGCGGCCCATCACCCAGTTCGGGTGCTTGCATGCCTCGTCCGGCGTCACGTCGACGAGCGTGGCCGGCTCGCGCGTGCGGAACGGGCCACCCGACGCGGTCAGGATGATCTTCGAGATCCCGCCGTGCTCGGTGGCTTCGCGCGGCATGCACTGGAAGATCGCATTGTGTTCGCTGTCGACCGGCAGCAGGATCGCGCCATGGTCGCGCACGGCGTCCATGAAGATCGCGCCCGACATCACCAGCGCTTCCTTGTTCGCCAGCAGGATGCGCTTGCCGGCACGCGCGGCCGCGAGGCTCGGCGCGAGGCCGGCCGCGCCGACGATCGCCGCGACCACCGTGTCGCAGCCGTCGCTCTTCGACACGTCGACGAGCGCCTGCGGCCCGTGCAGCACGGTCGTCCTGCTGCCCGCCGCGCGCAGCTTCACATCGACCTGCGCGGCCGTCGCGGCATCGCCGACCACCGCCACCTCGGGCGTGAAACGCAGGCACTGCTCGACCAGTTTGTCGCCGTTGCGGTGGGCGGTCAGCGCGTAGACCGAGAAGCGCTCGGGATGGCGCGCGACCACGTCGAGCGTGCTGTCTCCGATCGAGCCCGTGGAACCGAGCAATGTCAGACGTTTTTGCATAACAGAATTAGTGGTTTAACCAAGCAGCAGCATCGCGAGCGGCAGCACCGGCAGCAGCGCGTCGACACGGTCGAGCACGCCGCCATGGCCAGGCAGCAGTCCGCTCGAATCCTTCACGCCCGCCTGCCGCTTCAACAGCGACTCGAACAGGTCGCCGATCACGCTGTACGCGACCAGCAGGGTCAGTGCGGCCCACGCGCCCGGCATCCCGTAGCGCGCGGCAAATGCAGAAAACAGGGTCGGTTCGAACGCGTGCGCAGCCATTGCCGCGCCGGCAACGACCAGCACGGCCAGCCAGCCGCCGATCGCGCCTTCCCAGCTCTTCCCGGGACTGATCGTGACGGCCAGTTTACGCTTTCCGAAGGCCTTGCCCGCGAAGTATGCGCCGATATCGGCCAGCCAGACGACCAGCAGCAGCGACAGCACGAACGGAACGCCCTGCGCGCGCGCCGCGACGAGCGCATGCCAGCAGGCGGCAAAGACCACGAGGCCCGCGGCCAGCAGGAACGGCCGCCATACGCCGCCCGCGAGTTCGGGCTTGCGCCGCAGCGCGAACGGGCCGACCAGCAGCCAGAACACGCCGGCGGCCATGAAAAGGGGACGGGATGCCGCCGCGTCGACGCCGAGCGGCGTCGTAGCCGCGAGCGCAAGCGCCGCGACGACCGCATAGACGATCGGGCCGGCGCCGCGAAGCTTCAGCAGGCGCGCCCATTCCCACGCGGCGAACACGAGGACGACGCCGATCAGCGCGCCGAATGCGGCGAGCGGTGCGAACAGCGTCACCGGCAGCAGGACGGCCAGCATCACGATCGCCGTGATCACACGGGTTTTCAGCATGAAAGGGAATCGGCGTTCTGCGATTGGGGTTCGAGCTGGGCGCTCGTGCGGCCGAAACGGCGCTCGCGCTCCGTATACGACGCCATCGCGTCCGCCAGTGCCGCGCCGTCGAAATCCGGCCAGTATTTGTCGGTGAAATAGAATTCGGCGTACGCGAGCTGCCACAGCAGGAAGTTGCTGACGCGCTGCTCGCCGCCCGTGCGGATGAAGAGGTCCGGCTCCGGCGCATAGGCCATCGCCAGGTGCGGCGCGAAGGCGTCCTCGGTCACTTCGACCTCGCGCCCCTCGCGCACGGATTGCTCGACGAGCTTCTTCGTCGCCTGCAGGATGTCCCACCGGCCGCCGTAGTTGGCCGCGATGGTGAGCGTCAGGCGGGTATTGCGCGCCGTCTTGGTTTCGGCGCGGCGAATCAGTTCGCGGATGCGCGGCTCGAAGCGCTCGAGATCGCCGACGACACGCAGGCGGATGCCGTTCGCATGCAGCTTGCCGATCTCGCGCTCCAGCGCGGTGATGAAGAGCCGCATCAGGAACGACACTTCGTCGGTCGGGCGCCGCCAGTTTTCCGAACTGAACGCAAACAGCGTCAGGTATTCGACGCCGGCGCGCGCGCAGCCCTCGACCACCGCCCGCACGGCGTCGACGCCGCGGGTATGCCCCGCGACGCGCGGCAGGCGGCGTTCGGTCGCCCAACGGCCGTTGCCGTCCATGATGATCGCGATGTGACGCGGCACGACGCCGACGTCAGGCACGCGAACGGTAGAGCTGGTATAAGTCATGGCCGTTGAGACAGTAAGGCGGGAAGAAGGCGGCGCGCGAGGACGGTCGTCAGACCGTCATGATCTCGGCTTCCTTGCTCTGCACGAGCTTGTCGACTTCGGCCACGTGCTTGTCGGTCAGCTTCTGCACGTCGTCGCTCGCGCGGCGCTCGTCGTCTTCCGAGATTTCCTTGTCCTTCACGAGCTTCTTCAGCGCTTCGTTCGCGTCGCGGCGCAGGTTGCGGATCGCGACCTTGGCCGTTTCGCCTTCGCTCTTCACGACCTTGGTCAGCTCGCGGCGGCGCTCTTCCGTCAGCGCGGGCATCGGCACGCGAATCAGGTCGCCCGACGTGGCCGGGTTCAGGCCCAGATCGGCTTCGCGGATGGCCTTCTCGACCTTCGCGACCATGTTCTTTTCCCACGGCTGCACGCCGATCGTGCGCGCATCGACGAGCGTCAGGTTCGCGACCTGCGAGATCGGCACCATCGACCCGTAGTAGTCGACCTGCACGTGATCGAGCAGACCGGTGTGTGCACGGCCCGTACGGATCTTTGCCAGATCGTTCTTGAACGCTTCGATCGAGCGCTGCATCTTTTGCTCGACGCCCTTCTTGGTATCAGCGACACTCATTTCAACCTCCGAACCTTCAAACCTTCAAAGAACGCGGGCCCTGCCCGGCGCATCTCGCGCGCCGCGGCCGCCTGCCCGCATCCACGGGAGTTTACACGTGGACGAGCGTACCTTCGTCCTCGCCCAGCACGATGCGCTTGAGCGCGCCCGGCTTGTTGATCGAAAACACGCGAATCGGCAGCTTCTGGTCGCGGCACAGCGCGAAGGCCGTCGCGTCCATCACCTGCAGGTTGCGGCTGATCGCCTCGTCGAAAGTGATCGTCGTGTAGCGCGTGGCCGACGGATCCTTCTTCGGATCGGCAGAATATACGCCATCGACCTTGGTCGCCTTCAGCACGACCTCGGCGCCCACTTCCGAACCGCGCAGCGCGGCAGCCGTGTCCGTCGTGAAGAACGGGTTGCCCGTGCCGGCCGCGAAGATCACGACGCGGCCTTCCTCGAGCTGACGGATCGCGCGGGGGCGAATGTACGGCTCGACGACCTGGTCCATCCGCAGCGCGGACTGCACGCGCGCCTCGATGCCCGCGTGACGCATCGCGTCCTGCAGCGCCAGCGCGTTCATCATCGTCGCGAGCATCCCCATGTAGTCGGCGGTCGCACGGTCCATGCCGGCCGCGCCGCCCGCGACACCGCGGAAAATGTTACCGCCGCCGATCACGACCGCGAGCTGCGTACCGAGACGCACGACTTCAGCGATATCGGCCACCATCCGTTCGATCGTCGCGCGATTGATGCCGAAGGCATCGTCGCCCATCAGCGCTTCGCCGGAGAGTTTGAGGAGGACGCGTTTATAGGCATTGGACATAGGGGCTTCCGAGCGACGAGAGGATGACAACCACGAACTGTAGGGGCGAAATACTGATTCGGGCAAGCGCCGACGGTCGGACCGGGTTTCCCGGCCGGCCGGCAGCACCGCCGACCGCGGCGGAGCGGACGCCCGCCGCGGATACTGCCTGACTTGCTTGCTGCGTGCTGCTTACTGCTGCTTTGCTGCTGCGACTTGCGCGGCCACTTCGGCGGCGAAGTCGTCCTGGCGCTTCTCGATGCCTTCGCCGACGACGAACAGCGTGAACTTCTGCACTGCGGCATTCGCTGCCTTCAGCATCTGTTCGATCGTCTGCTTGTCGTTCTTCACGAACGTCTGGTTCAGCAGCGACACTTCCTTCAGGTACTTCTGGACGCTGCCGTCGACCATCTTCGCGACGATCTCGGCCGGCTTGCCCGATTCCGCAGCCTTCTGCTCGGCCACGCGGCGTTCCGTCTCGATCAGTTCCGCCGGCACGTCAGCCGACGACAGCGCGACCGGCTTCATTGCAGCGATGTGCATCGCGACGTCCTTGCCGACCTGCTCTTCCGCGCCCGTGTACTCGACGATCACGCCGATACGCGCGCCGTGCAGGTACGTTGCGATCTTGTTCGCGGTTTCGAAACGGACGAAACGGCGGATCGACACGTTCTCGCCGATCTTGCCGATCAGTGCCAGGCGCACTGCGTCGACCGTCGAGCCTTCGAGCGGCAGCGCCGACAGCGCGGCCACGTCGGCCGGATTCTGCGTTGCAACGAGTTCTGCAACCGTCTTCGAGAACGCGAGGAAGTCGTCGTTCTTCGCGACGAAGTCGGTTTCGCAGTTCAGCTCGACCAGCGCGCCTGCGTTGCCGCCGACGAACGATGCGACGACGCCTTCTGCCGTCACGCGCGATGCCGCCTTGCTCGCCTTGTTGCCGAGCTTGACGCGCAGCAGCTCTTCAGCCTTGGCCAGATCGCCGTCGGCTTCCGTCAGCGCCTTCTTGCACTCCATCATCGGTGCGTCGGTCTTTGCGCGCAGTTCTGCCACCATGCTTGCGGTAATTGCCGCCATCATTCGCTCCTTGAGTCTGTATTCACAACGCCGCCCGCTTGGACGCGAACGGCCGAGATTCGGTTCCGGACCCGCGCCGATTCGGCGCGATCAGGTCCGGCGCACAAGCTTAAAAAAAGGGGGCCTGTTGAGAGCCCCCTTTTTGCGCCGGCTCGGGGCCAGTTACGCGTTTTCCTCGACGTACTCGTCGTCGCCGCGTGCGGCCTGGACCACTTCGTTGACCGCGTTCGCACGGCCTTCGAGGATCGCGTCGGCCACGCCTTCGGCGTACAGCGCGACTGCCTTGCTCGAGTCGTCGTTACCCGGGATCACGTAGTCCACACCTTCCGGCGAGTGGTTCGTATCGACCACGGCGATGACCGGCACGCCCAGCTTGTTCGCTTCGGTCACGGCAATCTTGTGGTAGCCGACGTCGACGACGAAGATTGCGTCCGGAATGCCGCCCATGTCCTTCACGCCGCCGATCGACTTCTGCAGCTTCGCGATTTCACGTTCGAACAGCAGCGCTTCCTTCTTGCTCATCTTTTCGAGCTCGCCTGCCTCGACTGCCGCTTCCATGTCCTTCAGGCGCTTGATCGATACCTTCAGCGTCTTGAAGTTGGTCATCATGCCGCCGAGCCAGCGTGCGTTGACGAACGGCATGCCTGCGCGCTGCGCTTCCTGGGCGATCGTGTCACGCGATTGACGCTTCGTGCCGACGAACAGGATCGTGCCGCGGTTCGCTGCCAGCTGGCGCACGTACTTCTGTGCGTCCGTGAACATCGGCAGCGTCTTTTCGAGGTTGATGATGTGAATCTTGTTGCGGTGACCGAAAATGAACGGAGCCATCTTCGGGTTCCAGAAGCGCGTCTGGTGACCGAAGTGGACACCCGCTTCCAGCATTTGGCGCATCGTGACTGCCATGTAAATTCTCCACGAGGGTTGGGTCTTAAGCCGGCCGCCGTACCGCCGCGCGAACCCGCCCGAAGGGCGCGAATTCTGCGCGGCCGGCACCCTGGTTGCGCCGGCTTGCGATTCGGCACGTGCAAAATGCCCGTGCCGCAAGTCTTTCACCGCGATGCCGCCCCTATTCCGGGGCAACATCGGCATTTGGATGTCGACTTAGCCAAAGAGTATAGCACGCCGATTTGTCCGCTCTCAAGTCGCCCGCCACTTTCGCCTGCCGCGCGCCCGTCGGCCGGACAATCCGCGAAAACCCGCATCCGCTCGGCCGGCAGGGGCTGCGAGGCCCGCCATAAGGTGCGATAATCCGTCAATTCACCGCATTCCAGGCATACCTCGATGGCTATTACGCTCAAAAACGAACACGATATCGCCGAGATGCGCGTCGCCTGCCGTCTCGCGAGCGAAGTGCTCGACTTCATCACGCCGCACGTCGTCGCGGGCGTCACGACCGCCGAACTCGACCGCCTCTGCCACGAGTACATGCTCAACGAGCAGGGCACGGTCCCCGCGCCGCTGAACTACCAGCCGCCCGGCTACCCG
Organism: Burkholderia paludis; assembly: GCF_000732615.1. Classification (GTDB taxonomy): domain Bacteria; phylum Pseudomonadota; class Gammaproteobacteria; order Burkholderiales; family Burkholderiaceae; genus Burkholderia; species Burkholderia paludis. Next base: position 160,075 of record NZ_JPGL01000020.1, read on the forward strand.
CCGTACCCGAAGGCCACCTGCATTTCGGTCAACGACGTGATCTGCCACGGCATTCCCGGCGAAAAGGTGATCAAGAACGGCGACGCGCTGAACATCGACATCACCGTGATCAAGAACGGCTATTTCGGCGACACCAGCCGGATGTTCATCGTCGGCGAGGGTTCGATCCTCGCGAAGCGCCTCGTGCAGACCACCTACGAATGCATGTGGCTCGGCATCGACCAGGTCAAGCCCGGCGCGCACCTCGGCGACATCGGCTACGCGATCCAGAAGCACGCGGAAGCGCAGGGCTACAGCGTCGTGCGCGAATACTGCGGCCACGGCATCGGCACGGTGTTCCACGAGGATCCGCAGGTCGTCCACTACGGCCGCCCGGGCACCGGCATCGAGCTGAAGGCCGGGATGATCTTCACGATCGAGCCGATGATCAACGCCGGCAAGCGCGACATCCGCACGATGCCCGACCAGTGGACGGTCAAGACGCGCGACCGCAGCCTGTCCGCGCAATGGGAGCACACGGTGCTCGTCACCGAAACCGGCTACGAGGTGCTGACGGTCTCGGCCGGCACGCCGGCGCGCCCCGTGTTCGCCCAACCGGCGGCAGCGGTCTGAGCGCCGTCGCGCCAGCCCGCCCCGCCCGCACCTGAACGGCCGCCCATGAGCGCTCACGCCGCCCCCTCGCCCGAAGCGCTGTCGCGGCGCGCCGAATTCAAGGCCGCCAAGACCGACCTGCTCGAGCGCTTTCGCCGCGCGACCAACGTCGCGTCGCTGATGCACGCGCTGTCGAAACTGACCGACGAAGCGCTGAAGCGCGTGTGGGACGACTGCGGGCTGCCCGCGACGCTCGCGCTCGTCGCCGTCGGCGGCTACGGGCGCGGCGAGCTCGCGCCCCATTCCGACGTCGACATCCTCGTGCTGCTGCCCGACGCGCACGACCCGGCGCTCGACCCGCGCATCGAGCGCTTCATCGGAATGGCATGGGATCTCGGTCTCGAGATCGGCAGCAGCGTGCGCACGGTCGCGCAGTGCATCGAGGAGGCGTCGCAGGACGTCACGGTGCAGACCTCGCTGCTGGAAGCGCGCCGCATCGTCGGCAGCACCGCGCTGTTCGAGCGCTTCACGGTGCGTTACCACGAGGCGCTCGACGCACGTGCGTTCTTCACCGCGAAGGTGCTCGAGATGCGCCAGCGCCACGCGAAGTTCCAGGACACGCCGTACAGCCTCGAACCGAACGTGAAGGAAAGCCCGGGCGGGCTGCGCGACCTGCAGACGATCCTGTGGATCGCGCGCGCGGCCGGCTTCGGCAGCAGCTGGCGCGAACTCGACACGCGCGGCCTGATCACCGACCGCGAAGCGCGCGAGCTGCGTCGCAACGAAGGTTTCCTGAAGACGCTGCGCGCGCGGCTGCACGTGATCGCCGGCCGCCGCCAGGACATGCTCGTCTTCGACCTGCAGACGCAGGCGGCCGAAAGCTTCGGCTACCAGCCGACACAGACCAAGCGCACGAGCGAGCAGCTGATGCGCCGCTATTACTGGGCTGCGAAAGCCGTCACGCAGCTCGCGACGATCCTGATCCAGAACATCGAGGCGCAGCTCTTCCCCGCGACGAGCGGCATCACGCGCGTGCTGTCGCCGGACCGCTTCGTCGAGAAACAGGGGATGCTCGAGATCGTCGACGACGGCGTGTTCGAGCGCCACCCCGATGCGATCCTCGAAGCATTCCTGCTGTACGAAACGACCCGCGGCGTGAAGGGCCTGTCCGCCCGCACGCTGCGCGCGCTGTACAACTCGCGCGAGATCATGAACAACGCGTGGCGGCGCGATCCGCAGAACCGCCAGACGTTCATGCGCATCCTTCAGCAACCCGAAGGAATCACGCACGCATTCCGGCTGATGAACCAGACGAGCGTGCTCGGCCGCTACCTGCTGAATTTCCGCCGCATCGTCGGGCAGATGCAGCACGACCTGTACCACGTGTACACGGTCGACCAGCACATCCTGATGGTGTTGCGCAACATCCGCCGCTTCGCGGTTGCCGAGCACGCGCACGAATACCCGTTCTGCAGCCAGTTGATCGGCAACTTCGAGCGCCCGTGGGTGCTGTATGTCGCGGCGCTGTTCCACGACATCGCGAAGGGCCGCGGCGGCGACCACTCGACGCTCGGGATGGCGGACGCGCGGCGCTTCTGCCGCGAGCACGGCATCGCCGGCGACGACGCGGCGCTGATCGTGTGGCTCGTCCAGCATCACCTGACGATGAGCCAGGTCGCGCAGAAGCAGGACACGAGCGACCCGGAGGTCATCAAGCGCTTTGCCGAACTCGTCGGCAACGAACGGCGCCTCACCGCGCTCTACCTGCTGACCGTCGCCGATATCCGCGGCACGAGCCCGAAAGTGTGGAACACGTGGAAGGGCAAGCTGCTCGAGGACCTGTACCGCATCACGCTCGCCGTGCTCGGCGGCGCCAACCCCGACGCCCATTCCGAGCTGAAATCGCGACAGGAACAGGCGCTCGCGCTGCTGCGCCTCGAGACCGTGCCCGACGACGCGCACCGCGCGCTGTGGGATCAGCTCGACATCGGTTTCTTCCTGCGTCACGACGCGGCCGACATCGCGTGGCAGACGCGCGTGCTGTACCGGCACGTGAACGCCGACACCGCGATCGTCCGCGCGCGGCCGTCGCCGATCGGCGAAGCGCTGCAAGTGCTCGTCTACGTGAAGGACCGCCCCGACCTGTTCGCGGGCATCTGCGCGTATTTCGACCGCAACGGGCTGTCGGTGCTCGACGCACGGGTCAGCACCACGCGGCACGGCTACGCGCTCGACAACTTCATCGTCACGCAGACCGAAAGCGACGTGCGGTACCGCGACATCGCGAATCTCGTCGAGCAGCAGCTTGCGACGCGGCTCACCGAGACTTCACCGCTGCCGGAGCCGTCCAAGGGCCGCCTCTCGAGGCTGTCCCGGACGTTTCCGATCACGCCGCGCGTCGACCTGCGGGCCGACGAGCGCGGCCAGTACTACATCCTGTCCGTGTCGGCCAACGACCGGCCGGGCCTTCTCTATTCGATCGCGCGCGTGCTCGCCGAACATCGCATCGGCGTCCATGCGGCGCGGATCAATACGCTCGGCGAACGCGTCGAGGACATCTTCCTGCTCGCGGGCGCCGGCTTGTCCGACAACCGCCTGCAGATCCAGCTCGAAACCGAATTGCTGCGCGCGATCGCAGTCTGAATGAATTCCAGCGTTTATGCGCACCAAATTAACCGTCAAGAATCCGAAGCCGGCGTCGCCGACCCGCGCCCCTGTCCGCTCCGGCAGCCTCGTCGCCCGCAAGGCGGTGCGGCCCCCCGCGCCGCCCGCGGGGGACAAGCCGGCCCGCCCGAAGAAGGCGGCTCCGGCCGCCGCCGGCGAACGCACGTTCAAGCCGCGCGCGGCCACGGGCACCGAGCGCCCGGGCGCGGATCGCGCACCGGCCAAGCGTGCGCCGCGTGACGGCGGTGCCGAACGCGGCACACGCGCGCCTTATCGCGACAACGCGGCCGGCGAAGGGGCGAAGCGCAGTTTCGGCGACCGTCGCACGTCGTCCGATCGCCCGCCGCGTCGTGATGACGACGCCCGTCCGCGTCGCACGGGTGGCGAAGGCGGTGCACGTACGCCGTATCGCGACAACGCATCTGGCGAAGGTGCAAAGCGCAGTTTCGGCGACCGCCGCACGTCATCGGATCGCCCGCCGCGCCGCGATGACGACGCACGGCCGCGTCGTGCGGGTGGCGAAGGCGGCCCGCGTGCTCCCTATCGCGACAATGCATCCGGCGAAGGTGCAAAGCGCAGCTTCGGCGACCGCCGCACGTCGTCCGATCGCCCGCCGCGCCGCGATGACGACGCACGTCCGCGTCGCGCGGGTGGTGAAGGCGGCCCGCGTGCCCCCTATCGCGACAATGCATCCGGCGAAGGCGCGAAGCGCAGCTTCGGCGACCGCCGCACGTCGTCCGATCGCCCGCCGCGTCGTGATGACGACGCACGGCCGCGTCGTGCGGGTGGTGAAGGCGGCCCGCGTGCTCCCTATCGCGACAATGCATCCGGCGAAGGCGCGAAGCGCAGCTTCAGCGACCGTCGCACGTCGTCCGATCGCCCGCCGCGTCGTGATGACGACGCACGTCCGCGTGACGACGCACGGCCGCGTCGCGCGGGTGGTGAAGGCGGTGCACGCGCGCCCTATCGTGACAACACATCCGGCGAAGGCGCGAAGCGCAGCTTCGGCGACCGTCGCACGTCGTCCGATCGCCCGCCGCGCCGTGATGACGACGCACGGCCGCGTCGCGCGGGTGGCGAAGGCGGCCCGCGTGCTCCCTATCGCGACAATGCATCCGGCGAAGGCGCGAAGCGCAGCTTCGGCGACCGCCGCACGTCGTCCGATCGCCCGCCGCGTCGCGATGACGACGCCCGTCCGCGCCGCGCAGGCACCGACGACGGCAAGCGTCCGTCCTACCGCGACAAGGCGACGGGCGAAGGCGCGAAGCGCAGCTTCGGCGACCGTCCGGCTCGCCCCGCACGCGACGGCGAACGCCGCTCGTTCGGTGCGGTCAAGACCGCGCAACCGGTCAAGCGCGCTGCCGCCGACATCGACTACGGCGACGAAGCAGGCCTGATGCGCCTGTCGAAGCGGATGTCCGAACTCGGCATGTGCTCGCGCCGCGAAGCCGACGAATGGATCGAAAAGGGCTGGGTGCTCGTCGACGGCGAACGCATCGACACGCTCGGCACCAAGGTACGCGCCGACCAGAAGATCGAGATCGACGAGCGCGCGAGCGCCGCGCAGGCCGCGCAAGTGACGATCCTGCTGCACAAGCCGGTCGGTTATGTATCGGGCCAGGCGGAAGACGGCTACGAGCCCGCGGCCGTGCTGATCACGCGCGCGAACCGCTGGAGCGGCGACCATTCGCCGCTGCGCTACTCGCCGCAGCACCTGCACGCGCTCGCACCGGCCGGCCGCCTGGACATCGATTCGACCGGCCTGCTCGTGCTGACGCAGAACGGCGTGATCGCGAAGCAGCTGATCGGCGAGCAGTCGGATATCGACAAGGAGTACCTGGTGCGCGTGCGCTTCGGCGAACGGCTCATCGACATCGACCAGCATTTCCCCGCGGAATCGCTCGCGAAGCTGCGCCACGGCCTCGAGCTCGACGGCGTCGCGCTGAAGCCCGCGATGGTGAGCTGGCAGAACGGCGAGCAGCTGCGCTTCGTGCTGCGCGAAGGCAAGAAGCGCCAGATCCGCCGCATGTGCGAACTGGTGGGCCTCGACGTGATCGGCCTGAAGCGCATCCGGATGGGCCGCGTGATGCTCGGCGCACTGCCGCAGGGTCAATGGCGCTATCTGTCGCCCGACGAAACGTTCTGACCGCGGGCGCACCACACGTGCGCCATGCAATGAAAAAGCCCGCGCGAGCGGGCTTTTTCTTGTCTGCGAGGAGCCGGGAAAGCCGGCGGATCAGTCGTCGGAAGCCGGATCGAGCCCCGGAAACAGCACTTCCGTGAAGCCGAAGCGCGTGAAATCCGTGATCCGCATCGGATACAGCTTGCCGATCAGGTGATCGTATTCGTGCTGGACGACGCGCGCATGGAACCCGTCGGCAACGCGATCGATCTTCGCGCCGAACTGGTCGAAGCCGCTGTAACGCACGCTCGCATAGCGGCTGACGACGCCGCGCATGCCCGGCACCGACAGGCAGCCTTCCCAGCCCTCTTCCATGTCCGGCGGCAGGTACTCGACCTTCGGGTTGATCAGCACCGTTTCGGGCACCGGCGGCGCATCCGGGTAGCGGTTGTTGTTGCCGAAGCCGAAGATGATGATCTGCAGCCCGACGCCGATCTGCGGGGCGGCCAGCCCGGCCCCGTTCGCATGGTGCATCGTCTCGAACATGTCCGCGACGATCTCGTGCAATTCGGGCGTGTCGAACCGCTCGACCGGTTTGGCGACTTCGAGCAGGCGCGGATCACCCATCTTCAGGATCTCGCGAATCATGGCGTATTGCCCTCCAGGAGTTGGTGCAGGCCGTCTTCGTCCAGCACGGGGATGCCGAGTTCCTCGGCCTTTGCGAGCTTGCTGCCGGCTTCGGCGCCCGCGACCACGTAATCCGTCTTCTTCGACACCGAACCGGCCACTTTCGCGCCCGCCGCTTCGAGCATTTCCTTCGCGGCATCGCGCGTGAGCGTCGGCAGCGTGCCCGTCAGCACGACCGTCTTGCCCGCCAGCACGCCTTGCGGCGCCTTCGGCGCGGGCGGCCCTTCCGGCCACGTGACCTTGCCCGGCGCGCGCAGTTGCTCGATCACGGTCCGGTTGTGCTCTTCCGCGAAGAACTGGTGAAGCGACTCGGCAACGATCGGCCCGACGTCGTTGACTTCGAGCAGCTCCTCGATCGACGCGTCCATGATCGGCGTCAGCGAACCGAAGTGCTTCGCGAGATCCTTCGCGGTCGATTCGCCGACATGGCGAATGCCGAGCCCGTAGATGAAGCGCGCGAGCGTCGTGTGCTTGGCCTTCTCGAGCGAGTCGAGCAGATTCTGCGCGGATTTCTCGGCGAACCGGTCGAGCTCGGCCAGCGTCGCGAAGCCGAGATTGAACAGGTCGGCCGGCGTGCGCACCAGATTCAACTCGACGAGCTGGTCGATGATCTTCTCGCCGAGCCCGTCGATGTCGAGCGCGCGGCGCTGCGCGAAATGCCACAGCGCCTGCTTGCGCTGCGCCGGACAGAACAGCCCGCCGGTGCAGCGCGCGATCGCCTCGTCCGGCAGGCGCTCGATCCTCGAACCGCACACCGGGCACTCGGTCGGCATCACGAATTCGGCGGCATCGTCCGGACGCCGGTCAAGCAGCGCACCGACCACCTCGGGAATCACGTCGCCGGCGCGTCGCACGATCACCGTATCGCCGATCCGGATGTCCTTGCGGCGCACCTCGTCCTCGTTGTGCAGCGTCGCATTGGTCACGGTCGCGCCGCCGACGAACACCGGCTCGAGGCGCGCGACCGGCGTGATTGCGCCGGTACGGCCGACCTGCACGTCGATCGCGACGAGCTTCGTCAGCGCTTCCTGCGCGGGGAACTTGTGCGCGAGCGCGAAGCGCGGCGCGCGCGACACGAAGCCGAGGCGCTCCTGTTCGTCGCGCCGGTTGACCTTGTAGACGACGCCGTCGATGTCGTACGGCAGCGACTCGCGCTTCTCGCCGATCTTGCGGAAGAACCCGAGCAAGCCGTCTGCGCCGTGCACGACCGCCCGTTCGCGATTCACGGGCAGGCCGAGCGACTCGTACCAGTCGAGCAGCGCGCTGTGGGTGTCGGGCATCGGCATCCCGTCGAGCACGCCGATCCCGTAAGCGAAGAACGACAGCGGGCGCTGCGCGGTGATCTTCGAGTCGAGCTGGCGCAGGCTGCCGGCCGCCGCGTTTCGCGGATTTGCGAATTCGCGCTGCTCGGCCGCGCGCTGGCGTTCGTTCAGGCGCGCGAAATCGCGCTTGAACATCAGTACCTCGCCGCGCACGTCGAGCACCGCCGGCACGTGTGCACCCTTCAGTTTCAGTGGAATCGAGCGGATCGTGCGCACGTTCTCGGTCACGTCCTCGCCCGTCGTGCCGTCGCCGCGCGTCGACGCCTGCACGAACACGCCCTGCTCGTAGCGCAGCGAGATCGCGAGGCCGTCGAACTTCAGCTCGCATGCGTATTCGACGGGTTCCGTCACCGAGCCGGCGAGATCGGTCACCTTGTCGAGCGCGTCGGCGACGCGCTTGTCGAATGCAACGATGTCCTCGTCCGCGAAGCCGTTGTTCAGCGACAGCATCGGCGCGTCGTGGACCACCGGCGTGAAGCCGCCGGCCGCCTCGCCGCCGACGCGCTGCGTCGGCGAATCGGGCGTCACGAGTTCGGGATGGTCGGTTTCGAGCTGCTGCAGTTCACGGAACAGCCGGTCGTATTCGGCATCGGGCAGATCCGGCTGGTCGAGCACGTAATAGGCGTAGTTCGCCCGCTCGAGTTGGTCGCGCAGCCACGCGGCGCGCGCGTCGGGCTGGCTGGCTGGCGGTTCGGCTTGGGTTCGGGCCATGCTGGCGGCAGATTCGTTCTGAGAAAATCGGATGCCCGATTATCTCAGTTTGACGCCGCCGCGGGGCGCGCAATGCACGCCGGATGCGCGTGCCGCCACGCACATGAACGCATCCGCCACTACGGCGGACGGCGGCGCCGCGGCCCGCCGCCCGCGCGGACGCGTTACTGGCTGAAGAGGCGCCGCGTGACCGGCGAACCGGCCGGAATGCCGGCCTCCTCCAGCTTCGCGTACAACTTCATCAACTGCTGCTCGATCGCCAGCAGCGTCGACTCCGGCAGCGGCCGGCGCGAATCGTCGACGACCCGCGCGCCGATCCGCTCGGACAGCGATTTCGCGTAATCGCACATCAGCCGGAACGGCAGGATGTCCTCTTCGGCAACCGGCACGTCGAGCACCAGCGTGATCATGTTGCCCCCCTTGTACGTGAGGTCGTCACGCAGGAAGTTCGTATCGCCGAACTGCAGCATGAACACCGGGTTCTGCTTCGCGTCGAGCTTCACGAAACGCGTGCCGTCGCGCGACAGCAGCAGCCCGTCCTGCGACGCGACCGCCTGCACGTAGTTGGCCGACCACGGCGCACCGTCCGACATCACGTTGATCGACAGTTGCGCGTCGCACTGCGCGGCAAACGCGTCGAGCTCGCGCGCCATCGCCACCGTTTCCATCATGTCCGGGAATTCCGGCGCGCCGTCGATCGCATCGGCGAACTGGTGGACGCCCGTCACGAATTCGGAGAACTCGAGTTCGTTCAGCGCGCCGCTGCGGTTCGCGAGCTGCGCGGCCGCGCGCAGTTCCTCGTAGCGCACGCCGTTCTGCAGCAGCTCCCACTGGCCGCCTTCCGGCTTGCCCTCGATGTGCACGGGCTTGCTGCCCGCGCGGCGCAGCCGCTGCGCGGCGGGCAGGATCTTGTCGCCCGGCAGCGGCCCGGCGAGACGGATCGGCACGATGCAGTCGATCCGGCGATCGACGATCGCGGGCGGCGCCGACGAGATCGTAGTCGCGGCCGGCAGCACCGGTTCGGCCGGCTCGGCCGCTTCATGCACGGCAACCGGCGCGGCTTCCTCGCCGGCGGCCGATTCGCCCGCCTCGGACGGCAAGTCGGCGCCGGTTGCTTCGGCCTGCAGATCGGCCGGCGTATCGGCCGGTGCCGCGCCACCGAACGTCGGCTCGACCCGCGCCGCCTCGACCGGCGCGGCCGACGTGGCCGCCGCGGCGACCGGCGCTGCTGGCTCGCGCCGCACCGGCTGACGGACCGGTTCGATGAACGGCAGCTCGTCGTCCCGCTCCGGGCGGCTCATCGCCTCGGCCGCTTCCTCCGGCATCGGGCGCGGCATCCTGCGCCGCACCTTGGCGCCCTGCCACGCGTTGTAGACCACGACGCCGCCTACCACGACGGCGCCCGCGCCGATCAAACCGAGTGTCAACTCGTCCATGCACGCTCCATCAGCAATTCTTGTTCGTCGGACCCGCGAACGGGCGCCCATGCGCCGCGCGAACGCGGTCCGGTTTCGTCAAACGTCAATTCTGGGCAAAACCCGCGGCGGTTTCCATGTCCACCGCGACGATCCGCGACACGCCCTGCTCCTGCATCGTCACGCCGATCAGTTGCTGCGCCATTTCCATCGCGATCTTGTTGTGCGAGATGAACAGGAACTGCGTCTTGTCGGACATCGCGCGCACGAGATTCGCGAAACGCTCGGTGTTCGCGTCGTCGAGCGGCGCGTCGACCTCGTCGAGCAGACAGAACGGCGCGGGATTCAGCTGGAACATCGCGAACACCAGCGCGGTCGCGGTCAGCGCTTTTTCGCCGCCGGACAGCAGGTGGATCGTCGCGTTCTTCTTGCCCGGCGGCTGCGCCATCACCTGCACGCCGGCGTCGAGGATCTCGTCGCCCGTCATGATCAGCTTCGCCTGGCCCCCGCCGAACAGGCGCGGGAACAGGTCGCTGAAGTGGCGGTTGACTTCGTCGAAGGTGCCCTGCAGCAGCGTGCGGGTTTCCTGGTCGATCTTGTGGATCGCGTCCTCGAGCGTCGTGATCGCGTCGATCAGGTCGGCCGACTGCGCGTCGAGGAACACCTTGCGCTCGCTCGCGGCCTTCAGCTCGTCGAGCGCGGCCATGTTCACCGGGCCGAGCGCATTGATCGCGTTGTTCAGCCGCGTGACCTCACCCTGCAGGTACGACGGCTTCAGGTCCGGCGTCAGCTTCGCGGACAACGCGGCCTCGTCGACCTCGGCCGCCGCGAGCTGCTCGGCGAATTGCTCGACGGACAGGCGCGCGGCCTGCTCCTTCAACTGCAATTCGGTGATGCGGTCGCGCAGCGGCTGCAGCGAGCGCTCGGCGACGAGCCGCTGCTCGTCCGACGCACGCAGCTTCGCGGTCAGGTCGTCCAGCTCGATCCGCGCGGCCTGCAGCGCCTCTTCCTTCACCGCACGCACCTCGAGGGCGTCCTGCAGGCCCGTGTGCGCGGTCTGCTCGTTGATCGTCTCGAGTTCGGCGCGCGCGTCTTCCAGCGACGCGGCAACGCGCTCGCTCTGCTCGTGCGCGACCTGGATGCTGCGCTTGAGTTCGTCGATCCGGGTTACCGCATTGCGCGCGGCGAAGCGCGCGTCGTTCGCGCCGCGTTCCAGGTCGCGCGCTTCCTGGCGCGCCTGCGTCAGCGACTCGTCGAGCGATTCGAACGCGAGCTGGTTGTCCTCGAAACGCGCCTGCAGTTCCGCGAGCTCGCCGTCGAAACGCTCGAAATTCGCTTCCGACTCCGCACGCAGCGCGCGCTGTTCCTCGATCTGCGCGCCGATTTCCTCGAGTTCCTCGCGGATCTGCGTGCTGCGCTGCGTGTAACGTTCGTGCGCCTGCGCGAGCTTCAGTACGTCCATCTGCAGCGCGTGCACGCGCTGCGTCGCGCGCTCGGCCTGCGCTCGCACGTCGCCGAGCGCCTGCGTGGCCTGCGTGTGCGCGGCTTCCGCGCGCACGGCGGCCGTACGCGCCTCGTCGGCGAGCAGCGCCTGTGCACGCACCTGGCGCGTGAGGTTTTCGATTTCCTGCTGGCGGGCCAGCATCCCGGCCTGCTCCGAATCGGCCGCGTAAAGCTGCACGCCGACCCGCGTGACGATATGGCCGGCCTTGACGACGAACGCGCCGCCTGCCGGCAGCTGCGCGCGCGTCGCGAGCGCCTGCGCGATGTCGTCGGCGACATACACGCTGCCGAGCCAGTCGTTCAGCACCGCGCGGATGCCCGCGTCGTCGATGCGCACGAGCGACAGCACCGGACGCAACCCGGCCACCGCGGCAGGCGGTTCGCCGGCCGCGGGCGGTGCGTAGAACGCGAGCTTCGCGGGCGGCGCGTCGGTCGCGAACGCCTTCACCCAGTCGAGATTCGACACCTCGAGCGCGGCCAGGCGCTCGCGCAGCACGGCCTCGAGCGCCGCTTCCCAGCCCGGCTCGACGTGCAGTTTCTTCCACAGACGCGGCAGCGCGCCGAGCTCGTGCTTGTCGAGCCACGGCTGCACCTTGCCTTCCGTCTGCACGTTTTCCTGCAGCTGCTTCAGTGCGGCAAGACGCGCCTCGAGCTGGTGGATCTGCGCGGCTTCGGCCTGCACGCGATCCTGCGCGGCGCGGCGCTCGCCGTCGAGCCGCGGCACCGTTTCCTGCGCGTCGGCAAGGCGCGCCTGCGCTTCGGCGAGGATCTCTTCCTGCTCGGCGAGCTGCATGCGCAACTCCTCGAGCTGCGCTTCGTCCGGCGCATCGAGCCCGCCCGCCTCGCTCTTCAGGCGCTCATGGCGCTGCTGAAGCTGCTGGAGCTGCTGGTCGGCGTTGCGCTGGTGCGCGGCTTCGAGCTTCAGCGACTGTTCGGTCTGCGCGATCCGCGCGCGCTCGTCGTTGAGCTGCGCCTGCGCGTCGCGCCACTTCGCTTCGAGCGCCGGCAGCGCGTCATGCTTCGCGGCCGCGTTGTCCTCGGCGAGCGCGGCCTTCTCGTCGGCCATCGCGCGCGCCTCTTCGGCTTCCTCGAGCTCGTCCTGCGCCTTCTCGGCCTGCGCGCGCCACTGCTCGCGCTGCGCGTTCAATGCGGCGATCTGCGCCTGTACGCGATTGCGCGACTCGACGATGAACTTGATCTCGGCTTCGAGGCGGCTCACTTCGGCATTCGCCTCGTAGAGCGAACCCTGCGCGCCCTGCATCGCGTCGCTCGCCGCGTAATGCGCGACGCGCAGCGTCTCGAGCTGCGCCTCGACCTCGCGCAGCTTTGCCGTCTGCGCCTCGAGGTCGATCTGCGCCTGCTCGATCGCGCGCTGCTGCTTCTGCTGCTCGCCGGCGGCCTCGTTCTTGCGCAGCAGCCACAGCAGGCGCTGCTTCTCCTCGCCGTCGGCGACGAGTTCCTTGTAGCGGGTCGCGACGACAGCCTGCCCCTCGAGCTTCTCGAGGTTCGCGGCGAGTTCGCGGACGATGTCCTCGACGCGCGTCAGGTTCTCGCGCGTGTCGTGCAGGCGGTTCTCGGTTTCGCGGCGGCGTTCCTTGTACTTCGACACGCCTGCGGCTTCCTCGAGGAACACGCGCAGCTCTTCCGGCTTCGCCTCGATGATCCGCGCGATCATGCCCTGCCCGATGATCGCGTACGCGCGCGGCCCGAGGCCCGTGCCGAGGAAGATGTCCTGGATGTCGCGGCGGCGCGCCGGCAGGTTGTTGATGTAGTAGCTCGACGTGCCGTCGCGCGTGAGCACGCGCTTCACGGCAATCTCGCCGTACTGGCCCCACTGGCCGGCCGCGCGGCCGTCGGAGTTGTCGAAGATCAGTTCGACGCTGGCCCGGCTGCCGGGCTTGCGGGCGGTCGAGCCGTTGAAGATCACGTCCTGCATCGATTCGCCGCGCAGCTCGGATGCGCGCGACTCGCCGAGCACCCAGCGCACGGCGTCGATGATGTTGGACTTGCCGCACCCGTTCGGGCCCACCACGCCGACAAGCTGGCCCGGAACCTGGAAATGCGTGGGATCGACAAAGGATTTGAAGCCAGCGAGTTTGATCGAGCTCAGACGCACGGCGGTATCGGATGTGAAGAAGGTGTGAAACGGACGGAGCCGCACGGCGCAAGGCCGGACGGCCCATGCGCGCGACGCGCCCCGGAATTCAAAAACGGGGCCGCGCGCATACAGCGTTGGGCCCCGCAAACGGCTTCCATCATACCATCGCGCGTGCGTCGTCCCGACCGTCGCCGGGTTTGTCCGATGCCGGCGCAGTGCGATGGACCCGGCTCGACAGCAGCGTCGCCAGCACGATGCATGCACCGCCGGCCCACTCGCGCGCGGTCGGCAGCTCGTTCGCGAACACCCATGCCGACAGCGCGGTGATCACGATCTCGAACAGCATGATGATCGACGCACGGTTCGCCGGCACCCGCGCGAGCCCGTATTGCACGAGCAGGTTGTTCGACGCCATCGTCACGCCGATCGCGGCGATGATCAGCGCGGCGACGCCGAGCTGGCCGCCCGCCGGCACGGCGGGCCAGCCCTCGAACAGCGACGCGATCGCACCGAACACCGCCGCGCCGCCGAACAGCGTCGCGGTGCGCATCTCCGCGCGCATCTCCGGCAGCTCGCGGCTCGCCTTGATCACGAGCACGTTGCTCATCGCGAAGCTCAGCCCGGCGGCGAGGCCGGCCCATTCGGCCGGGCTGGCCGGCAGCGGCAGGCCGAGCTGCGGCGACCACAGCATCAGCATCGCGCCGCCGATCGACAGCGCGGCAAGGCCGGCGCCGGCCCAGGTGAGCCGCTCGCGCAGCAGGAAGTGCGCGTAGATCGCGGTCCACGCCGGGGTCAGGTAGAACAGCAGCATCACGCGCAGCACCTCGCCGTGGATCGTGCCCCATACGAACCCGAGGTTCGTCACGCCGGCCGTCACCGCGATGCCGGGCAGCACCCAGTGCCAGCGCAGCGTCGCGATCGTGCGGTGCCGCGCGACGACCACGAACAGGAACGCGACGAGGCTCGTCAGCGCGCTCGCCAGCGTGCCCGTCAGGCCGAGCGACGCGAGGATCCGCAACGGATACCAGATCAGGCCCCATACCGATGCGCCGATCAGGATGGCCAGCGTCGGCAGACTGCCGCGTACCGCGTTATTCATTTGATTCGATACCTTTTGTTCGACCGGCCCGGCCGCCGTTCCGGCGGGCCGCGACCACATTCCGTCACGCTATAATCATTCGTTGCGACCCGCGCGCCGTCGGCGCCCGTTCGCAGCCGTGCGGCGCGCCTGCCGCTTCTTTCGCTCCAACCGGCCGCGATGGCCGCTTCGCCCGTGAACCCTCGACTCGACTCGCTCCAGCCCTATCCCTTCGAAAAGCTGCGCGCCCTGTTCAAGGACGTGACGCCGTCCGGCGCCCTCAAACCGATCAGCTTCGGCATCGGCGAGCCCAAGCACGCGACTCCGGCGCTGATCCGCGACGCCGTGGTGGCCTCGCTCGACGGGCTCGCGTCGTACCCGGCCACCGCCGGCTCGGACGCGCTGCGCACGTCGATCGCGCACTGGCTGGAGCGCCGCTACGGGCTGCCCGCGATCGATCCGGCCACGCAGGTGCTGCCCGTGTCGGGGTCGCGCGAAGCGCTGTTCTCGCTCGCCCAGACCGTCATCGACGCCCGTCCGTCCGAACGGGGCGAGAAGGCGATCGTACTCTGTCCGAATCCTTTCTATCAAATTTACGAAGGCGCGGCACTGCTGGCCGGTGCCGAACCCTATTTCGCGAACAGCGACCCGGCCCGCAACTTCGCGTGCGACTACGCGGCCGTGCCCGACGACGTGTGGGCCCGCACGCAGCTGCTGTACGTGTGCTCGCCCGGCAACCCGACCGGCGCCGTGCTGACGCTCGACGACTGGCGCGAGCTGTTCGCGCTGTCCGACCGGCACGGTTTCGTGATCGCGTCCGACGAGTGCTATTCGGAAATCTACTTCGACGAGGCGGCGCCGCCGCTCGGCGGCCTCGAGGCCGCGCATCGCCTCGGCCGCGGCTTCGAGCGTCTCGTGATGCTGTCGAGCCTGTCGAAGCGCTCGAACGTCCCGGGCATGCGCTCCGGCTTCGTCGCCGGCGACGCCGCGCTGCTGAAGCAATTCCTGCTGTACCGCACGTACCACGGCGCGGCGCTGTCGCCGGTCTGGCAGCACGCGAGCATCGCCGCGTGGAACGACGAGGCACACGTGCGCGAGAACCGCGCGCTGTACCTGCAGAAGTTCAGCACGGTCACGCCGATGCTCGCCGACGTGCTCGACGTGAAACTGCCCGACGCTGCGTTCTACCTGTGGGCGAACGTGTCCCGCACCGGGCTGTCGGACACCGAGTTCGCCCGCCGCCTGTACGCCGACTATAATGTGACGGTTCTGCCCGGTTCCTATCTGGCGCGCGATGCGCACGGTACGAATCCGGGCCGCGATTTCATCCGGATCGCGCTCGTCGCGGGCACCCCCGAATGCGTCGAGGGCGCGCAACGCATCGTCGATTTCTGCCGGGCTCTCGCGCGGTAATCGTCCAATCCGATCAATTCCATCCATCTCCTGCGAAAACGAACATGTCGCAACAACTTCAGCAAATCATCGATACCGCCTGGGAAAACCGCGCCGAGCTGTCGCCGAAGGCCGCACCGGCCGACGTCCGTGAAGCCGTCGCGCACGCGATCGAGCAGCTCGACAAAGGCGCGCTGCGCGTGGCCGAGAAGATCGACGGCAACTGGACCGTGCACCAGTGGCTGAAGAAGGCCGTGCTGCTGTCGTTCCGCCTGGAGGACAACGCGCCGATGCCGGCCGGCGGCTACTCGCAGTTCTACGACAAGGTGCCGTCGAAGTTCGCGAACTACACGACTGAAGATTTCGCCGCGGGCGGCTTCCGCGTCGTTCCGCCGGCCATCGCGCGCCGCGGTTCGTTCATCGCGAAGAACGTCGTGCTGATGCCGTCGTACACGAACATCGGCGCCTACGTCGACGAAGGCACGATGGTCGACACGTGGGCGACGGTCGGCTCGTGCGCGCAGATCGGCAAGAACGTCCACCTGTCGGGCGGCGTCGGCATCGGCGGCGTGCTGGAGCCGCTGCAGGCAAACCCGGTCATCATCGAGGACAACTGCTTCATCGGCGCGCGCTCGGAAGTCGTCGAAGGCGTGATCGTCGAGGAAAACTCGGTGATCTCGATGGGCGTGTACCTCGGCCAGAGCACGAAGATCTACGATCGCGAAACGGGCGAAGTCAGCTACGGCCGCATCCCGGCCGGCTCGGTCGTCGTCGCCGGCAACCTGCCGTCGAAGGACGGCTCGCACAGCCTGTACTGCGCGGTGATCGTCAAGAAGGTCGACGCGAAGACCCGCGCGAAGGTCGGCCTCAACGAGCTGCTGCGAGGCGACTGATGGCGAAGCCGCGCACCGTGGTCGTCTACGGCATTCCGAACTGCGACACCGTGAAGAAGGCCCGCGTGTGGCTCGACGATCACGGCGTCGAATTCGAGTTCCACGATTTCAAGAAGCTCGGCGTCAGCGCGCCGCTGGTTGAAGACTGGTTGAAGGACGTGTCGCTCGACGCGCTCGTGAACAAGCGCGGCACGACGTGGCGCGGCCTGGACGACGCGATGAAGGCGGCCGCCGAAACGAAAACCGGCGCGGTTGCGCTGATGATCCACAAGCCGTCGGTCATCAAGCGTCCCGTGCTCGTCGTCAACGGCCGCGTGAAATCGCTCGGCTTCGCGGCCGACCAATACGCGGCGCTGTTTGCCGCATAGGGCCGCCCGCACCGAGCCCTGAGGGCCCGATGTCCTGTCGCTGCCGGCCACCGCGCCGGCATTTTTTATCGAAAGTGGTCCGAACCATGTCCGCCACCCTAGCCCTTACCGAACAGCTGATCGCCCGTGCGTCCGTGACGCCCGACGACCAGCATTGCCAGCAGATCATGACCGAGCGCCTCGCCGCGCTCGGTTTCGAATGCGAGACCATCGCGTCGCACGGCGTGACGAACCTGTGGGCCGTCAAGCGCGGCACCGACGGCCGCGACGGCAAGCTGCTCGCATTCGCGGGCCACACCGACGTCGTGCCGACCGGCCCGCTCGAGCAGTGGAGCTCGCCGCCGTTCATTCCCGCCCATCGCGACGGCAAGCTGTACGGCCGCGGCGCGGCCGACATGAAGACGTCGCTCGCGGCGTTCGTCGTCGCAGCCGAGGAATTCGTCGCGGCCCATCCCGGCCACCGCGGCGCGCTCGCGTTCCTGATCACGAGCGACGAGGAAGGCCCTGCCACCGACGGCACCGTGAAGGTCGTCGAGCTGCTGCAGGCGCGTGGCGAGCGCCTCGACTATTGCATCGTCGGCGAGCCGACGTCGACCGCCGCGCTCGGCGACGTCGTCAAGAACGGCCGCCGCGGGTCGATGTCGGGCGAACTGGTCGTCAAGGGCATCCAGGGCCACATCGCGTATCCGCACCTCGCGAAGAACCCGATCCACCTGCTCGCGCCGGCGCTCGCCGAGCTCGCCGTCGAGCAATGGGACGAAGGCAACGAATATTTCCCGCCGACCACCTGGCAGGTATCGAACCTGCACGCCGGCACCGGCGCGACCAACGTGATCCCCGGCCACGCCGACCTGCTGTTCAACTTCCGCTTTTCCACCGCCAGCACGGTCGAAGGCCTGCAGGCGCGCGTGCATGCGATCCTCGACAAGCATGGCCTCGAATACACGCTGAAGTGGTCGGTGAGCGGCCTGCCGTTCCTCACGCCGCGCGGCGAGCTGTCGGGCGCGCTGGAAAACGCGATCCGTGCCGAGACCGGCATCACGACCGAGCTGTCGACGACGGGCGGCACGTCGGATGGCCGCTTCATCGCGCGCATCTGCCCGCAGGTGATCGAGTTCGGCCCGCCGAACGGCAGCATCCACAAGATCGACGAACACATCGAGGTGCGCTTCATCGATCCGCTGAAGAACGTGTACCGCCGCGTGCTCGAACAACTGATCGCCTGACGGAGCCTCGCATGACGACACCTTTTGCAACTGTCCGGGACCTGCTGCGCTATGCGGTCACGCGCTTCTCGAAGGCGAAGCTCGCATTCGGCCACGGCTCCGACAACGCGTACGACGAAGCGGCCTACCTCGTGCTGCACACGCTCGAGCTGCCGCTCGACACGCTCGAGCCGTTCCTCGATGCGCGGCTGCTGCCCGACGAAATCGCGGCCGTGCTTGCCGTGATCGAACGGCGCGCGGCCGACCGCGTGCCGGCCGCGTACCTCACGCATGAAGCCTGGATGCACGGCCACCGCTTCTACGTCGACGAGCGCGTGATCGTGCCGCGCTCGTTCATCGGCGAACTGCTCGACGACGGGCTGCAGCCGTACGTCGCCGATCCCGAGCAGGTCGGCGCGGTGCTCGAGCTGTGCACGGGCTCCGGCTGCCTCGCGATCCTGGCGGCCAGCGCGTTCCCGAACGCCGAGGTCGATGCGGTCGACCTGTCCGACAAGGCACTCGAAGTCGCGGAGATCAACGTGCGCGACTACGGCCTCGAAGATCGCATCACGCTGCACCGCGGCGACCTCTATGCACCGCTGCCCGCGTTCCGCGCCGATCCCGACGCTCGCTACGACGTGATCCTGACCAACCCGCCGTACGTGAACGCATCGTCGATGGCCGCGCTGCCGCCCGAATACCGGCACGAGCCGGAGATGGCGCTCGCGGGCGGCGACGACGGGATGGACATCGTCCGACGCATCGTCGCCGAAGCGCATCGCTGGCTGCACGACGACGGTATCCTGGTCGTCGAGATCGGCAACGAGCGCGACAACGTCGAAGCCGCGTTCGGCGGCCTCGAACTCACGTGGCTGCCCACCAGCGCGGGCGACGATGCCGTGTTCCTGATCCAGGCGTCGGACCTGCCGCGCAAGGCCTGAGCCTCCTTTCCGTGCGGCGCGGTACACCGCTGCGCCGCGCGGTTGGGTAAGATGCGCGTAAGCGGCCGCCGCGCCGCACGACTTCAGGAGTCCGTCACGCGCCCATGACCCTCGACTGGCTACATCTCGGTACCCTGATCCTGACGATCCACGTGCTCGGGATCGTCGCGGCGTTCCACGCGATCATGAACACGCGCACGTCGCAAGGCGCGATCGCGTGGGCCGTCTCGCTCGCGGCCATGCCGTACCTGACGCTCATTCCGTACCTGTTCCTCGGGCGCAGCAAGTTCTCCGGCTACGTCGACGCGCGGCGCCACGAGCTGGAGATGTTGCGCATGCACACACCGCGCTCGCCCTGGCTCAGCACCGACGCAACCGACGGCCCGGCCGCCGACGCCATCGGCCAGGCGGCCGTGCTCGCGCTCACGCGGCTCGGCGGCATGCCGTTCCTCGGCGGCAACTCGGTGCGCACGCTCGTGAACGGCGAAGCGACGTTCTCGGCGATCCTGTCGGCCATCGACGCCGCGCGCGATTACGTGGTCGTCCAGTTCTTCATCGTGCGCGACGATGCGCTCGGCCAGATGCTGCGCGACGCGCTGCTCGCGCGCGCGGCAGCCGGCGTGCGCTGCTGCCTGCTGTACGACAGCATCGGCAGCTTCGACCTGCCGCACAGCTATGTCGACGCGCTGCGCCGGGGCGGCGTCGAGGTTCACCCGTTCGCGACCAACCGCAAATTCGTCAACCGTTTCCAGCTCAACTTCCGCAACCATCGCAAGATCGTCGTGATCGACGGCAATCGCGCGTTCGTCGGCGGCCACAACGTCGGCGTCGAATATCTCGGCGCGAAGCCGCGCCTGTCGCCGTGGCGCGACACGCACATCGAGATCCGCGGCCCGGTGGTCGCGAGCATCCAGTACGTGTTCGCCGAAGACTGGCACTGGGCGACGCAGAAACTGCCACCGCTCGCGCTGCCGCCGCCGGCGCAGCCGGGCGACAACATGCATTGCCTCGCGGTGCCGATGGGGCCGGCCGACAAGCAGGAAACGGGCTCGCTGTTCTTCGTCGAGGCGATCAACGCCGCGCGCGAACGCGTCTGGATCACCTCGCCGTACCTCGTCCCCGACGAGGCCGTGATCTCCGCGCTGAAGCTCGCCGTGATGCGCGGCGTCGACGTACGCATCCTGATCCCGAGCCGGCGCGATCACTATGTGGTGTTCGAGGCGTCGAAGCTGTACGCGCGCGACCTGGTCGATGCCGGCGTCAAGGTGTTCCGCTACCGTCCCGGCTTCCTGCACCAGAAGGTCGTGCTGATCGACCGCAGCGCGGCCGCGATCGGCAGCGCGAATCTCGACAACCGCTCGTTCCGCCTCAATTTCGAGATCATGGTGCTGACCGTCGACCGCGCATTCGCCGACGAGGTCGAGACGATGCTCGACGCCGACTTCGCGCAGGCGTACGAGGTCGATGCGGACGAATACCGCCGGTCGCCCGCGTGGCGGCGCATCGCGATGCACGTCGCGCGGCTGTTCGCGCCGATCCTGTAACGGCCCGGGCGCCACCGGCGCCCGCGCGGCTACCTACCGGCGCAGCGGCAAACGCCCCGCCGCCGTCACAGCAGCTTGTCGATATCCGCGGCGATCTCGTCGGGCTTGGTCGACGGAGCGTAGCGCTTGACGATGCGCCCTTCGCGATCGATCAGGAATTTCGTGAAATTCCACTTGATCGCCTTGAGCCCGAGAATGCCCGGCGCCTCGTCCGTCAGGTAGCGGTACAGCGGATGCACATGGTCGCCCTTCACGTCGATCTTCGCAAACATCGGGAACGTGACGCCGTAATTGCGCTCGCAGAACGCGCCGATCTGCGCGGCGTCGCCGGGCTCCTGCTTGCCGAACTGGTTGCACGGGAAACCGAGCACGTAGAAGCCGCGCGCCGCGTACTGGTCGTACAGCTTCTGCAGACCCGCGTACTGCGGCGTGAAACCGCACTCGCTCGCGGTGTTGACGATCAGCAGCACCTTGCCGCGATACGCATCGAGCGTGGCCGGCGCGCCGGCGAGCGTCTCTGCGCTGAACGAATACAGGGTGGACATCGGGCACTCCTTTTACGAAACCGGATCGACGTGGAGTCTAGGCGAAATTGCAGCGTTGCGGCACTCGCCGAACGGCCGATGTCCGGCACAAGCGGCGCGCAGTCTAGAATAGCGGTTTTGGCCAGTCATTTCCGCCGTGATCCGTTTCAATCAGTTCAGCCTTGCGCGCGGCACCAAGCCGCTGTTCGAGTCGACCTCGTTCGTACTCAATCCCGGCGAGAAAGCCGGCCTGATCGGCGCGAACGGCGCCGGCAAGTCGACGCTGTTCGCCGTCCTGCGCGGCGAGCTGCACTCGGACGGCGGCGATTTCTCGATGCCGCCGTCGTGGCGGATCGCCCATGTGTCGCAGGAGACCCCCGCGGTCGACCGCTCGGCACTCGAGTACACGCTCGACGGCGATGCCGCGCTGCGCGAGATCGAGGCGCGCATCGCCGCCGCATCGGCCGCGCATGACGGCGCCGCCGAAGCCGACGCGCACGCGGCGTTTGCCGACGCCGACGGCTACACCGCGCCCGCCCGCGCCGAAGCGCTGCTGCTGGGCCTCGGCTTCACGCTCGCGCAGACGCGCGAATCAGTCGCCAGCTTTTCCGGCGGCTGGCGCATGCGCCTGAATCTCGCGCAGGCGCTGATGTGCCGCTCCGACCTGCTGCTGCTCGACGAACCGACGAACCACCTCGACCTCGACGCGATCGTCTGGCTCGAAGACTGGCTGCATCGCTACCCCGGCACGCTCGTCGTGATTTCGCACGACCGCGAATTCCTCGATTCGATCTGCAACGTCACGCTGCATCTCGACAGCCGCCAGGTGAAGCGCTACGGCGGCAACTACTCGCAGTTCGAAGTGCTGCGCGCCCAGCAGCTGGCGCTGCAGCAAAGCGCTTACGAAAAGCAGCAGAAGACGATCGAGCACCTGCAGAGCTTCGTCGACCGCTTCAAGGCCAAGGCCACCAAGGCCAAGCAGGCGCAAAGCCGGATGAAGGCGCTCGAGAAGATGGAGCTGATCGCGCCCGCGCACATCGCGTCGCCGTTCACGTTCGAATTCCGCACACCCGACGCCGCGCCGAACCCGATGATGGTGATGGAAGAGGTCCGCTGCGGCTACCACGCCGACAACGGCGCGGAAATCCCGATCGTCGACCGCGTGGCGCTGTCGATCCAGAACGGGCAGCGCATCGGCCTGCTCGGCGCGAACGGCCAGGGCAAGTCGACGCTGATCAAGACACTGGCGGGCACGCTCGCGCCGCTGTCCGGCCAGGTGCGCGACGGCAAGGGGCTGACCATCGGCTATTTCGCGCAGCATCAGCTCGAAACGCTGCGCGAGGACGATTCGCCGCTCGCGCATCTGGCGCGGCTCGCACCCGACACGCGCGAGCAGGAACTGCGCGACTTCCTCGGCGGCTTCAATTTCTCGGGCGACATGGCGACGACCCCGGTCGGCCCGTTCTCGGGCGGCGAGAAGGCACGCCTCGCGCTCGCGCTGATCATCTGGCAGAAGCCGAACCTGCTGCTGCTCGACGAACCGACCAACCACCTCGACCTCGAAACGCGTCACGCGCTGACGATGGCGCTCGCGCAGTTCGAGGGCACGCTGATCCTCGTCTCGCACGATCGCCACCTGCTGCGCGCGACGACCGACCAGTTCATGCTGGTCGCGAAGCACCGCCTGCAGCCGTTCGACGGCGACCTCGACGACTACCGCGACTGGCTGCTGCAGCACGCGGCCGAGCAGCGCGCGGCCGCCAAGGCCGACAGCGCGGCTTCGCCGGGCGCGGGCGCCACCGCCAACCGCAAGGACCAGAAACGTCAGGCCGCCGAGGAACGGCAGCGCCTGTCGGTGCTGAAAAAGCCGCTGCAGACGCGCATCACGAAGCTCGAAAAGGAAATGGAGGCGCTGCACGCGGAAAAGGCGCGGCTCGACGCCTTCGTCGCCGATCCGGCGAGCTACGAGGCCGCACGCAAGACGGAACTGACCGACGCGATCCGCAAGCTCGGGGACGTCACCTCGCGCCTCGAAACGATCGAGGCCGACTGGCTCGCCGCGCAGGAAGAACTCGAGCAGATCGGCTGACAGCGGCCGCTGCACGGCCGGCCGATACGCCGGCCCGGCGTGCGGGCCGCTTCGGGGCGCCCCGGTGCCTCGCCCGGGCCACACCCCTTGCGCCGGGCCCGGATGCGACAAGGCCGGGCACGCCGGCCCGGCCTGTTCAGTGATCGTTGTCGTTCCCGGTGCGCGGGCAGCTCGCCGCGCTGCCGGCTCAGCGGCGCGGCAGCGTGTCGCGCGGCATCTGCTCGTCGTCGCCCATCAGGTGCCGGCGCCCTTCGGTCGGCCGCCGGATCGCCGCGGCAACTTCCGCTTCCGTCACGTCCTCGGACACGACCTTGCGCGCCAGCCGCCCTTCGTCGTCGATCCATTCGACGATCCGGCATCCGCCGCCCCAGGGCTGGAGAATCGGCTCCGACACGCGGCAGCCGCGCAGGTTGTAAAGGCGGTCGCCCGGCGCTTCCCCATACGATTTCAACATAGGTTCCCTTTGCGTTGCGCGGTTCGACAATCCGGCAAAGGATAGGGAAAAGCAATGTCCGGCGGGTTACAGAACCCTACATATTCTTTACAACGAATTACGCGACAGATCGCAGGCAGGCCCGGCCGGCATGGCTGCCGGGCCGGTCACTCGAGATCGCGCACGCGGTCGATCGCCTGCTCGATGCGCTCGACGGCCATCACGTTCAGCCCCTCGATCGCCTGTTTCGGCGCGTTCGCCTTCGGAATCAGCGCGGACGTGAAGCCGAGCTTCGCCGCCTCGCGCAGCCGCTCCTGCCCGCGCGGAGACGGCCGGATCTCGCCCGCCAGCCCCACTTCGCCGAACACGATCAGCCCCTTCGGCAGCGCCTTGTTGCGCATCGACGAATGGATCGCGAGCAGCACCGCGAGGTCGGCGGCCGGCTCGGTGATCTTCACGCCACCCACCGCGTTGAGGAACACGTCCTGGTCGAAGCACGCGATGCCCGCATGCCGGTGCAGCACCGCGAGCAGCATCGCGAGCCGGTTCTGCTCGAGGCCGACCGCGAGCCGGCGCGGATTCGGCACGTGCGCCGTATCGACGAGCGCCTGGATTTCGACGAGCAGCGGACGCGTGCCCTCCTGCGTGACGAGCACGCACGAGCCGGGCACGACCTGCTCGTGCTGCGACAGGAACAGCGCAGACGGATTCGCGACGCCGCGCAGCCCGCGCTCGGTCATCGCGAACACGCCCAGCTCGTTGACGGCGCCGAAGCGGTTCTTGAACGCGCGCACGAGCCGGAACGACGAATGCGTGTCGCCTTCGAAATACAGCACCGTGTCGACGATGTGCTCGAGCACGCGCGGGCCGGCCAGGTTGCCCTCCTTCGTCACGTGCCCGACCATGATGATCGCGGTGCCCGACTGCTTCGCGATGCGCGTGAGCTGCGCCGCGCATTCGCGCACCTGCGCGACCGAGCCCGGCGCCGACGTGAGCGCCTCCGAATAGACGGTCTGGATCGAGTCGATGACGGCCACGTCCGGCCGTTCCGCGTCGATCGCGGCCTGGATCTTTTCGAGCTGGATCTCGGCGAGCAGCTTCAGTTCGGCCGCCGGCGTGCCACCGTCGAGCAACGCCAGCCGTTGCGCGCGCAACGCGATCTGCGCGGCCGATTCCTCGCCGCTGATATACAGCGCGCGCCGCTCGTTCGCGATGTCGGCGAGCGACTGCAGCAAGAGCGTCGACTTGCCGATGCCCGGGTCGCCGCCGATCAGCACGACGCCGCCGGCAACCAGCCCGCCGCCGAGCACGCGATCGAATTCGCCGATGCCGGTCGAGAAGCGCGGCACGTCGGCCGCCTCGATGTCGACGAGGCGCTGGACGGGCGCCCGCTTCGCGAGCGACTGGAAACGGTGGGCGGACGGCGACTCGGCAACCGATTCGACGAGCGTGTTCCAGGCCTGGCACGACGGGCACTGCCCCTGCCACTTCGGGGTCTGCCCGCCGCACTCGCTGCAGACGTAGACGGTTTTCTGTTTGGCCACGCGTGACGCCCTTATTCCGCGCGCACCGGCACGCGGCCGGCGACCGCGCACATCAGCTCGTAGCCGATCGTGCCGCAATGGCGGGCGACGTCGTCGATCGACAGCGCGTTGCCCCACAGCTCGACGCGTGTGCCGATGCCGGCCTGCGGGCACGGGGTCAGATCGACGGTGATCATGTCCATCGACACGCGGCCGACGATCCGCGTGCGGATGCCGTCGACGATCACGGGCGTGCCTTCGGGCGCGACGCGCGGATAGCCGTCCGCGTAGCCGCACGCGACGACGCCGATCCGCATCGGCGCCTGTGCGGAGAACGTCGAGCCGTAGCCGATGGCCTGGCCCTTCGCGATCGTCTGCACCGCGATCAGCTCGGACGCGAGCGTCATCGCGGGCTTCAGCCCCGTGTCGGCGATATCGGACGACAACCCGGACGGCGACGCGCCGTACAGCACGATCCCCGGCCGGACCCAGTCGAAGCGCGTATCCGGGTGCCACAGCACGGCCGCCGAATTCGCGAGACTGCGCGCGCCGGCAATGTTCTGCGCGCCGCGCTCGAACGTCGCGAGCTGCTCGGCGACGCCGCGCTCGTTGTCCGCATCCGAAAAATGGGTCATCAACGTGATCTGGCCGATGCCGGGGCACGCGCGGGCGCGCTCCCACGCGGCGCGGTATTTTTCGGGCGAGTAGCCGAGCCGGTTCATCCCGCTGTTCATCTTGAGCTGCACGTTGACCGGTTTCGACAGCCGTGCCGTTTCCAGCATCCGCATCTGCTCGTCGTTGTGGACGGTCGTCGTCAGGCTGTAGCGGTCGATCACGTCGATGTCGGTCGAGCGGAAGAAGCCTTCGAGCAGCAGGATCGGGCCGGCCCAGCCGAGTTCGCGCAGCTTGACCGCCTCGTCGAGGTCGAGCAGGCCGAAACCGTCGGTGCCGCGCAGGCCGGGAAACGCACGTGCGAGACCGTGACCGTACGCGTTGGCCTTGACGACCGCCCAGACCTTGGACGGGCCGGCAAAGCGGCGGACGACGGAGAGATTGTTCGCGAGAGCGGCGGTGTGAATGGTGGCGGAGATCGGGCGCGGCATGGGAAATTTACGTAAAGACGCTTGCGAATCATCAGCTTACCGCGCCTTTTGAGCACTGAAGCCGACAATTTGCGGAACGATCGGGGAATCTTGCTAGTCCGAGTTGGCGTATTTTCATGTTATAAAGCCGTGCGCACAACCCATTTCGAACGGAATAAGCCGATCGCATACCAGGCGGCCTACGCGGCCCTGCCGCAGCGACGAAAGCATCGCATCAGATGAAAAAAGGTTTTTACACCATCATGGCCGCGCAGTTTTTCTCGTCGCTGGCCGACAGTGCGCTCCTCATCGCCGCCATCGCCCTGCTGAAAGACCTCCACGCCCCCAACTGGATGACACCGCTGCTGAAGCTGTTCTTCGTGTTGTCCTACGTGGTGCTGGCGGCATATGTGGGCGCGTTCGCGGATTCGCGCCCCAAGGGCCACGTGATGTTCATCACCAACTCGATCAAGGTGATCGGCTGCCTGATCATGCTGTTCGGCGCCCATCCGCTGATCGCGTACGGGATCGTCGGCTTCGGTGCAGCGGCCTACTCGCCCGCGAAATACGGCATTCTCACCGAGCTGTTGCCGGCCGACCGGCTAGTTGCCGCGAACGGCTGGATCGAAGGCACGACCGTCAGCTCGATCATCCTGGGCACCGTGCTCGGTGGCGCGCTGATCAGCCCGCACATCGCATCGCACGTGATTGCGCACACGCCGACGTGGATCAATACGCCTGCCGAAGCCGCAATCGCAGTCATCCTGTCGATCTACGTGATAGCGGCGCTGTTCAATTTGCGCATTCCCGATACCGGCGCCCGCTACCCGAAGCAGGAACGCGGACCGATCAAGCTGGTGGCCGACTTCGCCGATTGTTTCATGGTGCTTTGGCGCGACAAGCTCGGCCAGATTTCGCTCGCCGTCACGACACTGTTCTGGGGAGCCGGAGCGACGCTGCAGTTCATCGTCTTGAAATGGGCCGAGGTTTCGCTGGGCATGTCGCTATCCGAGGGCGCGCTGCTGCAGGCAGTCGTCGCATTCGGCGTTGCAGCCGGCGCGATTGCCGCGGCCAGCCGGGTGCCGCTCAAGAAGTCGCTGACCGTGCTGCCCGTCGGCATCGTGATGGGCATCGCGGTGATGCTGATGGCGTTCTATTCGCGCGACCTGTTTCCGCCGCACTGGGCCGCGCACTTCGGCCACCTGCGCATGCCCGTGTACCTGATCATCGCGTACATCTTCCTGATCTGCGTCGGGGCACTGTCCGGCTACTTCGTCGTTCCGATGAACGCACTGCTGCAGCATCGCGGCCACGTGCTGCTGTCGGCCGGCCACTCGATCGCGGTGCAGAACTTCAACGAGAACCTCTCGGTGCTCGTCATGCTGTGCCTGTATGCGGTGCTGGTGTGGCTCGACGTGCCGGTCGGCGTCGTGATCGTGCTGTTCGGCACGTTCGTCTGCCTGACGATGTGGCTCGTGATGCGCCGTCACCAGGCGAACCAGCGCCAGTTCGACTCGGTCGCGCTGATCGGCGAGTCGCGGCACTGACGCGCCCCTTCCCGTTCCTGTCCGCCGGCGCCGGTCTTCGAACCGGCGCATTGCCCCGATGACGCACCCGATACCCAACCTCCTGACGATTGCCGGCTCCGATTCGGGCGGCGGCGCGGGCATCCAGGCCGACCTGAAGACGTTCTCCGCGCTCGGCGCCTACGGCGCCAGCGCGATTACCGCGCTGACCGCGCAGAACACGCGCGGCGTGACGGGCGTGCATGCGCCGGACGCGGCGTTCGTGACCGCGCAGCTCGACGCGGTATTCGGCGATCTCCGTATCGATGCGGTCAAGATCGGGATGCTCGCGAATGCGGCAATCGTGCACGCGGTTGCCGACGCGCTGCGGCGTTACACGCCGCGCTTCGTCGTGCTCGACACGGTCATGATCTCGACGAGTTCCCACGCGCTGCTCGCGCCCGATGCGGTCGACGCACTGCGCGATGCGCTGCTGCCGCTGGCCACCGTCGTCACGCCGAACCTGCCCGAAGCCGCCGCGCTGCTCGGCGACGCGCCCGCGATCACCGAGGACGACATGGTCCGGCAAGGCCGGGCGTTGCTGCAGGCCGGCGCGCACGCAGTGCTGATGAAAGGCGGTCACCTGCCCGATGCGTCCGCGAGCCCCGACTGGCTCGTCGACGCGACGCGGACCGTCCGGCTCGACGGTCCGCGCGTTCCCGTCAACAACACGCACGGCACGGGATGTACGCTATCGGCGGCGATCGCCGCGCTGTTGCCCCAACGGCCCGACCTCGAAAGCGCCGTACGCGAAGCGAAGGCCTACCTGACCGGCGCGATCGCGGCGAGCGACCGCCTCGACGTCGGGCACGGCGCCGGCCCCGTCCATCACTTCCACCGCTGGTGGTAAGCACCGGCTGACGCGACGTCAGCCATCCTGTGCGGCGAACGCCCGCGCGCGCGCCGGCCAGTCGTCGGGCACGATGAAGCCGCGCGACGTCTCGCGCCACGTGCCGTCGCCGCCCTTCTCATGGATGCCGATCAGTGCGGGGGCCTCGCGCGTCGTCAACACGGACGGCAGCGTGAGCGCGGCGGCCAGCGGCTCGGGTTCGAAGCCGGCGTCGGCGGCAACCCGCCGCGGCGCGAGCCACGCCAGCCGCGGCAACACGCTCCATCCGGCGCCGGCGCGCTGCGCGGCCGCCCACGCCGGCCACTGCGCGTGCGTCAGCCAGAAGCCGCGCGGGTGATCCGGCGCGATTTCCACGGACACCGGCGGCAACGGCACGCCGTGCGGATAGAACAGCCAGCCCCGGATGAACATCTGTGCGTCGGACGGTGCGCCGTAGCCGAGCCGCGAAAATCCGTCGCGATCGCCGAGCCGCAACTGGTGGTCGAGCAGCCGGCTGCGCTTGCGATCGAACCGGTCGACGAGGTTGGGGCCGACGAAATCGGCCAGCGACGCATCGGCGTGCACCGGTGCGCAGAGATAGCACTTCACCGCGAGTTCCCAGTGCAGGCGCCGCCCGTCCGGCGCGTCGACGAGAAAATCGACTTCGCCGAGCGTCTTGCCGTTGCTGCGCAGCGGCAGATTGGCCGCGACGAGCCGCAGCGACGGGCCGTGCGTGAGGAAATACTCGAGCAGGCATTCCGCGTAGCGGCCGAGCCGCACGGGCCGCAGCCCGTCGAGCGCGCGATGCAGCGGCTCCGGCCGCGCATCGAGCGCGACGAGCCACGCTTCGACCGCCGCCCGCCCGGCCGCGTCCGGCCAAGGGAGCGCCAGCGGCGCGCCCGGGACCGCGGTGAGCAGGCTCGGGCTGGCGAGCAGCCAGCCCAGATCGCGAACCGCGACGTCGCGCAGCGTATCGACGCATGCGAACGCCGCGCCGGCCGTCATTGCCCGGCCGATCCGTTCGCGTCGGCGCCCCCGGTGCGCCTGAACGTGTCGCGCGCGAGGCACAGGTCGGCCCATGCCTTCGACTTGTCCTGCAGGCTGCGCAGCAGGTATGCCGGGTGGTAGGTCACGATCACCGGCACGCCTTCATACGCATGCACGCGACCGCGCAGCGACGCAATGCTTGCATCCGTCTTCAGCAAGGTCTGCGCGGCGAAACGTCCGAGCGCGACGATCAGCTTCGGCTTCACGAGCGCGACCTGCCGCTGCAGATAAGGCTCGCAGTTCGCGACCTCGTCCGGCTCGGGGTTGCGGTTGCCCGGCGGCCGGCACTTGATCACGTTCGCGATGTACACGTTGTCGCCGCGCTTGAGCGACAGCGATTGCAGCATGTTGTCAAGCAGCTTGCCGGCCTGGCCGACGAACGGCTCGCCCTGCTTGTCCTCGTTCTCGCCCGGCGCTTCGCCGATCAGCATCCAGTCCGCTTCGCGGTCGCCGACGCCGAATACGGTATTGGTGCGCTTCTCGCACAGCCGGCACAGCGTGCAGTCGGCCACGCGCGCGGCCAGCGCATCCCAGTCGAGCGCCGCAACCGGCGCTTCGGCCCGCCGCGACTCGGCCGCCGGCGCGGGTTCGCCCGGCGGGGCCGCGTCGAACCACGCGAAATCGTCCGCCTCGGCCGGCGGCAGGTCGTCCTGCCGCGGCATCGCATCGGCCGATACCGCCGATACCGCCGATACGGGCGCGCGATCGTCAACGGCGACACGGCGCGGCGCGCCCACCGGCTCGCGAACCGGCGACGCGTCGGCCGCCTGCCCCATATCGTCGCGCGCCGGCCCACGCGCCGCGCGCATCGGTTGCCCGGCCGCGTCGGCGGACACGCCGCCCGTCGCACCGGCCGGCGCGACGGCGGGCACATCGGCCGGCACGCCTTCATCCGCGCGCTCCCCGCGCCGCACCCAGATCTGCGCGAGGCCCATTTCCTCGAGCGCCGCTTCAGCCCACGCCATGCGCGTCCCCCTCGTCCTTGTTCAGCGTCAGACGCATCACGATCGCGTCCTCCCGGCTGTGATGCTTCGCCGGATAGTAGTTCTTGCGCCGGCCGATCGTCACGAAGCCGAAGCGCTCATACAGATGGATCGCGCGCGCATTGGACGGCCGCACCTCGAGCAGCACGCCGTCGAGCCGCTCCGCACCCGAAATGCGCACGGCCTCGCGCAGCAGCGCGAGGCCGGCGCCCGCGCGCTGCGCGGCCGGCGCAACGCACAGGTTCAGCAGATGCATCTCGTCGACCACCGGCATCAGCACGCAATAGCCGATCATCGAGCCCGTCACGTGCCGCAGGCACACGCCCAGATAGCCGTTGCGCAGCGAATCCTCGAAGTTGCCGCGGCTCCACGGGAATTCGTAGGCGACGTGCTCGATCGCGACGACCTCGTCGAGATCGGCATCCGTCATCGGCGCCAGATAGCGGTCGCTCAGCAACACGCCGGTCATCCCTTCGCTCCAGCCGCCTGCGCGGCCCGTGCCGCGACGCGCTCGGCGGTCGTCTGCGCGACCTTGTCGCGCACGTATTCGGGCGCGGCCTGGTCGGCCGGCACCGTCCGCCCTGCGCGGAACGCGCGCAGCGCGGCATGGGCGACCGCCAGCGCATGCGGCAGCGCGTCGCCGTCGATCGCGGCCGCACGGGCCGCGGCCGGCCACTGCGCGCCGAACGCAGCAGCCGCATTGCCTGCGAGCGTGAACGGCACGTCGGGCACGCCGACGGCGCCCGGTGCATCGAGCGAAGCCGGATGCAGCGTCTGCCAGTCGCCGGCGCCGTCGTCCCAGACGAAGTCCGCCCAGTAGGCTTCGTCCATCCGCGCGTCCAGCGCGGCAAGCACGCGCTGCGTGCCGGGCGTGCGCAGCCGCGCGTGCTCGGCGCACGCGAGCAGCGTGCCGATCGGCACGACCGGCAGCCCGCTTCCGAACGCGAGGCCCTGGGTAATGCCGGTCGCGGTG
This sequence comes from Burkholderia paludis, assembly GCF_000732615.1. Lineage (GTDB taxonomy): Bacteria > Pseudomonadota > Gammaproteobacteria > Burkholderiales > Burkholderiaceae > Burkholderia > Burkholderia paludis. The sequence continues at coordinate 191,657 of NZ_JPGL01000020.1, forward strand.
CGCAGGCCCGTGAACGAGCCGGGGCCCGCGCCGAACGCGATCGCATCGCAATCGGCGAGCGTCAGCCCCGATTCGGCGAAGAGTTCCTGGATCGCCGGCAGCACGCGCGTGCTCGACACGGCGCCCGTCAGCTCGTGACGGACCCAGGTTTGCGGGTTGGAAACGGCGTCATCGGCATGAGCCGAGCGCAGCAGGGCGACCGAGCAGTATTCGGTCGACGTATCGATGGCGAGGAGCACTGTTTGCGTCATGGCCGACATTGTAATGCGACGCCCCGCTCCCACGGGCGATCGGACCCGATCCGGGCCTGCGCGCCGCGCAGCCGGCGGTTTGGAAGGATCGCTCGACCCCGCGCGGCGGCCCGCTTGTTAAGATCGCCCGACCTGAAACCCTTACGGAGACACCCGATGAGCGACCTCACCGCCCAATTCGACCAGGCCCAGATCGACGTCAAGCAACTGACGGAACGGCCGGGCAACCTGACCCTGCTGCGCCTGTACGCACTCTTCAAGCAGGCCACCGACGGCGATGCGCACGGCGACAAGCCGGGCTTCACCGATATCGTCGGCAAATACAAGTACGACGCCTGGGATGCGCTGAAGGGCACGTCGCAGGATGCGGCAAAGCAGCAGTACATCGAACTCGTCGAATCGCTGAAGAACGGCACGGCTTCCTGACCGGATCCCCCGCAACCGCAATAGGCAATCAAATCAGTGGCGCAGCGCAGCAAATCTCTTTATAATGCTGCCTGCGTCATCCCCGCGCTCGGCTCGCAAGCCGTTCCGGCCCGACGCCTCGTAGCGTTAAGCTCCAATCCGGTTTAGAACCTGTCCCCTCCTGCTTCGACCTTCGCGGTCGTCACTTATCAGGCTGGCGGCCCCGCTCCTGAAGCGCGCCGCACCCAAAACAGCTTCTAATGCCTCATCCGCCGATGGTTCGGCGGATTGCACCCGTTTCCCGATTTGCTCGCTGAATCCGACGACTTGGGTATGCGCGATTGGCGCCGACGTTTCACCCACTGTGTTTCAAGGATTGTTATGACTTCGAGCATCAACTCCAGCCCGCTCAACGCGATCGCCGACCAGGCGCTCGGTCTCGACGCCGCCGCACCGGCCGCAGTCGAACCGGCGTCGGACGAGCCGAGCTTCGCGTCGCTCGGGTTGTCGCCGGAGATCGTCTCCGCGCTGCAGGCAGCCGGCTACGTGAAGCCGACGCCGGTGCAGCAGCGCGCGATTCCGGCCGGCATCGCCGGCCGTGACCTGCTGGTCTCGAGCCCGACCGGTTCGGGCAAGACCGCCGCATTCATGCTGCCCGCTATCGAACGTTTCGCGCAGCTCCAGAAGACGCAGGCGCAGCAACCGCGCGCGCCGCGTGAACCGAACCAGGGCGACCGCCGCGTGCGCCGCCCGCAACCCGTCGCCCGCCCGGGCCTGCTCGTGCTGACGCCGACCCGCGAACTCGCGATGCAGGTCACCACGGCCGCCTCGACGTACGGCAAGCACCTGAAGCGCCTGCGCACGGTCAGCATCCTCGGCGGCGTCGCCTACGGCCAGCAGCTGATGCTGCTCGCGAAGAACCCGGAAATCCTGGTCGCCACGCCGGGCCGCCTGCTCGATCACCTCGAGCGCGGCCGCATCGACCTGTCCGAGCTGAAGATGCTCGTGCTCGACGAAGCCGACCGCATGCTCGACATGGGCTTCATCGAAGACATCGAGACGATCGTCGACGCCACGCCCGAGTCGCGCCAGACGATGCTGTTCTCGGCCACGCTCGACGGCAAGATCGGTTCGCTGACGAACCGCCTGCTGAAGGATCCCGAACGCATCGAGATCCAGCAGCGCCTCGAGTCGCGCGCCAACATCGCGCAGACCGTGCACTACGTCGACGACCGCGACCACAAGGATCGCCTGCTCGATCACCTGCTGCGCGACGACGCGCTCGACCAGGCGATCATCTTCACGGCGACCAAAATCGACGCCGACCAGCTCGCCGGCCGTCTCGCCGACGCAGGCTTCGAATCGGCCGCGCTGCACGGCGACCTGCCGCAGGGCGCGCGCAACCGCACGATCCGTGCGCTGCGCGAGCGCCGCGTGCGCGTGCTGGTGGCAACCGACGTCGCGGCTCGCGGCATCGACATCCCGGGCATCACGCACGTGTTCAACTACGACCTGCCGAAGTTCGCGGAAGACTACGTGCACCGCATCGGCCGTACCGGCCGTGCAGGCCGTTCGGGCATCGCGGTGAGCCTTGTGCACCATGCCGAGCAAGGCGCGCTCAAGCGCATCGAGCGCTTCGTCCGTGCGCCGCTGCCGGTCAACGTGATCGAAGGTTTCGAACCGCGCAAGGCGCCCCCGCGCAACGGCGGCAACGGCGGTCGCGGCCGTCCGGGCGGCGGTAACGGCGGCCGGCGTTTCGGCGGCAAGCCGGGCGGCGGTCACGGCGGCAACGGCCGCAGCTACGGCAGCGGCAATGGCGGCGGCTGGAGCGGCAAGCCGGGCGGCAGCCGTGACGGCGGCCCGCGTCGCGATGGCCAGCGCAGCAGCGGCCCGCGCCGCGGCAATTCCGCATCGTAAGCACACACGGGCGGCTCCCGGCCGCCCGACGGATGGCTCCGCCAATCCGGCAACCGGCGCACCTGCGCCGGTTTTTTTTCGCCCCGCCCACCATTTCACGATGCGGAAAATTTTTTTGCGTCGTAAAAAATCGTGCTGCACGGCACAACCCATACGATTGCGGGATGGGAAAATGCATTTCTTATCTTGGAATAAAAACTATAAGTCGCTGATTTAAAACAACTAAAAAATCAGCAACTTCCCGCCGCCGCCCCTGTTTCGCTCCCGCCGATTTGCCTAGACTCTTATACAAGACTTCACGAAACGCGAGGCACTGCTTCCGGCTTCGAGAATCGCCTCACCATCGTCAGATTCAACCCATCAGGCAACGCACCGCATCCAGGAGCTCATCATGTCGCGTCAGCAACAGGCACAGGAACTGCAACAGCAGTGGGAAACCGACCCGCGCTGGAAGGGCATCAAGCGCAGCTACTCGGCTGAAGATGTGGTGCGCCTGCGTGGCTCGATCCCGATCGAGCACACGCTGGCCCGGCGCGGCGCGGAAAAGCTGTGGCGCCTCATCAACGAAGAGCCGTTCGTCAACGCGCTCGGCGCACTGACCGGCAACCAGGCGATGCAGCAGGTGAAGGCCGGCCTGAAAGCCATCTACCTGTCCGGCTGGCAGGTGGCCGGCGACGCGAACGTCGCCGGCGAAATGTACCCGGACCAGTCGCTGTACCCGGCAAACTCGGTGCCGCTCGTCGTGAAGCGCATCAACAACACGCTGACGCGCGCCGACCAGATCCAGTGGTCGGAAGGCAAGAATCCGGGCGACGACGGCTACGTCGATTTCTTCGCCCCGATCGTCGCCGATGCGGAAGCCGGATTCGGCGGCGTGCTGAACGCGTTCGAACTGATGAAGGCCATGATCGAGGCCGGCGCGTCGGGCGTCCACTTCGAAGACCAGCTCGCGTCGGTGAAGAAGTGCGGCCACATGGGCGGCAAGGTGCTCGTGCCGACGCGCGAAGCCGTCGCGAAACTGTCGGCGGCGCGCCTCGCGGCCGACGTGATGGGCGCGCCGACCGTGCTGGTCGCACGCACCGACGCGGAGGCCGCCGACCTGATCACGTCCGACGTCGACGGCAACGACCAGCCGTTCCTGACCGGCGAGCGCACGGTGGAGGGCTTCTTCCGCACGAAGCCGGGCCTCGAGCAGGCGATCTCGCGCGGCCTCGCGTACGCGCCTTACGCCGACCTCGTCTGGTGCGAAACGGGCAAGCCGGATCTCGAGTATGCGAAGAAGTTCGCGGAGGCGATCCACAAGCAGTTCCCGGGCAAGCTGCTGTCGTACAACTGCTCGCCGTCGTTCAACTGGAAGAAGAACCTCGACGACGCGACGATCGCGAAATTCCAGAGGGAGCTCGGCGCGATGGGCTACAAGTTCCAGTTCATCACGCTCGCCGGCTTCCATGCGCTGAACTATTCGATGTTCAACCTCGCGCACGGCTATGCCCGCACGCAGATGAGCGCGTTCGTCGAGCTGCAGCAAGCCGAGTTCGCGGCGGCCGACAAGGGCTTCACGGCCGTCAAGCACCAGCGGGAAGTCGGCACCGGTTATTTCGACACGGTGACGCAGACGATCGAGCGCGAAGCGTCGACCACCGCGCTGCACGGCTCGACCGAGGACGAACAGTTCTTCGACGGCAAGAAGGTCGCGTAACGCGCACCCGGCGCCATGCCGATGCCCTGCCCCGTCCTGCGACGGCAAGGCATCGGCGACCGAATGAAAATCAGGGAGGAGACGGCAGGCGCACGATACCGATCGTGCGACCCGCCGCGCGGCCCGCGGGCCGCCAGCAACGACGCGCGCCGGCTCCGTCCGGCGCGCCCTTTTTTTGCGCCGGCGGCCGCGCCGCGTTACCGATAGACGATCACCGGAATTTTCGTATGGGTCAGCACACGCTGCGTCTCGCTGCCGATCAGCAAGCTGCCGAGCCCGCGGCGCCCGTGGGACGCCATGAAGATCACGTCGCAGCCGCCGCGTTCGGCCGCCTCGATGATGCCGAGATACGGCGACGGATGCACGCTCGTCCAGGTGTCGCAGTCGACGCCGGCAGCCTTCGCCGCCGATTCGACCTCGTCGAGATGCGCGCGCGCCTCGCGCTCGCTGCGCGCCCGGAAATCGGCGGGCGGCTCGATGATCACCTCGGAAAACGGCGAGTACGGATACTGCGGCAGGCACGCGTACGCCGTGACGCGCGCACCGACCGCCCGAGCCAGATCGATCGCACCGTCGATCGCCTTTTGCGACAGTTCGGAACCGTCGGTTGGAACGAGGATGTGCCGGAACATCGCGCCCTCCTTCGTCAGACGCACGCCGCGCGCCGCAATCCCGTCCGGGCCGGCCGCGACGCATCGGTCATGTCTCCTACGATTGTAGTGTGCGAAACCGCGCAACCGGCGCCGGCAGCGGGTTCGCCCTCATATCGGAAACGCGCGGGCACGCGCGGCCTACTCGCCCCAATATCCGGGCCGCTCGTAGGTGTGTTTCAGGTAGTCGAGAAACAGGCGCACGCGCAGCGGCAGATGCCTGCGTTGCGGAAACACCGCGTGGATGCCGATCGGCGGGGCGGCGAACGTGTCGAGCACGCTGACGAGCCGGCCGGCCGCGATGTCGTCGCCGACTTCCCACCACGAACGCCACGCGAGGCCGTGGCCGGCCAGGCACCACTCGTGCAGCACGGCGCCGTCCGAGCATTCCATCGTGCCGTTCACGCGGATCGACACGACCCCGTCGTCGTCCTGGAACGTCCAGCCGCGCTGCTGGTTTGCGTTCGCCGCCAGCGCGAGACAGTTGTGCCGCGCCAGCTCCGCGAGCGTGGCCGGCGTGCCGCGCCGTGCCAGATACGCGGGGGAAGCGACGCACACGCGGCGATTCTCGCCGAGCCTCAGCGACACCAGCGACGAGTCGGGCAGCTCGCCCAGCCGCACCGCGCAATCGAACCCCTCGTTGACGAGGTCGACCATCCGGTCGGACAGGTCGAGCGTGACCGATACGTCGGGATGCCCGACGCTGAATTCGGGCACGAGCGGCGCGACGTGCCGCCGGCCGAAGCCCGCCGGCGCGGAAATGCGCAGGTGGCCGCTCGCCTTGACGCCGCCGGCGGACACGCTCGCCTCCGCATTCTGCATGTCGTTGATGATCCGCTGGCAATCCTCGAGGAACGCCGACCCCTCGAACGTCAGCGTCAGCTTGCGCGTCGTGCGCACCAGCAGCTTGACGCCAAGCCGCTCCTCGAGTGCATCGAGGCGGCGGCCGATGATCGCCGGCGCGACGCCCTCCGCGTGCGCGGCCGCCGACAGGCTGCCCTTCGCCGCGACGGCGGCGAACGTTTCGATCTGCTTGAACCGGTCCATGACTCGCCAGGACGGCGTGGCCGCCCTTCGGATAGCTTAAACCGGTCAAGATTAGGTATATGAAAGTAAAAGATCAAGTGATGATTAGCCTCTTTTTTAGTCTCCACGAGCACGAATAGAATCGACCCGACCTCTGAAACTGGAGCGCAAGGCTATGTCGGCCACAACGACACTCTCCTCTCCCGACGCTATCCTCTTCGACGCATTCGGCACGTTGTTCGACGTGCATGCGGTCGTGGCCGCGGCCGAGCAGATGTTTCCCGGTCACGGGGAACGGTTGTCGCAGCTGTGGCGACGCAAGCAGATCGAATACTCGCAACTGCGCACGCTCGCCGATCCGGCCGGCGCCCGCTATCGCCCGTTCCGGGACATCACGCTCGACGCGCTGCGGTTCGCCGCGCGCGCGCTCGGCCTCGCGCTGAACAGCGCGGCCGAGAAGCGGCTGATGGACGAATATGCGTGCCTGTCCACCTATCCCGACACGGTACCCGCGCTGCGCAAGCTGCGCGCGCTCGAACCCAGGCCGCCGCTCGCGATCCTGTCGAACGGCAACCCGCAGATGCTCGACATCGCGATCAAGAGCGCCGGCATGTCCGGGCTGTTCGATCGCGTGCTGTCGGCCGACGCCGTGCGTGCGTACAAGCCGAGCCCGGCCGCCTACGCGCTCGGCACCGCCGCGTTCGGTCCGAACCCGCGCGGCATCGTGTTCGTGTCGTCGAACGCGTGGGACGTCGCCGGCGCCGCCTGGTTCGGCTACACGACGTTCTGGCTCAACCGCACGGGCGCGCCCGCCGAGGAACTCGGCGCGCCGCCCGACGGCACCGGCACCGGCATGGCCGACCTGCTCGCCTTTCTCGCCACCCCGGCTCCGTCCGGCAGACCCGCGAACCGCACGCGCCCCGGCCCGGGTGCATGACGCTCGCAACTGCCGCCTTCCCCCTTCACCGAAACCGCAACTGACCGACCAAGGAGATGAGACTCATGAGCACCCCGATCACGCTGCCGCAAGGCATGACGATCACCGGCGACATCAAGCCGGGTTACGAAGCAATCCTGACGCCCGAAGCGCTCGAGCTCGTCGCGGCGCTGCACCGCACGTTCGAACCGCGCCGCAAGGCGTTGCTGCAGGCGCGCGTCGAACGCACGAAACGCCTCGACGCGGGCGAGCGCCCCGATTTCCTGGCCGACACGCAGGCGATCCGAGAAGGCGACTGGAAGGTCGCGCCGCTGCCGGCCGACCTGCAATGCCGCCGCGTCGAGATCACGGGCCCCGTCGAGCGCAAGATGATCATCAACGCGCTGAACTCGGGCGCCGATTCGTACATGACGGACTTCGAGGATTCGAACGCGCCGAGCTGGACGAACCAGATCGACGGCCAGATCAACCTGAAGGACGCGGTACGCCGCACGATCTCGCTCGAGCAGAACGGCAAGTCCTACCGTCTGAACGACAAGGTCGCGACGCTGATCGTGCGCCCGCGCGGCTGGCATCTCGACGAAAAGCACGTGACGGTCGACGGTCAGCGCGTGTCCGGCGGCATCTTCGATTTCGCGCTGTTCCTGTTCCACAACGCGAAGGAACTGCTCGCGCGCGGCTCGGGCCCGTACTTCTACCTGCCGAAGATGGAGAGCCATCTCGAGGCGCGCCTGTGGAACGACATCTTCGTCGCCGCGCAGGAAGCGGTCGGTGTGCCGCGCGGCACGATCCGCGCGACGGTGCTGATCGAGACGATCCTCGCCGCGTTCGAGATGGACGAGATCCTCCATGAACTGCGCGAGCACAGCTCGGGCCTGAACGCCGGCCGCTGGGACTACATCTTCTCGGCGATCAAGAAGTTCAAGAACGATCGCGATTTCTGCCTCGCCGACCGTTCGAAGATCACGATGACGGTGCCGTTCATGCGCGCGTACGCGCTGTTGCTGCTCAAGACCTGCCACAAGCGCAACGCGCCGGCGATCGGCGGGATGAGCGCGCTGATTCCGATCAAGAACGATCCGGAAGCGAACGACAAGGCGATGGGCGGCGTGCGCTCCGACAAGCAGCGCGACGCGACCGACGGCTACGACGGCGGCTGGGTTGCGCACCCGGGCCTCGTGCCGATCGCGATGGAAGAGTTCGTCAAGGTACTCGGCGACCGGCCGAACCAGATCGCGAAGCAGCGCGACGACGTGCAGATCGAAGGCAGCAACCTGCTCGACTTCCAGCCGGAAGCGCCGATCACCGAAGCCGGCCTGCGCAACAACATCAACGTCGGCATTCACTACCTCGGTGCGTGGCTCGACGGCAACGGCTGCGTGCCGATCCACAACCTGATGGAAGATGCGGCCACGGCCGAGATTTCCCGCTCGCAGGTGTGGCAGTGGATCCGCTCGCCGAAGGGCGTGCTCGACGACGGCCGCAAGGTCACGGCCGAACTCGTGCGTGAATACACGAAGGCCGAACTCGACAACGTGAAGCAGTCGGTCGGCGGCAACACGCAGCCTTACGAGCGCGCCGCGGCCATCTTCGAACAGATGTCGACGTCGGAAGGCTTTACCGAGTTCCTGACGCTGCCGCTGTACGAGGAAATCTGACGACGCTGCGCGCTGCGAGCGGGGCCGGCCACACGCCGGAGCCGGTCGCATGCGCGGACGGCATCAAAAAAGCGCCCCTCGGGGCGCTTTTTCGTTGTCGACGGAATCGGCCCGCGCGACCGGTCAGACGGCTTCGCGCTCGCGCCGGTGCTGGACCCAGTCGCCCGACCCGATGCGCGGGCGCCCGGCTACCGCGTGCGCGGCGACCGGGTAATACAGGCATGCGTATTGCCGGCCGCCGAGTTCGACGGTCACGTCTTCGGGCTTGAACAGCGAGTCGACACCCGGATAGACGCGCTCGATCTCGTCGAGCACGGGAACGAGCCGGTCGTCGACCTCGTAGACATCGCCCCAGACCAGCGACGTGCCGGCCGGCGCGGCGATCATCCCCGGATACGTGCCGAAGTCGTAGAGTTCGCCCGACAGCGCCGCGGCGCCCAGCAACGTCGGCTCGGCAATCCCGTACCTTGCGGCCGCGCGACCGATGTCGTTGGCCTCGCCGTTTCTCAAGGTGCCGTAGACGAATACGTAACGCATCGTGATTCTCCTCTTTGATTCGCATGTTGCCGTGTTCGCACGCTTCGTGCGAAACCGCTCAAGCACGGATAGACCACGGCAACGGCCCGTTGGTTCGAACGCGCAAGCGCGCGCAGCCCCGCCGGTCGCCCGGATTCGCCGGGCCGCATGCAAAGTTCATTTGAACGCGGCATGATCGCCGGACAAACCGCCGCATGCGCTTGCGCGGCGCCTTCTACAATAACGGCATCGCTGCTGCGCTGCCCGTGTATCGCCCATGAATCCGCCCGTCCAAGCCGACGTATCGAACCCGTACGTCATCGACATCCCGCCCGAATTCGCGCCGACCGCCATCCATCCGATGCGCGTGCGCGCACGGCGGGTCGACGCCGGGCACCGCATCCCGCTGCACACGCATGCGTGGGCGCAACTCGCGTACGCATCGCGCGGCGTGCTGCGCGTCGCGACGACCGGCACGACATGGATGGTGCCGCCGTCCCGCGCGATCTGGGTACCGCCGCGCGTCACGCACGAAGTCGTGATCGTCGAGGAAGCGTATTTGCGCACACTGTACATCGACGAGTCGATCGTGCCGGGCGGGCTCGACGCATGCCGCGTCGTCGAAGTGACCGGGCTCCTGCGCGAACTGATCGTCGCGCTCGACGCCCGTGACCTGAATACCGCGCGCGAGCGCCTGCTGTGCGAACTGGTGCTCGACGAACTGAGTCACGCCGAACCGCTGCCGCTCGCGGTGCCGATGCCCGACGAAAAGCGGCTGCGCATGCTGTGCGAATCGGTACTCGCCCATCCGGCGCATGCGGAGTCGCTCGAACATTGGGCAAGCGAGGTCGGCGCGAGCACCCGCACGATTTCACGGCTCTTCAAGCAGGAACTGGGCGTGAGCTTTTCGCAGTGGCGCCAGCAGGCGTTGCTGGCGCGGGCAATCCCGCTGCTGAACCAGGGGCGCCCGCTGTCGCATATCGCGCGCGAACTCGGCTACCAGAGCCAGAGCGCGTTCTCGGCCATGTTCCGCCGGGCATTCGGCGAAAGCCCGCGCGCCTTCATGCTGCGCGGCTACGAGCACCGCGGCCCGGACGGCAGCCTCACAGGAGATGAGGCCGCGGACGACGACGCGATCGACGCCGTCGACTGACGGATCGACGCGCTTCGCATCGCCACGCCGTCAGACCGGCCGCACCATGTGGCGGATCGAGCCCAGTTGCGCGAGCCGCGACCCGGCTACCCGATAGCCCATGCGCAAATAGAGACGCGCGGCGGGATTGTCGACGAACACCCGCAGCTGCAATTCGTTCAGCCCGCGCGCACGCGCCCAGCGGTGCGCCATGTCGAGCATGTAGGTGCCGGCACCCTGGCCGCGATGACCGGCGGCGATCTGGACGTCGCGGATATGCAGTGAATCGCCCTCCTCGGTCACGCGCAGCACGCCGATGCGTTCGCCGTCGGCCTCGAGGATGAAATTCTCGGATTCGCGCCAGCTCGCGTAGAACAGGTCGCTGCGCCACACGAGCCCATGGCGCTTGTAGTAGCCGCCCATGTTGCCGTGCGTCAGCGCCTCGGCGAACGGAAAATCGCCAGCCTCCGCGGGCCGGAGCTGATAGAGGAGTCGCAGGTCGGTCGGATCGAGCATCGCGCAGGGGTCGAGAACGCACCCCGCCACGATAGCGCAGTCGCGTGCGGATGCAATCGCGGATTTCTCGTAGCGGGTTGCCGCCCGGGTGCGCGACGTGCCGTGCGCGCCGGAAATCGCGCAGGCGACCGCGACCACTTTGCCGTTTCGCCGTTTCACCCGCCGATGGGCGCAACCGGAAACGCAAATGAAAAAGCCCGCACAAGGCGGGCTTCTTCATTTTATGGCGGAGCGGACGGGACTCGAACCCGCGACCCCCGGCGTGACAGGCCGGTATTCTAACCGACTGAACTACCGCTCCAGCTTTCTGCACCCTCGCAGGCGTCGGTTACTTCCTGCGCGTTGCGCATTTCTACGAAACGCCGCTGAATCTGGCGTCCCCTAGGGGATTCGAACCCCTGTACTCACCGTGAAAGGGTGATGTCCTAGGCCTCTAGACGAAGGGGACTACGTACTGCCTACATCTTCAATATAAAAGCCCGTTCAAAAACATGCTTTGAACGGGCTTCGTTCTGGCGGAGCGGACGGGGCTCGAACCCGCGACCCCCGGCGTGACAGGCCGGTATTCTAACCAACTGAACTACCGCTCCAGCTTTCTGCACCCTCGCCTGCAGGACAACGTCACGTTCCTGCAAGCGCTGCGACACTTCTACGAAACGCCGCTGAATCTGGCGTCCCCTAGGGGATTCGAACCCCTGTACTCACCGTGAAAGGGTGATGTCCTAGGCCTCTAGACGAAGGGGACTACGTACTGCCTACATCTTTAATACAAAAGCCCGCTCAAAAACGTCTTGAACGGGCTTCGTTCTGGCGGAGCGGACGGGACTCGAACCCGCGACCCCCGGCGTGACAGGCCGGTATTCTAACCGACTGAACTACCGCTCCAGCTTTCTGCACCCTCACCCGCAGGACGTCGGTTACGTTCCTGCGCGTGTTGCGACATTTCTACGAAACGCCGCTGAATCTGGCGTCCCCTAGGGGATTCGAACCCCTGTACTCACCGTGAAAGGGTGATGTCCTAGGCCTCTAGACGAAGGGGACAAAATCTTTTCAGATCTGTCTGACTTTCGCTATTCACTTTTCAATCAACAGCGAAGGCCGAGATTCTAACTGCTTTGAATCATTTTGTGAAGCATTTATTACTACCACTGCTGCTTCGCAAATCAATCCAGCTTGTTCTGATGGTGGAGGTAAGCGGGATCGAACCGCTGACCTCTTGCATGCCATGCAAGCGCTCTCCCAGCTGAGCTATACCCCCTTGCAGAACAGAAATGAGATTATATGGACCAACTTTGAACTTGTAAATACCCTTTTTGCGATTCGAGCGAAATTTTTTGCGAAGCTGCCGCGAGGTCACGCATCGGCAGCTTCGCTCGCCCCGCATCTCAAGCCAGCGCCGCCTCGATGCGCGACACCACGGCATCGCGACCGAACAGCACGAGCACCGCATCGATCGACGGCGTATGCGTCGTACCCGCCACCAGCAGACGCACCGGCATCGCGAGTTGCGGCATCTTCAGCTTGTGCGCGCCAAGCGTCGCCTTCAGCGCGGCGGACACCGCCTCCTTCGTCCAGTCGGCCGCCTTCAGCGCGACGGCGAGATCGGCCAGCGCCGGCCGCACCGCGTCGGTCACGTGCTGCGCCAGCGCATCGGCGTCCGGCGCCGGCACACGGTAGAACATCGCGGCGCCTTCCGCGATCTCCTTGACCGTCGTCGCGCGATCCTTCATCAGCCCGACCACGGCGTCGAGTGCGGGGCCCGTCGCGAGCGCCGCATCGTCCACGCCGAGGGCAGCGAGGAACGGCCTGGCCAGCCCGGCCAGGCGCGCGTCGTCCGCTTCCTTGATGTAATGCGCATTCAGCCAGCTCAGCTTGCTGTGGTCATACTGCGCGGGCGACTTGCCCAGATGCTCGAGGTCGAACCATTCGACGAACTGTTCGCGCGAGAAGATTTCGGCATCGCCATGCGACCAGCCCAGACGCGCAAGATAGTTGACGACGGCTTCGGGCAGGAAACCCGCGTCGCGATACGCCATCACGCTCATCGCGCCATGCCGCTTGCTCATCTTCTCGCCCTGCTCGTTCAGCACGGTCGGCAGGTGCGCGTAGACCGGCGCCTCGCCGCCGAGCGCGTTCAGGATGTTGATCTGGCGCGGCGTGTTGTTCACGTGGTCGTCGCCACGGATCACGTGCGTGATGCCCATGTCCATGTCGTCCACCACCACGCAGAAGTTGTAGATCGGCGTGCCGTCCGGGCGCGCGATCACGAGGTCGTCGAGCTCTTCGTTCGAGATCTCGACACGCCCCTTCACGGCGTCGTCCCACACGACCGTGCCCGTCAGCGGATTGCGGAAGCGCAGCACGGGCTTGACGCCTGCCGGCGGCTCCGGCAGCACCTTGCCGGGCTCCGGGCGCCACGTGCCGTCGTAGCGCGGCTTCAGGCCCGCCTCGCGCTGGCGCTCGCGCAGCGCGTCGAGTTCCTCGGACGACATGTAGCACGGGTACGCGAGCCCCTTCTCGAGCATCTGCGCGAGCACCTCGCGATAGCGATCCATCCGCTGCATCTGGTAGATCGGGCCTTCGTCGAAATCCAGGCCGAGCCATTGCATTCCCTCGAGGATCGCGTCGACCGCCTCCTGCGACGAACGCTCGACATCGGTATCCTCGATGCGCAGCACGAACGTGCCCTTCATCTTGCGGGCGAACGCCCACGGATAGAGCGCGGAGCGGATGTTGCCGAGGTGGATGAAGCCGGTGGGACTCGGCGCGAAGCGGGTACGGACAGGACGGGTCATAAACGGTAACTCGGACGCCTGGGGCGCGTGAATGATTCGACGCGGGACGACGGCGGCAGCCCGGACAGCAATGGAGCCGGCGACGCCCGGAACGGGAAAGAAGCCGGAATTATACTCGCGACGGACATCGCGCCAAGGGCGCCGCTTGCTTTATGATGTGCGCGCCGCGGCCGCCAGCCGGCGCGGCGCCGGCCGCACGGGACCGCCGTGCGGCTGCTCGGAACCTATCGCCGCCGCGGGCCGTGTGACCCGCCGCCAAGTCGCCGGAGAATCATTCGATGTCGTCCCCTCGCCTGTCACGCCGCCACTTCACGATCGCGTGCGCGTCCGCCAGCCTCGCCGCCTGCACCTCGTTCGGCGACAAGTCCCGCCCCGGCAACCCGTCCGGCACCGCGCAGTCGCAAGACAAGCCCGTGAAGATCGGCATCGCGCTCGGCGGCGGCGCCGCCCGCGGCTTCTCGCACATCGGCGTGCTGAAGGCGCTCGAGGCGCGCGGCATCCCGGTCGAAATCGTCGCGGGCACGAGCGCGGGCTCGGTGGTCGGCGCACTCTACGCGTCGGGCATGAGCGCGCTGCAGATCAACAAGATCGCGCTCGACATGGATCAGGCGGCGATCAGCGACTGGGCGCTGCCGTTCCGCTCGCGCGGCCTCCTGCAAGGCGTCGCGCTGCAGAACTTCCTGAACAAGACGCTCAACAACCGGTCGATCGAGAAAATGGCGAAGCCGCTCGGCATCGTCGCGACCGATCTGCAGAGCGGTCAGCCGATCCTGTTCCAGCAGGGCAACACGGGGCTCGCGGTACGCGCGTCGTGCAGTGTGCCGTCGGTGTTCGAACCGGTGAAGATCGGCAACCGCGAATACGTCGACGGCGGCCTCGTCAGCCCGGTGCCCGCCTCGTATGCACGCAAGATGGGCGCGAACTTCGTGATCGCGGTCGACATCTCGGCACGGCCCGAGGGCGCGGCGACCGGCAACCCGATCGAGATGCTGCTGCAGACCTTCACGATCATGGGCCAGACGATCAAGACCTACGAGCTCGACAAATATGCGGACGTCGTGATCCGGCCGAACCTTGCGGCAATGGGCGGCAGCGACTTCAACCAGCGCAACGCGGCGATCCTCGCGGGCGAGGAAGCGGTCGCGCGCATCATGCCCGAACTGCAGCGCAAGCTCGCGGCGGCACGCAGCGTCGCCGCCGCATAAGAAGCACCCGATGTCCCGGGCCGGCGCGCACCGCCGGCCCGCCGCAGGAAGGCGGTACGGCATTCAGCCCGCCGCTTGCGCCGCCCAAAACAAAACACCCTGCCGCCTTTCGGTGACAGGGTGTTTCGATCCGGCCGGTTGACCGGCAAAGATCAGTTGTTGCCGTTCGCCGAATCGTCGCCGATCGTCGCGCGTACGCGCTGGCGCAGATCTTCGGGTTTCATCGGGAACTCCGATTCGATCCGGCGCGCGCCGGTGAACCGCTTTTCCCAGTAGCCGCTGTCGAGATCGTCTACGCGGATGGTGCTGCCCGTCGACGGCGAGTGCACGAACTTGTTGTCGCCGATGTAGATGCCGACGTGCGAGAACGTGCGGCGCATCGTATTGAAGAACACGAGATCGCCCGGCTTGAGGTTGCTCATGCTCACCTTCTCGCCGACGCGGCTCATTTCTTCCGCACGGCGCGGCAGCGACATGCCGAGGGTGTCCTGGAACACGTAGCGCACGAAGCCGCTGCAGTCGAGGCCCGAATCCGGCGAGTTGCCGCCCCAGCGATAACGCACGCCGATCATGTTCAGCGCGCTGACGACCACGTCGCCGGCCTTGCCGGCCATGCCGGACAGGAACGACTTCGCGCCGCCGCTCGACGGCTGTGCGCTGGTCTGCTGGAGGGAGGAACCCGACCCGTTCTGGGTCGAATTCGTGACATTCTGGTTAAAACTGCTGACTTCGTCGGCGAACGCGCCGGAAGCTGCTGCGAACAGGGCGCCGATGAACAGCCCGGCGACGGTGCGCGCGCATGCCTGGGTCAGGGATCGATGCTGCATTGGTCGATGGAATTTGCTTAAAAATCAGCTGATTGGCGGAAAATTTCGGTCGATACTAGCCAGCGCGTAATCGTTTGTCAAAACAAATTAATAAATACAATCGAGATGGTCAGACCATTGGC
Source organism: Burkholderia paludis (assembly GCF_000732615.1). Classification (GTDB taxonomy): domain Bacteria; phylum Pseudomonadota; class Gammaproteobacteria; order Burkholderiales; family Burkholderiaceae; genus Burkholderia; species Burkholderia paludis. The sequence goes on from NZ_JPGL01000020.1 coordinate 207,313, forward strand.
GGCTTATCACGCTTTCCAGACCGCTTTCAATAGTTTTTGTGTGTAAGGATGTGACGGTGTGGTAAAGATGTCGGTTACGTCCCCCGACTCGACCACGGCGCCGTCCTGCATCACCGCGACGCGGTGCGCCATCGCCCCGATCACCTCCAGGTCGTGGCTGATGAATACATAGCCGAGGTTGTATTTTCGTTGCAGGTTCGCGAGCAGTTTCAGCACCTGCTGCTGGATCGACACGTCAAGCGCGGAGGTCGGCTCGTCGAGGATCAGGATGCGCGGCTCCAGCACCAGCGCGCGCGCGATCGCGATCCGCTGACGCTGCCCGCCCGAGAATTCATGCGGATAGCGATGCAGCACCGTACGGTCGAGGCCGACTTCGCGCAGCACCGCGAGCGACTTCGCGCGGCGCGCATCGGGCGTCAATTCCGGGCGATGCAGCTCGAGCCCCTCGCCGACGATCCGCTCGATCGTGTGACGCGGCGAAAGCGAACTGAATGGATCCTGAAAGACGACCTGCATGTTCGAGCGCAGCGCGGCCCGTTCGCGGCCGCGATAGGTCGACAGCGCGCGCCCCTGGAACTCGATCTCGCCGCCGGCCGTCTTCTGCAGCCCGAGCAGCGCCATCGCGAGCGTCGACTTCCCGGATCCGGATTCGCCGACGATACCGAGCGTTTCGCCCTGCCGCACCGACACCGACACGTCGGCAACGGCCGTCACGGGCACCGTGCCGAACCAGCCCGCGAAGCCCGGCCGCTTGCGTGCGAACTGCACGCTCACGTGGCGCGCGTCGAGCACCACGGGCGCGATCGGCATCACCGGCGCGACCGCGCGTTGCGGCCGGCTGTTCAGCAGCCGCTGCGTATACGGATGCTCGGGTTCCGCGAAGATCCGCTCGACCGGCCCGCTCTCGACGAGCCGGCCGTGCTCCATCACCGCGACGCGCTGCGCAAAGTGCCGCACCAGATTCAGGTCGTGCGTGATCAGCAGGATCGCCATCCCGCGCTTTTCCGCTTCGTCGCGCTGCAGTTCCAGCAGCAGGTCGACGATCTGCGCGCGGATCGTCACGTCGAGCGCGGTGGTCGGCTCGTCGGCCAGCAGCAGGCGCGGCCGGCACGCGAGCGCCATCGCGATCATCGCGCGCTGCCGCTGGCCGCCCGACAACTGGTGCGGATAACTGTCGACGCGCCTCTCCGGCTCCGCGATGCCCGTGCGCGCCAGCAGCGCGATCGCGCGCTTGCGCGCCTCGACGGCCGACACGCCGTCGTGCAGCACGATCGTCTCGCCGATCTGCACGCCGATCGTATAGAGCGGGTTGAGCGCCGTCATCGGCTCCTGGAAGATCATCGCGATGTCCGAGCCGCGCAGCCCGCGCATCTCGCGCTCGCTCTTGCCCGTCAGGTCCTGCCCCGCGAAGCGGATCGCGCCGCCGACTTCGGCGTCGCGCAACAGGCGCAGGATCGACAGCGCGGTCACGCTCTTGCCCGACCCCGATTCGCCGACGAGCGCGACGCGCTCGCCGCGGCCGATCGCGAGCGTCACGTCCTCCACCGCGACCGTGTCGCCGAAGCGCACGTGCAGATGTTCGAGCGACAGCAGCGGCTCGTGCTGCGTCGATACGACCGCTTCGCTCATCGCTGCCCCCCCGCCGCGCGCACCGACGCGGCGATGCGCGTATCGAGCGCGTTGCGCAGCGCGTCGCCCATGAATGTCAGCAACAGCAGCGTCGCGACCAGCACGCCGAACGTCGACAGCGAGATCCACCAGGCGTCGAGGTTGCCCTTGCCCTGCGCGAGCAGCTCGCCGAGGCTCGGCGTTGGCGGCGGCACGCCGAGCCCGAGAAAATCGAGGCTCGTGAGCGCGAGGATCGAGCCGCTCATCCGGAACGGCAGGAACGTGATCACCGGCGTGAGGCTGTTCGGCAGCACATGGCGCCAGATGATCTGCCAGTTCGTGAGCCCCATCGCGCGCGCGGCGCGCACGTAGTCCTGCGTGCGGTTGCGCAGGAATTCCGCGCGTACGTAATCGGCGAGCCCGATCCAGCCGAACAGCGACAGCAGGACGATCAGCAGCAGGAAGCTCGGCTCGAAGATCGACGCGAAGATGATCAGCAGATACAGCTCCGGCAACGAACTCCAGATCTCGATCAGCCGCTGCCCGACGATGTCGATGCGGCCGCCGAAGAAGCCCTGCACGGCGCCCGCGGCAATCCCGAGCAGCGTGCCGATCACGGTCAGGATCAGCCCGAATTCGACCGACACGCGGAACCCGTACACGAGCCGCGCGAGCAGGTCGCGCCCCTGCGCGTCGGTGCCGAGCCAGTTCGCGCGCGACGGCGGCGCGGGGTTCGGCACGTTCGAGAAATAGTTCAGCGTGTCGTAGTAGTAACGGTTCGGCGGGTAGACGACGAAGTTGCCGGGCGCCTCGAGCCGTTGACGCACGTACGGGTCGAGATAGTCGGCCGGCGTCGGGAAGTCGCCGCCGAATGTCGTCTCCGGATACGCATGGAACAGCGGGAAATAGTACTGGCCGTCGTAGCGCACGACGAGCGGCTTGTCGTTCGACCACAGCGGCGCCGCGAGGCTTGCGGCAAAGGCCACGACGAAGATCACGAAACTCCAGTAGCCGAGACGCTGCTGCCGGAAGCGCTGCCACACCCGGCGCGCGGGCGACGGCGACACGCGTGCGCGCGCCGCGTCGATGCGGGGAGACACGACGGCCCGGTTCATCGCGCACCTCGCCCGGTGGCGCCGGGCATGCAGACGGACGGTTTCATGTCAGCGCTCCAGGTTGTCGAATTGAATGCGCGGATCGACCCACACATAGCAGAGATCGGAAATCAGCTTGGTCGCGAGCCCGATCAGCGTGAACAGGTACAGCGTGCCGAGCACGACCGGATAGTCGCGGCGCACGACCGACTCGTACGACAGCAGCCCGAGACCGTCGAGCGAGAACAGCGTCTCGATCAGCAGGCTGCCCGTGAAGAACGCGCCGATGAACGCGGCGGGGAAGCCGACGATCAGCGGCAGCATCGCGTTGCGGAACACGTGCTTCCACAGCACGCTGCGCTCGGAGAGCCCTTTGGCGCGCGCGGTCAGCACGTATTGCCGACGGATCTGGTCGAGGAACGCATTCTTCGTGAGCATCGTGACGACCGCGAAGCTGCCGACGACCGACGCGGCGATCGGCAGCGCGATGTGCCACAGGTAGTCGAGCACCTTGCCGACGAGCGACAGTTGCGCGAAGTTGTCCGACGTGAGGCCGCGCAGCGGAAAGAGCTGCCAGAACGAGCCGCCGCCGAACAGCACGAGCAGCAGCACGCCGAGCACGAAGCCCGGGATCGCATAGCCCACCAGCACGACGAGGCTCGTCGCAACGTCGAACGGCGAACCGTTGCGCACGGCCTTGGCGATGCCGAGCGGCACCGATATGAGGTACGTGAGGAAGAACGTCCACAGCCCGATGCTGATCGATACGGGCAGCTTCTGCACGACCAGCGACCACACGCTCTGGTGGCGGAAGTAACTGTCGCCGAGATCGAAGCGCGCGAAGCGCTTGAGCATCAGCCAGTAGCGTTCCAGCGGCGGTTTGTCGAAACCGTACAGCGCCTTGAGCTGCGCGAGTTGCTGCGCGTCGACGCCGGTGTGCGCACGCATCCCGAACGGCACCGCGCCCTGCTCCGTCGCGCCCTTGCGCAATTCCTGCACGGCCTGTTCGACCGGGCCGCCCGGCACGAACTGGATCACCGCGAACGTGAGGGTCAGCACGCCGACGAGCGTCGGGATCATCAGCAGCAGGCGTTTGAGGATGTAGCTCCACATAGGGCGTCGACTCGCGATCGGTAGGCGGGGTTGGACGAAGGGCCGGCGCGGCTCAGTGATCGGGCTTCGCCCACCACGTCGACACGACCCAGCCCTCGGCCGAATAGTACAGCGGCAGCGTCTGCGGATACGCGAGCGTGCGCTTGTACGCGATCCGGTGCGTCGTGCTGTACCACTGCGGGACCGCGTAGTAGCCGTGCATCAGCACGCGGTCGAGCGCGTGCGTCGCGTCGAGCAGGTCTTCGCGCGTCTGCGCGGCGCCGAGCGCCTCCAGCAGCGCGTCCACGGCCGGCGACTTCAGCCCGATGACGTTGTCGGAGCCCGGCTCGTCGGCGAACTTGCTGGCGTAACGCGAATATTGCTCGGCGCCCGGCACCTGCACGCCCGGCAGCCGGATCGTCGTCATGTCGTAGTCGAATGCGTCGAGGCGCTTTTGCAGCAGTGCGAAATCGGCCGTGCGAAAGCTTACGTCGATGCCGAGCTTCGCGAGGTTGCGCCGATAGGCCGTCACGACGCCTTCCATCGCCCCGCCCGCATCGTCGAGGATCTCGAACGTGAACGGCTCGCCTTTCGCGTTGCGCAGCGCGCCGTCGCGATAGGTCCAGCCGGCCTGTGCGAGCAGTGCGCGCGCCTTCAGCAGGTTTGCGCGCAGCGAGCCCGGCGGGTTCGTGTCCGGCTGCGTGACCATCGGGCCGAACACCGCCGGGTCGAGCTGCGCGCGCAGCGGCTCCAGCAGCTTCAACTCGCCCGCGCCCGGCGCGCCGGTCGCCTGCAGGTCGGTGTCGGCGAAATAGCTGTCGAGCCGCGTGTACGCACTGTAGAACAGCTGCCGGTTCAGCCATTCGAAGTCGAACGCGAGATCGAGCGCCTGGCGCACGCGCACGTCGCGGAACAGCGGCCGGCGCAGGTTCATGAAGAAGCCCTGCATGCCCGCGCCGTTATGCTGGCGGAATTCGCGCTTGACCAGCTCGCCGCTGTCGAACCGCTTGCCGACGTCGCGCCGCGTCCAGTTGCGCGCGATGTACTCGACGAGCACGTCGTATTCGCCGGCCTTGAATGCCTCGAGCCGCGCGACCCCGTCGCCGTACAGCTTGTAGACGATCCGCTCGAAGTTGTTGGTGCCGATCCGCACCGGCAGGTCGGCGCCCCAGTACGCGGGGTTGCGCCGATAGGTGATCGTGCGGCCGTTGTCGTAGCGCTCGATCACGTACGGGCCGCTGCCGATCGGCTGCTCGAATGCGAGCTGGTCGAACGGGATGCGCGAGCCGTCCGCGCGCAATCCCCACTTGCGCGAAAACACCGGCACGCCGCCCGCGATCAGCGGCAACTCGCGATTCGCGCTGCGGAATTCGAAGCGCACGGTGGCCGGATCGACGACCACGGCCTTCGTGATCTCCGCGAAATACGCGCCGAACTGCGGCGCGGCAAGCTTGCTTTTCAGCGTCTCGAACGAGAACCTGACGTCGTCGGCCGTGACCGGATCGCCGTTGGAAAAGCGCGCGCGCGGATTCAGGTGGAACGTGACCGACCGGCGATCCGGTGCGACCGCGATGTCGTCCGCGAGCAGCCCGTACGCGGACGCCGGTTCGTCCGAGCTGCCCGTTGCAAGGCTCTCGAACAGCATGTCGATGCCCGGCGCCGGATTGCCGCGCATCGTGAACGGGTTGAACTTGTCGAACGACGTCAGCCGGTTCGGGTTTGCGAGCACGAGCGTGCCGCCCTTCGGCGCGTCGGGATTGACGTAGTCGAAATGCTTGAAGCCCGGCGGATACTTCGGCTCGCCGTACTGCGCGATCGCGTAGGCTGCGTGTGCGGCCGTCGCGGCCAGCAAGGCCTGCGCCACGCACACCGCGGCGATCCGGCCGGCGGCCCGTACGGCGCGCCACGCGCCGAAACGGGCTCGCGTGGCGGCGGCCCGGGGCGAACCCTTCGTCATAGAGGCCCTGTCGGTCGAATGAGGGTAGTAACGAAGGACGATTCTACCCATTCAACCCGGCGAGCCAAAAGAAAACCGCCACGCGGGCGGTTTCATCGTGCGCGGACGGCGCACGCATCACGCGCGCGCAACCCCTCGATCAGTGCCAGCCGTTGTGGCGGCCGTTATCCCAGTGACCATGCCCGCGATCCCAGCCGGGACGGCCGCCATGACGGCGATACCACTCGTCGCGGCCCCAGTAGCGCCGGCCGTCCCAGTAGCGGTCGCCGTGCCAGCCGATCACGATCGCCGGGGCCGGCGCGTAAACCGGCGCCGGCTGGTAGATGACCGGCGGCGGCGGCGGCGCATATACGGGCGCGGGTGCGACGTAAACCGGAGCCGGTACGCCGACATTGATCCCGACACTGACACCCGCCATTGCTGCGCCCGACACGAGCAAGGCCGCCATACCGGTCAAGAGCGAGGCAACACGCAAGGTCTTCATGGATTCCTCTTTGGGGTTGTTTGATGTGTGATTCGACTATAACGGCAAGCGCCGCCGCCGCATATTTCCAGTTTGTAAGAACTGATGCGCGGCATCGCAACCCGACGTACCCGCTAACGTCTTGTAACAATCAGCGGGCCGGCGCGAAGGCGTCATCGCCCTGCCGCCCACGGCCCGGGCCGTTCCGCGGCCGCGCCGAATCATACCGTCCGCGCGCGCCGGCGCCGCGCCGCGGACGAAAAAAAAGCGGCACTCGCGTGCCGCTTTCCCGGATGGCGCCTTGCGCCGCGATGCCGCTCAGCGCGACATCATGTTCATGCTGACGTTGTGCATCACCCACAGCGTGCCGACGATCAGGATCGCCGCCGTGAGCACCGTATAGCTGAACGCCATCACGTTCCAGCGCTGGCCCGACGAGCTGTTCATGTGCAGGAAGTACACGAGGTGCACGATGATCTGCACGAACGCGAGCA
>NZ_JPGL01000021.1 GCF_000732615.1 Burkholderia paludis
GGATGGCGCCTTGCGCCGCGATGCCGCTCAGCGCGACATCATGTTCATGCTGACGTTGTGCATCACCCACAGCGTGCCGACGATCAGGATCGCCGCCGTGAGCACCGTATAGCTGAACGCCATCACGTTCCAGCGCTGGCCCGACGAGCTGTTCATGTGCAGGAAGTACACGAGGTGCACGATGATCTGCACGAACGCGAGCACGGCGAGCGCAATCAGCGACGCATGCGGCGACAGCACGCCGCCCATCACGAGGCCGAACGACGCGGCCGTGAGCAGCACCGACAGGATGAAGCCGGCGACATAGCCGCCGACACTGCCGTGCCCTTCTTCGAGTTGAGACGAATGCGAATGGGCCATTTAGATCACGCTCGCGAGATAGACAAAGGAAAACACGCAGATCCACACGATGTCGAGAAAGTGCCAGAAAAGGCTCAGGCACGTCAGGCGTCGCAGGTCGCGATCGGTCAGGTCGCCGCCGCGCGACAGGATCTGCCCGGCGAGCACGACCATCCAGATCAGGCCGACCGTCACGTGCAGCCCGTGCGTGCCCACCAGCGTGAAGAACGCCGACAGGAACGCGCTGCGCTGCGGGCCCGCGCCTTCCGCGATCAGGTGCGAGAACTCGCGCAGTTCCATCGCGAGAAACGCCGCGCCGAGCACGAACGTCACCGCGAGCCACGCGAGCAGCGCGCCGCGCCGCTGCTTGTAGGCCGCCAGCATCGCGAAACCGTACGTGATGCTCGACAGCAGCAGCGCGGCGGTTTCCACCGCGACGCCCGGAATGTCAAACAGATCCTTCGCGGTCGGGCCGCCCGCGTACTGGTTGCCCAGCACCGCGAAGGTCGCGAACAGCGCCGCGAAGATCACGCAGTCGGTCATCAGGTACAGCCAGAAACCGAACACCGAATGCGACGGCGGATGGTCGTCGTGCTCGAGCAGGGTTGCGCTCAAGGTTTTCTGCAACATCAGTTGGCCTCCATTTCCACGTCGTCGACGCGCACGGCTGCGTGCGTGGTCGGCTGCTTGCCTTCGATCTTCCGCACCGTCGACGCGGGGATGTAATAACCGTCGTTGTCGCGCGAGCTGTAGATCACGAGCGTCGCGACGATCCCGACGAGACCGCCGATCGCCATCCACCAGATGTGCCACACCAGCGCGAAGCCGAGCACCAGGCTGAAGATCGCGACCATCAGGCCCGCGCAGGTATTCGACGGCATGTGGATGTCATGGATCGACGCCGGGTTCGGCCGGCCTTCGCCGCGCGCCTTCATGTCCGCGTACGCGTCGAGCGTGCGCACCTGCGGGATCACCGCGAAGTTGTAGTTGGCCGGCGGCGACGAGGTCGCCCACTCCAGCGTGCGGCCGCCCCACGGATCGCCCGTGGTGTCGCGGTATTCCGGCAGGTTGCGATTGCGGATGCTGACCACGAGCTGCAGCAGCTGGCAGGCAATGCCGATCGCGATCAGCACGGCGCCGAACGCGGCGACCAGCAGCCACGGATGCCATGCCGGGTTGTCGTAATGGTTGATCCGGCGCGTCATGCCCATGAAGCCGAGCACGTAGAGCGGCACGAACGCGACGTAGAAGCCGATCTGCCAGAACCAGAACGCGGCCTTGCCGAGCTTCTCGTTCAGCTTGAAGCCGAACGCCTTCGGGAACCAGTAGTTGAAGCCCGCGAGATAACCGAACAGCACGCCGCCGATGATCACGTTGTGGAAGTGCGCGATCAGGAACAAGCTGTTGTGCAGCACGAAGTCCGCGCCCGGGATCGCCATCATCACGCCGGTCATGCCGCCGATCGTGAACGTGACCATGAAGCCGATCGTCCACAGCACGGGCGTCGTGAATTCGATCCGGCCGCGGTACATCGTGAACAGCCAGTTGAACACCTTCACGCCGGTCGGGATCGCGATGATCATCGTCATGATGCCGAAGAACGCATTCACGTTCGCGCCCGAGCCCATCGTGAAGAAGTGATGCAGCCACACGAGGAACGACAGCACCATGATCGCGCAGGTCGCGTACACCATCGTCTTGTAGCCGAACAGCGGCTTCTTCGCGAACGTCGCGATGACTTCCGAGAAGATGCCGAACGCCGGCAGGATCAGGATGTAGACCTCCGGATGGCCCCACGCCCAGATCAGGTTCAGGTACAGCATCGCGTTGCCGCCGGCTTCGTTCGTGAAGAAGTGCATGCCGAGGTAACGGTCGAGGCCGAGCAGCGCGAGCGTCGCGGTCAGGATCGGGAACGACGCCATGATCAGCACGTTCGTGCACAGCGCGGTCCACGTGAACACCGGCATCTTCATCAGCGTCATGCCCGGCGCGCGCATCTTGATGATCGTCACGAAGAAGTTCACGCCGGTCAGCAACGTGCCGACACCCGAGATCTGCAGCGCCCACAGGTAGTAATCGACCCCCACGCCCGGGCTGAACTGCAGCTCCGACAGCGGCGGATAGGCAAGCCAGCCCGTCTGCGCGAATTCGCCGATCACGAGCGAGACGTTGATCAGGATCGCGCTGACGGCCGTCATCCAGAACGAAAGCGAGTTGATGAACGGGAACGCGACGTCGCGCGCGCCGATCTGCAGCGGCACGACCAGGTTCATCAGGCCGACCATGAACACCATCGCCATGAAGAAGATCATGATCACGCCGTGAGCCGTGAAGATCTGGTCATAGTGGTGCGGCGGCAGATAGCCGGGCCCGTTGTACGAGAGCGCGAGCTGCATGCGCATCATGATCGCGTCGGCGAAGCCGCGCA
>NZ_JPGL01000022.1 GCF_000732615.1 Burkholderia paludis
GCGCGCGCCGATCTGCAGCGGCACGACCAGGTTCATCAGGCCGACCATGAACACCATCGCCATGAAGAAGATCATGATCACGCCGTGAGCCGTGAAGATCTGGTCATAGTGGTGCGGCGGCAGATAGCCGGGCCCGTTGTACGAGAGCGCGAGCTGCATGCGCATCATGATCGCGTCGGCGAAGCCGCGCAGCAGCATGATCAGCGCGACGATGATGTACATCACGCCGATCTTCTTGTGGTCGACCGTGGTCAGCCATTCCGACCACAGCCATTTCCACCGGCCGGTGATCGTCAGCGCGGCGAGCACGCCCAGCACGGCCAGACCCATGAGGACACCAGCCGACATGATGATGGGCTCGTGATACGGGATCGCCGAGAGTGTGAGTTTGCCGAACATGCGTTACCCCTTCGTGCCGCAGGCGGCGTCCTTCAGGTCGAGGACGTGGCCATCGTTGTATTTCGCGATGATGTTGTGAAAGAGCCGCGGATCGACCGACGAGAAGTAGCGCACGGGCGCCTTCTCGCTGGGCTGCGCGACGGTGCCGTATACGGTCGCGTCGAGCCGGTCCGGCGATGCCTTCACCTTCTGCACCCATGCATCGAACTGTTCGCGCGGCTCGGCGAGCGTGCGGAACTTCATGTCGGAGAAGCCCCGGCCGCTGAAGTTCGCGGACGTGCCCGCATAGTTGCCGGGCTCGTCGGCGATCAGATGCAGGCGCGTCTGCATGCCGGCCATCGCGTAGACCTGGCCGCCGAGCTGAGGAATGAAGAACGAGTTCATCACCGAATCCGACGTGATGCGGAAGTTCACCGGCGTGCCGACGGGAATCGCCAGCTGGTTCACCGACGCGATGCCGAGTTCCGGATAGATGAACAGCCACTTCCAGTCGAGCGCGACGACCTCGATATCGATCGGCTTCACCGACGACTCGAGCGGCTTGTACGGGTCGAGCTCGTGCGTGGTCTTCCACGTGAGCACGCCGAGGAACAGGATGATGAGCGTCGGCACCGTCCAGATCACGACCTCGATCGCGGTCGAGTGCGACCAGTTCGGCGCGTAGGTTGCATTGCGGTTCGATGCGCGATAACGCCACGCGAACCACAGCGTGAGCAGGATCACCGGCACGACGACGACCAGCATCGCCCACGTGGACGTCGCGATCAGCGCCTTTTCGGCGGCACCCACGCTTCCTTTCGGATTTAGTACATCTAAATTACAACCTGACAGGCTCAAAGCCGTGCCGATTGACATCAGCGCCGACCAGCCTCTTGAAGCTCTTCTTTTCATTATACCGCCCGAGGGTCATTGAATCCGTTTGCGTATGCCCGATGCGCATTCGATCCACGAAAGTGGCCGAATCATACGTCGCGCGAGTACGATGAAAAACCGGCGGATGCGGCAAATCATCATTGCAGAATCTGCGGTGAGACACATTGTCGCGGGGCAATTTCACGCAGTCACACGCGGGGCCCGCGCGATTCGCGCCGGCCCCCAATCGATGCGCGCGCAACGACCGCATCGCGCCATGCGATGCGGCCGGCACGCGCGGCTTGCCGCGATCAGTCACGCGTCGACGCCATGTACGACGGCAGCGCCTGCGCCGGGCCGTCCCCTGCCGGCACCTTCGAATGGCTGGCTTCCTGGATCAGCTTGCCGACGGTCGGGTCGATCGCGTCGGTGAACGGCTTCGGGTAGATGCCGACCGCCAGCACGATCAGCGCGAGCGACGCGAACATGACGATTTCGCGACGATTCAGGTCGGCGAGCTTCGCGATCCGCTGGCTGTCGACCTTGCCGAACACGACGCGCTTGAGCATCCACAGCGTGTACGACGCGCTGAGAATCAGCGTCAGCGCCGCGATCGCGCCGATCCAGAAGTTGAAACGAATCGCGCCCATGATGACCATGAATTCACCGACGAACCCCGACGTGCCCGGCAGGCCCACGTTGGCCATCGCGAACAGCACCGTGAAGGTCGCGAAACGCGGCATCACGCCCGCCACGCCGCCGTATGCGGCGATCTCGCGCTGCTTTGTGCGATCGACGAGCACGTTCACGCACAACAGCATTGCGCCGGCGACGAAGCCGTACGACACGAGCTGCACGATCGCGCCTTCGACGCCGATGCGGTTGAACAGGAACAGCCCGAGCGTGACGATCCCCATGTGCGCGACCGTCGAATACGCGAGCAGCTTGCCGAGATCGGTCTGCGCGAGCGCGATCAGGCTCGCATAGACGATCGCGAACAGCGACAGCGCGATCACGGCCGGCGCGAAGAAGTGGCTCGCATCGGGCGTGATGGGCAGCGCGAAGCGCAGGAACCCGTAGCCGCCGAGCTTGAGCATCGCGAGCATCAGCGCGGCGCCGGTCGGGCCGTCCGTATAGACGTCGCTCAACCAGGTGTGGACCGGCCACATCGGCACCTTGACCGCGAACGCGGCGAAGAAACCGAGGAATACCAGCAACTGCGGCGCGAAGCCGAGCTGCAGCGTGTGCCACACGGCCATGTCGAACGTATGCGACTGTGCGTACAGGTACAGGATCGCCATCAGCAGCATCAGCGAGCCGGCGAACGAGATGAAGAAGAACTTCACGGCCGCGTAGACGCGACGCTCCCGCCCCCACGTACCGATCAGCAGGTACAGCGGGATCAGCGTCGCCTCGAAGAAGATGAAGAACAGCAACCCGTCCTGCGCGACGAACACGCCGACCATCAGCCCCGACAGGATCAGGAACGACGCGTAGTACTGCGCGACGCGAACCGTGACCGACTCCCACGACGCGACCACCACCACGAGCGTCGTGAACGCGGTCAGCACGACGAGCCACAGCGACGCGCCGTCGATGCCGACCCGCCATCCGGAACCGAACGCCGCCAGCCAGTCGCGGTTTTCCACGAACTGCATCGCCCCCGAATGCGCATCGAAACCGGTGACCAGCGGGACGACGGCCGCGAGCCCCACCAGCGCGCCGACGAGCGCGATCAGTCGCGTTCGACGTGGATGACGGTCGGAACCGGCGCGCAGCAGGCACGCGCCAAACAGGATCGGAGCCCAGATGGCCAGGCTCAGGAACGGGAAATCATGCATGTCAACAAGGCCTTGATGATGTCACGCACTGCATCGGGGACAGGCGGGACGATGGGGACGAAATCGAATCGACAGATAGATTTCGTGAATCGCCAATGTTGGCAAAATGTAAAGTGGCATCACTGGAAAACTTGACGCCGCTCAAACGCGATCGGGTTAACCAGCATAAAGCGATTGATTATTTTTTGCAGCGCAGCAGACCTGCAATTTTTAGCGAGAGCCTAGGGTACTGATTTATATACGTAATTTTTTGCCCCTTGCGAGGCGGCACATGACGCGAATCGACGCAGCGCCGCAATTTTGGCGTCTGCACACCCTGTAAAGGGGCAGAGCATGGCGACTGATATGTCATTTCGCGCTGATTCTGTACCGTCTGAACCTTACATAAATACTTTCATTTTCATTTCATTTTGACGACCCGATGCCGCCGGCGCGGATGCCCCATGCATTCGTTCGGCGTCCGGCAGGCATGGCATCGTCGATGCCTCCCCTACCCCGCTGCGGGCACCGATGACTCGAGCGAACCCTGAGCGCATCGACATTGCACGATGCCGGCTGGGACGGTGAATTGCGCCGAACGGAAAAAGTAAGGCGATCGCCGGATCGCCCGGCGCCAATCCGTCCATGTAATGTTCGGCTGCACGGGTCGGCGGCCTGCGTCAGGTCCGGCCATCGACGCTGGCCTGGCCGCAACGTGCTTTGCGCACCGGAAAAGAAAAGCCCCGCAAGTCCGAGAACTTGCGGGGCTTTGTCACCGCTTTTGGCGGAGACGGAGGGATTCGAACCCTCGATCCAGGTTTTGGCCCAGATGCTCCCTTAGCAGGGGAGTGCCTTCGACCTCTCGGCCACGTCTCCCAAACTTTCGCTCGCACCAGGGAGGCAGTGCGACGAGAACGAAATAATATAGGGTTTCGAACCGCGAGTCAATTTCCGTGATGCATTTTTCTCAACGCATCACGAAAATTTCATCATGCCTGGTCGAGTTCGAATGCCTTGTGCAACGCGCGGACGGCCAGTTCCATGTATTTCTCGTCGATCAGCACCGAAATCTTGATTTCGGACGTCGAGATCATCTGGATGTTGATGCCCTCTTCCGACAGCGTGCGGAACATCTTGCTCGCGACGCCCACGTGCGAACGCATGCCGACGCCGACGACCGACACCTTCGACACCTTCGGGTCGCCCTGCACCTGCTCGGCGTTCACGTGACCCTTCACCTGGTTGGTGAGGATGTCCATCGCCTTCTGGTAGTCGCCACGGCCGACCGTGAACGTGAAGTCGGTCTTGCCTTCGACGCTCTGGTTCTGGATGATCATGTCGACGTCGACGTTCGCGTCGGCGACCGGACCGAGGATCTGATACGCGATGCCCGGCTTGTCGGGCACGCCCATCACAGCAATGCGTGCTTCGTCGCGCTGGAACGCGATGCCGGAAATGACTGCCTTTTCCATGGTCTCGTCTTCTTCAAAAGTAATCAGGGTGCCCGAGCGCATTTCTTCGTCGAGCGCAATCAGCGGATCGGTCAGGCTCGACAGCACGCGCGTCTTCACCTGGTATTTGCCGGCGAATTCGACCGAGCGGATCTGCAGGACCTTCGAGCCGAGGCTGGCCATTTCCAGCATCTCCTCGAACGTCACGCGATCGAGGCGCCGCGCCTCTTCGACCACCCGCGGATCGGTCGTGTAGACGCCGTCGACATCCGTATAGATCAGGCACTCTTCGGCACCCAGCGCAGCCGCGACCGCCACCGCCGACGTGTCCGAGCCGCCACGGCCGAGCGTCGTGATGTGACCGTCCGGATCGACGCCCTGGAAGCCCGTGATGATCACGACCTTGCCGGCATTCAGATCGGCCTTCACGCGCTCGTCGTCGATCGAGTGAATGCGCGCCTTCGTAAATGCGCTGTCGGTCTTGATCGGTACTTGCCAGCCGGCGTAGCTCACGGCCTCGACGCCGATTTCCTGCAGCGCGATCGACAGCAGGCCGACGCTGACCTGTTCGCCGGTCGACGCGATCATGTCGAGCTCGCGCGGGCTCGGCTGGCTCGAAATCTCTTTTGCGAGACCGAGCAGACGGTTGGTTTCGCCGGACATCGCGGACGGCACGACCACCATCTGGTGCCCGGCCTGATGCCATTTTGCGACGCGTTTCGCGACGTTCTTGATGCGCTCGACCGAGCCCATCGAAGTGCCGCCGTATTTGTGTACGATGAGTGCCATTGTCGTTCTGAACTGGAGGAGAAACCGCACGGGCGCGCTGGGCAGGCCGCGTAGCCGTTCGGTCACGCGGCTTGTGGCTGTGGACGGACGACGAGGGAGACGGCTGGAACGCAACACGCAAGCGTGACGGAATTTGCCCGGAAGGCCGATCAGGCCGCGCAAACCGGGTACGTCACGCGGAAAACCTGCACAAATCGCTCAAAAATCGAGCCGAGCAAACGACCGAGCGTACCCGATAGAGGCCCGCTTGACAAGCCGCCCGCCATGCCTGCGGCCGTTCCGGCGCCGTTTACCAAATGGTGAAAACCGGCGCGCCATCGCGCCGCCGGAAGCGGCCCGGCCGCTATGCGACCAGCAGGTCGGGACGCCACTCGATCCGGCGCCACGCGCCGCCGGACGCCCCGTCGCCGGGCAGGTCGACGTCGCGATTCATGCCGAGGCGCGGCACGTAGATCAAGCGGTCGCCCGCGAACAGCAGCGGCACGTCACGCTGCCACGCCGGCACGCCGCGCTCCTGGAACAGGTTCTTCAGCGTGCGGCTCGGCCCGCCCGGCGACGTGCGCATCCGCTCACCGCCCGCGCGGGCGCGTGCCGCCAGTCGCGCACCGCGCAGCAGCGCCTCCGGCACCGCGCCGGCGCCTCCCGCCTCGGCCGGCGCGAACACGTACGTGCCGCGCCATCCCGGCAAATGCCAGACTTCCTGTCCGGCCCACGCCAGCCCCGCTTCCGGGCGCGGGGCGCCCGTGCCGTCATCGGCCGGTTCGCTGCTGTCGCCCGCTTCCCAGTAAACGACGTCGCGATAGAGCCGCAGGCATTGACCCGCGTGATCGACGCGCAGCGCATGCGCGTCGTGCGCGGCGCGCAGTTGCCGCATCATGTTGGCGAGCCGGGCGGCCGATGCACCCGGCAAACCGAGCCGGCGCATCCAGAAGCGCAACAGGTTCGCGCCGCGCGTGTCGTCGAACGCGACCAGCGCGTCGCGCGACAACGCGTGTCCGTCGTCACGGGCGGCCACCGCGAAGTCCAGTTCCGCCAGATCGTCGAGCAGCCGCTGCGCGGCGGCCGCATGCTGGGCCGCGCGGCCGAGTGCGTCGCGAAAGCCCGGGAAATGCACGGCCAGCGCCGGCAGCACGTCGATGCGCAGCGCATTGCGCGCGTAGCGGGTGTCGCCGTTCGATTCGTCGTCGATCCATGCAAGCGCGTGCTGCGCCGCATAGCGCTCGAGTTGCGCGCGCAGCAGTTGCAGCAACGGACGCACGCGCTCGACGTCCACGCCGTCGGGACGATAGCGCGGCGCCATGGCGGCAAGCCCCGCGACACCGGCGCCGCGCAACAACTGCAGCAGCACGGTTTCGGCCTGGTCGTCCGCATGCTGCGCGAGCCACAGCGTGGCCGCGCCGCGGCGCTCGCACATCGCGTCGAGCGCCGCGTAGCGCCGCTCGCGGGCGGTCGCCTCGATACCGAGGCCGCTGTCGCGCGGCACGTCGACGCGCATCGACTCGAATTCAACCCCGAGTCGCGCGGCCTCTGCTTCGGCATGCGCGGCCCATGCGTCGGCGTTCGCACTCAGCCCGTGATGCACGTGCAGCGCGACGCAGCGCGACGCACCCGCCGCACGCACGGCCGCGTCGAGCAGCACCGTCGAATCGAGGCCGCCGCTGTACGCGATCGCGATGCGCGCTTCGGGCGGCACGCCGGAAAGCGCAACGCCGACCGCGTCGAGGACGACGCGGTCGGCGGAGTATTCGGTCGGCGGGATCACGATATGGACGCGCGCACTGCGGCGCGCGAATTGAACACGCGGGCGGTCATGCGCCCGGCGTGGTTTCCTTGAACTTGCCGTAGGCCATCAGGCGCTCGAAACGGCGCTCGCGCAGCGCATCGATGCTCATGCCCTGGAACTGGCGCAGCGAATCGGCAAGCGCACGGCGCAGCAGCGCGGCCATGCCCTTCGGATCGCGATGCGCGCCGCCGAGCGGCTCGTTGATGATCTTGTCGATCAGGCCGAGCGCCTTCAGGCGGTGCGCGGTCAGGCCCAGCGCTTCCGCCGCTTCAGGCGCCTTCGCGGCGCTCTTCCACAGGATCGATGCGCAGCCTTCCGGCGAAATCACCGAGTAGGTGGAGAACTGCAGCATCATCACGGTGTCGGCCACCGCGACCGCGAGCGCGCCGCCCGAACCGCCCTCGCCGATCACCGTCGTGATGATCGGCGTCTTCAGCTCGGCCATCACGTACAGGTTGCGGCCGATCGCTTCCGACTGGCCGCGCTCTTCCGCGCCGATGCCCGGATAGGCGCCCGGCGTATCGACGAACGTGAAGATCGGCAGCCCGAACTTCTCGGCGAGACGCATCAGGCGTTCGGCCTTGCGATAGCCTTCCGGACGCGGCATCCCGAAGTTGCGCGCAGCACGCTCCTTCGTGTCGCGGCCCTTCTGGTGACCGATCACCATGCACGGATGGCCGCCGAAACGGGCGAGACCGCCGACGATCGACAGATCGTCCGCGAACGCGCGGTCGCCATGCAGCTCGTGAAAATCGGTGAACAGTTCCGCGACGTAATCGAGCGTGTACGGACGCTGCGGATGCCGCGCGATCTGCGAAACCTGCCACGGCGACAGGTTCGCGTAGAGATCTTTCGTCAGTTGCTGGCTTTTCTTCGACAGCCGCTCGATTTCTTCCGAAATGTCGACAGCCGAGTCGTCCTGCACGAATCGCAGCTCTTCGATCTTGGCCTCGAGTTCGGCGATCGGCTGTTCGAAATCCAGAAACGTGGTCTTCATGTGTTCGAATCCTTGGGTCTTGCGGCAGCGCGTATTCTACCCGCGCGGGCGACGCTCAAAACCGACTCTCAACTATTGATGTTTAAAACCCGATAGCCACAGCTCAGGCGTCGGCGTCAGCCGCATCGAGGCTGCGCCACATGTACCAGGTCGCGACGGTGCGCCACGGCTCCCAGTTGGCCGCAACCTCGCGCGCCTCGCTGCGCGTGACGGGTTCCCCGCTGAAGTAATTGACGCTGATCGCGCGGATCAGGCCCGGGTCGTCGAGCGGCAGCACGTCTGGCCGCGACAGGTTGAAGATCAGGAACATCTCGGCCGTCCAGCGGCTGATGCCGCGGATCTGCGTGAGCTCCTCGATCACGTCCTCGTCGTCCATCGACGTCCACTTGTCGACGTGCAGCGCGCCCGACACGAAATGCTGCGCGAGATCGAGGATATATTCCGTCTTGCGTTTCGACAGCCCGCACGCGATCAACTTGTCCGCGCCGAGCCGGATCACCGGCTGCGGCGCGAGTTTCGGACAGGCGTCCCCGATGCGCGCCCACAGCGACTGGGCGGACGGCACCGAAATCTGCTGGCCGACGACCGAGCGCGCGAGCGTGACGAACGGGTCGCCGCGCTTCACGAGATGGGCGGGACCGAACTTCGGAATCAGCTTCTTCAGGATCCGGTCACGCTTGACGAGATCGGCACACGCCTTGTCCCAGTAGGCCGGGCGTACGACCACCTCTTCGCCGTCCGCTTCGGACACACGGGTCTTGCGGGCCGCGTCGGCGGCCGGCAGCACGACCGCCGGCTGCGCGTGACCGTTGAGCGCGCCGTTCGGCGCGGCGCGTGTTGCGTCCGACTTCGCCGCCGGCACGCGCTTGGCTGCCGGACGCGCGGCGACAGGGGTCGCGCGCCTGACCGGCGCTTTTCTGGCCGTTGCCATCTTGCCTCCTACCTGACGGATCGGTCAGTGGAACGCGCCGCGCTCATACACGACGCCATTCGGTCGATCCGCCCGGTTTGTCTTCAAGTGCGACGCCGGCCTCGAGCAGTTCCGCCCGGATCCGGTCCGCTTCGGCATAGTCCTTCGCTTGTTTCGCCGCGACGCGTGCGGCGATCCTCGCTTCGATCTCGTCGGCAGCGAGCCCGCCCGCCTGCGCGGCGCCGGACGCCTGCTGCAGGAACGCGCGCGGCTCGCGGCCCAGCAGGCCGAGCAGGCCCGCCAGCTGTTTCAACTGCCGCGCGAGCGACGCGTCGCGCGTGCGATTCACCTCGCTCGCCAGCTCGAACAGCGTCGCCACCGCGACAGGCGTATTGAAGTCGTCGTTCATCGCGGCCGCGAAACGCTGCGCGTGCGGCTCGTTCCAGTCGAGCGCGAGCGCGTCGGCCTCGACGTCCTTCAGCGCCGTATAGAGGCGCGTGAGCGACGCGCGCGCATCGTCGAGATGCACGTCGCTGTAGTTCAGCGGCGAGCGGTAATGCGTGCGCACGATGAAGAAGCGCACGACTTCCGCGTCGTAGCGCTCGAGCACGTCGCGGATCGTGAAGAAGTTGCCGAGCGATTTCGACATCTTCTCGTTGTCGACCTGCACGAAGCCGTTGTGCATCCAGTAGTTGACGAACGTCTGGCCCGTTGCGCCCTCGCTCTGCGCGATCTCGTTCTCGTGGTGCGGGAATTGCAGATCCTGCCCGCCGCCGTGGATGTCGAAATGTTCGCCGAGCAGCGTGCAGCCCATCGCCGAGCACTCGATGTGCCAGCCCGGGCGGCCCATCCCGTACTTCGACGCCCACGACGTGCCTTCCGGATCTTCCGGCTTCGCCCGCTTCCACAACACGAAATCGAGCGGATCTTCCTTCGCGTCGTTCGCGGCCACGCGCTCGCCCGCACGGAGATCGTCGAGCGACTTGCCCGACAGCTTCCCGTAGTTCGCGAACTTGCGCACCGAGTAATTGACGTCGCCATCGGCCGCCTGGTATGCGTAGCCGTTCGTCTCGAGCGTCTCGATCATGCCGAGCATCTGCGGAATGAACTGCGTCGCGCGCGGCTCGATGTCGGGCCGCTGGATGCCGAGCGCGCTTTCATCCTCGTGCATCGCGCCGATGAACCGGTCGGTCAGCGAGCGGATCGTCTCGCCGTTCTCGACCGCGCGGCGGATGATCTTGTCGTCGATGTCGGTGATGTTGCGCACATACGTGACCCGGTAGCCGATCGCACGCAACCAGCGCTGGACGAGGTCGAACACGACCAGCATGCGCGCGTGGCCCACGTGACAATAGTCGTAGACGGTGATCCCGCATACGTACATCCGCACTTCGCCGGAGTGGCGCGGCACGAAAACTTGCTTGTCACGCGCGAGCGTGTTGTAGATGCGCAGTGATTCCATAGAGATGAACCGTGAGCCGAAGGAAACCGCCCTGGCGAAGCTCGCCCAGCATGCGAAACGGACGGACCATCTGCTGCGGCACCAGGCCGAGCGTCCTCGTATCACATGGGGCGGTCAGGCTGCAAGCACAGCGGTGACGGCCACGAGAGGCTAAGAAAGACTGTCTGCCGCTCGCCGGAACGCGCAGACGTTTTGTTAGAATGGCTCGGAGTATAACATTCCGATTTACGCCTATGAAACCTCATCGCGGCCGCGCGCAGAGCGCTGCGACCCTCGTTGCGACCACCGTCATGGGCGTCGCGCTGACGCTTTTCGCGGCCCCCGCGGCGCACGCGCAGAAGGCCCCGGCCACCGCCGACGGCACACCGGAGATCGACGCCTCGATCGCCGGCAAGCAGTGGAAGCAGGCGCTCGCACAGCTCGACACGCGCATCGCGTCGAACCCGCACGACGTACAGGCGCAGTTCAAGCGCGGCACCGTGCTGGCCCGCCTGAACCGCGACGACGACGCGATCCAGCAGTTCGTCGCCATCACGCAGGCGTATCCCGAACTGCCCGAGCCGTACAACAACCTCGCGGCGCTCTACGCGAAGCATGGCCGCTACGACGAAGCGCGCGCCGCGCTCGTCACGGCGACGCAATCGAACCCCGGCTACGCGCTCGCATACGAGAACCTCGGCGACCTGTACCTGCGCCTCGCGGCCGAATCGTACAAGCGTGCGCAATCGCTCGGCCGCACGAGCGGCGCGACCGCGCAGCGCCTCGCCGATCTGCAGAAGATCGTGGCACCGCCGAAGGCCGCGCCGAGCACCGGCGCGAGCGCGCCGGCCACGCGCGACTACTCCGGCCGCGCCGCCGCGAACGTGAGCACCACCACGCTGCCGATGTCCCCGACGTTCCAGTTCAGCGGTCCGTCGGGCGCGCTGGCGGCGCCGTACGTCGCGCCGTCGCAATAAGCGGCGCGGCCCCCTTCTCCCTCCCAACCTGAGGATCGCAATGAAACGTCTGTTGCTGGCGCTTGGCGGCGCCGCCCTTCTCGCGACCGCGCCCGCGTTCGCGCAATCGGCTACCGCGCACCCCGTCGTGCAGCTGAAGACCTCGCAGGGCGACATCCGCGTCGAGCTCTACCCGGAGAAGGCGCCGAAGTCGGTCGCCAACTTCCTCGATTACGTGAAGGCCGGCCAGTACAACGGCACGATCTTCCATCGCGTGATCAAGGGCTTCATGATCCAGGGCGGCGGCTACAAGACCAACTTCGAGGAGAAGCCGACCCGCGCGCCGATCCCGCTGGAAAGCCGCAATGGTCTGAAGAACCTGACGGGCACGATCGCGATGGCGCGCACGAGCGATCCGAACTCGGCCACCGCCCAGTTCTTCATCAACACGGTCGACAACAGCGGCCTCGACTATCCGAACCCGGACGGCAACGGCTATGCCGTGTTCGGCAAGGTCGTGTCGGGCCTCGACGTCGTGAAGAAGATCGAAGGCGTGGCGACGACCTCGCGCGGCCCGATGCAGGACGTGCCCGCGCAACCGATCGTGATCGAATCGGCCAGCATCGTCTCGAAGTAAGAACCTGCCGGCACGTCCGGCGCCACACGCGGCCGCGTCGCACGACCGGCCGCGTGCCATTTAAACCGCCTCACCGAAGGAATTCATCATGGTTGAACTGCACACGAACCACGGCGTGATCAAGCTCGAGCTCGACGCCGAGAAGGCACCGAAGACGGTCGAGAACTTCCTGAACTATGTGAAGAAAGGCCACTACGACGGCACCGTGTTCCATCGCGTGATCAACGGCTTCATGATCCAGGGCGGCGGCTTCGAGCCGGGCCTCAAGCAGAAGCCGACCGATGCGCCGATCGACAACGAGGCGAACAACGGCCTGAAGAACGACAACTACACGGTCGCGATGGCGCGCACGAACGATCCGCACTCGGCCACCGCCCAGTTCTTCATCAACGTGAACGACAACGACTTCCTGAACCACTCGTCGCCGACGCCGCAGGGCTGGGGCTACGCGGTGTTCGGCAAGGTCGTCGAAGGCCAGGACGTGGTCGACAAGATCAAGGGCGTCAAGACGGGCAACGCTGGTTTCCACCAGGACGTGCCGGCCGACGACGTCGTGATCGAAAAGGCCGTCGTGGTCTGACGCACGGTTACGGAGGCACTTCGATGTTGCAGGAGAGTCCGCCGCGAAGCGTCTCCGCGGGCGTGCCGGGCGAGCGCGAGTACGCGCAAGCCGCACGCCCGTTCCTGTTTCTCTCCGACCTGCACCTGAGCGAGGCGATTCCGAAGACGGTCGCCGCGTTCGAGCATTTCGTGAAGTACACCGCCGACAGCGCCGATTCGGTGTTCATCCTCGGCGACCTGTTCGAATACTGGATCGGCGACGACATCCTCGACGACGATCCGTTCGCCGCCCGCATGGCCGCGCTGATGCACACGTTCTCCGAGCGCGGCATTGCGCTCTACGTGATGCACGGCAACCGCGATTTCCTGCTCGGCCGGCGCTTCATGAAGGCCGCCGGCGCGATGCTGCTGCCCGACCCTTCGCTGATCATGGCGTTCGGCCAGCGCATCGTGCTCGCGCACGGCGATGCGCAATGCACGGCCGACCGCGGCTACCAGCTGTTCCGCCGGTTCGCGCGCAATCGCGTCGCGCAATGGCTGTTTCTCGCGTGGCCGTTCCGCTGGCGCCGAGCGCTCGCGCAGCGCATGCGCTCGAACAGCGAAGCGGGCCGGATGCGCCCTGCTTCACCGATCTACGACGTCACGCGTGAAGGCGTAGCCGCGCTGTTCCGGAAAAGCCGCGCGCGCGTGATCATTCACGGCCACACGCACCGCCCCGCGCGCCACGCCGAACCGGGCGGCATCCGCTGGGTACTGCCCGACTGGGATCTCGACCACGGCAAGCCGCGCGGCGGCTACCTGCGCGTCGACGCGGAAGGCATCCACGCGATGCCGCTCGACTGACGCCGCAGCCTGTCGCACGACCGGCAGCGGGCGGCAGCGATCACGCTACGCCTGGCGCTCGACCGCCTTGCCTTCCAGCACGGCCGACAGCCGGCGCAGGTCGAGGCGCGCAGCATCGGCACCCTGCAGCGTTTCCAGATGCGTGCCGAGACGTTCGAGCGCCGCGACGATCTCGTCGACGCGGCGGCTTTCCTTCGCCGCGTGATCGATCAGGCCATGAATCGCGAGCGACATCGGATCGTCGGCATTCGGCGTGATCCCGTATGCGAAGAACGCGGTGCGTTCGGGTTGCGGCTTCGGCTGTGCCGGCATCACGATGCGCGCAGGGTTGCCGACCGCCGTGCCGCCGGCCGGCACCGGCTTCACGACAACCGCGTTCGACCCGATCTTCGCGCCCGCGCCGACCGTGAAGCCGCCGAGCACCTTCGCGCCGGCGCCGACGATCACGCCGGCCTCGAGCGTCGGATGGCGCTTCGCGCCGCGCGTGAGCGACGTGCCGCCCAGCGTCACGCCCTGATAGATCGTGCAGTCGTCGCCGACGATCGCCGTCTCGCCGATCACGACACCCATGCCGTGATCGATGAACACGCGCCGGCCGATCGTCGCGCCGGGGTGAATCTCGATGCCCGTCAGGAACCGTCCGGCCTGCGACGCCACCCGCGCGAGCCAGTAGCGCTTCGCACGCACGCACGCATGCGCGACACGGTGCAGCACGAGCGCATGCAGCCCGGGATAACAGGTCAGCACCTCCCAGGCACTGCGAGCGGCGGGATCCCGCTCGCGAATGGTTGCAACGTCTTCGCGCAGTCTCGTGAACATGATCGGGTCGGGAAAAGGCCGGCGCGCACCGCCGGCGATGGCCGGCCGTTATCGCGCCGGGTCATATGCTTATGACGTCCGGCGATTGTAGGGCGAGTCGCGCGCGGCCGCACGAGGTCGCACGTTCACCCCGCCGACGGCGCGGGTATTCGGACGGCATGCCCGCGGTTGCGGCGTGCGCGGAAGGCGCGGCCAGACGGAGCGGGCCGGGCGAGGCGCCCGGCGGCAGACGCAACGCAACCCCGCCGGCGCGACACGCCCGGGCACGCGGTTGCCGGTGCGCCGGCCGCTTACGCGTCGGCGTCGGGCTTGCCCGATTTCAGCAGGATGTGCTTCGCGACGCCGCGCAGGATGTTGACCTCCTCGCGCTCGAGGCCGGTGCGCGCGAACAGGCGCCGCAGCCGCGGCATCAGTTTCTTCGGGTTGCGCGGATCGAGGAACTCGAGCGAGATCAGCGCGTTCTCGAGGTGCACGTACATCCGCTCGATCTCGTCGCTCTGCGCCAGGGTGCCGACCTCGGCCGACGATTGTGGCGACGGCTCGCTCGCCTGCTCGAGAAACGCGACGCGCAGCTCGTACGCGAGCACCTGCACGGCCTGCGCGAGGTTCAGCGAACTGTAGGCCGGATTCGCCGGGATATGGGCAAGCGCGCTGCACTGCTCGACATGTTCGTTCGCCAGGCCCGTGCGCTCGTTGCCGAACACGAGCGCGATGTCGCCCATGCCGACCTGCGTACACGCCTGCGTGGCGGCCGCACGCGGCGCCAGGCGCGGCGGCCCGTATTCGCGCGTGCGCGCGGTGAGCGCGACCGACCAGTGAACGCCGGACAGCGCGTCGCCGAGCGTCGGCACAACATGCGCCGATGCGAGGACGTCGTCCGCGCCGCTGGCCATCGCGATCGCCTCGGGGTCGCTCTGCACGTGCGGCACGCGCGGCGCGACCAGCACGAGGCGTGAGAAGCCCATCGTTTTCAGTGCGCGGGCGGCCGCCCCGACATTGCCGGGATGGCTGGGCTCGACGAGCACGAAGCGGGTGGACGTGAAGCCGCCGGACGGCGGACGGGACGAGGCCGTGCCCTGCTCGGACGGCGCGGCGGTGTTCTGCGGGGTTTCCACTACGTTACGACTCGGTTCATCAGAATGGCAGTATGGTATCGCCATCGCCGCCGCAAACCCACTCGTCCGGACGGACAGTGGGGGTTTCCCCGTACCCCGGTCGCCTGAAACCACCAAAAATCGGGTAAAATCATGCCTTTACGCGTCGCACTCCGTGCGGCGCGGGTCGTACCCCGTTCTTTGTCAATTCGCGTCTCACCTCGCCTGCCACGCTTGCGCCGTGCCGGGCGGTTGTTCCACTCGTGGCGGCCCGTGCCGCCGGCTACAGGATCCAGGCTCATGCATCCCATGCTCAACATTGCTGTCAAGGCTGCGCGCCGCGCCGGACAGATCATCAATCGCGCGTCCCTCGATCTCGACCTGATCGAGATCCGCAAGAAGCAGCAGAACGACTTCGTCACCGAAGTGGACAAGGCCGCGGAAGACGCGATCATCGAGACGCTGAAGACTGCCTATCCCGATCACGCGATCCTCGCGGAAGAATCGGGCGAATCCGACAACGAATCCGAATTCAAGTGGATCATCGATCCGCTCGACGGCACGACCAACTTCATCCACGGCTTCCCGTACTACTGCGTGTCGATCGCGCTCGAGCACAAGGGCGTCGTCACGCAGGCCGTCATCTACGACCCGAACAAGAACGACCTGTTCACGGCCACGCGCGGCCGCGGTGCGTACCTGAACGACCGCCGCATCCGCGTCGGCCGCCGCGACCGCCTGTCGGACGCGCTGGTCGGCACGGGCTTCCCGTTTCGCGAGAAGGACGGCCTCGACGCCTACGCGCGCCTCTTCACCGAAATGACGCAAGCCTGCACGGGCCTGCGCCGCCCGGGTGCGGCAGCGCTCGACCTGGCCAACGTCGCGGCCGGCCGCCTCGACGCGTTCTTCGAACAAGGCATCAACGTGTGGGACATGGCGGCAGGCAGCCTGTTGATCACCGAAGCCGGCGGCCTCGTCGGCAATTACACGGGCGATGCCGATTTCCTGCACCGCCACGAGATCGTTGCCGCGAACCCGAAGATCTACGCGCAGATGATCCCGATCCTGAACCGCTACAGCCACGTGCATCCGGCAGCGGAGTAAGCCCCGGCCGCGTCGCATGGCGCGGCCTTTCGCGCACGCCGCTCGCGGGCATCGCCCACGATGGCGCGCCGCACGCCGCCCGGACACCCGGGCGGCCGGAAAGCCCCTGCACAAGGGGCGCGACGTGCGCGTATCCTGAAAGTTGCCTGAATCGTTCGGGCCGGTCGGCGGACTGCCGCGCGTACCGCAATCCCTGCAACGACGACGAACGGCTCGCGTCCGGCATGCGTGCGCGGCGCACAGCGCCGCCGGCATGCCGGCCCTCGCCTGTATCAACATAGCCACGACGCCGTGGCAATCGCATCCGAGTCCCCATGTTACGGCTAAGCGAAATCAAACTCCCCCTCGACCACCCCGAAAGCGCGCTCGAAGCCGCGATTCGCGCGCGCCTCGCGGAGCACGGCGTGGCCGCGGACGGGCTGCTCCGTTACACCGTGTTCCGCCGGGCACACGATGCGCGCAAGCGCGCCGACATCAAGCTCACGTATATCGTCGACATCGAGGTCCAGGACGAAGCCGCCGCGCTCGCGCGCCTCGCGGGCAAGCCGCATTGCGGCGTGACGCCCGACATGGCGTACCACTTTGTCGCGAAGGCGCCCGAACACGGCACCGCGCTGCGCCCGGTCGTCATCGGCATGGGGCCGTGCGGCCTGTTTGCAGGGCTGATCCTCGCGCAGATGGGATTCCGCCCCATCATCCTCGAACGCGGCAAGGCCGTGCGCGAACGCACCAAGGACACGTTCGGCCTGTGGCGCAAGAGCGTGCTCAACCCCGAATCCAACGTGCAGTTCGGCGAAGGCGGCGCGGGCACGTTTTCCGACGGCAAGCTGTACAGCCAGATCAAGGACCCCCATCACTACGGCCGCAAGGTGCTGGACGAATTCGTCAAGGCCGGCGCGCCGGAGGACATCCTGTACCTGAGCCGGCCGCACATCGGCACGTTCCGCCTCGTCAGCATGGTGGAGAAGATGCGCGCCTCCATCCACGAACTCGGTGGCGAAGTACGCTTCGAAACCCGGGTCGACGACATCGAGATCGACCAGGGCAAGGTGCGCGCGCTCAAGCTGTCGAACGGCGAAACGCTCCAGTGCGACCACGTGGTGCTGGCCGTGGGCCACAGCGCACGCGACACGTTCCAGATGCTGCACGATCGCGGCGTCTATATCGAGGCCAAGCCGTTTTCGCTGGGTTTCCGCATCGAGCATCCGCAGGGGCTGATCGATCGCAGCCGCTTCGGCAAGTTCGCGGGCCACAAGCAACTCGGCGCCGCCGACTACAAGGTGGTCCACCACTCCAGCAACGGGCGCGCCGTCTACAGCTTCTGCATGTGTCCGGGCGGCACGGTGGTCGCGGCGACGTCGGAGCCCGGCCGCGTGGTCACCAACGGCATGAGCCAGTATTCCCGCGCCGAGCGCAACGCGAATGCCGGCATCGTCGTCGGCATCACGCCGGACGATTACCCCGGCGGTCCGCTGGCGGGCATCGCGTTCCAGCGCAAATGGGAAGAGCGCGCCTTCGAACTCGGCGGCGGCGATTACCGCGCGCCGGGGCAACTGGTCGGCGATTTCATCGCGGGCAGGCCGTCGACGTCGCTGGGTTCCGTCGAGCCGTCGTACAAGCCCGGCGTGAATCCGACCGATCTCAGCACCGCGCTCCCCGACTACGTGATCGAAGCCATTCGTGAAGCGCTGCCCGAGATCGACAAGAAGATCGCCGGCTTCGCGATGCACGACGCCGTGCTCACCGGCGTGGAGACGCGTACGTCGTCGCCCATCCGGATTCGGCGCAAGGACGATTACCAGAGCATGAACGTCGAAGGCCTGTATCCGGCCGGCGAAGGCGCGGGGTATGCGGGCGGGATCTATTCGGCAGCCATCGACGGCATCGAAGTCGCGCAGGCGGTGGCGCTCAGCATGACGTCGGCGCACGCGTCCTGACGAAACGCAGGCCCGGCGCGCGAAGGTTCGCGCGCCGGGCGAAACCGGCTCTCGCATGCCTGACACAGACCGGGCCGGACGGGATCTCCGCTGGCCTTCGACGATGCGGCAATCCCAGTGTCCTTCGATCGTCAGGCTGCGCCGGAACCCGCTCCGCCCCGACGGGATTCCGCGCCAGCATCAGGGCAACCGCATACCGATCCGCCGCCAGCACGGCTCTCGTTTCCGGGTGTCATGCCGATGCGCCGGGCCGTCAATATCGAAGGCGCGGACACGCCCCAACGAGCGGCAAGAATATTCCAGTCACTCCTCTATTCCCGCGTATCACGACGTCACGGATGCGGGGACTAGACGCGGCTTCGTCAGGCTGTAGGAAATCGTACTGAAGATCGAATTCAGACTGGCCACGCCGCCATTCGAATTGCTGCAGGTGTCCGAATAAAAATAGGCGGGACCGGTAGCGATCGATTGCATCGTGTTGCACGGCGACAAGGGGTCGCTGCCATCGCTGCAGGTGGACGACGCACTCCCGCCACCGATATAGGCCACCGTGTATATCAGCGTCCCCGCTGCTTTCGCCGTGGCCGCCGTGTTGATCGCCGTCTGGCATTCCGTTCCGTAGTTCGACTTGTATGTCGCCCCGAGTTGGGTCTGGCTCGACGATGCGTCGCCGTCGCTCAACAGGATGATCACGTTCTGACCGGGCGGCGACTGGGTCGAGGACAACGACTGCAACGACTGCTGCGCAGCGACGATCGCCTGGGCATAGTAGGTTCCCAGGCCACCGGGGGCAGCGAGTCCGCTGCATGAACCGCCGCCGAGCGCCTGGACCAGCCCGGAACTCGTATTGGCACTGCCGCTGCTACCCAGGAATCCCGTTCCCAGCTTGCTGTACTGGTAACCGGCACTTGCCGCCGCCGAATAGCTTCCCGCAATGCCGGGCGCGGTGCTACCACACGAGAACGCGTAGTTGGAGGACATCGGCGGGAACGCCATCAATCCCACGTTGTCGCCGGCGTTCGTCAACGTCGTGAGAAGCTGCAACGCAGCCGCCTTTGCGCATGCGAGACGCGTTTGCACCACGCCGCTCGAGTTCTTGCAATTGCTGTCGTCGGTGTTCATCGACGCGGTCGTGTCGAGGATGATCATCACGTTGTACTGCGCGGGTCCGCCTGCGCCGCCGGCTACCGCAGTCGACGTCGCGGAAACGGTCGTCGCCTTGATTCCGAAGATGTTCGCAAAGAACGTGGAAACGCTCGCCGTCTGCGTCACCTGAATGCCGTTATAGCCGGACACGGCCTGTTTGTACGGTAGCTGAATGCTCGTCAGGGTCAGTCCGGTCACGGACGTCGAGCTGACGGTCGCGCCGCCCGGAAGCGGGTTGGCCTGGCCTGCCGAGTAGGCAACCGCGTCGTTGTACGCCGTACTCCACGACTGGCTCCAGAGGTCCGTCGCGCCTGCGAGTGCCGCCGCGTCGGTGGCCGCCTGCAAGCGCCGTTGCGTGTAGGCCAGATAGCCGACATCGACGCAAATCGCGGCGAATCCCAGCAGCGCGACCAACGATGCCGCGACGATGATCGCGACTGCGCCGCGTTGATGGCGGATAGCCCTGCCACGTGGTTTTGAAGTATTCACCGCTCCCCCCTTTTGACTTCTTCTGATCGGTCGTCATTGCACGCGCGCGGTAACGGTCGCGGCCACCAGCGACGGCATCATGGTGTTCAGGTTGAGATAGTTTCCGGGGACGACAGGATGGAAACCGGAGTAGATCACGCTGACCTTGACGGGCACGTCGACTGCAGCGCTCGACGCCGGCGCGAGGTCAGTTGCGCACCCCGCATCGTTCGTACATGCAACGCCATTGACGGTCGTGGAAATCGTGATGCCGCTCGGGTTGAGAAACGACGCGGCTGCCACGGCTTGCGACAACGTCGTCGTATATGGCGTGGTCGTGCCTCTCTGCGCCGCGAACGTCCGCGCGGCAGATGAAGCGGCATTGCTCACCGCGAGGAAGTTGACGAGCAGCCAGCCGAACTGCGCGATGCCCAGCAGAATCAGCAGGATGACCGGCAACATCACCGCCATTTCAATGGCAGCAGATCCCCGTTGCGATTTCATAGCCTCCGCTCCCCCGCGAAATTACTGAATGACTTCCGTCATCGTCGACGTGATGTTTTTGGGCATGATGCTGGCCAATGCGCCCCAGGCGCCGGCATACAACGGACTGAATGCATGGCCAAGGGTCACTGTCGCCGTCGAACCGGCCGCCGGCGCATTGGACATCGTTCCCAGCGCGGCCTGACAAGCGGAATCGGATGTACAAGCCACACCGTTCACGGACGTCGAAATGCTGAATCCGGTGCGGAGCGGGCCGAGCGCATTGGTGACGATGGAAACCGTGTCCGAATACGGCGTAGAGAAGCCGCGCTCGGACGCGAACTGATGCGCGCCGACCGATGCGGCCTGCGTCACGATGATGAAATTGGAAATCAGCCAGGAGAACTGTGCGATACCCAGGAGTATCAGCAACAGGACCGGGAGCAATAACGAAAACTCGACCGCCGCGACACCTCGCTGCCTTTTTCCCCGCATGACGGTCCCCGTTCGACGTTTGAAGATGGTGCGTGGATTCGTTGACTGCATTCACGCTATCCGGTTACGACTGGCCGAACGGCACGATGCCAGATTCGTGCCAATGTGCGCCTCTCAAGGAGCGGCCGGGTATCCGGGATACATGAAGTCGTTCGCGGACCTGACTTGTTTCAGGTCTGAAACGTGTTTTCCGCACGGACCGAGCACGCAGACGGCCGACCGCCACGGGCGGCGATTTTCCTCAAACAGGCCGACGGTCGGACCGAGAGGCGGCGCAGTCGATGGACGAGCTTCGCGCCCATTGCCGGACGAGGCGGAACCCCTACCCCGGGAGCACGCCGGCGCGGCCAACCGGAATTTGCATCCGGCCACGCGCGATGTTTCAACGCTGAAACGTCAGGGGTTTGCACGTGAGCATGCGCGTTGCCGGGGACGCGACAACAACGACGCGTGAACGCCCGCTTCGATCGCATGCAGGCTTCGGTCGACGACCTTGGCCGGCCTTGCTTTTGCGGTGTCGGAGGGTGGGCTCGCAGGTTTGCTTGGCCGCAAGGATGACGTGCCGTGTGCGCCCGGCCAGATCATGCGAGAACCGAATTCAGTGGACGGAGGCCCGGGAAACGCTTCCGTATCGCGTGTGCCCGCAACCTTCGACCGCACGCGTCAACGTCATGCAGACGATGCAGGAATACCCGGCCTGATATCGAAACAAAAGGGATTGGGCAAAAGGCTGCGCCGATCCCTGCGCCCGGTCCCTTTTGAATCGACCGGGCCGCTCGTCGCTCAGGCATGTGCCTCCGAAGGCGGCCCGGAACACCGGGGGACCATGGAACGGATCCCGGTTCTTTCCGGTTATGCGTGCTCCAGGCTGCCTGGCCGGGATTACGCGCTCAGCTGAATCATCGAGTGGACTTGCGTAAGCGCCTGCTGCCATTCGGCGCTATTGTGCGTGGCGTCGCCGCTGTCGATCAGCGGCTGGAGCAACGCCAGCAGGTTCGACGACCGCGACGTTTCTTCCGGCGTGGTCACATCCGAAATCAGTTTGCCCGCCTCGTACGTCGACTCGCGCGTCTTCCGGTCGGATGACTGACTCAACGACGCATTCAGCAGCGCACCGCGTTCCGTGGCGATCTGGACCGTGCTGCTGGCGCTGTCGTCGATCTGTACGTAGCGATAGTTCTGCGACGCGCGCGACGACGTCAATGCCGGTTCGCCGGCGCCCGACAGCGCCTGATGGTAGCTCGCGCTCAGATGAGACTGCTGGCGCTGGGTGATCTGCCCGTCATTTTGCGAGCCGGAGAGTTTCGTGCTTTGCGATACCTGATAGGAAAACGAGTTGACCTCACCGGGGCGCAACGGATTGGGAGAAGTCGTCGCGTCCGTGATCGACGCGCTGAAATCGCCGAGTCCCGTCAACATCGCCTGGCTCGCCTGCTGCAGCGTCGGAGCGTAGGCGGTACCCGGCAACACTTGTGCCGACGGCGTCCCGTAGTCCTGGTTCATTTGCGCGAAACCGTCTTCAAACATCGACATGAGCGCCGCATTGCCATGTCCACGCGAATTCGCCTGATCGAACTGCTGCAGATAGCTGGCGACGGACGCGGCCCGCTGCGCACTCGTCCCCCAGAGCGCCGGATTGCTCGTATCGACGCTGACGTCGATTGCACCCTCCGCACTCTTGAGACTGAGGCTTCGAGACGCTCGATCTTGCGAATAACTGGCCGACACGTTCGCATTGCCGTCGTTGGTGACGTTGTACTGGAAGTTCACGGAGGCGAGCGCCGACGTGTCGAATTGCGTCAGGCCGCTCAGGTCGAGTTTTGGCGGCACCGTGCCCAAACCGTCGATGGCCCGCTGGAAACCGGTGGCGAGCTGTGCCACGGCGCTGCGCTCGCTGTCGCTGAGTTTGCCGCTACTCTGGATGCTGGCCGACAGGCTGCCGCCCTCGCTGTCGATCTCGATGTCGACCGTCACGCCGCTTTGCGTCTTGATCGCGAGGTGGACCTTCCCTTCGGGCCCTTGCAGCGTCGGCAACGCAATGCCGCCGGTCGTGCTGACCGACTGCGAAAAATCACTGCCCGTCGTCTTGAAACGATCGAGCAGCGCACTGCCGACGCCGGAGAACTGCCCCGTCATCGTCTGTGCGTTGGTGTAGCTGCCCAGCATCTGGAGCGTCACGGCGTCGCGACTGTCGTTGGCCGTGGTGATCGCAGGCGCGGCGCCGGCAAGCACCCCCTGCGGCGTATAGGTTTCGAGTGCCACGGCGCCGAAGGAGGAAGGAATCGTGACAACCGTCGATGGCGAAGACAACAACGCACTCTGACCACTAGGTGCATTCGGCGATACGGAGGGGACAAGACTTACGGAATCCACGAGCGGAACCAGTCCGACGGTCGTGGCGGCGTTCAGGGAAGATAAGGTAGGCATGGCTTTCCAATGCGTTCTTGTTACTTGCTTGTTGTGCGGATGCGCTGGTACGGCAATATGCTCTGCCCGTTTTATCGTCAGACAATATGGATTCTTTAGCCCGACCTTTCATATTTTCGATCTGGCACGAAATTCAGATCGGATATCCGGGCCGGGCAGAAGGAAGACCCGCGGTTTCACGCATCAGGAAAAATGCTTCGGCGATGAAGCGACCGGCGTGGCCGGTGGTTGAGTCCGCTGGTTGGAAGCGATATTCGAATGTCGTGCAGACGGCACGGGTCGCCGCGGGCGGGGGGGCGCCTGAGGGCCGATTGCCCGATGTGGCCGGGCGCAGGGTCGTATCGCAATGGGTTTCAGCTCACATCTGAGCTTCGAGCAGACCCCTTTCACGCCACTGGTAAACTCTGGCAACCGCCACCCTAATGATGCAGCAGTACCTGCGCCTTGCCTGACAAGGATCAGCCCGCAAAGCTACGCCAAGACCTACGCCCACCCTTTTCAGAATCTGTCGTTAACCGAAAAGGGCATTGCATCGAACGTGTCACAATCATGCGTCGTCGCGAAAAACCAACTGGGCAACTTGTGAAGTCACTACTCATTCTGATTGCATTAACAGGCTTGTCGGTCGTTTCGACAGCGCAGGGACAGAACGCTGCGACTCTCATCGGGTTATCAAAGGATCTATCTAGGCATATGAATGGCCCGGACGGCGAGTACGGGTTCATTCGTGTCGAGATGCCTCACTGCCGTCAGTTTGGACTGGGAGCCAGCGAAGATCTGCCACCTCCAAATCAATACCGTTTCGTAGATTTTAGTCACGCGCAGAATGCGAACGTCGATACGCGCGGAGTGACGTTTGCGATGCGGTCAATACCTTTGCCCTGGTGCAAGCCGGGCGAAGGTATGTACTAAAGGTTCGTCTCTGATATTTTGTGATTGCTTGTTCGTTGTCTAGCGTCGCGAGAGTTTGGAAGCGCTTGGCTGCCGCTCACCATCACCCGCACCTGGCCAAACGGCGAACTTCGCGCGTGAACGCCGAGGCCACTGGTAAACTCGGGCAACCAAAGCAACTTTTCCCCTGTCACATGAGCATGCAACCCGCAGCAGCACCTGCTACCGTCACTCCCATGATGCATCGGTAACTGCGCCCTATCTGACGTGGCTTTGATCAGAAAGCTACGCCAATACCTACGCCAGCCATTTTCAGGGACGTCCGCTCCCGACCCATTGCCGTCGTCCGTCACGAGGCCACGTCAACGACCGCTTCCAAGGCCCAACGGCCGTCGATGTCGACATCAAGACCGGCGGACAGACCGGATAAGACACGACGCCCGCTTTGAGAGTAGCGCTGGCGTCGGGGTGTCGTT
This sequence comes from Burkholderia paludis, assembly GCF_000732615.1. Lineage (GTDB taxonomy): Bacteria > Pseudomonadota > Gammaproteobacteria > Burkholderiales > Burkholderiaceae > Burkholderia > Burkholderia paludis. The sequence continues at coordinate 24,780 of NZ_JPGL01000022.1, forward strand.
TTCTTTCGCTAATCAGGCGTTCACGTACCGACCACCGTTCGCTCAATGGGACAAGGGTGTGTTTCAGCCGTCAAAGCATGTGCCGAACCGACTACGGGAAGAGGTACCGCCGCTTAATGCATGGATCCAGATGGCAGTTGCGGAGGCACGTGTCAAACCACAATCGTCAGATTTACTCTGATATCGATTCCAGCCCTTCATAACCGCCCTAGCGAAGCAATCGCGGCCTCGTAAGTCGACCGCAAGTCCCTATCCAAGCTCACCTGGCTGAGCACAGCTCTTACCCCGCGTAGTGCGTCTGATATTCGAGTCTGTGCGGCTCTCGCTTGTGTAGTATTGGCCGATAGGTCGACCCCGGCCACCAACTTACGCGTCGAAGCGAGCAAGCGGTCTATATTTGCGGATCGATAGTCGCCGCTATTCAGAGCATGGAGTGCAGAGTCATATGCAAGCAACCCAGCCTCAAGTCCGGTCCCCCTGTTCGCTATCTCCCACGCAGCATCATTGATCGCAGTCAAGTCATTGACGAGCGACTCGACCTGGGCTTCATTTCGAATAGAATTTTTGGCTGTGCTCAGATCTGATGCTGCTTTGAATAACAACTCGACCGCCGCACTCAAACTGCCGTCGGCGAAGCGAATCATGGCAATCTGCGCGGTAGTCCTAGCACGTAATGGGAGCCAAATAGCGCGGTCCATCCCGCTGTCAATCGCCAGATTCACAACATCGCTAGCCGCTGCAAATTGCTGCATATCCAATAACGTTTGGTACCACATATCGAACAGCAACGGCCGGCGCTGCCCATGCTTAAATGACGCATTGAGCGCGGCAACTGCCTCCGACGGCTTGGTCTCCCGCAGGCACCGCCCTTTTAGCATCAGCAAATCCGGGTTATCGTAATCAGCTGACAAGGCTGCATCTACTGTTTCGATAGCCGGCGCGATCTGGTTTGCACTCATGAGAGCAATTACCTGTTTCACGACCAAACCGACTTTCTTTCTCGTGCTAGCGCCTGCCGCTGCTGCCGCTTTTTTGCTAAATTCCCGGGCGGAAGAAAGTAAGCGCCGATGATCCGCAACCAGCTCGTCCGCCGCCTCAAGCACGGCGGTCGCCGTGGACTCCGGTACGGAAAAACGCGGTTCCCTTTCAATAATTTTTGGTGAATCAACTAGGAAGAGCATTTGCAACTGCGTTATCGCGGCATCGAATTCTACTTTTCCGGTATGCGTCACCTCAAGTAGCTCAGCACGCGAACAGTCTCGCAGGATTGCTGCCCCGTAAAGGATGCGCCTAGCCGCTACCGACAGCGCCTGGAGCTCCTTTTTTAGGGCAGCAGAACGTGCATCTTCTCCGGGCTTGCCCCCCCACTCCTTTACCGCCTGCTGCAAGGTATAGCCTTGCTTTACTAAGCGGAGAATAGAGTCGGTCCATAGCGGTGATCCACCACTTGATTTCTGTAGCGGCCGAATATCTGATCGGCTCAACGACGAGACGCCGAAGCGGAGTAGGCGATCCGCAACAAACGACTCATATGGCTCTCCATCAAGCCCAGGAACGAGGATGCATTGCGTGTCAGAGAATGCGAAATTTGCACGCGTAGTCAACAGGAACTTCGAATTGCCCCCGGGCGCGATCTGTTGAACGATTTCAAAAACTCGCTTTTGTTGAGTCGGATCAAGCGAATCAATGTCATCCACCACGATTAAAGATGGAATCAATCGCAGGCTTTCCCGAAGCGTGCGCTGCAGCGTGTATTCACTCTCCTCTTTGGCGTCGAGTTGCTGCTGAGTGATTCCTGCAGTGCCTAGGCACAAAACCTCCAACAATTCACGGGGGCTGGAGTACCAACACTCGGGCAGCTCCACGTACTCGTTTCGATCTGCTCGAAATTGCACACGCTTTGCAGACACCCAAAGGACCTGAATAAATGGCAATGGTGCATTGCGAAAGAATCGACTCGCGAACTCGTAAGCAATCGATGTTTTGCCTTTTCCTCCGACACCGGCCAGTAGCCTAACAGGTTCCAGTTCGTCTGCAATCCAAGCCCAGAGCGACGCGAGAATTTCGTCACGGCCAAAAAGATGGGTGCAGATCAAATTCCGATCTGGGAGATTGTTCGGTATCACCCGAGACACCGTGGCCATTGGCGACAGCTTGATACTACCAGCAAGTAGATCGTCGGCGTTTCTCGATGAATTTAGAAACTCCCACTGTGAAGCGATGGTCGCTGGCACTGTCCGGTCAAATTGGCGGAAGTACGTCGTCTTTTCCATGAAAATTGGCCGACCGGGCTTCTTTTCAGGTCCATTTTTTGTAAGAAACGCCGGGGACTGCGACACCGGTCGACAAGGAATAAATATCGAAATGACTGACTTCTCTGAGACAGTGATGTCTGACACTGAAATTTCGACAAGGGAGGAGCAATACGATTCGAGTGCGCCTCTGAGTTGCACGACAAAATCGGCGGGTTTATCAAAGCCGACAATCGAGAACTTTTCGTCGACCGCTGTTTCCGACACTCCTAAAAATAAGTAGCCGCCGTATGAATTGAAGAATGACAGAATGTCTTTCGCCAATTCCGCGTATGCCACCTTGGAACCATCGAACGCCTCCTTGTAGTCCCACAGCGCGCACTCTTTCGGAACCGGACAGCTGTCGGGAAAGAACACATCCAACAACGCTGACCCAATGGCGCCACCGCGCACACACTTTATTGCACCCCGTACGTGGTCGTGTAGATTCATAGTTGTTTATGTCATCGCTATATTGAGCCAGGAACCGTTTCGGTGCGCTTATTCGGCGCGGTGCGCGTGCCGCAAATCGTCATCTTTCATCTTACTATAGCTTGACGCCGCAGCACGACCATCAACGTCCGCTGTTCGAGAGTTGCGGCCGTTCGAATAGCCGTCTGACGGAGTTGGCAAACGGCGGCTTGTGGCCGAACCCGGAAGTTCGGCCGGCGCCCATTAGCCGCCTGCCCGATCTCGACGCGAACTTCCCTTGTCGACCCGAAGCCGCCGGTCAATTTGACGACAAGCGGTCATCTACATTAAGCGCGCGCGATATCGTCCGTACGCGAGCAGCGCGAAAAACAGCAATAAGGCTAAAGTACCAACAAGCAGTGCCACCCTTGCTACGCGCGCCCAGCTATCAATTTGTGGGTCGTTCAGTGATCTATAGTCACCGCTCACCAGCCAGATAATCGGCGCGTAGTTGAATTTACCGTCCTTTCCAAGGAACGCGCTTTCTCCCGGATAGTGGCTCTGCAGTTTGGCGACGATTCTGCTCTGCATAAGGCCGCTGACCAGCAGACCGATCGCGGCTAGCGCGATAAGCAACTCGAAAACGTGCATGACATCGGCGGAGTTCATGTCGTGAAATTTTTCCTGAGTGCACTACCGTTGCGACGAAACATTATCGACGATTTTCATATCAAAGCCGACTGACCGCTTCTGGCCGGTTGCTGCCCCTCGCCATCGCCGACAACTGGCCGGATGGCGAACTTCGACCGATCCCGTGCGGGCCACTGGTAAACTCGGGCAACCAAAGCAACAATTTCATGCCTGACCTATGACCACGCTGTCGCCCGACGCCTTCGCCGGCCACACCCCGATGATGCAGCAGTACCTGCGCATCAAGGCCGACCACCCCGACACGCTCGTTTTCTACCGGATGGGCGACTTCTACGAGCTGTTCTTCGAAGACGCGGAAAAGGCCGCCCGACTGCTCGACCTGACCCTCACGCAACGCGGCGCATCGGCCGGCACGCCGATCAAGATGGCCGGCGTGCCGCATCACGCCGTCGAACAATATCTTGCGAAGCTCGTGAAGATGGGCGAATCGGTCGCGCTCTGCGAACAGATCGGCGATCCAGCCGCGTCGAAGGGCCCCGTCGAGCGCAAGGTCGTGCGCGTCGTCACGCCCGGCACGCTGACCGATGCCGCACTGCTGTCCGACAAGAACGACGTCTATCTGCTCGCGATGTGCACGGGCCACAACAAGCGCGGCGTCGCGGTCAACATCGGCCTCGCGTGGCTGAATCTCGCCAGCGGCGCCTTGCGGCTCGCCGAAATCGCGCCCGACCAGCTCGCTGCCGCGCTCGAACGCATCCGCCCGGCCGAAATCCTGACGCCGGACGGCGCGACCGACTCCGTGCCCGCGGGCGCGGGCGCAAACAAGCGCGTGCCGGCCTGGCACTTCGACATCGCGTCGGGCACGCAGCGCCTGTGCGATCAGCTCGACGTCGCGAGCCTCGACGGCTTCGGCGCGCATTCGCTGACGAGCGCGTGCGGCGCGGCCGGCGCGCTGCTGCTCTACGCAGCCGCCACGCAAGGCCAGCAGTTGCGGCACGTGCGCAGCCTGAAGGTCGAGAACGAAACCGAATACATCGGGCTCGATCCGGCGACGCGCCGCAACCTCGAACTGACCGAGACCCTGCGCGGCACCGAATCGCCAACGCTGTATTCGCTCCTCGACAGCTGTTGCACGACGATGGGCAGCCGCCTGCTGCGCCACTGGCTGCATCACCCGCCACGCGCGTCGGTTGCGGCGCAATCGCGCCAGCAGGCGATCGGCGCGCTGCTCGAGGCGCCGGCCAACGCGAGCCTCGACGCCTTGCGCAGCGCACTGCGCCAGATCGCCGACGTCGAGCGGATCACCGGGCGTCTCGCCCTGCTGTCCGCACGCCCGCGCGACCTGTCCAGCCTGCGCGATACGTTCGCCGCGCTGCCGGCGCTGCGCGAACGCATCAGCGCGATCGTTGCGAATGCGGATGCGCTCACGCGCGTCGATGCGGCGCTCGCGCCGCCCGCCGAATGCCTCGACCTGCTGACGAACGCGATCGCGCCCGAGCCGGCCGCAATGGTGCGCGACGGCGGCGTGATCGCGCGCGGCTACGATGCCGAGCTCGACGAACTGCGCGACATCTCGGAAAACTGCGGCCAGTTCCTGATCGATCTCGAAGCGCGCGAACGCACGCGCACCGGCATCGCGAACCTGCGCGTCGAATACAACAAGGTGCACGGCTTCTACATCGAGGTCACGCGCGGCCAGACCGACAAAGTGCCGGACGATTACCGCCGCCGCCAGACGCTGAAGAATGCCGAACGCTACATCACGCCGGAACTGAAGACCTTCGAGGACAAGGCGCTGTCCGCGCAGGAACGCGCGCTGGCACGCGAGCGGGCGCTGTACGACGCGGTATTGCAGGCGCTGCTGCCGTTCATCTCCGAATGCCAGCGCGTCGCCTCCGCCCTCGCCGAACTCGACCTGCTCGCCGCGTTCGCCGAGCGCGCTCGCGCGCTCGACTGGGTCGCGCCGACGTTCACCGACGAGGTCGGCATCGAGATCGAACAAGGCCGCCACCCGGTCGTCGAAGCGCAGGTCGAACAGTTCATCGCGAACGACTGCCGGTTCGGCAGCGAGCGCAAGCTGCTGTTGATCACCGGCCCAAACATGGGCGGTAAGTCGACGTTCATGCGGCAGACCGCGCTGATTGCACTGATGGCTTACGTGGGCAGCTACGTGCCGGCCAAATCGGCCTGTTTCGGCCCGATCGACCGGATCTTCACGCGGATCGGCGCGGCCGACGATCTCGCGGGCGGCCGCTCGACGTTCATGGTCGAGATGACCGAGGCCGCGGCCATCCTCAACGACGCGACGCCGCAAAGCCTGGTGCTGATGGACGAAATCGGCCGCGGCACGTCGACGTTCGACGGTCTCGCACTCGCGTGGGCCATCGCTCGTCACCTGCTGGCGCACAACGCGTGCTACACGCTGTTCGCGACGCACTACTTCGAGCTGACGCAACTGCCGGCCGAATTCCCGCAAGCGGCCAACGTCCACCTGTCGGCCGTCGAGCACGGCCACGGCATCGTGTTCCTGCACGCGGTCAACGAAGGACCGGCGAACCAGAGCTACGGCCTGCAGGTCGCGCAGCTCGCGGGCGTTCCGGCGCCGGTGATCCGCGCCGCACGCAAGCACCTCGCGTATCTCGAACAGCAGTCGGCAACGCAGCACACGCCGCAACTCGACCTGTTCAGCGCGCCGCCGGCGGCCGTCGACGATCTCGAATGCGCGGACGCGCCGGCGCCTGCCGACACGCCGCATCCGGCGCTCGAGAAACTGCGCGACATCGATCCCGACGACCTCAAGCCGCGAGAGGCGCTCGACCTGCTGTACGAACTGCGCACGCTGGTCCGTTCGCACGATGCCGACGGGCACGCGTAAGCGCATCCCGTGCGGCCTGCGGGCCCGCGCCGCTACCGCGCTCGTCGCGGCGACGCTCGCGCTCGCGCAGGCCGACGCACGGGCCGCGCCGCCGAAGCAGCGCACCGCCGCGCCCTACTCGTTCGCGGTCGTGTCGGGCGTGATGAACGTGCCCGCGGACGAACCGGCCGCCCAGCGGCTGCTCGATTCGATCGCGCGCGAGCGCAACCTCGCGTTCGTCGTCTATGCGGGCGACCTCAAAGGCTCGAAGGAAGCGTGCCGCGATGCGCTGTATTCGCAGCGCGGCGCGATCCTGGACGCGGCACGTGTGCCGCTCGTGTTCATCCCCGGCCACGACGACTGGGCGACGTGCAACACCACGGCCGGCGGCGGCTACGATCCGGTCGAGCGGCTCGACTTCCTGCGACAGACGCTGCTCGCCGATTCCGCGCTGCCCGATCCCGGCGCGCTGCAGATCACGCGGGAGAGCGAAGTCGCACGGTTCCGGCCGTATCGCGAAAACGTCCGCTGGATGCGCGACGATATCGTCTATGTCGCGCTCAACGCGCCTGCGCCGAACAACCACTATCTGACGGCCGGCGGCCGGAACGGGGAATTTGAGGATCGCATCATCGCGAACGGCTTCTGGATCGATCACGCGGCCGAATACGCGAAGCGCCGCGAGGCGCGCGCGATCGTGGTGATTTTCGAGGGCGATCCGCAATTCGAACGCTACGAACGCGCGGAACGCTTTGCGTGGCTGCGTTTCAACCGGCCGCGCGTACGCGACGGCTTCCGTGAGTTGAAACGAACGCTGGTCAAGGCGGCGGCAACGTTCCGCGGCCCGATACTGGTGATGCACGCAAGCGGCGAAGCGCTTGCGAACGGCTTTCAGATCGATCGCCCGTTGCGTAACGACGACGGTGAACTGGTAGGAAACGTGACACGCGTCGCGATCGGACCGCGCCATCCGGCAAATCAGTGGGTCAAGGTGAGCGTGTCGCCGGCACGACAGACAATCTTCAACGTCAGCCTGCAGGATGTACCGAAGAACCTGCCGGTGCCGCCCGCGCTGCCGCTCGTGCCGCACGACGACGTCCCGCTGCCGCAGATGCCGGAAATCCCCGCGTTGCCGGCGCTGCCCGACTCATCGTCGGTCGCGCCGCCACTGCAGGGCGACGGCGCCGCACCGGGCGCCGCATCGTGGCCGGCCCCCGTTCCGGGGCCGGCGCCCGCCCTGCCCGCGAGCTCAGTGCAGGGTACGCCCTGACGGTGCTTCGCCGTCTTCGTCTTCATCCTCGTCGACGATCTCGAGCCCTTCCGCGCCGTGCGCGTGCTCATGCTCGATTTCGTCTTCGGTGGCTTCGCGAACGTCCTTCACGGTGAGCGCGAAACGCAGCGCCATGCCGGCCAGCGGGTGGTTGCCGTCGAGCACGACCTTGTCTTCGGCGATGTCGGTGACCGTGTAGATCAGCGAATCGACTTCCTCGTCGCCGTCTTCCGGCGTGCCTTCGAACTGCATGCCCACTTCGAGCGGCTCGGGAAAACGATCGCGCGGCTCGATCTTCACGAGTTCGGGATCGTAGTCGCCGAACGCGTCCTGCGGCTCGAGCTGAACCTGCGCCTGGTAGCCCGGCTCATGGCCGTCGAGCTGTTCCTCGATCTTGGGGAACGTGCCATCATAGCCGCCGTGCAGATAGACCATCGGCTCGTCGCTTTCCTCGATCAGATTGCCCTGTGCATCCGACAGCTTGTAAGTGACCGACACGACGGTGTTTTTTGCGATTTTCATCCAATTCTCCCAAATACAAGTCTCATTATACGATGCGCAACCGGTCTCAAGCCGAACCGCGGGATGCCGCCGCCGCCGCGCTCGGCGCGCCGCCACCCGATCTTCCCACACCGCTGCTCGGCGGTCTTACGCCGGCGCAATTCATGCGCGGCTACTGGCAGAAAAAGCCGCTGCTGATCCGTCAGGCGATTCCCGGCGTCGCGTCGCCGGTCTCGCGCGACGCGCTGTTCGAACTCGCAGCGGACTATGACGCGGAATCGCGGCTGATCACCCATTTTCGTAACAAGTGGCAACTCGCGCACGGCCCGTTCGAGCCCGGCTCGCTGCCCGCCGTCACACGCAAGGCCTGGACCCTGCTGGTACAGGGGCTCGACCTGCACGTCGACGCGGCACGGGAGCTGCTCGACCGCTTCCGCTTCATCCCCGACGCGCGCCTCGACGACCTGATGATCTCGTATGCAACGGACGGCGGCGGCGTCGGCCCGCACTTCGACTCGTATGACGTATTCCTGCTGCAGGTCGAAGGCCGGCGCCGCTGGCGCGTCGGCGCGCAGAAGGACCTGTCGCTGCAGCCGGACGTGCCGCTGAAGATCCTCGAGAACTTCGAGCCGAGCGACGAATGGGTGCTGGAGCCGGGCGACATGCTGTACCTGCCGCCGCACATCGCGCACGACGGCGTCGCCGAAGGCGAGTGCATGACCTGCTCGATCGGCTTCCGGGCTCCGTCCGCCGGTGAACTCGGCGCCCAGTTCCTGTACTATCTCGCGGAGCGCGGCGGCCTGCGCGACGGGTGCGGCGACGATCTCTACCGCGATCCGAAGCAGCCGGCCGTCGATACGCCCGCGCAGTTGCCTCCGGCCATGGTCGAGCGCGTCGCCGAGATCGTCGACGCCATCCGCTGGCGCAAGCGCGACGTCGCCGAATTCCTCGGCTGCTACCTGAGCGAGCCCAAGCCGAACGTCGTGTTCGACCCGCCCGCGCGTCCGCTGTCCGAGGCGGCCTTCGTCACACAGGCGTCACGACGTGGTGTATCTCTCGACAGAAAGGCCGCATTGATGTATAACGCGCGCTCGTACTTCATTAATGGCGAGGAGGGACCGCTCGAGCAAGCCGAAGAATGGCTGCCCGAACTGGCCAATCAACGCCATATGGAGGCGAAACGGTTTGTAACACTATCCCGGGCTCCCTCGATGACAGCTTTGTTGCACGAGTGGTATCGTGCGGGCTGGATACGGGTCGGTAACCGGGATTAGTGTGAGTCGCCCCGTATGCCCGTACGGATCAAATTCTGTATGGGAAAGACAACGTATTGACCCCGCATTTGTCGACGGTCGATAGGAAAGTGCATATAATTTCCGCCCAAGCCGTAGGGAAGATTCACGCTCTAGAAGTGCATCTCCACCAGCGGCCCAGGTCGGTGTTGGAGCACATTACCGGTATTGTTTCGCGCTGTTGCTTACCTTTAACCATAAAAGGACGTGATCATGAAGAAATCCCTCCTCGTAGCTTCCCTGTTGGCTGCTGTTGCACTGGCTGCTTGCAACAAGAGCGCTGATCAAGCTGCTTCGTCGGCTGCAAGCGACGCAGCTGCTGCTGCTTCGTCGGCTGCTTCGGCAGTTGCTGGTGCTGCGAGCGACGCAGCTGCTGCTGCTTCGTCGGCAACGGCTGCTGCGAGCGATGCTGCTGCTGCAGTGGCGTCGGCTGCTTCGGCAGCGACGGCTGCTCCGGCTTCGGGCGCAAGCCAGTAAGCCTCAGCGTCAGCTGAAAAAAAACCGGCCCGAGGGCCGGTTTTTTTGCGTCTGCCGTTTCGTACCGACGGGCCGGCAGTGGCACCGGGCCGCCGCAGCGGCCCCGCCCCGCTCAGCCGAGCATCAGCCAGTCGAAGCCCGCGTCCTGCGTGGCCACGATCACCTCTTCCCCATCCGTCCCCAGTACGCCGCCGAACGCCTGGCGAACCAGCTCCGGCAGGTTGTTCTGCTGGCTCAGATGTGCCGCCACCAGATGCTGGAGGCGACTACGCTCGAGCGACGCCAGGATGTCCGCCGCCGCCGCGTTGCTCAGGTGGCCGTGGTTGCCGCCGATGCGCGCCTTCAGCGACTGCGGATAGCGGCTCGCAGCCAGCATCGCGGTGTCGTGGTTGGATTCGAGTACGAGCGCGTCACAGCCGCTCAGGACGGCCGTGATATGCGGCGTGGCCATCCCGACGTCCGTCAGCACGCCGAGCCTGCGACGACCATCCATGAAGACGAACTGGAGCGGTTCGCGCGCGTCGTGCGGGACCGTATAGGGCATCACGGCCAGATCGCGTATCGCGGCCGTCTCGTCGCCCCACAGCACGTGCAGGTCGACATCGGCCTCGTCCGCGCCGACCGCGCGCGCCGTGCCCCAGCTCATGTAGAGCGGCAGCGACGCGCGACGCGCAAGCGTCAGCGCACTGCCGACATGGTCGCTGTGCTCATGGGTGATGAGGATCGCATCGAGATCGTCGGTGCCGAGATTCAATCGGCCGAGCCGGCGCTCGACCTCCTTGGCGGAAAAGCCGCAGTCGAGCAGCACGCGGGTGGTCGTCGTGCCGCTCGAGGCCTCGACGACCAGCGCGTTGCCTTCGCTGCCGCTTCCGAGGCTGGCGAAGCGCACGCGCTCAGTTCAGTTGCGCGTGGAGCAGCGCGATGAGCCGCTGCGCGTCCGACGAGTTGTCGACCTGGCCGTCTGCACCGACCACCGCGACCTGCGTGCCGCCGTTGCCTTGCGCGCGCACGTTGACGAGGTATTCCTTGCCCGGCTTCGCGGCCGACGGGCCGCCGTAGAACAGCTTGCCGAACAGGCCGTCACGCTTGAGCTCTTCCATCGTGTTCGCGTAGCGGACGGTGTACACGCCCTTCTCGCGGTCGCGATTGTCGACCGTGAAGTTGGTCCGGTCGAGCGCCAGGCCGACGCGCAGCCACGCGCGGTCGAACGACTCGGCCAGTTGCAGCGTCGCCGCGCCGTTGCTCGCGTCGCTGACCTGCGCCGGCGCCGTCGCCGGGCGCGCATCGGTCAGCAGTTGCTTCGCCTGCGCATCGGTCAGGCCGAACTTCTGCATCAGCTTCGACAGGAACACGGCTTCGAGCACCGGGTTGCGCGGACGCTCCTCCCAGCGCGACGACGTGCCGCCCTGCGGGCCGACCATCATTTCCTCCATCGCGCTGTGCGTGATCGAGATGTCGGTATTGCCGTCCGGCGTGCGGTTCACGAGCGTGCGGAAGCGGTCGCGCGTGCCGGACGAGTAGGCGAAATCGATGACCTTGCCGATCGTGCGGCGGAACCAGTCGTCGGGAATGTTCGCGCGGTTTTCGGCCCAGTCGGTGGCCATGATGCCCGTCGACGGCGCGTCGGTCTTCAGCGAGAAGCCGTTCTCCTGCCAGAACTCCTTCAGGATCGGCCACAGCTGCTCGGGCGTGCGACCGTCGACGACGAGCCAGCGGTGGTCGCCGTCGCGCTCGATGTGCATCCCGAGCGGATCCTGCGCGCTCGGCATGCCGTCGGTCGCGTTGCCGGCCTGCGTCGCGACCCGCGGCGGCAGCGTGCCGAGCCCCGCATTGGTCGGCGGCGCGACGAACTGCTGGGTGGTCGGCACCGGCTTCAGGTCGCTCGGCACCGCGAGCGGCGGCGCCGAACCGGTGTTCTTGTAGTTGACCCGGTCAGGGGCCAGATAGTCGTTCAGCGTATCGCAGCCGGCGAGCGCGCCCAGCGCCAGCGCCACCACGGACATCTGGATGGCGCGAGAAGAAAAGGCGAAACGTTTCATGAAATCCTTCGTCTTGCTAGAACGCTCGTCAGGAGCGGCGCCGGACGGAGCCGGCCGGTGCGGGTTGATCAGGGTTCGAGCCGGCGGCCGCAGGACGCGGCCGCCCCGGCATCAGGCGAGGACGCCGGCCTCGACGAGGGCCGAACGCACGACATCGTGACAGCGCTCGTCGAGCGCCGTGAGCGGCAGCCGGATACCGCCCTGCATCTTGCCCATCGCCTGCAGCGCCCACTTCACCGGAATCGGGTTCGCCTCGATGAACAGATTCTTGTGCAGCGACAGCAGCTTCATGTGCAGCGCACGGGCCGTCTGCACGTCGCCGGCCAGCGCCGCGCGGCACAGGTCGCTCATCGCGCGCGGCGCGACGTTCGCCGTCACCGAGATGTTGCCGTGGCCGCCGAGCAGCATCAGCGCGATCGCGGTCGGATCGTCGCCGCTGTAGATCGCGAAATGCTTCGGCGCGGCCTTGATCAGGTGGGCGGCGCGGTCGATGTTGCCGGTCGCTTCCTTCACGCCCACGATGCCCGGCACCTGCGCGAGGCGCAGCGTCGTCTCGTGGCCCATGTCCGCGACCGTGCGGCCCGGCACGTTGTACAGGATCACCGGCAGGTCGACCGCTTCGGCGATCGTCTTGAAGTGACGGTACATGCCTTCCTGCGTCGGCTTGTTGTAGTACGGCACGACCTGCAGCGTCGCGTCCGCGCCGACCGCCTTCGCGTGCTTGGTCAGCTCGATCGCCTCGGCGGTCGAATTGCCGCCCGCGCCCGCGATGATCGGGATGCGTTTCGCCGCATGCTCGACCGCCGTGCGGATCATCAGGATGTGCTCTTCGACGTTGAGCGTTGCCGACTCGCCGCTCGTACCGACCACGACCAGCGCATCGGTGCCTTCCGCGATGTGCCAGTCGATCAGTTTGCGAAACGCCGGCAGGTCGAGACTGCCGTCTTCGAGCATCGGGGTGACGATCGCGGGGATGCTGCCGCGGATTTGAATGCCGTCTTGGGTGCCGTTAGCCATGAAACGCGATTGAGATTGTGTACCGGTAAACGTTGAGATTGTAGCGGATTAGCCGGGCAGTTCGTAACGTGGAATTCCCGCCCCCGCCTTCGGGGTCGCGCCCTCGCGCACCGCGCAGAGACGCTGGACGAACGCTTCGCGCGGCGCGGCGACAAACCCGTCCTCGTAGGCCACCACCCGCAGGCGGCCGTGCACGGCGTCCAGCAACTCGCCCGGAGCGAGCAGGAACGCCGGGTTGGACGGTTTGCCGACGGTTTCGTTTCCTTGCGCGAAGGTTTCGTAGATCAGCACGCCGCCCGGCGCCACCGCATCGAGCAGATGGGGCCAGAGCGGACGGTGCAGATAATGGGTGACGATCACGGCCGAAAACCGTTCGCCGGCCGGCAGCGGCCACGGCGCGCCTTCGAGATCGGCGTCGCGGGCATCGACGCCCGGCATCGCCCGCAACACGGCCAGCGCCGCCGGGTCGCGGTCGAGTGCGACGACCGGATGCCCGCGCGACGCGAACCAGCGCGCATGGCGGCCGCCGCCCGCGGCGACGTCCAGCACCGCGCCGCCCGCCGGCACGAGTCGCGACCATTGCGCGACCCAGCGCGACGGCTCGGCCTGGGCGACGTGACCGCCCGCGGCGGCAATGACGGATGCGTTCATGCGGCTGGTCAGTTGTACGACAGGCCCATCGCGTCGCGCACGTCGCGCATCGTTTCCGTCGCGTACTTGCGCGCCTTGTCGCAACCGTCCGCCACGATCGCGCGCAACAGCGACGGATCGTCCATGTATTTCTGCGCACGTTCGAGCATCGGCTGCTGCTCGCGCAGGATGCCTTCGACGACCGGCTGCTTGCAGTCGAGGCAGCCGATGCCCGCCGAGCGGCAGCCCTTCTGCACCCAGTCGTGCGTCGCTTCGTCCGTGTAGACCTGGTGCAGCTGCCACACCGGGCACTTGTCGGGGTCGCCCGGATCGGTGCGGCGCACGCGCGCGGGATCGGTCGGCATCGTGCGGACCTTCTTCGTGATCGTGTCGGCGTCTTCGCGCAGGCCGATCGTGTTGCCGTACGACTTGGACATCTTCTGCCCGTCGAGGCCGGGCATCCGCGACGCTTCGGTCAGCAGCGCCTGCGGCTCGACCAGGATGATCTTGCGCGCGCCTTCGAGATAGCCGAACAGGCGCTCGCGGTCGCTCATCGACAGGCTCTGCGATTCCTGCAGCATCGCGCGCGCCTGTTCGAGCGCCTCGTCGTCGCCTTCCTGCTGGTACGCGTTGCGCAGCTCGTGATAGAGCTTCGCGCGCTTGCCGCCGAGCTTCTTCGCGGCATCGAGCGCCTTCTCCTCGAAGCCCGGCTCGCGGCCGTACAGATAGTTGAAGCGGCGCGCGATCTCGCGCGTCATCTCGACGTGCGGCACCTGATCCTCGCCGACCGGCACGAGCGAGCCGCGATACAGCAGGATGTCGGCCGCCATCAGCACCGGGTAGCCAAGGAAGCCGTAGGTCGACAGATCCTTGTCCTTCAGCTTCTCCATCTGCTCCTTGTAGGTCGGCACGCGTTCGAGCCAGCCGAGCGGCGTGCTCATGCCGAGCAGCAGCGCGAGTTCCGCGTGCTCGGGCACCTTGCTCTGGATGAACAGCGTCGCCTGCGCCGGATCGATACCGGACGCGAGCCAGTCGACCAGCACGTCCCACACGTTCTTCTCGATGACCTCGGGCGTCTCGTAATGCGTCGTCAGCGCATGCCAGTCGACGACGCAGAAGAAGCACGGGTACTCGGACTGCAGCTTCACCCAGTTTTTCAGCACGCCGTGGTAATGGCCGAGGTGCAGCGACCCGGTGGGCCGCATGCCGGAGAAAATACGTTCTGGGAACATGATTGTCGTTAGAAAAGCGAGGCGAATGGGGACAGGATGGCGCTCAGGACGGTATAGCCGACGTTGACGAGCGGGCGCAGCCAGAAATTCGTCAGCACGCCCGTCGCGACCAGCGCGAGGACGATGATGAAACCGTACGGCTCGATGCGCGACAGCGCGATCGATTGCTTCGGCGGCAGCAGCGCCGCCAGGATGCGGCCGCCGTCGAGCGGCGGCAGCGGAAACAGGTTCAGCACGCCGAGCACGAGGTTCGCGCTGACGCCGGCAAGCGCCATCCGGGTAAAGAACGGCTCGTCGATGCCGAGCGCGGGCAGCACGAGGCTCACCAGCCCCCAGATCAGCGCCTGCACGAAATTGCAGGCCGGGCCCGCGAGCGATACCCACAGGCTGCCCCAGCGCGGATTGCGCAGGTTGCCAAACGAAACCGGCACCGGTTTCGCATAGCCGAACAGGAACGCGCCGCCCGTCAGGAAATACATCACGAGCGGGATCGCGATCGTGCCGAGCGGATCGATGTGGCGCATCGGATTGAACGACACGCGCCCCATCATGTAGGCGGTGTTGTCGCCGAGCAGGCGGGCGGCGTAGCCGTGCGCGGCCTCGTGCAGCGTGATCGCGAAAATCACGGGTAGCGCGTAGACGGCAATGGTCTGTATCAGGGAAGCATCCATATCGCGTTATTGTAACAAGCGCACTCGCGCAAAAATTGGAACGGCCCGCTTACGCGGTCGACAGGCCGAACGGTTCGAGCGCGCCGCGCCCCGCGCGTACGAGTTCGGGCGCGTCGCCGGTCAGGTCGATCACCGTAGACGGCTCGCGCGGGCATGCCCCGCCGTCGATCACCAGGTCGACCACCTTCTCGAGCCGCGTGCGGATTTCCTCGGGATCGTTGAGCGGCTCGTCGTCCGGCGGCAGGATCAGCGTCGTGCCGAGCAGCGGCTGGCCGAGCGACTCCAGCAGCGCGAGCGTGATCGCGTGATCGGGCACGCGCAGCCCGATCGTCTTGCGCGACGGGTGCGACAGCCGGCGCGGCACTTCCTTGGTCGCCTGCAGGATGAAGACGTACGGGCCCGGCGTCACCGACTTGATCTGCCGGTACTGGCGGTTGTCGACCATCGCGAAGTTGGCGAGCTCCGACAGGTCGCGCACGAGCAGCGACAGGTGCTGTTTCTCGTCCAGGCCGCGAATCCGGCGCACCCGCTCGACCGCGTCCTTGTCGTCGAGATGGCATGCGAGCGCATAGCTCGAATCGGTCGGCATCGCGATCACGCCGCCCTTGCTGACGATCTCCACGGCCTGCTTGATCAGGCGCGGCTGCGGATTATCCGGATGAATCCTGAAGAACTGGGACATGGGGTACGTAAAGGGGGGAGAAATCGGATGCGAACGCCCGCGGCAACGCGGGCAGCGGGCCGCCGCCCGGCGTCAGAGCCAGCGCTCCCAGACCGGGGTCAGGTCGGAAGGCAACGGCGGCAGGCTGCCGAGATCGACGCGGCCCTCGCCCGGCGCATGGAAATCGGAGCCGCGCGACGCCTCGAAGCCGAAGCGGCGCGCGACGTCCGCGTATTCGCGGTATTGATCGGGCGTGTGGCTGCCCGTGACGACCTCGATCGCGCGGCCGCCCAGATCGATGAACTCTCCGAAAAATGCGTCGAATTCGACGGGCGTATAGCGGTAGCGGCCCGGATGCGCGACCACGGCCTCGCCGCCGGCCGCCCGTATCCACGCAACCGCGTCGGGCAGCGTCGCCCAGCGATGCGGGACGAACCCGGGCTTGCCGTCGCCGAGCAGGCGGTCGAACACGTCGGACGTCGACTCGGCATGGCCGTTCTCGACCAGAAAGCGCGCGAAATGCGTCCGCGAGATCAGGTCGGGATTCGACACATATTTCAGCGCGCCTTCGTACGCGCCGGGAATGCCGAGCGTGGCGAGCTGCGCGCCGATCGCCAGCGCGCGCGCCGCACGGCCATGGCGCGTGCGGTACAGGCCGTCGACGAGCGCGGGGTTCGCGGGATCGACGTTCAGGCCGACGATATGCACGGTGCGCGACGCCCACGTGACGGAAATCTCGACGCCGCTCACGTAGCGCATGCCGAGCGCCTCGGCCTCGCTGCGCGCCGCCGCCTGGCCGCCGATTTCGTCGTGGTCGGTCAGCGCCCACAGGGTCACGCCGCCGGCATGAGCGCGGCGCGCGACGTCGGCAGGCGACAGCAACCCGTCGGAAACATTCGAATGGCAGTGGAGATCAGCGTTCATTGTCGGCATGGCAGGTAAGGCTTCATTCTACTGCAACGCGGCAACGCGCCGCCCGCCCTGCCGCCGCCGCCACGCATCTACGCGCAGAACGCCTCGATCAGCGCCGCGATCTGTTCGGGCTGGTCGTGATGCACCATGTGGCCGGCATCCTCGACGAGTTTCTCGCGCCAGTCGGGGAACGCGCCGAAACGCGCCTTGAATTCCGGCAGCGGAATATCGCCGGCGATGTGCGCGAGCGTGGGCGAATTGACCGCCTCGACGTGCAGCACCTTCGCGCGCACCTGGGACCAGGTCGCCATCACTTCGTCGAGGCGATAAAGCAACGGGCCGGGCATCTTGTGCGCCGGGTCGGCCAGCAGGTGGTAAAGGCCGTCGTCGCCGCGCTTCGACCAATGCTCGGCGAGGAACGCGGCGCGACGCGGATCGAGCCGCGGATTGGTCCGGGTCAGGCGCGCCGCCACTTCGTCGAGCGATGCGTAAGGACGCAGCGCGGGCGGCTCGCGCAACTCGTCCAGCCAGCCGCGCAACCGGCGCGGCGCCTGTTCGGCCCGCGCGGGCGCGAGCCCGAAACCTTCGAGATCGACCACGCGCCGCACCCGCTCCGGTCGCGCGCCGGCATACAGGCATGCGACGTTCGCCCCCATGCTGTGCCCGACCAGATTGACTTCGCCGGTCGGCGCATAATGGTCGACGAGCGCATCGAGATCGCTGAGGTATTCGTGGAACCAGTAGTGGCCGCCGCCCTGCCGTGCGACCGGCCAGTCGGACAGCCCAAAGCCACGCGCATCGGGCGCGATCACCTGCCAGTCGCCCGCGAGCGCATCGACGACGAACTGGAACGACGCGGCGACGTCCATCCAGCCATGCAGCATGAACAGCGTCGGCGCATCGGGGCGGCCCCAGCGCCGGACATGCAGCTGGACGCCGCGCACCGTGACGAAATCGGAAACAGAACTCGAGGCACTCATTGCAGTCGCCAAAAAAAGAATGATCGTTCGATTATAGCGACGACGCCGTCGCTCCGGCGGCCGGCAGTCGAGGCGCCGCTCTAGCGGCCAGCCCGGGCGCGGGCCCTCCGGGAAGCGCCGTCTGCCGAAAACGGGCTCGCCGACACATGGCACCGCCCGGGCATGGGCCGGCTACCGCGCCGTACCCTCGTCCGCCCTGTCCTGCGCAGCCAGCTCGTCGAGTTCGGCCTGCTCGAATCCCGCATCGCGACGCGCATCGAAATTGAACGGGCCGCGCAGCCGCGGCGCATGGTATTGCTCGGCGAGCTGCCGATAGGTCGGCACGGGATCGCGGCCGGCCGCGTCGCACAGATGCCGGAACCAGCGGTTGCCGATCGCGACATGGCCGATTTCGTCGCGCAGGATCACGTCGAGAATCGCGGCCGATGCATCGTCGCCCGCCTGCAGGAGGCGCGCGCGGATCGGCGGCGACGCATCGAGCCCGCGGGCCTCGAGCGTGCGCGGCACGAGTGCCATCCGGGCGAGCACATCGTCCTTGGTCCGCTCGCACATCTCCCACAGCCCGTTGTGCGCCGGAAAGTCGCCGTACGCATGCCCGAAGGCCGCGAGCCGCTCGGACAGTAGCGTGAAGTGATAGGCCTCCTCCGCGGCGACCTTCAACCAGTCGGCATAGAACGCGTCCGGCAGGCCCGTGAAGCGCCAGACCGCGTCGAGCGCGAGGTTGATCGCATTGAACTCGATATGGGCGAGCGCGTGCAGCAGCACGGCGCGCCCTGCCGGCGAACGCATGCTGCGCCGCTCGAGCTGGCGCGGCTCGACGAGCGGCGGGCGGGCCGGACGCCCGGGCAGGTCGGCCGGCTCGGACAGCTCGAGCGACGGCGCGATCGCGGCCTGTCCGGCCAGCAGCGCGTCGTACAGCGCACGCACCTGCACGGCCTTGGCCACGGGTTCGGCGGAACGCAGCGCGTCGAGCGCCACGCGGCGCACGCAGGCCGGCGCGCGGCCGGAAATAGAAGACGCCAGACTCATGAGCGGGACACCCTGCGTACGCGGCGCGGGAGCGCACGCACGCGACGGTTTACAATAAGCGTTTGTTCCGCGGCGCCGCAATGCGCCGGGCAAACCGGACGCGCCATTCTACCGGCGCCCATCATCGAAGAGACAAGGAGACTCCGTGACGATCTACAAGCTGGGCGATACGGCCCCGACGATCCACGAAAGCGTATTCGTCGCCGATACGGCGGCCATCATCGGCAAGGTCGTGCTCGAGGAGAACGCGAGCGTCTGGTTCGGCGCGACGATTCGCGGCGATAACGAGACGATCTCGGTCGGCGCCGGCAGCAACGTCCAGGAAGGCGCGGTACTGCACACGGACCCCGGTTTTCCGCTGACGATTGCCGGGAACGTGACGATCGGGCACCAGGCGATGCTGCATGGCTGCACGATCGGCGAAGGTTCGCTGATCGGGATTCAGGCGGTGGTCTTGAATGGAGCGGTCATCGGCCGCAACTGTCTGGTTGGCGCCGGCGCGGTCGTGACGGAAGGCAAGACGTTCCCGGACAACTCGCTGATTCTCGGCGCACCGGCGAAGGTCGTGCGCGAGCTGTCGGCCGACGACATCGCGCGGCTGCGCACGAACGCAAAGACGTATGTCGAGCGGCGCGCGCATTTCAAGGAGCAACTCGTGCGGATCGGGTGATTCGCGCGGATTTCAAGGAAGAAGAGTGAGCGACCAGTTACAGAAATTCATGTTCAATGCGGCGCCCGTGCGCGGCGAGATCGTTTCGCTGCGCAACACGTGGCAGGAAGTGCTCACCCGGCGCGACTACCCGGCCCCCGTGCGCACCGTGCTCGGCGAGATGATGGCCGCGTGCGCGCTGCTGTCCGCGAACCTGAAATTCCACGGCACCCTGATCATGCAGATCTTCGGCGACGGGCCGGTCCAGATGCTGGTCGTCCAGTGCAGTTCGGACCTGTCGATGCGTGCCACCGCGAAGTTCTCGGGCGAAGTGGCGCCGACGACCGGCGACGACCAGGAGAAGTCGCCGTGGGACGACACGGACTTCGCGTCGCTCGTCAACGCGAGCGGCCACGGCCGTTGCGTGATCACGCTCGACCCGGCCGACAAGCTGCCGGGCCAGCAGCCGTACCAGGGCATCGTGCCGCTGAACGGCGTCGACGGCCCGCTCGAATCGGTGTCGCAGGTGCTCGAGCACTACATGCACCATTCGGAGCAGCTCGACACGCGCCTGTGGCTCGCCGCCGATCGCGACCGCGCGGTCGGCATGCTGCTGCAGAAGCTGCCGGGCGACGGCGGCATCGTGCCGCGCCATGCCGAAACCGATGCCGATACGTGGGAGCGCGTCTGCACGCTCGGCGGCACGCTGTCCGCGCAGGAACTGCTCGAGGTCGAACCGGAAGTCGTGTTCCGCCGGCTGTTCTGGCAGGAGAACGTGCAGCACTTCGAGCCGGCCGACACGCGCTTCCAGTGCTCGTGCTCGCGTGAGAAGGTCGGCGCGATGCTGCGCATGCTGGGCCGCGAAGAAGTCGACAGCGTGATCGTCGAGCGCGGTCACGTCGAGATTCATTGCGAGTTCTGCAACCAGCGCTACGAATTCGATCCGGTCGACGTTGCACAGCTGTTCGCGGCGCCCGGCGTCGAAACCGGCATCGCGCCGGCAACCGACCAGCGTCACTGAGCCGCGCGCCCGCTGCCCGCCATCCGGGTACGGGCGCATAATGACGCACGAGCGCCGCACGCACGGCGCCGGAGGCCCGGCCTTCGGCGCCGGCCGCTTCCCGCGATCGGCGCACTGCTGGAGATCCTCATGAATCGCCCGTTTCGCACCCTCGTCCTGACGAGCATCGCCGCCGGCACGCTCGCGCTGGCCGGCTGCGCGGTACCGCCGCCGACGTCCACGATCCTGAGCCGCCTGCCCGAACCGGGCGCATCGGGCAACCAGCCGCCCACGCTGTCGAGCGCCGAACGCAAGCGCTACGACGAGATCGACCAGCAGGTCCTGCGCGAACAGAACAGCGCGATCGCAGCCGAGGCGGCCGCGCGCGCGTGGGCCAGCTACTCGCCTCCGCCCGTGGCGGTGTACGGCGGGTATTACGGCGGATGGGGCAATCGCTGGGGAACCGGGATCAGCTACGGCTATCCGGGCTGGTGGTGGTGAGCGGACATCGCCTGATCGATTGATAACCGGCAGGAAATAAAAAAGCGCGGCATTTCCTGCGCTTTTTCAATGGATTCGACGTATCGCGATCAGTGATGCGCCGTCTTGCCCTTGTCGCCGCCATGATGCCGCGACGGCTTCGCGATCGATTGCGGATTCGGCACGACACGCACCGGCGCCGCAGATACGGCGCCGCGCGTCGACGTGTTCGACGGCGTGTTGTTCAGCGGCGCGGCCGGCGCATTCGGCGACACGAACTGCACGAATACTTCGCCGTCCTTCACCATGCCCATCTCGTAGCGCGCACGCTCCTCGATAGCCGCGGTGCCGCTCTGCAGATCCTGCACTTCGCCGGCGGTGCGCTCGTTGCGCAGCTTCTCGTCCGCATTCTTCTGAAGCTGATCGTCGAGCTGCTGACGCAATTCATGCACCCGCAGCCAGCCGCCGTGTCCCCACCATAGGGGGTACTGAATGAGCGCCAGCAAGGCAATCAGGACGACAGTGACAAGCCGCATGTAAGAAACGCAGATATAAGAAGCGCCGCTCCACGCACGGGCGCAGAGCGGCGTCGATATGACGAACCCGATAGTAGCGCGTTAGCGCAGGTTATAGAAAGCCGATTTACCCGGGTAGCTTGCGATGTCGCCGAGATCTTCCTCGATGCGCAGCAGCTGGTTGTACTTCGAGATGCGGTCGCTGCGCGACAGCGAACCCGTCTTGATCTGGCCGGCATTCAGGCCGACCGCGATGTCCGCGATCGTCGAATCTTCCGTTTCGCCCGAGCGGTGCGAGATCACGGCCGTGTAGCCCGCGCGCTTCGCCATTTCGATCGCCGCGAACGTTTCGGTCAGCGTACCGATCTGGTTGATCTTGATGAGGATCGAGTTCGCGATGCCCTTCTCGATGCCTTCCTTCAGGATGCGCGTGTTCGTGACGAACAGGTCGTCGCCGACCAGCTGCACCTTCTTGCCGAGGCGGTCGGTCAGCAGCTTCCAGCCTTCCCAGTCGCTCTCGTGCATGCCGTCCTCGATCGACACGATCGGGAACTTGTCGGCGAGCGTCGCGAGGTAGTCGGTGAATTCGGCCGACGACAGTTGCAGGCCTTCGCCCGCGAGCTGGTACTTGCCGTCGTGGTAGAACTCGGATGCCGCGCAGTCGAGCGCGAGCAGCACGTCTTCGCCCGCACGGTAGCCTGCCTTCTCGATGGCTTGCAGGATCGTCGACAGGCACTCGTCGTTGCTGCCGAAGTTCGGCGCGAAGCCGCCTTCGTCACCGACTGCCGTGCTCATGCCGCGGTCGCTCAGGATCTTCTTCAGTGCGTGGAACACTTCCGCGCCGCAACGCAGGGCTTCACGGAACGTCGGCTGGCTGACCGGGACGATCATGAATTCCTGGATGTCCAGGCTGTTGTTCGCGTGTGCGCCGCCGTTGACGATGTTCATCATCGGCACCGGCAGTTGCATCGCGCCCGAACCGCCGAAGTAGCGGTACAGCGGCAGGCCGGCCTCTTCGGCGGCAGCCTTCGCGACGGCCATCGACACGGCCAGCATCGCGTTCGCGCCGAGGCGCGACTTGTTGTCGGTGCCGTCCAGCTCGAGCAGCGTCTTGTCGAGGAACGCCTGTTCCGACGCGTCGAGGCCCATGATGGCTTCGGAGATCTCGGTGTTGATGTGTTCGACTGCCTTCAGCACGCCCTTGCCGTTGTAGCGGCCGGCTTCGCCGTCGCGCAGCTCGATCGCTTCACGCGAACCGGTGGACGCGCCCGACGGTACCGCCGCGCGGCCCATCGTGCCCGATTCGAGCAGCACGTCGCATTCGACGGTGGGGTTGCCGCGCGAATCCAGAATCTCGCGGCCGATGATATCTACGATTGCACTCATGGGTTTCCTCTGAGAATGACGATGGATTCTTCAAACTGCGACGGCGCGCGCGCCCGAACCGCTTTCGCTACTGACGCGCGAAGCCGTCGCAAGGTTCATTCGATCTTTAATTGAAATCGTTTTCCAGGAACGGATTGCGCTTCACCGCCTGGTCGAGCGTGACGAGTGTCTCCAGCAGCGCGCCCATCCGGTTCAGCGGCACCGCGTTCGGGCCGTCCGACTTGGCCTCGGCCGGATTCGGGTGCGTTTCCATGAACAGGCCCGCGACGCCCGTCGCGACCGCCGCCCGCGCCAGCACCGGCACGAATTCGCGCTGGCCGCCCGAGCTCGTGCCCTGCCCGCCCGGCAACTGCACCGAGTGGGTCGCATCGAACACGACCGGCGCGTTCGTCTCGCGCATGATCGCAAGCGAGCGCATGTCGGACACGAGGTTGTTGTAGCCGAACGAGACGCCGCGCTCGCATGCCATGAAGCGGTCGTCGGACAGGCCCGCTTCACGTGCCGCGTCGCGCGCCTTGTCGATCACGTTCTTCATGTCGTGCGGCGCGAGGAACTGGCCCTTCTTGATGTTCACCGGCTTGCCCGAGCGAGCGCACGCGTGGATGAAATCGGTCTGGCGGCACAGGAACGCCGGCGTCTGCAGCACGTCGACGACCGACGCGACCTGCTCGATCTCCTCGATCGAATGCACGTCGGTCAGCACCGGCAGGCCGAGCTGGCGCTTCACTTCGGACAGGATCCGCAGACCCTCGTCCATTCCGAGGCCGCGAAACGACTTGCCCGAGCTGCGGTTCGCCTTGTCGTAGGACGACTTGTAGATGAACGGCACGTTCAGCTTCGCGCAGATCTCCTTCAGGCGGCCCGCCGTGTCGATCGTCATTTGCTCCGATTCGACGACGCAGGTACCCGCGATCAGGAAGAAAGGCTTGTCGAGACCGACCTCGAAATCGCACAGCTTCATGCTTGCACTCCGCGCGCTTGCTTGTTGGCCAGCGCGGCTTCGACGAACGACTTGAAGAGGGGGTGGCCGTCGCGCGGCGTCGACGTGAATTCCGGGTGGAACTGGACGCCGACGAACCACGGGTGCATCGAACGCGGCAGTTCCATCATTTCCGGCAGATCCTCGCTCGGGGTACGGGCGCTGATGATAAGGCCGCCGGCTTCGAGCTGGGGCACGAAGCGGTTATTGACTTCATAACGGTGGCGATGACGTTCGTTCACGTCCTTGCCATAGATTTCTTCCGCCATCGTGCCGGGCTTGATCGGGCAGCGCTGCGAGCCGAGGCGCATCGTGCCGCCGAGATCGGATTCCTCGGTGCGCGTCTCGACCTTGCCTTCGCGGTCGTGCCACTCGGTGATCAGCGCAACCACGCGCTCCGGCGTATCCGGATCGAATTCCGTGCTGTTTGCCTGCTTCATGCCGACGACGTCGCGCGCGAACTCGATCACCGCGAGCTGCATGCCGAGGCAGATGCCGAGATACGGCACCTTCGCCTCGCGTGCATAGCGGATCGCCGCGATCTTGCCTTCCGTGCCGCGACGGCCGAACCCGCCCGGCACCAGCACCGCGTCGAGGTGCTTCAGGCTGTCGACGCCGTCCGCCTCGATCTCTTCCGAGTCGATGTATTCGATGTTGACCTTGGTCGACGTGTGCAGCGATGCGTGGCGCAGCGCCTCGATCAGCGACTTGTACGACTCGGTCAGGTCGACGTACTTGCCGACCATGCCGATCGTCACTTCGTGCTTCGGGTTCTCGAGCTTCTCGACGAGCTCCGACCACATGGTCAGGTCGGCGTCCTTCGGCGACAGCTTCAGTTCCTCGCAGATGATGCGATCGAGGCCCTGGTCGTGCAGCATCTGCGGGATCTTGTAGATGCTGTCGGCGTCCCACACCGAGATCACGGCGTCTTCCGGCACGTTCGAGAACATCGAGATCTTCTTCGACTCGTCGTCCGGGATGCGGCGGTCCGCACGGCACAGCAGCACGTGCGGCAGGATGCCGATCTCGCGCAGCTTCTGCACGCTGTGCTGGGTCGGCTTCGTCTTCAGCTCGCCGGCCGTCGCGACGTACGGCACGAGCGTCAGGTGCACGAAGCACGCGCTGTTGCGGCCGAGGCGCAGGCTCATCTGGCGTGCGGCCTCGAGGAACGGCAGCGATTCGATGTCGCCGACCGTGCCGCCGATCTCGACGATCGCGACATCTGGCTCGCCGCAGGTGGCCGACGCGGCCCCGCGCTCGATGAACGCCTGGATTTCGTTCGTGATGTGCGGAATGACCTGCACCGTCTTGCCGAGATAGTCGCCGCGGCGTTCCTTGCGGATCACCGATTCGTAGATCTGGCCGGTCGTGAAGTTGTTGGCCTTGCGCATCTTCGTGCTGATGAAGCGCTCATAGTGGCCGAGGTCGAGGTCGGTCTCCGCTCCGTCTTCCGTCACGAACACTTCGCCGTGCTGGAACGGGCTCATCGTGCCGGGGTCGACGTTGATGTAGGGATCGAGTTTGAGGAGGGTGACTTTCAGACCGCGCGATTCGAGGATCGCGGCGAGGGAAGCGGCGGCAATACCCTTGCCAAGGGAAGAAACTACGCCGCCGGTGACGAAAACATATTTGGTCATCGCTGGATGCTCGCGGGAAAAACGGATTATACCGTAAAGCCCGCCCTTCTCTCAGCAATTGACTCGATGATCGCGCCCTTTCCCACCGGCTCGCGCCGGCGCGGCATGGCGCCGCGAGGCCGCCGGCCGGTCGGCGCAACCGGGTGCCGGACCGCGCGTCACGCGCGCTTCGCGAGCGGGGCGCCGCCCTGCGACACGTCGCCCTCCGCCGCCTTCAGCGAATTCAGCATCCGCTGCAGCGCGCGGGCGGTCTCGAGCGGCCGCTCCATCGGAAACAGGTGACTGCCCTCCAGCCATTCGACGCGGCCACGCGCCGCGCGGCGGGTCGCATCGAGCCCGACCTGGCGCACCTCGCGCGAACGCGTGCCGGCAAGAAAGCCGAGCGGCACCGGTGCGCCGTGCGCGAGCCGCGGGCCGAGCGTGTGCGGCAGCGTCCGGTAGATCAGGTATTCGACCTGACGGTCGAACGCGAGCGCCCGCTCGCCGTCGGCGCCGGCCTGCGGGATCCCGTAGTCGATGTAGTCGGCCAGCATGCGTTCGTCCCAGCGCGCGAACGCGGGTTTCTCGCGGAAGTGTCGCCAGACCTCGTCGCGGCTCACCCAGCGCGTGCGCCGGTTGCGCGTTGCTGCGGCCGGCGACAGCCGCTCGTCGAGCCCCGCCCACTGGCTCGCGCGCAATGCGCCCGCGCGCCAGCCCGCAATGATCGGCGAATCGATCATCACGACGCCGCGCACCCATTGCGGCTTCTTCAACGCAGCCATCAGCGACAGGTAGCCGCCGAGCGAATGGCCGACGAGCCAGACCGGACGCTCGTAGCGGCTGCCGATGTCGTCGAGCAGTTGCTCGACGAGATGCGGCCAGTCGCGCGTCACCGGGTAGCGGCGGTCGTGGCCGATCCGTTCGATGTAGCGCAGCTCGTAATCGTCGGCCAGTTCGGCGAAGATCGTCCGGTACGTCGACGCCGGAAAGCCGTTCGCATGCGAGAAGTGGAGGATGTCCTTCAAACGCCGATGTCTCCTTTTTCTGCCGGGCCCTTGCCGCGGCGTCGTGCCGGTCCCGGGCATGTCTTCCTGATACGCCGGCCCTTGCCGCGATCATCGATCCATCCAGTACCGTCGCCGGGCGTCACGATGGCGCTCGAAGGCGAACCCGCCGCCGTCCGGCGCGACGTCGAACCGCACGGCGCCGTCGCGATCGGTGCGCGGGAGCGGAATCCCGCGCACCTCGTAGCGTGCGAGGACCGTCCAGTGCGGATGTCCGAAACGATTGCGATAGCCTACAGGAAATACCGCGACGCGCGGCCCGACCGAATCGAGGAAAGGCTCGACCGACGACGTGCGGCTGCCGTGATGCGGAACGACCAGGATCTGCGCGGCCAGCGCGTCGCGCGCCGCGTGCACGAGCTGGCGCTCGGCGCGCGCCTCGATATCGCCCGTCAGCAGCGCGGACGTGCCGCCCGCGTCGATGCGCAGCACGCACGACTGCCCGTTCGACGCGCCAATGCCCGGGCCGCCGGGCGGCCACAGCATCGTGAAGACGACGCCGTCCCAGGTCCAGCGCTGCCCGGCCGCGCACGGCAGCCGGTCGGCGACGCCGGCGGCCGCCGCATCGCGCCACAGGCGGCTGTCCCGCGCAATACCGGCCAGCAGCTGGCGCACGTCGACCGCCGCGTAGACGGCCGCCGCACCGCCGGCGTGATCGGCGTCCGCGTGACTGAGCACGAGCGAATCGAGCGCCGCGATGCCGCGCGAGCGCAGCGCCGGCGCGACGATCCGCGCGCCGGCGTGAGTCGACTCCGCGCCCGGCCCGGCATCGAACAGCAAGGCCCGGCGTGCGGTCTCCACCAGCACCGACGCCCCCTGCCCGACGTCGAGCACGGTCAGCCGGAAACCGCCCGGCGGCGGCGTATCGGCGGCCGGCGCGACGAGCGGCAGCCACGTGAGCGGCGCCGCCCAGCGCAACGGCCAGCCGCGCGGCATCAGCGCCCATGCGACACCCATGCACGCAAGCACCACCACCGGCCAGTCGGGCATGCGCAGCCGGAACACGCCGGCCGGCCAGTCGGCGAGATAGCCGAGCAGCGCCATCATCGGTTCGAGCGCCGCATGCGCGAGCCGGAACGCATGCGCATCGAGCGGCGCGGGCAGCGCGATGCCGGCCAGTACGACCGGCGTCACGACCGCGCTCACCCACGGAATCGCAAACGCATTGCCGAACGGGCCCGACAGCGAAACCTGCGCGAACCAGGCCGCCGTCAACGGTGCGAGGCCGATCGTCACCGCGTACTGCACGCGCGAGGCCTCGGCGATCCGGCGTGCGGCACGCGCGCCCCATGCGCGCCAGCGGCCCGGACGGGTCGCGACGCCGCTTTCCCCGTCGCCCTGCCCGCCTTCCGCGTCGGCCTCGCGCGCCGCATGCCAGCCGGCAGCGGCCAGCAGGATCACGGCGACCGCCCCGAACGACAGCCAGAACCCTGCCGACAGCACGGCCCACGGATCGGCGAGCAGCACGCCGCCGAGTGCCGCGCACAGCACCGCGGACGTCGGCACGCTGCGCCCGGCCAGATAGGCGATGCCGCCGGCCGCGATCATCCACCAGGCGCGCTGCGCCGGCACGTTGAAGCCGGCAAGCGCGGCATAGCCGGCCGCGGCCGCCAGTGCGGCAAGCGACGCGGCATACGGCGCCGGGAACACAAGCGCCGCGGCACGCCCGCGCCAGCGCAGGCGGCGCCAGATCATCGACGCGAGCCCGCCCGCGATCGCGCCGACGAGTCCGACATGCAGGCCCGAGATCGCAACCAGATGGCTCGTGCCCGTATTGCGCAGCACGCGCCAGTCGTCGCCGCCGATGCCCGACTGATCGCCGATCGCGAGTGCGGAGACGATGCCGCGATGGTCGGCGTCGCTACCGAGGGCTTCGTCGATGCGGGCCCGCAGCGCGTCGCGCAGCCGATCGATCGTCGCCCGCCACCCCGATGCACGCGCATCGAGCAATGCCGACCGCCCGGGTGCGACGACATAGCCGATCGCGCGAATGCCCGCGGAGAGCCATGCCGCTTCGCTGTCGCGCACGCCGGGATTGGCCTCGGCGTGCGGGCGCTTCAGGCGCACGACGAAACGCCAGCGCTGCGCGGCGCGCAGATCGGGCAGCGCATCGCGGGACGCGGCGCCATACGTGCGCCACGACAGCCGGATCAACGGCGGAAAGCGGGCCAGCCCGGCATCGTTCGACTCGACCGCGAACAGCAGCCGCACGCCCGTCCCGTCGACGGCCGGCAGCCCCCGGACCACGCCGGTGACGACGATGTCACGCCCTTCCCATTGCGCAGGCAGGCTGTCGCCCAGCCGCCATTCGGCGCGCACGGCCGCATAGCCGAATCCCGCGACGCAAGCCGCGAGCACACACGCCGTCCACCCGAGCGCGACGGTCGCACGCGTGCGCCGCCCCATGCACCACGCGCCCAGCACCGCGCAGCCCGCGAGCGCGGCCGCCCCGATCATCCATGCGCGCGCACCCGGCAACGCCGGCTGCCGCTGCAGCACGACCACGCCGAGCGCGAACGCGATCCACCACACGCGCATCGCGCCTCCTCGTCGACCGGGCGCCGCGACGACACAGGCGGCGCCTTCCGGCAACGATTATGCGGACGAAAGTGCGAGTCGCGGCAACGCGGCGAGCGCGTTGGCCGAAGTGCATAGGGACAGCGCGGGAGCGTCGAGCCCGCGCAGTTCGGCGAGCACGTCGCCGATGCGCGGCACCTGGTCGGGCGTGTTGCGGGATCGGTACGCCCATTCGGGCGCGATGTCGGGCGCATCCGTCTCGACGACGATCGCCTCGAGCGGCAGTTGCGCCGCGAGCCGGCGGATCTGCAACGCGCGCGTGAAGGTCACGTTGCCGCCGAAACCGAGGCGCAGTCCCTGCGCGAGATACGCGTCGGCCTGCTGGAAACTGCCGTTGAACGCATGCGCGATGCCGCTTCGCACGCCGAAGCGGCGCAGCCCGGCCAGCACGCGGTCCTGCGACTTGCGCACGTGGCACAGCACCGGCAGGTCGAATTCGCGCGCCAGCTTGAGCTGCCCCTGGTAAAAGAACTGCTGCCGCGCTTCGTCGAGCCCCGGTACGAAATAGTCGAGGCCGATCTCCCCGATCGCGACGAAGCGGGGATCGTCGAGGCTCGCCTCGATCTCCATGCGCAGCCGGTCGAGATCCTCGTCGCGCGCCCGCGGCGTATACATCGGATGGATGCCCAGCGCGTAGACCGCGCCCGGCGTGCGCTGCGCGAGCTCGCGCACCGTCGTGAAGTTGTCGCGCCCGACGCTCGGGATCACGATGCGCGACACGCCGGCCGCGCGCGCCGCATGCGCGACCGCGTCGCGGTCGGCGTCGAACTCGGCGGCGTCGAGATGGCAGTGCGTATCGATCCACATGGCGGCATTCCTGCGCCCCCGCGCGGCGCCGGGACGAACCCGGCGCCGCGCGAAGGACGTGCGTTCACACCGGCAGCGCCGGCTCCTCGTGCAGCACGCCGTCGCGCAGCCGCATGATGCGGTCGCAGCGCGCGGCAAGCTCGGGATCGTGCGTGACGATCACGAAGCTCGTTTCGAGCGTCTCGGACAGTTCGAGCATCAGGTTGAACACCGTATCGGCCGTGGTGCCGTCGAGGTTGCCGGTCGGCTCATCGGCGAGCACGCAGGCGGGCTTCGTGACCAGCGCGCGCGCGATCGCGACGCGTTGCCGCTCGCCGCCCGACAGCTCGCCCGGCCGGTGCTTCGCACGCGGCCCGAGACCGACGCGCTCGAGCATCGCCTGGGCCTGCTCGCGCGCATCCTCGGTCGTCATCCGGCGAATGCGCAGCGGCATCGCGACGTTGTCGAGCGCGGTGAACTCGGGCAGCAGGTGATGGAACTGGTAGACGAAACCGAGCGCGCGATTGCGCAATTCGTTGCGCTCGCGCTCGGCGAGTTGCGTAAACGGCTTGCCGAGCAGCGACACCTCGCCCGCGCTCGGCTCGTCGAGCCCGCCCAGCACGTGCAGCAGCGTGCTCTTGCCGGAGCCCGACGCGCCGACGACCGCGAGCTTCTCGCCGCGCCGCACCGTCAGCTCGGTATTGTCGAGCACCTGCACGTTGAAGCCGCCCTGCACGAACGCCTTCGTGATGCCGCGCGCCTGAAGCACGTAATCCTGCATACCTGCCGAATCCTGTCGATTGTGTTGTTTCGAATCCGCGAACGCGGTTGCGCGGTCATTCATAGCGGAGCGCCTCCGCGGGCTTCACCTTCGCGCCGCGCCAGCTCGGGTAGAGCGTCGCGACGGCCGACAGTGCGAACGCGATCAGCCCGATCCGGATCACGTCGCTCGCGACGAGTTCGGACGGCAGCTCGCTGATGAAATACACGGACGGCGGCAGGAACTGCACGCCGAACAGATGCTCGATCATCGGGATCAGCCACGGGATGCTCCATGCGATCAGGCAGCCGAGCGCGACGCCCGACGCCGTGCCGACGAAGCCGATCGTCACGCCCTGCACGACGAAGATCTTCATGATCGACCCCGGCTGCGCGCCGAGCGTGCGCAGGATCGCGATGTCGGCCTGCTTGTTGGTCACCGTCATCACGAGCGACGACACGAGATTGAACGCGGCCACCGCGATGATCAGCGTGAGGATGATGAACATCATCCGCTTCTCGATCTGCACGGCCGAGAACCAGGTCTTGTTCTGCTGGGTCCAGTCGCGAATGTACAGGCTGCCCGACAGCGTATGCGACAGTTCGACCGCGACCTGCGGCGCCTTCTGCATGTCCTTCAGCCGCAGCCGCACGCCGGTCGGCGCGGACATCCGGAACAACGCCTCGGCGTCGCGGATGTTGATCATCGCGAGCGTGCTGTCGTATTCGTAGTGGCCCGACTCGAACACGCCGACCACCGTGAACTGCTTCAGGCGCGGCATCATGCCGGCCGGCGTGATCGAGCCCTCCGGCGCGACCAGCGTGACCTTGTCGCCGACCGTCACGCCGAGGTTGCCGGCCAGCGCGTCGCCGAGCACGATGCCGAACTGTCCCGGCACGAGCGCGCCGAGCTGGCCGGCCTTCATGTCCTTGCCGATGTCGGACACCTCCGGTTCGAGCGTCGGTTCGACGCCGCGCAGCATCACGCCGCTCACCGCGTCCTGGCGCGTGAGCAGCGCCTGCGCGTCGACGTACGGCGCCGCGCCGATCACCGACGGATTGCGGCGCGCTTCCTGCGCGGTCAGCTGCCAGTCGGGCATCGAGCCCGTCGGCGAGAACACCTCGACGTGCGCGAGCACCGACAGCATGCGGTCGCGCACTTCCTTCTGGAAGCCGTTCATCACCGACAGCACGACGATCAGCGCCGCGACGCCGAGCGCGATCCCGAGCATCGACACGAGCGCGATGAATGAAATGAAGCCGTTGCCGGTCGTGCGTTTGCCGGCGCGCGTGTAGCGCCAGCCGATCTGCCATTCGTACGGAAGTTTCAAGCGAATCCTTTCTGCTGGTTACGGCGGGACGGCGCCCCGCGGCCGGAGCGCCGCCCGGCGGCGGCCACCGGCCCGGGCACGGTCGAAAAACGGCCGCCGGACGCGAACGGGCCGTCGGCCGGCCCGATCACGCGCGCAGTTTGCCATACAATGCGCACCATCATGCACGACCGACGCCTCCATTTTCTCGTTCCGTTCGCGCTGCCGTCGGCGGCCGATGCGGCCTCGTCCCTGCACACCCTGGACAGCCCCGCGCTCGAAAAGTTGCTCGCCCGCGCCAGCCTCGTCGAGCGCGTGGCCGGCGAGGACTTCCAGCGCACGCTGCCGCACGAGCGCTGGCTGGCCCGCCAGTTCGGCGCGACCCGGGGCAACGCCGCGGACGAGGCGCCGCTCGCGCCCTACATGCTGCTGGCGGACGGCGGCAGCCCCGGCACGCACGCGTGGGCGTGCGTCGAGCCCGTTCACGTCGAAATCGCGCACGACCACCTGGTGCTCGTCGATCCGGCCGCGCTCGCGCTCGACGACGGCGACGCCGCCGCGCTGCTCGCGGTCGCGCGGCCGCTGATCGAGGAACTCGGCGTGCGGCTCGAAGCGCCGAACCCGACACGCTGGTACCTGTCCAGCGACCAGCTCGCCCGCCTCGCCGGCGCCGCGCCGCTGCGCGCGAGCGGCCGCAACATCGAGATCTGGCTGCCGCACGAGGCACACACCGGCGAGCGCTCGCGGATGTGGATGAAGCTGCAGAACGAAGTGCAGATGGCATGGTTCCAGCATCCGGTCAACGAAGCGCGCGAAGCACGCGGCCTGCCGGCCGTCAATTCGATCTGGTTCCATGCGCAGGGCACGCTGAAGCCGGTCGGCAAGCCGTTCGCGCACGTGCTGTCCGCGTCGCCGGCGGCACTCGGCCTTGCACGCGCCGCGCAGGCCAACGCCGGCGCGCCGCCCGCGGCGTTCGGCGCGCTACCCGCCGCCGACGGCGCGACGCTCGTCGAACTCCCGGCGCTGACCGCCCCGTTCATCGGACAGGACTGGGCGCGCTGGCACGACGGGCTCGCCGCGCTCGAGCGCGACTGGTTCGCCCCGGCGCTTGCCGCGCTGCGCAACGGCGAGCTGGCGAGCGTCGGATTCACGCTCTGCGGCGACACGAGTTCCGTGACGCTGCACGCGACGCGCGGCGACCTGCGCAAATTCTGGCGCCGCCGCGCGCTCGCCTCCCTGTTCGAATAACAAGCAGACCCCGTATGACCCGGATCGTTACCCGCACCGTCGCCCCCGCCGACGCCGAAGTGCTCGCGCGTCACGGCCTGCACCCCGTCCTCGCGCGCCTGTACGCGTCGCGCGGCGTGCAGTCCCCCGCCGACATCGAGACCGCGCTCGCGCGCCTGGTTCCGCCCACCGAGCTGAAAGGCTGCGCCGACGCGGCGTCGCTGCTCGCCGACGCGATCGCCGACAAGCGGCGCCTGCTGGTCGTCGCCGACTACGACTGCGACGGCGCGACCGCCTGCGCGGTCGCAGTGCGCGGCCTGCGGATGTTCGGCGCGCGGATCGACTACCTGGTGCCGAACCGCTTCGAATACGGCTACGGCCTGACGCCCGAGATCGTCGAACTCGCGGCCGCGCGCAAGCCCGACCTGCTGATCACCGTCGACAACGGGATCGCGAGCGTCGCGGGCGTCGAAGCCGCGAACGCGCGCGGCATCGACGTGCTCGTGACCGACCACCACCTGCCCGGCGACGCGCTGCCCGCCGCCCGCGCGATCGTCAACCCGAACCAGCCCGGCTGCACGTTCCCGAGCAAGCACATCGCCGGCGTCGGCGTGATGTTCTACGTGCTGCTCGCGCTGCGCGCCGAGCTGCGCCGGCGCGGCGCGTTCGCGAGCAAGGAAGCGGAGCCGCGCCTCGACGGCCTGCTGGACCTCGTCGCGCTCGGCACGGTGGCCGACGTCGTGCGGCTCGACGGCAACAACCGCGTACTCGTCGCGCAGGGGCTGCAGCGCATCCGCAACGGCCGCATGCAGCCGGGCATCGCCGCGCTGTTCCGCGCCGCCGCGCGCGAGGCGCGCACCGCGTCGGGCTTCGATCTTGGCTTCGGCCTCGGCCCGCGCCTGAACGCCGCCGGGCGCCTGTCCGACATGTCGCTCGGCATCGAGTGCCTGATCACCGACGACATCGGCCGCGCGTGGGATCTCGCGCAGCAGCTCGACGTGATGAACCGCGAGCGCCGCGAGATCGAGGCCGGCATGCAGCAGCAGGCGCTCGCCGATCTCGCCGATATCGATCCGGCCGATGGGTGCACGATCACGCTGTTCAACCCCGAGTGGCACCAGGGCGTGATCGGCATCGTCGCGGGCCGGCTCAAGGAAAAATTCCACCGCCCGTCGTTCACGTTCGCGCACGCGGACGACGAAGGCAAGCGGGTCAAGGGGTCGGGCCGGTCGATCGCCGGTTTCCACCTGCGCGACGCGCTCGATCTCGTGTCGAAGCGCGAACCGGACCTGATCGTCGCCTTCGGCGGCCACGCGATGGCGGCCGGCCTCACGCTCGAGACCGAGAACGTGCCGCGCTTCGCGGCCGCGTTCGAGGCCGTCGCGCGCGAATGGCTGTCCGACGATGCGCTCGCCCGCGTGATCGAGACCGACGGCGAGCTCGAGGACGCGTATTTCACGCCGCAGTTCGTCGGGCTGCTCGACGAAGCCGTGTGGGGCCAGGGCTTTCCGGCCCCGCTTTTCTCGGGCGAATTCGACGTCGTGTCGCAGTCGCTCGTGAAGGAAAAGCACCTGAAGCTGCAGCTCGCACGCGGCCGCCAGCGCTTCAACGCGATCTGGTTCAATCACACGGAACCGCTGCCGGCAAGCGCGCTGATCGCTTACCGGCTCGTCGCCGACACCTGGAACGGCGTCACGCGCGTCCAGCTGATCGTCGAGCACGCGGCCGGCTGAGCGCGCGCCGCCCGGCCCGCCGCGCCCGTCTCGCGCATGCGCGCCGCGCCGGACGGGGCCGCGGCGCGCATGCGAGCACCGTTTGCGTCACCGGGCAACCCTGCCGATCGGCTATAATTCCGCTTTTTTACGAAGCAAGAATAGCGAACGATCATGGAAGCGGAACGTCTCAACGCGATCGAAAGCTCCCTGCTCGACCTGCGCAACCGCGCGGGCGAGCTTCGGGGGTATCTTTGACTACGACGCCAAAGCTGCGCGTCTGACCGAAGTCAACAAGGAACTCGAAGACCCGAACGTCTGGAACGATTCGAAGAACGCCCAGGCGCTCGGTCGCGAGAAGAAGCTGCTCGAAGGCGTCGTCACGACGTTGACGGCGCTTGATGGCGACCTGCGCGACGCGCTCGACCTGTTCGAGCTCGCACGCGAGGAAGGCGACGAGGACACCCTCCTCGCATCGGAAGAAGACGCCGCGAAGCTCGAGGCACGCGTCGGCGACATCGAGTTCCGCCGGATGTTCTCGAACCCGGCCGACCCGAACAACTGCTTCATCGACATCCAGGCCGGCGCCGGCGGTACCGAGGCGTGCGACTGGGCGTCGATGCTGCTGCGCCAGTACCTGCGCTATTGCGAACGCAAGGGCTTCAAGGCCGAGGTGCTCGAAGAGTCCGACGGCGACGTCGCCGGCATCAAGAACGCGACGGTCAAGGTCACGGGCGAATATGCATACGGCTTCCTGCGCACCGAGACGGGCATCCACCGCCTCGTGCGCAAGTCGCCGTTCGACTCGTCGGGCGGCCGCCACACGTCGTTCTCGTCGGTGTTCGTCTATCCGGAAATCGACGACTCGATCGAAGTCGAGATCAACCCGGCGGACCTGCGCATCGACACCTACCGCGCATCCGGCGCGGGCGGCCAGCACATCAACAAGACCGATTCCGCGGTGCGGATCACGCACATGCCGACCGGCATCGTCGTGCAGTGCCAGAACGACCGCTCGCAGCACCGCAATCGCGCCGAAGCGATGGCGATGCTGAAGTCGCGCCTGTACGAAGTCGAGATGCGCAAGCGCCAGGCCGAACAGGACAAGCTCGAATCGAGCAAGACCGATGTGGGCTGGGGCCACCAGATCCGTTCGTACGTGCTCGACCAGAGCCGCGTGAAGGACCTGCGCACGAACGTCGAAATGAGCAACACGAGGGCTGTCCTCGACGGCGATCTCGACGACTTCATCAGCGCGAGCCTCAAACAGGGCGTGTAAGCGCCGCGGCGCGGCCCCGCCGCGCCGCCCTTCCCGTTTGCGTTGCCGCACCCACTCCGAATTCCGACCATCATGACCGAACCGACCCAAACGCAGCCCGCCGTCGCCGCGGACGAAAACCAGATCATCGCCGAGCGCCGCGACAAGCTGCGCGCGCTGCGCGAGCAAGGCGTCGCCTACCCGAACGACTTCCGTCCGACGCATCACGCGGCCGATCTGCAAACGACCTTCGCCGACTCCGACAAGGCCGCGCTCGAAGCGAACCCGGTCGAGGTGTCGGTCGCCGGCCGCATGATGCTCAAGCGCGTGATGGGCAAGGCAAGCTTCGCGACGGTGCAGGACGGTTCGGGCCAGATCCAGTTCTTCGTGACGCCGAACGACGTCGGCGCGGAAACCTACGACGCATTCAAGAAGTGGGACCTCGGCGACATCGTCGCCGCGCGCGGCGTGCTGTTCCGCACCAACAAGGGCGAGCTGTCGGTGCAGTGCAAGGAATTGCGCCTGCTGTCGAAGGCGCTGCGCCCGCTGCCGGACAAGTTCCACGGCCTCTCCGACCAGGAAATGCGCTATCGCCAGCGCTACGTCGACCTGATCGTCACGCCGGAAACGCGCGACACGTTCCGCGCCCGCACCAGGACGATCGCGTCGATCCGCAAGTTCATGGACAACGCCGACTTCATGGAAGTCGAGACGCCGATGCTGCACCCGATCCCGGGCGGCGCGGCCGCGAAGCCGTTCGTCACGCACCACAACGCGCTCGACATGCAGATGTTCCTGCGGATCGCGCCGGAGCTGTACCTGAAGCGCCTGATCGTCGGCGGCTTCGAACGCGTGTTCGAGATCAACCGCAATTTCCGGAATGAAGGCGTGTCGCCGCGTCACAACCCGGAATTCACGATGATGGAGTTCTACGCCGCGTACACCGACTACCGCTGGCTGATGGACTTCACCGAGCAACTGATCCGCCAGGCGGCGATCGATGCGCTCGGCACCGCGACGATCCAGTACCAGGGCCGCGAGCTCGATCTCGCGAAGCCGTTCCACCGCCTGACAATCACGCAGGCGATCCGGAAGTACGCGCCGGACTACACCGACGGCCAGTTGTCGGACGACGCGTTCCTGCGCACCGAACTGAAGCGCTTCGGCGTCGACGTCTCGCAGCCCGCGTTCCTGAACGCCGGCACCGGTGCGCTGCAGCTCGCGCTGTTCGAGGAAACCGCCGAAGCGCAACTGTGGGAACCGACCTTCATCATCGACTACCCGGTCGAAGTGTCGCCGCTCGCACGCGCATCGGATACGGTGCCGGGCATCACCGAGCGCTTCGAGCTGTTCATGACCGGCCGCGAGATCGCGAACGGTTTCTCGGAACTGAACGATCCGGAAGACCAGGCCGCACGCTTCAAGAAGCAGGTCGAGCAAAAGGATGCGGGCGACGAGGAAGCGATGTTCTTCGACGCCGACTACATCCGCGCGCTCGAATACGGGATGCCTCCGACCGGCGGCTGCGGGATCGGCATCGACCGCCTGGTGATGCTGCTGACCGACAGCCCGACGATCCGCGACGTGCTGCTGTTCCCCCATCTGCGCCGCGAAGACTGATCGCCGCGCCCGCGTGTGCGCCGCGTCCCGCGGCGTACACGCATCAGCTTTGTAACGACGCGTAAATCCCGCCCGCCGGCGTCCGCCGGCTGCAGATCCTCCCCCGTTTTACTTCCTCGTCGCGACGGCCTTTCCCGGGGTTTCCCCGTAACGATGGCCACGCCCGCGCTGCAATTCGTTACACCTTGATACGGTACGCCGCTCGCCGGTGGACGACACTCCGTTTGCGTCACCACGCAGCACCGAGGGATCGGAACGAAGCGCCGAAGCACCGCGCCTTCCCGATCCCGACGCGTGGGACCCGGCCCGGCGCTGCAGCGCCGATCCGGATCGACACCGGAGAAAAAAATGGATAACCCGAATCAGACCACACCGCAAAAGCAACGCCTCCACCCGCTCATCGCCACGGCAGCCGGCGCCGTCATCGTTGCCAGCCTCGCGGCGACGGCGGCCGTCACGGGCATCTTCCCGAAAGCCAACGGCAGCAACGAACAGAACGGCCAGACCCAGGCCGCGCTGATCGCCTCGCAGCCGGCCGTCGATACGGCCGCGGCCGCCAGCACCGCACTCGCCGCGCAAGCGCAGCAGCAGGCGGCGGAACAGGCCGCCGCGCAACAGAAGGCCGTCGCACAGGCCGAACCGAAGCCCGCGCCGCGCCCGGCCACGCCGCATCGCCGTCATACGCAGGCGCCGCAGCCGCCGCAGTATGCGCAGCAGCCCTCCGCACCCGCGCCCGCCTACTGCCTGAGCTGCGGCACGGTCGTCGCGATCACGCCGATCCGCACGCCGGGCCAGAGTTCGGGCATCGGTGCGGTCGGCGGCGCCGCGGCGGGCGGCCTGCTCGGCAACCAGTTCGGCCACGGCAACGGTCGCACCGCGATGACGATCATCGGCGCACTGGGTGGCGGCCTCGCGGGCAACCAGGTCGAAAAGCAGGTGCGCGCGGAAACCGACTACCAGGTGCAAGTGCAGATGGAGAGCGGCGCGACGCGCACGTTCACGTACCGCAACCAGCAGCCGCCGTTCGGCCAGGGTCAGCGCGTGCGGATCGAGAACGGGACGCTGATCGGCGCGTGATCGCCCGATCGCGTTACGGCCCCTGCCCGCATACCGCGCGCGGGCAGGCCGCCTGAAAATGAAAACGGCTCGCGAGCGATCGCTCACGAGCCGTTTTTCCATTGCCGGCGGCATGCGCCGTCGCGGCGCACCGCGCAATCAGTCCTCGTCGTCGAAATCCGATTCGTCGATCCAGTGCGCCTGGATCGCTTCGAGGATCTTCTCGCCGGAGTGCTTCGGATCGTCGTTGAAGCCGTCGAGTTCGAGCACCCACTGGCGCAGGTCGACGAAGTTGATCCGCTGCGGGTCGATGTCCGGGTACTTGTCCGCCAGCGCAATGGCTATTTCACGCGAATCGGTCCATTTCATCGCCTGCCTCCGGTTCCTGTCAGTGGTTTTCCTTCGCGTGGTTGATCGAGTACTTCGGAATCTCGACCACCAGGTCCGAATCTTCCTTCACGATCGCCTGGCACGACAGGCGCGACGTCGGCTCGAGGCCCCACGCCTTGTCCAGCAGATCGTCCTCGTCCTCCTCGGACGGCGTCAGGTCGTTGAAGCCCTCGCGGATCACCACGTGGCACGTCGTGCACGCGCACGACTTCTCGCATGCATGCTCGATCTCGATCCCGTGTTCGAGCAGGTTGTCGCAGATACTCTTGCCGGGCGTCGCGTCGATCACTGCGCCATCCGGGCACAGTTCGACGTGAGGCAGCACCACCAGTTGAGGCATGTCCGTTCCGTCAGTCAGGGTGCGGCGCGACGCGCCGCACGGTTCAATGTCGCGCGGGCCGTCACCGGCCGATGCGCAGTTCGTGAGTTCAGATCTCGTCGAGCCGGC
This sequence comes from Burkholderia paludis, assembly GCF_000732615.1. GTDB lineage: Bacteria > Pseudomonadota > Gammaproteobacteria > Burkholderiales > Burkholderiaceae > Burkholderia > Burkholderia paludis. Next base: position 64,530 of record NZ_JPGL01000022.1, read on the forward strand.
GGCCCGACAGCGCGCGCTTGATGCTCTTGTCCATCCGGCGCGCGGCGAATTCGTCGGTGCCGTCGGCCAGCGCCTTGGTCGCCGCTTCGATCGCGTTCGTATCGTCGCCCTGCGCGACCGCGCGCAGCGCCGCGACCAGCGCGTCGACCTCGGTGCGCTCGTTCGCATCGAGCAATTCGCCGTCGGCCGTCAGCGCGGCCTGCGTCGCCTCGATCATCCGCTCGGCCTCGACCTGCGCTTCGCGCAGCGCACGCGCGCGCATGTCGATCTCGGCGGTCTTGAAGCTGTCCTCGAGCATCTTCGCGATGTCGTCGTCGGCGAGACCGTACGACGGCTTCACGACGACCGACGCCTCGACGCCCGACAGCTGCTCGCGGGCGAACACCGACAGCAGGCCGTCCGCGTCCACCTGATAGGTCACGCGAATGCGCGCGGCACCGGCCGTCATCGGCGGGATGCCGCGCAGCTCGAAGCGCGCGAGCGACCGGCAATCGGCGACGAGTTCGCGCTCACCCTGCACGACATGGATCGCCATCGCGGTCTGGCCATCCTTGAAGGTCGTGAATTCCTGCGCCCGCGCGATCGGAATCGTCGAGTTGCGCGGAATGATCTTCTCGACGAGGCCCCCCATCGTCTCGACACCGAGCGACAGCGGAATCACGTCGAGCAGCAGCCAGTCGTCGCCGGTGCCGCGATTGCCTGCGAGCAGGTCGGCCTGGATCGCCGCGCCGAGCGCGACGACCTGGTCCGGATCGAGGTTCACGAGCGGCGGCTGGCCGAAATACTTCGCGACCGCGTCGCGGATCACCGGCATGCGCGTCGCGCCGCCGACCAGCACGACACCCTTGATGTCCGCCGGCGTGACCTGCGCGTCGCGCAGCGCCTTGCGGGTGGGCGTGAGCGTGCGCTGCACGAGCGGCTCCACCAGCGACGCAAACGCATCGTGCGCGATCGTCTGCACGAGATGCGCGCCGCCCGACAGCGTCACGTCGAGCGACGCCTGCGGCGCCGACGACAGCGTTTCCTTCAGCACGCGCACGCGATCGAGCAACAGGCGCACGTCCTCGGGCGCGAGCGTCTTCGCATCGATGCCGGCTTGCGCGAGCACGTGACCGAACAGCGCGTGGTCGAAATCGTCGCCGCCGAGCGCGGAATCGCCGCCCGCAGCCAGCACTTCGAACACGCCCTTCGTCAGCTTCAGGATCGACAGGTCGAACGTGCCGCCGCCGAGGTCGTACACCGCGTAGAGGCCTTCGGCCGCATTGTCGAGACCGTACGCAATCGCCGCGGCAGTCGGCTCGTTCAGCAGGCGCAGCACGTTGAGCCCCGCGAGGCGCGCGGCATCCTTGGTCGCCTGCCGTTGCGCATCGTCGAAATACGCGGGCACCGTGATCACCGCGCCGACAAGATCGTCGCCGAGCGAATCCTCCGCACGATAGCGCAGCGTCGCGAGAATCTCGGCCGATACCTCGACCGGGCTCTTCACGCCGTCGACGGTGCGGATCTGCACCATGCCCGGCGCATCGACGAAGTCGTACGGTGCGTTCGCCGCGCCTTCGACTTCCGCCTTGCCGCGGCCCATGAAACGCTTGACCGACACGATCGTGTTGCGCGGGTCGGTCGCGGCCTGCTCCTTTGCCTCGTGGCCGATACGGCGGCCGCCCTTCTCGAGATAGCGGACGACCGACGGCAGCAGCGCGCGGCCCGCTTCGTCCGGCAGCACTTCAGGCACGCTGTTGCGTACGGCCGCGACGAGCGAGTTCGTCGTGCCGAGGTCGATCCCGACGGCGAGTCGCCGCTGATGCGGCGCCGGCGCCATCCCCGGTTCGGAAATTTGCAGTAAAGCCATCTTGGTTCGTTCGGGCGCTCGGCCCGTTTGCTACGCGCACCGCAAGGCGCGCGGTTAAGTTTCGAGGCGCTCGATCTGCGCGCCCACTTCCGACGCGACCCGTTCGATGAACATCAGCTGACGCACGGCCTCGGCGGCTGCCTGGTCGGCGCCGCTGTCGAGCAGCGTGCCGAGGCGCTCGACGCGCACGCGCCGCTCGTCGCGCAACTCGCCGAGCAGCGCGTCGAGCGCGTCGACGTTACGGGCGGCCGCGGCATCCTCGATGCCTTCGCGCCATTCCATCTGCTGCATCAGGAACGCGGGCTCCATCGCGGTATTGTTTTCCGCGCCGATGTCGACGCCGCGCAGCGACAGCAGATAGGACGCGCGCTTCAGCGGATCGCGCAGCGTACGGTACGCCTCGTTCGCGCGGGTTGCCCACTGCATCGCGATGCGCTTCTGCGCGTCGCCGGCCGCCGCGAAGCGGTCCGGATGCACCTGCGTCTGCACCGTCCGGTAGGCGGCATCGAGTGCCGCCTCGTCGAGCGCGAATTGCGCCGGCAGGTTAAACAGGTCGAAATGGCTGTCTTTCAGCGAGACCATCGTCGCGTTCAATTCCGGTTCGTCGCGCGGCAAACGCCGCACATTAAAAAGGCGGCCTGTGCCGCCTCTTGCCCGCGTCGCGCGGAAATCCGCGTCGTCACACGCGGAACGATTCGCCGCAGCCGCACTCGTCCTTCACGTTCGGGTTGTTGAACTTGAACCCTTCGTTCAGGCCTTCGCGCGCGAAATCGAGTTCGGTGCCGTCGATGTACGCGAGGCTCTTCGGATCGACGACGACCTTCACGCCATGGCTCTCGAACACCTGATCCTCGGGAGCCAGCTCGTCGACATACTCGAGCTTGTACGCGAGCCCCGAGCAACCGGTCGTGCGAACGCCGAGCCGCAGGCCCACCCCCTTGCCGCGACGGACGAGGTATTTCTGGACGTGCTGTGCTGCTTTTTCGGTCAGTGTAATTGCCATGATGTCCTTGCCGCGGCGCGCCACCGGGGCTCGCCGCGTTCCTTCCAGGCGCCCCAGACCTGTCGCTACGCGCCAGTCCCCCGAGGGGGTCAAGAAAACCTGGGGCGGCCCTGCGTTTTCCCGAGAAGCCGCGCGATCCCGCTCAGGCTGCTGCCTGATCGCCTTCCGTGGTGTCGTGGCGCTTCTTGTAGTCGGCCACGGCTGCCTTGATCGCGTCTTCCGCGAGGATCGAGCAGTGAATCTTCACCGGCGGCAGCGCGAGTTCCTCGGCGATCTGCGTGTTCTTGATCGACAGTGCTTCGTCGAGCGTCTTGCCCTTCACCCATTCGGTGACGAGCGAGCTCGATGCGATCGCCGAACCGCAACCGTAGGTCTTGAACTTCGCGTCTTCGATCACGCCGTCCGCGCCGACGCGGATCTGCAGCTTCATCACGTCGCCGCAGGCCGGCGCGCCGACCATGCCCGTGCCGACCGCGTCGTCGTCTTTCGCGAACGAACCGACGTTGCGCGGGTTTTCGTAGTGATCCAGAACCTTGTTGCTGTAAGACATGACTCAGACTCCTTGACTCGTTACGTCTGCGTGCGCGAATCCGCCCGCGGGTATGTTCAATCCGGCGCTCAGTGTGCGGCCCATTCGATCGTCGACAGATCGACGCCTTCCTGGTGCATTTCCCAGAGCGGCGACAGTTCGCGCAGCTTCGCGATCTTGCTGTTCAGCAGGTTGATCACGAAGTCGACTTCCTGCTCCGTCGTAAAGCGGCCGACCGTGAAGCGGATCGAGCTGTGCGCCAGCTCGTCGTTGCGGCCGAGCGCACGCAGCACGTACGACGGCTCCAGCGACGCCGACGTGCACGCGGAGCCCGACGACACCGCGACGTCCTTGATCGCCATGATCAGCGACTCGCCTTCGACGAAGTTGAAACTGATGTTGAGGTTGTGCGGGACGCGGTGCTCCATGTCGCCGTTCACGTAGGTTTCCTCGATCTGCGACAGGCCGCGCAGCAGCTTGTCGCGCAGCATGCGGACGCGCTCGTTCTCGGTCGCCATGTCCTCGCGTGCGATGCGGAACGCTTCGCCCATGCCCACGATCTGGTGCGTCGGCAGCGTGCCCGAACGCATCCCGCGCTCATGGCCGCCGCCGTGCATTTGCGCCTCGATGCGCACGCGCGGCTTGCGGCGCACGTACAGCGCGCCGATGCCCTTCGGACCGTAGGTCTTGTGCGCCGAGAACGACATCAGGTCGACCTTCAGCTTCGCGAGGTCGATCTCGACCTTGCCGGTCGACTGTGCGGCGTCGACGTGGAACACGATGCCCTTCTCGCGGCAGATCTCGCCGATCGTCGCGATGTCCTGGATCACGCCGATCTCGTTGTTCACGTGCATCACCGACACGAGGATCGTGTCCGGGCGCAGCGCGGCCTTGAACACGTCGAGGTCGATCAGGCCGTCGTCCTTCACGTCGAGGTAGGTCACCTCGAAGCCGTCGCGCTCGAGCTCGCGGCACGTGTCGAGCACGGCCTTGTGCTCGGTCTTCACCGTGACGATGTGCTTGCCCTTGCCCTTGTAGAAGTTCGCGGCGCCCTTGATCGCGAGGTTGTCGGACTCCGTCGCGCCCGACGTCCAGATGATCTCGCGCGGATCGGCGTTCACGAGTGCGGCGACCTGCTCGCGCGCTTCCTCGACTGCGCGCTCCGCGTCCCAGCCATATGCGTGGCTGCGCGACGCCGGGTTGCCGAACTGCTCGCGCAGGTACGGCACCATCTTGTCGACCACGCGCGGATCGACCGGCGTCGTCGCGCTGTAATCCATATAGATGGGCAGGTGGAGAGTCTCTTGGGTCATCTGTCGCTCCGGGTATTCTGTGCAGGGACTATGTGCGTTATGGGGTATGGCGGGCGCCTATGCGCTCACGAGCTCGCGATGTTGAACACCGAATTGGGGCCGAGCGGCATCGTACGCACGGGCTCGGCCTGTGCGGCGACGGGCTCCGGCGTACGCCGGTCGCGCAACACCGCAGGCGCGCCCTCGCGTGCGCGCTGCTGATCGACGAGATCCTGCAGCGACACCGAATCGAGGTACTCGACCATCTTCTGGTTCAGCGTCGACCACAGCTCGTGCGTCATGCAATGGCCGTCGGGCTGCTTCGAGCCGTCGCACGTGCCCTTGCCGCCGCACTGCGTGGCGTCGAGCGGTTCATCAACCGCGATGATGATGTCGGCAACGGTGACATCCTGCGCGCGGCGCGCGAGGTTGTAGCCGCCGCCCGGACCGCGCACGGATTCGACGATTTCATGCCTGCGCAGCTTGCCGAACAGCTGTTCGAGATACGAGAGCGAAATCCGCTGGCGCTGGCTGATGCCTGCAAGCGTCACCGGGCCCTGCTCCTGGCGCAGTGCCAAGTCAATCATCGCCGTGACGGCGAAACGGCCTTTGGTGGTGAGTCTCATGGTGGTCTAGGGGACTGCAATCTTGACGATTTTGGTCAAGTATAAATATTTGACGTTTTTAGTCAAGTATCCATGTCTTTGAAAGGGTATTCGCAGACCGCTGAATACCGTGCGCTCAGCGCGCCGTACGGGCCCGGAGCGTCTCCAGCAGGCCCGCGCACGCGCGTTCGACCTGGTCGAGCACCTGCTCGAAACCCTGCGCACCGCCGAAATAGGGATCGGCCACTTCGGTTTCGGTCGAATCCGGCGCGAACGCCATCAGCAGACGCACCTTGTCGCGATGCTGCGGCGGGCAACGGCGGTGCAGCTCCGCGAGGTTCGCTTCGTCCATCGCAAGGAGCAGGTCGAAGCGCTCGAAATCCGCCGCGCTCACCTGTCGCGCGCGCAGCGCCGACAGGTCGTAGCCGCGGCTGCGGGCCGCCGCCTGCGCACGCGCATCGGGCGGCTCGCCGACATGCCAGTCGCCGGTGCCGGCCGAATCGACCGCGATCGAATCCGCCAGCGCGACCGCGTCGACCTGGTGACGCATCACGCCTTCCGCGGTAGGCGAACGGCAGATGTTGCCGAGACAGACGAAACAGATCGCAACGCGGGTCATCGCACTATCGGGAAGCCGCGGCGGACCGCGTGGGAGAAGAACACGCCATTATACAAAGGCGGACGAAATCCCGCCGCCGCGCAAAGCGACGGCGCCCTGCCTCACAGCGCCTTCGGCGCGGCGAGCACGACGTCGCCGGAGGCGGCCGGCAGCGGCTTGGCCGCGTCGTCGACCAGCCCGAACGACACCGCGCGCGCCAGTTCGGCGGACGCCTGGTGCATCGCGAGCGGACCGCGCGACGGCGCGTCGGCCATCGCGTGGAGATAGGCTGCCGCGGCCAGCGGAACGACGATTGCCAGCGGCCAGTACATCGATATTGTCTTTTTCATGATGCGGACCTCCTTGACTGGGTACCCCGAAATGCAGTTCCGGGGACTACAGGGAGGATTCTATAGCCCGCACCTATCGAGATAAATATGCGAATAGCGAACGCACTGTTGTCGCCTGGTGAACAGTCGTCAGCCGAGGTGGCTCTGGGACGCCGCGTACAGCTCCCGGAACGTGCGCCCGGTCGGCGTCGGCATGTCGCGCGTATCCATCCAGCCGCCCATCATCGGCAGGCGCCGCAGCGTGCCGCCGTCGCCGCCCAGCCGCTCCAGAACGCGCACCGCGAGCTTGGTCGTCAGCGCGTACAGCATCGGCCGCCGTGCGAAGAAACCCCACGCGGCGAGCGCCGCCCGCTCGCGCCAGGGCCGCAAGTGCCGCTCGACCTGCTTCTCGCGCAGCGTGCGCAGCAGTTGCGACAGCGGAATCCCGGCCGGGCATACGCTGTCGCATTCGCCGCACAGCGTCGCGGCCTGCGGCAGGTCGAGCGTGCGCTCGAGCCCGACGTAGCTCGGCGTCAGCACCGATCCCATCGGCCCCGGATAGACCCAGCCGTACGCGTGGCCGCCTACCTTCTGATAGACCGGGCAATGATTCATGCACGCGCCGCAGCGGATGCAGCGCAGCATCTCCTGGAACGCTCCGCCGATCAGTCCCGTACGGCCGCCGTCGACGAGCACGACGTAGTTGTGCTCCGGGCCGTCCTCATCGCCGGGCCCGCGCGGCCCGGTCAGCAGCGAGAAATAGTTCGACGTCTTCTGCCCCGTCGCGGAACGCGGCAGCAGGCGCATCGCGGTCGCGAGATCCTCGAGCGTCGGCAGCACCTTCTCGATGCCCGTCACGGCGACATGCACGCGCGGCATCACGGTGCACATGCCCTCGTTGCCTTCGTTCGTGACGATGGCGACCGAACCCGTCTCGGCGATCACGAAATTGCCGCCCGTCACGCCCATGTCGGCCGACATGAAGTGCGGGCGCAGCACCTCGCGGGCCTCGCGCGTCATGTCGGGAATCTCGGTCAGCCGCTCGCGGTGGTGCGTGCGTGCGAACAGGTCGGCGATCTCGTCCTTGTCCTTGTGCACGACGGGCGCGATGATGTGGCTCGGCGGCTCGTTGTCGTTGATCTGCAGGATGTACTCGCCGAGGTCCGTCTCGATCGACTGCACGCCCATCTCCGCGAGCACCGCGTTCAGGCGCATTTCCTCGGACACCATCGACTTGGTCTTGATGACCTTCTTCACGTCGTGGCGGCGCGCGATGTCCGCCACGAGCCGCGCGGCATCCGCGGTCGTTTCGGCGAACAACACCGTCGTGCCGCGCCGCGTCGCCTCGCGCTCGAACGCTTCGAGCCAGACGTCGAGGTTCTCCAGCGCACGGTTGCGACGCGCCTTGAGCGCGGCGCGGGTCGCCGGGAAGTCGATTTCGGTCATCGCGTCGGCGCGCGCGGACACGAACTTCGTCGACAGCTTCTTCAGGTTCTGCTGCAGGCGCTGGTCGGCCAGCTTCTGGCCGGCGCGCGCCTTGAAATGCATCGATTGGACTTGCATCGCGGTATCGGGGGAAAAGTGAGCGGAACCGGGCGTCAGACGTCGCCCGCCAGCACCTGCGCGACGTGCAGCACGCGCGTGTCGCGGTCGCCGGTGCGGCGCAACCGCCCTTCGATGTTCAGCATGCAGCCGAGATCGCCGAGCACGACGGCGCCGGCGCCCGATGCGCGCACGTTCGCGCATTTTTCGTCCGCGATGGCCGCCGAAATGTCGCCGTACTTGACCGCGAACGTACCGCCAAAGCCGCAGCAGTGCTCGCAATCCTTCATCTCGGTGACCGCGACGCCGCGCTGCGCGAGCAGCGCGCGCGGCTGCGCCTTCACGCCGAGCTCGCGCAGGCCCGAGCACGAATCGTGATAGGTGACGGGCCCCGTGAACTCTCCCGGCGCGAGCGACACCTTCGCGACGTTCGCGAGGAAGTCGGTCAGCTCATGGACTTTCTGCTGGAACCGCGTGTAGCGCCCCATCAGTTCGGGATCGTCGCGGAACAGGTCGCCGTAATGCGCGCGAATCATCCCGCCGCACGAACCCGACGGTGCGACGACGTAATCGAACTGCTCGAATTCGCGCAGCGTCTTTTCCGCGAGATCGCGCGCGAGCGCGCGGTCGCCCGAGTTGTAGGCCGGCTGGCCGCAGCAGGTCTGCGCAGGCGGCACGATCACCTCGTAGCCGGCGTCGCGAATCAGCTTGAGCGCCGAGAAACCGATTTCGGGACGCATCAGATCGACCAGGCAGGTCACGAACAAACCGACTCGCATACGTGCTCCTTCGAGAAAACGGCTCTCATTATCCGCCGTTTGGCCGGCGAGACCAACGCCGGCCCGCACGCAAGCCCGCACTGCGCAAAACGAGGATTTCCTCGAACGGCGTTCGCTTTTTTCACGATACGAGATACAATCGTTCCAACACCGCTTGACGCGTCAACCGATTTCTCCCCCGACATGAGCCAACCCACCCCGGATTCAAAAACGTCGATCCAGGTGATCGAACGCATGATGCGGCTGCTGGACGCGCTCGCCGCGCACAGCGATCCCGTCAGTCTGAAGGAGCTTGCGCAGCGGACGGAGCTGCACCCGTCGACCGCGCACCGCATCCTGAACGACATGGTGACCTGCCGCCTCGTCGACCGCTCCGATCCCGGCACGTATCGCCTCGGCATGCGGCTGCTCGAGCTCGGCAACCTCGTGAAGGCGCGCCTGTCGGTGCGCGACGCGGCATTGATGCCGATGCGCGAGCTGCATCGCCTCACCGGACAGACCGTGAACCTGTCGGTACGTCAGGGCGACGAGATCGTCTATATCGAGCGCGCGTATTCGGAGCGCTCGGGAATGCAGGTCGTCCGCGCGATCGGCGGCCGTGCGCCGCTGCACCTCACGTCGGTCGGCAAGCTGTTCCTCGCGGCCGACGAAACGTCGCGCGTACGCGCCTATGCGACGCGCACGGGGCTGTCCGGCCATACGCAGAACAGCATCACCGACATCGCGAAGCTCGAGCGCGAGCTGACGATCGTCCGCCAGCAATCGTGCGCGCGCGACAACGAGGAACTGGAGCTCGGCGTACGCTGCATCGCGGCCGGCATCTACGACGATTCGGGCAAGCTCGTCGCCGGCCTGTCGCTGTCGGCGCCGGCCGATCGCCTCCAGGATGCGTGGCTCGGCCAGTTGAGCCGCACGGCCCTCACCATCTCCGAATCGCTTGGCTACCGGCCGGCGCCCGACAAGGATGCGGACGGGCTGCAGCGGCAGGCATGAGCCCGCTCTCGCCTGCCCCGGTTCTCCCGCACAAATAAAAAGCCCCGCGAATGCGGGGCTTTTTTTCAGCCGATCGGCGCGGCGGCGAACCGCCGCAGGCGCGATCAGGTACCGCCGTTCGCGGCGTTGGCCGCCGTCAGGCGCTCGCCGCCGCCGGCGTCGAGCCAGTTGCGCAGGCGCGCCGCGTCGGCGAAGCGCGAATACTTGCCGAACGAATCGAGCAGCACCATCACCATCGGCCGGCCGTGGATCGTGGCCTGCATCACGAGGCATTCGCCTGCCTCGTTGATGAAGCCCGTCTTCTGCAGGCCGATATCCCACGAGCCGTTGCCGCGGATCAGCGCGTTCGTGCTGTTGTACGCGAGGTTGCGCTTGCCCGTGTTCACCTCGTAGCTGCGATCGGTCGAGAACTGGCGGATCATCGGGTACTGATACGCGGCATTGACCATCTTCACGAGGTCGCGCGCGCTCGACACGTTCGAGCTGGACAGGCCGGTCGAATTCTCGAAATGCGTATCGGCCATGCCGAGCGACTTCGCCTTCGCGTTCATCGCGGCGATGAACGCCGGACGACCGCCCTGGTAGTAACGCGACAGCGCGGCGGCCGCGCGGTTTTCCGACGCCATCAGCGCGATGTGCAGCATGTCTTCGCGCGACAGCACCGAGCCAACCGACAGGCGCGAGCCCGTGCCCTTCTCGTAGTCACGGTCTTCGTCGGTGACTTCGATCTGGTCGGTCATCGGGGCCTTCGAGTCGAGCACGACCATCGCGGTCATCAGCTTCGAGATCGACGCGATCGGCACGACGGCATGCGAGTTCTTGTCGAACAGCGGCTCGCCGGAATTCTGGTCGACGACGTACGCGACGCTCGAGCGCAGTGCGAGCGCGTCGGGCGTGTCGTGCAGGCCGAACGCCTGGCCGACGCTCTGCCGGCGCGGCTGGAACGCGACCTTGCGGACCGCGACGTGGTGGCCGGCATGCACGCCGTTCGCCGCGAGCGTGACGCGCTTGCGCGAGGCCTTCGCGCGCGGCGCATCGGCCGCAGCGACCTTGGCGGATTTGTCGGAGGCAGCCTTCGCCGACTTCTTCTTCGCGGACGAAGCAGGAGCGGCGGCCTTCTTCTTGGCGGCCTGTTGATGGGTCTTCGCAGTGGCGGCAAAGGCGTCAGCAGGCGTGACGGACGCAGCGGTCGCCAGCAAGGCGACTGCGACCGACACGGCCGTGCCGAGCGTCATGCTCTGCAACAATCTGCGCGGTGAAAACGATTCGGCTTTCATTGGGGTCTGGACAAAGCGGGCGGGAGGTTTCCGCAAGTGTAGTTAAAGCTGAAAAAAAGAGCAATATTAGGCACTTACCGATTGTCGTTAAACCGGAATGTAAGGGTCGGCCAACTTCGGTCGATCGACCCGCCCGCTCCCATCGAAAAAAATCATGGGACGCACTGCCCGACAGCGCCCGTCTCCCGATTACCACGCGCTTAATTGAGATAACGTCACTTCGGAGGCGATTTAAAGCGGGGAAACTACGTATCCGGCGCTCGGAGTGCCAAGGGGCGCCGGTCTCGACGGTGGCGGCACGTCGCCACGGCACGCGCATCGCAACGGCGCGTTTTCGACCGGAACAGAAGGATAACGTTCCACAGGCCTGTCAGGTTTACCTGTGCGTGATCATGGTGCGCCACGCTTGCCCGGCGATTGTGCGCACCATCTGGGAACGCGCGCTGGTAACGCGCCTGAAACCGATTCCGGACAGGCTCGATAACTCGTTGTTTTATCGATAATTTGTCGCGATTGTGCAACGCACAAAAAATACTTGACAACGGTTTTCTCTGCCCTAAAATAAGCCTCATTGCTGCGTTGCACAAAGCGCGCGCATCCGAGGTTCCCCAGCGTAGTGCCCTTTCCCCTGCGATCGACACGATCGCTTTTCAGGAGCTTGACATGTCTTTGCTGACCCCCGAGCAAATCGCCGCTGCACAGAAAGCCAACCTCGAAAGCCTGTTCGGTCTGACGACCAAGGCGTTCGAAGGCGTCGAAAAGCTGATCGAACTGAACCTGCAAGTCGTGAAGTCGACGCTGGCAGAGGGTCAGGAAAACGCGCAGCGCCTGCTGTCGGTGAAGGACGCACAGGAACTGATCGCGCTGCAAGCCAGCCTGTCGCAGCCGGTCGCGGAAAAGGTGCTGTCGTACGGCCGTCACCTGTATGAAATCGCATCGTCGACGCAAGCCGAGTTCGCGAAGGTTGCCGAAGCGCAATTCGAAGAGCAGAACAAGAAGGTCCAGGCACTCGTCGACAACGTCGCGAAGAACGCCCCGGCCGGTTCGGAAACGGCTGTTGCCGCCCTGAAGTCGGCGCTGAACGCTGCGAACACCACGTACGAAACGGTTCAGAAGGCCACGAAGCAAGCCGTCGAGATCGCCGAGACGAACTTCAACGCCGCGGCTGCCGTCGCGACGAAGGCTGCCAGCGCCGCTGCTGCACGTCGTTCGACCAAGCCGGCCGTCTAAGCGTCCCCCGCTCCTGAAAGAGCCGCGCCCAGCGCGGCTTTTTCGTTTGCGGCGCCGGAACACGCGATCGGGACGCGCTTGCATGCATTGCCGCCCGACTCGGCACGACGCACACACCGCAGGCCGCGCACCAACGAAAACGCCGCCGCCCGGGAAACCCGGGCGGCGGCGTTTTTCATGGCCGGCGCGTGGCCGGCCGTTGCCGGTCGCGTTACTTCTTGCGTTGCGGCGGCAGATCCGTACAGACGCCTTCGTACAGTTCGGCGGCCATGCCGACCGATTCGCCGAGCGTCGGGTGCGGGTGGATCGTCTTGCCGATGTCTTCCGCGTCCGCGCCCATCTCGACGGCGAGGCACACTTCGCTGATCAGGTCGCCCGCGTTCAGGCCGACGATGCCGCCGCCGATCACGCGATGAGTTTCCTCGTCGAAGATCAGCTTCGTGAAGCCTTCGTCGCGGCCGTTCGCGATCGCGCGGCCCGATGCCGCCCACGGGAACACCGCCTTGCCGTACTTGATGCCTTCGGCCTTGCACTGGTCTTCCGTCTTGCCGGCCCACGCCACTTCCGGATCGGTATAGGCGACCGACGGGATCTGCAGTGCGTCGAAGTACGCCTTCTCGCCGTGCGCGGCTTCCGCTGCGACGTGGCCTTCATGCACGGCCTTGTGCGCGAGCATCGGCTGGCCGACGACGTCGCCGATCGCGAAGATGTGCGGGACGTTCGTGCGCATCTGCTTGTCGACGTCGATGAAGCCGCGATCCGTGACGGCAACGCCCGCCTTGTCGGCGCCGATCTTCTTGCCGTTCGGGCTGCGGCCCACCGCGACGAGCACGAGATCGTAGCGCTGCGCTTCCGCCGGCGCCTTCTCGCCCTCGAACTTCACGTAGATGCCGTCTTCCTTCGCTTCCGCGCCGACCGTCTTGGTCTTCAGCATCACGTTGCCGAAACGCTTTGCGTTGTACTTTTCCCAGACCTTCACGAGATCGCGATCGGCGCCCATCATCAGGCCGTCCATCATTTCGACGACGTCGATCTCGGCGCCAAGGGTCGAGTACACCGTTGCCATTTCGAGGCCGATGATGCCGCCGCCGATCACGAGCATCCGCTTCGGAAGCTGGCGCAGTTCGAGCGCGCCGGTGGAATCGACGACGCGCGGGTCTTCCGGCATGAACGGCAGCTTCACCGCCTGCGAGCCCGCCGCGATGATCGCCTGCTTGAACCGGACGACCTTCTTGCCGTTCTCGCCCTGCACTTCCATGTGGTACGGATCGACGAATGCGCCGACGCCCGTCACCACTTCGACCTTGCGCGCCTTCGCCATGCCGGCGAGGCCCGTCGTCAGCTTCCTGACGACGCCGCCCTTGAAATCGCGCAGCTTGTCGAGGTCGACCTGCGGCTTGCCGAACGTGATGCCGTGCGACGCGAGCGCCGCGGCTTCTTCGACGACGAGCGACGTATGCAGCAGCGCTTTCGACGGAATGCAGCCGACGTTCAGGCACACGCCGCCGAGCGTCGAATAGCGTTCGACGAGTACTGTCTTCATGCCGAGATCGGCGGCGCGGAACGCGGCCGAGTAGCCGCCGGGGCCGGCGCCGAGCACGAGCATGTCGCATTCCACGTCGACGGCGCCTGCGTAGCTGCCGGCTTGCGGCGCGGGTGCCGGAGCGGCTGCGGCCGGTGCCGGCGCGGCGGCTGCGGGCTTCGCCGCTTCGGGCGCTTTCGCGGGGGCGGCGGCACCGGCTGCTGCGTCGACGATGGCGATGACGGTGCCTTGCGAGACTTTCTCGCCGGCCTTGACCTTGATTTCCTTGACGGTGCCGGCGACGTCGCTGGGCACTTCCATGGAGGCCTTGTCCGATTCGAGCGTGATGAGCGTCTGCTCTTTTTCGATCACGTCGCCCGGCTTCACGTTGACTTCGATGACATCGACGCCGCTGAAATCGCCGATATCCGGAACCTTGACTTCGATGAGACTCATATACGTCCCCTTCTTGTTTAGCTGCTGACAGAGGGAGAGGGCTCAACCGCTGAACGACGGCCTGACTGGAGAACGGGGTCCTGGGCAGCACCACCTTTGCCGTCCGCCCAAGGACGCGCCTTTCTTTTGGTTACTTTTCCTTGGAAGACCAAGAAAAGTGACCGCCGCCCCGCGCAGGGGCGACGCCAATAGACCATCAGCAATACAGGTTCAACGACGGGGCATGGATGACCGACAAGAAACCCACGCCCCTGCGAGAGCCCTCAGCTCATCAAAGAATGATGCGACGGAAATCCGCGAGCAACGCGCCGAGATACGCATTGAACCGCGCGGCTTCCGCGCCATCGATCACGCGATGGTCGTACGACAGCGACAGCGGCAGCGTCAGACGCGGCACGAATTGCTTGCCGTCCCACACCGGCTTCATCTGGCCGCGCGACAACCCGAGGATCGCCACTTCCGGCGCGTTGATGATCGGCGTGAAGTTGGTGCCGCCGATCCCGCCGAGCGACGAGATCGAGAAGCAACCGCCCTGCATCTGGTCCGGCTTCAGCTTGCCGTCGCGTGCGGCCTTCGACAGTTCGGCCATTTCCTTCGCGATATCGACGAGCCCCTTCTTGTCCGCGTCGCGGATCACCGGCACGACCAGGCCGTTCGGCGTATCGGCCGCGAAACCGACGTGGAAGTACTGCTTGAACACGAGGTTGTCGCCGTCGAGGCTCGCGTTGAAGGTCGGGAACTTCTTCAGTGCGGCAACGACCGCCTTGATCACGAACGCGAGCATCGTGAACTTCACGCCCGCCTTCTCGTGCTCCTTGTTCAACTGCACGCGCAGCGCTTCGAGATCGGTGATGTCCGCTTCGTCGTTGTTCGTGACGTGCGGGATCATCACCCAGTTGCGATGCAGGTTCGCGCCCGAGATCTTCTTGATGCGCGACAGCGGCTTCGCCTCGAACGGGCCGAACTTCGAGAAGTCGACTTTCGGCCACGGCAGCAGGTTCAGCTCGCCGCCGCCTGCCGGCGCGGCTGCCGCTGCGCCCGGTGCTGCGCGCTGGCCCGTCATCACACCCTTCACGAAGCCCGTGACGTCTTCCTTCGTGATGCGGCCCTTCGGGCCCGAACCCTGCACGCGTGCGACGTCGACGCCGAGTTCGCGCGCGAACTTGCGCACCGACGGCGATGCGTGGCTGGCGCGGTATTCGCCCGACGGCGCTGCGGCCGGCGGCGGCGCAGCAGCAGCAGCAGCCGCTGCCGGTGCGGCCTTCGCGGGTGCGGCGGCGGGTGCCGGCGCAGCAGCGGCCGGAGCCGGTGCGCTTGCCTGCGGTGCGGCAGCCGCCGCCCCTGCGGCTTCGAGCAACACGATCAGCGTGCCTTCCGACACCGAATCGCCCACCTTCACCTTGATGTCCTTCACGACGCCGGCGGCCGGGCTCGGCACGTCCATCGTCGCCTTGTCCGACTCGAGCGTGACGAGCGACTGCTCCTTCTCGACCGTGTCGCCGACCTTCACGCCGATCTCGATCACCGGCACGTCCTTGTAGTCGCCGATGTCGGGCACCTTCACTTCGAGCGTACCGACGGCGGCTGCCGGCGCGGCCGCCGGGGCTGCTGCGGCCGGTGCCGGCGCGGCCGCCGGAGCCGGGGCTGCGGCCGGCGCAGCCGCGCCATTGGCCTGCGCCGCAGCGCCGCCTTCGAGCAGGATGATCAGCGAGCCTTCCGACACGGAATCGCCCACCTTGACCTTGATTTCCTTCACGACGCCCGCCACCGGGCTCGGCACGTCCATCGTCGCCTTGTCCGACTCGAGCGTGACGAGCGACTGCTCGGGCTCGACCGTGTCGCCGACCTTCACGCCGATCTCGATCACCGGCACGTCCTTGTAATCGCCGATATCCGGCACCTTCACTTCGATCGCTTGACTCATCTGTTTCTGTCTCCATGGCCGCGCGCGCTCCTCGCGGGAGCGGCGCGCGGCATCACACGGCGTGTGCGTTAAACGGTCATCGGGTTGGGCTTGGACGGATCGAGGTTGTACTTGGCGATCGCGTCCGCGACCACCTTGCGCTCGATCGTGCCCTCGTCGGCCAGCGCGTTGAGCGCAGCGACGGTGACCCAGTGACGGTCGACTTCGAAGAAGTGACGCAGCTTCTCGCGGGTGTCCGAGCGACCGAAGCCGTCGGTGCCCAGCACGACGAAGCGGCGATCGATCTGGCCGCGGATCTGGTCGACCAGCGCGCGGACGTAGTCGGTCGATGCGATGACCGGGCCCTGCGTGTCCTTCAGGCACTGCTGCACGTGCGACAGACGACGCTCTTCGGTCGGATGGAGCAGGTTCCAGCGCTCGATTTCGTGGCCTTCACGCGCCAGTTCGGTGAAGCTCGGCACGCTCCACAGGTCGGCTTCGACGCCCCAGTCGTTCTTCAGCAGGTCGGCTGCAGCGATCACTTCGTTGAAGATCGTGCCCGCGCCCAGCAACTGCACGCGCGGTGCCTTGCTGCCGGCGTCGGCCTTCTTGAACGCGTACATGCCCTTGATGATGTCGGCCGCCACGTGCTCGCCCTGCGGAATCGCCGGGTGCTCGTAGTTCTCGTTCATCACCGTGATGTAGTAGTACACGTCTTCCTGCTCCTGCACCATGCGGCGCAGGCCGTCCTGGATGATCACGGCGAGTTCGTAGCCGAACGTCGGGTCGTAGCTCACGCAGTTCGGCACCGATGCCGCCCACAGGAGCGAGTGGCCGTCTTCGTGCTGCAGGCCTTCGCCGTTCAGCGTCGTGCGGCCCGCGGTGCCGCCGAGCAGGAAGCCGCGCGAGCGCATGTCGCCCGCGGCCCAAGCGAGGTCGCCGATCCGCTGGAAGCCGAACATCGAATAGAAGATGTAGAACGGCACCATGATCTCGCCGTGCGTCGAATACGACGTCGCCGCCGCGATCCAGTCGCACATGCCGCCCGCTTCGTTGATGCCTTCCTGCAGGATCTGGCCGGTTTCCGATTCCTTGTAGAACATCAGCTGGTCGGAATCTTCCGGCACATACTTCTGGCCCTGCTGGTTCCAGATGCCGATCTGGCGGAACAGGCCTTCCATGCCGAACGTACGCGATTCGTCCGGGACGATCGGCACGACGCGCTTGCCGAGCGCCTTGTCCTTCAGCAGGATGTTCAGGATCCGCACGAACGCCATCGTCGTCGAGATCTCGCGGCCTTCGCCCGTGCCCTTCAGCAGCGGCTCGAACACGTCGAGCGCCGGCACCGGCAGCGACGTCGCCTTCTCGCGGCGGTGCGGCAGGTACCCGCCGAGATCCATGCGCTGCTTGCGCATGTACTCGAGTTCCTTCGAGCCTTCCTCGAACTTCAGGTACGGCACGTCGGCGATCTGCTCGTCGGTAATCGGCAGGCGGAACTGGTCGCGGAATTTCTTCAGCTGCTCGACCGGCAGTTTCTTCTGCTGGTGCGTGATGTTCATCGCCTGGCCCGACTCGCCCATCCCGTAGCCCTTGATGGTCTTCGCGAGGATGACGGTCGGTGCGCCCTTCGTGTGCGTGGCTTCGTGGAACGCCGCGTAGATCTTGTGCGGATCGTGGCCACCGCGGTTCAGCGCCCAGATGTCGTCGTCCGACCAGTCGGCGACGAGCGCCTTCAGTTCAGGCGTGTTGAAGAAGTGCTCGCGCACGAACGCGCCCGATTCCGACTTGTACGTCTGGTACTCGCCGTCGACGACTTCCATCATGCGGCGCATCAGCGCGCCCGTCTTGTCGCGTGCGAACAGCGCATCCCAGCGGCTGCCCCAGATGACCTTGATCACGTTCCAGCCGGCACCGCGGAATTCCGATTCCAGTTCCTGGATGATCTTGCCGTTGCCGCGCACCGGGCCGTCGAGACGCTGCAGGTTGCAGTTGATCACGAACACGAGGTTGTCGAGCTTTTCGCGGCTCGCCATGCCGATCGCGCCGAGCGATTCCGGCTCGTCCGTCTCGCCGTCGCCGAGGAATGCCCACACCTTGCGGCCTTCCGTCTTCGCGATGCCGCGCGCTTCCAGATACTTCATGAAACGCGCCTGATAGATCGCCATGATCGGGCCGAGACCCATCGACACGGTCGGGAACTGCCAGAAGTCCGGCATCAGCCACGGGTGCGGGTACGACGAAATGCCGTTGCCGTCGACTTCCTGGCGGAAGTTGTCGAGCTGCTCTTCCTTCAGGCGACCGAGCAGGAACGCGCGCGAGTACACGCCCGGCGACGAGTGGCCCTGGACGAACACGAGATCGCCGCCGTGCTGCTCGGACGCTGCGTGCCAGAAATGGTTGTAGCCGACGTCATAGAGCGTCGCGGCCGACGCGAACGATGCGATATGGCCGCCGACGTTCGTGTCCTTGCCTGCACGCAGCACCATCGCCAGCGCGTTCCAGCGCGTGTACGAGCGGATGCGGTGCTCGATGTCCTGGTCGCCCGGGATCTTCGCCTGGCCGGCCACGGGAATCGTGTTGATGTACGGGGTGTTCGCGGAAAACGGCAGATGCTCGCCGTGCATGCGGGCGAACTCGATCTGCTTTTCGATCAGGTAATGCGCACGGCCGGTGCCCACGGAGGAGATCACGCCATCGAGCGACTCCAGCCACTCGACGGTTTCTTGCGGGTCGTCGTCACGTTCGGCGGCGACATATTTCATCACTTCGTTCGGTACAGCGGACATTCTCGTCTCCTGGGTCCTGGAATGTGAGGATCGCTCTCGTGCAGACGACGCGACGCGACCGGCTGCGGGCAAGCTCCAGCGGATTGTAATGAGCGCCCGCGGGCATGCGCAACAAAATTTTCGAATTGTGAGATCTTTTCTCGCAATACGGAATATTGCTGCGCTGCACCCATGTTTCGGGGCTCCGCGGCGCGGCGCGGCGAAACAAATCCGTTTCCGTTCAACATATCCGGTATAGGTTTTCCATGTATTGCGCTGCGCTACAATCCTGCCATGTTGACCGATCGGCTTTTCGCACGCTCGGCGCGACCGTCGGGCCCGCCGGCGGAGTCGCAGCCGTCCCGCTGGCACCACGGACCGTGGTGGTCCAACTCCTATTTGCTGACGCCGCTGCTGTCGATCCTGGTGTTCCTGGTGGTGATGAGCCTCATCCTGTGGAGCCTCAACCGCCGCGAACAGCAGCAGCAGGAAGACACCCTGTTCCGTAACGTCGCGTGGGCGCAGCAGCAGATCCGCCTGTCGATGACGGGCGCGCAGGAACAGCTGCAGGCGCTTTCCCGCGATCTCGCGTCCGGCCGCCTCGACCAGAACGCGTTCCAGATGGCC
The DNA here is from genome assembly GCF_000732615.1 of Burkholderia paludis. Taxonomy (GTDB): domain Bacteria; phylum Pseudomonadota; class Gammaproteobacteria; order Burkholderiales; family Burkholderiaceae; genus Burkholderia; species Burkholderia paludis. The sequence continues at coordinate 83,829 of NZ_JPGL01000022.1, forward strand.
GTCGCGGACGTGATGCAGACGCATCCGGAAATCCTCTACCTGAACTGGTACACCTCGCCCGGCGTGCAGCGCTGGCCGACCGTGCATCCGCCGCTGCTCGGCCAGCGGCTCGCGAAGCCCGGCGACGCGCAGATGCAGGACGCCGTGCGCGGCGCCTACGACGAAGCGCGCGGCACACGCCGCCAGGCCTATTCGCCGCTGATCTACGACGATTTCGGCAACGGCTTCATCACGCTGCAGACGCCCGTGATGCGCGGCGACCGCGAGTATCTCGGCTCGATCGCCGCGGTGTTCTCGGTCGAGGGGATCCTGAAGCACGACATCCCGCAGGAACTGTCGTCGAAGTACAAGATCTCGATCACCGACGCGAACAACCGCGAGCTGTCGTCCACCTCGACGCGCCCGCGCCTGCCGCGCGACTCGCACTACGACCTGCCGCTCGATCCGCCCGGCCAGGGGCTGACCGTGCGCGTGTACGCGTTCCCGCAGCTCACGAACCTGACCAACAACACGCTCGTGTGGCTCGTCGCCGGGCTGTCGTGCTTCGTGCTGTGGAGCCTCTGGAGCCTGTGGAAGCACACGCGCCAGCGCTTCGAGGCCCAGCAGGCGCTGTACGCGGAAGCGTTCTTCCGCCGCGCGATGGAAAACTCGGTGCTGATCGGCATGCGCGTGCTCGACATGCACGGCCGCATCACGCACGTGAACCCGGCGTTCTGCCGGATGACGGGCTGGGACGAGACCGACCTCGTCGGCAAGGTCGCGCCGTTCCCGTACTGGCCGCGCGATGCGTACCCGGAAATGCAGCGCCAGCTCGACATGACGCTGCGCGGCAAGGCGCCGAGTTCCGGCTTCGAGCTGCGCGTGCGGCGCAAGAACGGCACGTTGTTCCACGCGCGCCTGTACGTGTCGCCGCTGATCGACAGTTCGGGCCGCCAGACCGGCTGGATGTCGTCGATGACCGACATCACCGAGCCGAAGCGCGCGCGCGAGGAGCTCGCGGCCGCGCACGAGCGCTTCACGACGGTGCTCGAAAGCCTCGATGCCGCGGTGTCGGTGCTGGCCGCCGACGAGGCCGAGCTGCTGTTCGCGAACCGCTACTACCGCCACCTGTTCGGCATCCGCCCGGACGGCCATCTCGAGCTGTCCGGCGGCGGCTTCGACCGCGCGCAGGCGTCGTCCGACTCGATCGACATGGTCGACGCGTTCGCGGGCCTGCCGGCCGCCGCGCTCACGAGCAGCACCGCCGATGCACAGGAGGTGTACGTCGAGAGCATCCAGAAATGGTTCGAGGTGCGCCGCCAGTACATCCAGTGGGTGGACGGCCACCTCGCGCAGATGCAGATCGCGACCGACATCACGACCCGCAAGAAGGCGCAGGAACTCGCGCACCAGCAGGAAGAGAAGCTGCAGTTCACCAGCCGATTGATGACGATGGGTGAAATGGCGTCGTCGATTGCTCACGAATTGAACCAGCCGCTCGCCGCGATCAACAACTACTGCTCGGGCACGCTCGCGCTCGTCAAGAGCGGCCGCGGCACGCCGGAGACGCTGCAGCCCGCGCTGGAGAAGACCGCCCAGCAAGCGCTGCGCGCGGGGATGATCGTCAAGCGGATCCGCGAATTCGTGAAGCGCAGCGAGCCGAAGCGCCAGCCGGCGCGGGTGGCGGACATCGTCGCCGACGCGGTCGGGCTCGCCGAAATCGAGGCCAGGAAGCGCAGGATCCGGATCGTCACGGAAATCCTCGCAAGAATGCCTATTATTTATGTCGACCCCGTGCTCATCGAGCAGGTGCTGGTGAACCTGATGAAGAACGCGGCCGAAGCGATGGCCGACGTGAAGCCGGCGTCGGCGGACGGCGTGATTCGCGTCGTCGCCGACATCGACGCGGGATTCGTCGACATCCGCGTGATCGACCAGGGCCCGGGCGTCGACGAAGCGACCGCCGAGCGCCTGTTCGAACCGTTTTACAGCACCAAGTCCGATGGCATGGGCATGGGGCTGAACATCTGCCGTTCGATCATCGAATCGCATCGGGGGCGTCTGTGGGTGGTCAACAACGTCGAGCCGGACGGCCGCATTTCCGGCGCGACGTTCCACTGCAGCCTGCCCATTGGGGAACCCGCTGATCTCGGCCAAGGGGGGCGCGAGGCATCGGCATCACATACCGTTACGGGAGAACTATGAATAGCCCTGTCACCACCACTCAGGAAACCGTCTTTGTCGTCGACGACGACGAGGCCGTACGGGACTCGCTGCGCTGGCTGCTGGAGGCGAACGGCTATCGCGTTCAATGCTTCTCGAGCGCCGAGCAGTTCCTCGATGCGTACCAGCCCGCGCAGCAGGCCGGCCAGATCGCCTGCCTGATCCTCGACGTGCGGATGTCGGGCATGAGCGGCCTCGAACTGCAGGAACGCCTGATCGCCGACAATGCCGCGCTGCCGATCATCTTCGTCACGGGTCACGGCGACGTGCCGATGGCCGTCTCGACGATGAAAAAGGGGGCGATGGACTTTATCGAGAAACCGTTCGACGAGGCCGAGCTGCGCAAGCTCGTCGAGCGGATGCTCGACAAGGCCCGAAGCGAAAGCAAGAGCGTCCAGGAACAGCGTGCCGCGAGCGAGCGCCTGTCGAAGCTGACCGCGCGCGAGCAGCAGGTGCTCGAGCGGATCATCGCGGGCCGCCTGAACAAGCAGATCGCCGACGACCTCGGCATCAGCATCAAGACGGTCGAAGCGCACCGCGCGAACATCATGGAAAAGCTCAACGTCAACACGGTGGCCGACCTGCTGCGCCTCGCGCTGTCGAAGAAACAGGCCTGAGCCCGCGCCGGCCGCGGCGGCACCGTCCGCCCGGCCCGCAGCCAGCCCCGGCCGTCCCGCGCGATGCGGCCCACTCGCGCGGCGGCGGCCGCTCTCCCGGCGCACACGCGCCGCGGCCATGACGCTTCCCGCTCATTCGGTGTCGGACGGCAGCAGGCGAACGGTATAATCCCGTGCTTTGCTGCGACGCCCCCGGGCGCCGCACGCCCGCATTCCAACTTCCCGGCAGGACCACCACCATGACAGCCCTCCTCATCGACGGCAACGCCCTTTCGAAGACCCTGCGCGCCCAGGCCGCCGAGCGCGCCGCCGCCCTGACCGCACGCGGTCACCAGCCCGGTCTCGCGGTGATCCTCGTCGGCGCCAATCCGGCGAGCGAAGTCTACGTGCGCAACAAGATCAAGGCGTGCGAGGACAACGGCTTCTTCTCGCTGAAGGATGCATACCCGGCCACGCTGTCGGAAGCCGACCTGCTCGCGCGCATCGACGAACTGAACCGCGATCCGAAAATCCACGGCATCCTCGTCCAGCTGCCGCTGCCCGCGCATATCGACAGCCACAAGGTGATCGAGGCGATCGCGCCGGAGAAGGACGTCGACGGCTTTCACGTCGCCAACGCCGGCGCGCTGATGACCGGCAAGCCGCTGTTCCGCCCGTGCACGCCGTACGGCGTGATGAAGATGTTCGAAGCGCACGGCATTGCGCTGCAGGGCGCGAACGCGGTCGTGATCGGCCGCTCGAACATCGTCGGCAAGCCGATGGCGATGATGCTGCTCGACGCCGGCGCGACCGTGACGATCTGCCACAGCAAGACGCGCGACCTCGCCGCGCACACGCGCGCGGCCGACATCGTGGTCGCCGCGGTCGGCAAGCGCAACATCCTGACCGCCGACATGGTGAAGCCCGGCGCGACCGTGATCGACGTCGGCATGAACCGCGACGACGAAGGCAAGCTGTGCGGCGACGTCGATTTCGCGGGCGTGAAGGAAGTGGCCGGCCATATCACGCCGGTGCCGGGCGGCGTCGGCCCGATGACCATCACGATGCTGCTGATCAACACGATCGAAGCCGCCGAGCGCGCCGCCGCGGCCGCCTGATTCCCCCTCCGCCGTTCCGGCGCGCGTCGCATGCGCGCGCCGGCCTCTCGCCGGCCACCCTGCCGGCCGTCCCCAGGCCGCCTTTCATCCCGCATTCGACCCCGCGTCAATCGCATCGTTAGAAACTAACGATTGGAAAGCGCGCGATGCGCCCCAATAATGTCGATATCGGGCGCCGCCTCGCATGGCGCGCCTTACCCTTTTCACTCCGGTTCATCCGGCAACAGACAGGGAGTCTTATGTCCGCCAGCGCCAACACCAATCCGCTTCTCGATTTCTCGGGCCTGCCCCGCTTCGGCGAGATCCGCCCGGAACACGTGACGCCCGCGCTCGACACGCTGCTCGAGGCCGCCAACCGCGCGGTCGAAACCGCGAGCGCGGCCGCGACGCCGGCGACCTGGGCGGAAGTGGTCGAGACGGTCGAGCACGCGACGGAGCCGCTCGGTCGCGCCTGGGGGGTCATCGGCCACCTGAACGCGGTCGCCGATACGCCCGAACTGCGGGCCGCCTACGGCGAGAACCTGCCGCGCGTGACCGAATTCTGGTCGAGCGTCGGCCAGAACCTCGCGCTGTACGAGAAGTACAAGGCGATCGCCGCGGGCGCCGAATACGCCACGCTGTCCGCCGAACGCCGCAAGATCCTCGACAACGCACTGCGCGATTTCCGCCTGTCGGGCGCCGAACTGCCCGAGGACCGGAAGCCGCGCTTCGCGGAACTGCAGGAGCAGCAGGCCGCGCTGTCGAAGGCGTTCTCCGACCACGTGCTCGACGCGACCAACGCGTACGCGTACTTCGTGCAGGACGAAGCCGAGCTGGCCGGCCTGCCGGGCGACGCGATCGAAGCCGCCCGCGAGGCCGCGCAAAAGGACGGCAAGGACGGCTGGAAATTCACGCTGCACTTCCCGTCGTACTTCCCGGTGCTGCAATACGCCGACAACCGCGCGCTGCGCGAGACGCTGTACCGCGCCTATGCGACGCGCGCATCGGAACTCGGGCCGCAGTACGGCGAAGGCAAGGCCGAATGGGACAACACGGCGATCGTCGCCGATGAGCTGAAGCTGCGCCGCGAAGAGGCGCAGATGCTCGGCTACCGCAACTTCGCCGAAGTGTCGCTCGCGCCGAAGATGGCCGAATCGCCGCAGCAGGTCGTCGCGTTCCTCGAGGATCTCGCGACCCGCGCACGCCCGCACGCGGAGACGGACTGGGACGAACTGCGCACGTTCGCCGCGAAGGAACTCGGTCTCGCCGAGCTCGCGCCGTGGGACGTCGCGTACGCATCCGAGAAGCTTCGCCAGCAGCGCTATGCGTTCTCGGAAAACGAGGTCAAGCAGTATTTCCCGGAGCCGGCCGCGCTGAAGGGCCTGTTCACCGTCACTGAAACGCTGTTCGGCGTGCGGATCAAGCCCGACGACGCGCCCGTGTGGCACAAGGACGTGCGCTTCTTCCGCGTCGAGAACCGCGACGGCTCGCTGGTCGCGCAGTTCTACCTCGACCTGTATGCCCGCGAAGGCAAGCGCGGCGGCGCATGGATGGACGATGCGCGTTCGCGCGCGAAGCGCGGCAGCGCCGTCCAGACGCCCGTCGCCTATCTCACCTGCAACTTCTCCGCGCCGGTCGGCGGCAAGCCCGCGTGCTTCACGCACGACGAAGTGATCACGCTGTTCCATGAATTCGGCCACGGGCTGCACCACATGCTCACGCGCGTCGACGAGCTCGGCGTGTCGGGCATCAACGGCGTCGAATGGGACGCGGTCGAGCTGCCGTCGCAGTTCATGGAGAACTTCTGCTGGGAATGGGACGTGCTGTCGTCGATGTCTTCGCACGTCGACACGGGCGCCGCGCTGCCGCGCGAACTGTTCGACAAGATGATCGCCGCGAAGAACTTCCAGAGCGGGCTCGGCACGCTGCGCCAGATCGTGTTCTCGATGTTCGACATGCTGCTGCACGTCGACTTCGATCCGGCGGGCAGCACCGGCGTCACCGCGTTCGCGCGCGAAATCAACGAGCGCTACCACGTGATCCCGCAGGCGGCGTTCTCGCGCTGGCCGAACACGTTCAGCCACATCTTCGCGGGCGGCTACGCGGCCGGCTACTACAGCTACAAGTGGGCCGAAGTGCTGTCGGCCGACGCCTACGCGGCATTCGAGGAAGCGGCCGCCGCGAGCGGCAGCGTGCTCGATGCGGCGACCGGCACGCGCTATCGCCGTGAAATCCTCGAGGTCGGCGGCAGCCGCCCGGCGATGGATTCATTCAAGGCGTTCCGGGGCCGCGAGCCGCAGATCGATGCGCTGCTGCGCCACAACGGGATGGCCTCGCCCGCCCACTGAGCATGCCGCCCGGCCCCGGCGGCCGCGTGGAAGGCAAGGCACCGCTGCGGCGGTGCCTTTTTCATGGCGCGGACGTTTCGTCGCCGAACAGCGAGAATTGCCCGTGGCGCTCGGCGGTATCCTCGTCGATCCGCACGCCGACGCCAAGCAGCCGCACCGCCTGCGCGCGCCGTTGCAGCCCCTTCGCGAGCAGCGTGACCGCCGTTTCCGCATTCGTCGCGTCGGCCACGCACTCGACCGTCGTGCGCTGGAAATCGGCGAAGCGGATCTTCACGTACAGCTTGCGGATCGATCGTGCGGCGCCTGCGCGGGCGATGCGCGCGTCGAGCTGCACGACGAGACGGCGAATTTCCTCCGCGCACTGCTCGAGCGTCGTCAGGTCGGTCACGTAGGTCGTCTCGACGCTGACCGACTTGCGCTCCTGGTCGGCCTGCACGGGCCGTTCGTCGATCCCGCGCGACAGTTCGTAAAGCCTGCGCCCGAACGCGCCGAATTCGCGATGCAGGTCGATCAGCGGCCAGTCGCGCAATTGCGCGCAGGTCTGGATGCCGAGCCGGTCAAGCCGCGCGGCCGTCACCTTGCCGACGCCGTGCAGCTTGCGCACCGGCAGCGCCGCGACGAACGCGTCGATTTCGTGCGGCCGCACGACGAACAGGCCGTCGGGCTTGTTCCAGTCGGACGCGATCTTCGCGATGAACTTGTTCGGCGCGACGCCGGCCGACACCGTCACGCCGACCGTGTCGTACACGCGCTGGCGAATCTCCCGTGCGATCAGCGTCGCACTGCCCTGGCACCGCTCCGACCCGCTGACGTCGAGGTACGCCTCGTCGAGCGACAGCGGCTCGACGTCGGACGTGTAGTCGCGATAGATCGCCATGATCTGCCGCGACGCCGCGCGATATTTGTCCATCGCGGACGGCAGGATCAGCAACTCGGGGCACTTGCGCATCGCCAGCGCCGACGACATCGCGGAATGCACGCCGTAGCGCCGCGCCTCGTAGTTGCAGGTGGCAATCACGCCGCGCTGGTCGGGCCGGCCGCCGACCGCGATCGGCCGGTTGCGCAACGATGGGTCGTCGCGCATCTCGACCGACGCGTAGAAGCAGTCGCAATCGCAATGGATGATCTTGCGCATGCGCGGCGGCGCGTCGCCCGGCGGCGGCGCGGACGGATCGGCAGGCGGGATGACGGTCGGGTTCACGGTGCCGATACTGTACAAAAACACAGTGCCGGTTTCAACTGTCGCGTACGCCCCCGGGCGGCGGCGCCGTACCGGCCCGCTTCGCGCGGATCGTACCGCCGGGCGCCGGCGGCGGCGCCTATACTCGTCCGCCTTGACGTGCATAAGGCAAAGGTGACGGATGAAGACGATCGGACTGATCGGCGGCATGAGCTGGGAATCGTCGGCCGAGTATTACCGGATGATCAACCGCCATTCGAAGGCGGTGCACGGCGGCCACCACAACGCGAAGAGCGTGCTGGTCACGGTCGATTTCGCGGAGATCGAAGCGCTGCAGCGCACGCACGACTGGGCCGCGCTCGGCGAACGGATGGCCGGCGCCGCGCGGCAGCTCGAAGCGGCCGGCGCCGATCTCGTCGTGCTGACCACCAACACGATGCACCGCGTGCACGACGCGATCGAAGCCGCGGTGACGCTGCCGTTCCTGCACATCGCCGATCCGACCGGCGCCGCGCTACGCGACGCGGGCATCGGGCGCGTCGCGCTGCTCGGCACGCGCTACACGATGGAGTTGCCGTTCTATGTGGAACGGTTGCGCGAGAAATTCGGGCTGGAGGTGCTCGTGCCGGACGAACGCGGGCGCGACGACGTGCACCGGATCATCTACGACGAGCTGTGCCACGGCATCATTTCGCCGCAATCGCGGGCGACGTACGTGACGATCATCGAGCAACTGGCGAAGCGCGGCGCGCAGGCGGTCATCCTCGGCTGTACGGAGATCACGCTGCTGATCGACGCGGACGACTCGCCGCTGCCGGTGTTCGACACGACCGCGCTGCATGCGAAGGCGGCGGTCGAATGGGCGGCGGGCTGAACGGCCCGCCGCCTTCAGCCCAGGACGCTCAGGACGCTTCGGCCGGTACGCGCGACGGTTCGCGCGACTCGCCGGGCGGTTCGAACGGGCACGCGGCCGCGAACGGCGCGCGCTCGCCCTGCCCAGGCGTGCCGATCAACGCGATCAGCCCGCACGCGAGCGACCCGCGCCAGTGCAGGTAGTCGTGGCCGCTCGCCGTCGACGCATAACGCACCGCGTAGCCCCTCGCCTGCAGCACGTCGCGCAGATGGCGGCTCGTCGTGCCGATGCCTGCCGGCCCCTTGCCGTCCTCGAAGCGGCCGCTCTCCAGATAGAAGCGCACGGGCAGACGCTCCCGCGCCGCGTACTCGCGCGTGAGCCATTCGGCGGTGCGCGTGCGCGCATCGCCCTGCACGGGCGCCCACCAGAACGAGCCCGACTGGCTCAGCACGTTGCCGAACAGCTCGGGGTGACGCAGCGCCGCGTAGGCCGACGCGAGGCCGCCGTAGCTCGACCCCGCGATCACGGTCCGCGCCGCCGGCGCGCTCACGCCCTCGCGCGCCGCCCACGGCATCAGTTCCTCCGCGAGAAAGCGCGCGAACGCGGGATTCGGCGGCAGCTCCCGGCCGCGCGTCGCGCTGTCCGGATTGCCGACGATGAGCGCCGCGGTGCGCGGCACGCGTCCCTCCGCGATCAGGTTGTCGAGGATCGTCGGCGTCGGCACCGTGTCGACGTAGGCGTGCGCGTCGAACACCACGACGAGTGCGCGCGCGGGATCGTCCGCACGATAGCCGGCCGGTCGATACACGTACACGTCGCGGGTATTGCCGAGCACCGTGCTCGCGAACCGGTGTGCGGTCACCGTGCCGGCCGGCACGTTCGCGCGCGGTGCGATCCACGGCTGCGGCGGAGCGTCGCGCAACTCGAGCACCGACTTGCCCTGGTACACGTCGGGCGCGGGGTGCATGAACGAGCGCGGATTGAGCGGATCGCGCTGCACGGTCGCGAGAATCGCGCGGCGCCGCGCGCCGTCATCGAGATCCAGTTCGGGCACGTCCGGTGCGAGCAGATAGCTGATGCGGGTCGCGGCCGGCACCACGTAGCTGCGATACCAGACGTCGCTGCCCGGCAGGTGCAGCAACGTGTCGTGCTCGCCCGACGGGCTGCCGAGCAGCCGCACATTGTCGCGGGCGCCGCGCCACAGGAACGTGACGAGCTGCGTCGCTTCGTCGGGCGGGTTCAGGCCGCGCGCGATCGTCGCATCGGTACGGGCCGGCTGCGCGGGCGCCGGTTCGACGAGCGGCGTGCCGCTTGCCGCTGCCTCGCGCCAGAACGCGTCGGTCGTGCCGCCCGCCGCGAGTTCGGCGGCCAGCTTCGCGACGCGCGGGCTCGCGATGCCGGGCACCGGCGCATGCTGCTGCGCGCGCGGCACGCGGCTCACGATCGCGAGCCGGTATGCGCGCAGGCCGTCGGGCGGCAGCGCACCGGCGTCGGGCGCCGACACCTGCAGCGCATAGCCGCCGTTCGCCGGCGCGACGAACATGAAATCGCGCGACTGCCCGTCGGCCGTCACGAGTCGCCGCAGATGCCGGCCGTCTTCGGTCGCGAGATCGACATTGGCCGCCGCGCCGTCGAGGCGGCCCTGGACGAACGTACCGGCGTCGAGCGCCAGTGCGTAGGCCGCCGGCGCCCGTGCGACATTGCCCGTCACCACGTCGCCCGACGCGAACGCGCCTTCCGCATGCGCGATCGGCATGCCGATCGCCGCCAGCGCCAGCGCCAGCGCCGCGCCGACGCGCCACGTGCACGCGATGCGCGTGGCCCGGTTCAGGAGATGAGTCATCGTGCGCCTCAGAAGTCGACGGTAGCCGACACCTTGAAGGTGCGCGGCGCATTCTGCGTGACGAAGCCGTCGTTGAACGTGCCGGCCCAGAACGTGCGGTTCGCGACGTTCTCGACGGCGCCGCGCAGCACGACCGCCTTGCCGGCGATCTGCGTCGCGTAGCGCGCGCCGAGATCGAACCGGGTCCAGCCCGGGATGCGTTGCGTGTTCGTCGAGTTGACGAACTGCGCGCTCGTCGCCACCGCGCGGCCGGACAACGTCAGCCCCTGCACCCACGGCGTATCCCATTCGAGGCCGAGGTTCGCGGTCCATTTCGGCACGCCGTACGCCGTGTTGCCGTCATAGGCGCCGCCGGCCGTGTGCGTCAGCAGCGCCTGCGTGTATGCGACGCCGCCCAGCACGCGCAGCCTCGGCACCACCTGGCCGAACACGTTCCATTCGACGCCGCGGTTGCGCTGCTCGCCGTCGGCGCTGTACAGGTTGGTCGCGACGTCCTTCAGCATGCTCGGCTTCGTGATCTGGAACAGCGACAGCGTGTTCGCGAAGGTTTCGGTCTCCCACTTCGCGCCGACCTCCACCTGCTTGCTCTTGTACGGCGCGAACATCTGCCCGTAGTTCTTCGCGGTGACGTCGGTCACGGTGTCGCCCTGGGTCAGCCCCTCGACGTAGTTCGCATACAGCGATACGTCCGGCCCGAACGGCCTGACGACGATCGCGAACGCCGGCGTCAGCGCGGTCTCGTTGTAATCGGCGGTCTTCAGCCCCGTCGCGGCCGCATAGGTCTTCGCATGGACCCGCTGGCTGCGCAAGCCGAGCGTGAGCTGCACGCGATCGCGCGCGAACGACAGCGTGTCGGCCAGCGCGACGCTCGTCAGTTCGGCCTCCGACGTCTTCGGCGCAGAACCCGGCGACGGCGCGAGCGGCGGATCGATCGGCGCGTAGATGTTCGACGCGAACGTCGCGCTCGTCCGGTTGATCGTGCCCGACTCGATCTGCAGCGAGGTCACGCCGAGCGACACCTGATGGCTGACGGGGCCCGTGTTGAACTTGGCGCGGGCGCCGGCCTCGATCGACGTCGTGTCGGTGTAGCCGTTCTGGTTGTACGTGACCGCGCGATAGTTGCCGTTCGGCTGGATCGCGCCGGCCCGCGTCCCGTTGATGAAACCCGAGTAGCGATAGCTGAGGCCGCCGATCCCCGCATACGCGGTGATGCGGTCGGTCAGGTCGAGTTCGCCGCGCGCGACGATCGCCTGGTTCTCGAGCTTGCCCCATGCGCCGTGCAGCAGGTTCGTGCCGGGCGACGGCGGGCTCACGACCTTGCTGGCGAACGACGCCATCCACGGGCTGCCGTTGTCGAAGCGCTCCGTGTCCGTATAGGCGTCGAGCGAGAACCGCGCGCGCTCGCCCTTCACGTCGAACGCGAGCGACGCGAGTTCGCGCTTCTTGCTCTGCCCGTCCATCGTCGTGCGGCCGTCGCGATAGGCGCCGTTCACGCGAATGCCGACCTGGTTCTTGTCGCCGAAGCGCCGGCCGAGATCCGCGTGCACGCCGAACTGGCCGTCCGAGATGTAGTCGGTGGTGAGCCGCGCGAGCGGCGTATCGCCCGCCCGCTTCGGCACGAGGTTGATCGCCCCGCCGACGCCGCCGCTCGGCGAGATGCCGTTCAGCAGCGCGTTCGGCCCTTTCAGCACTTCGATGCGCTCGATGAACTCGGTGGGCGAGTGACCGTACGGCGCGAGCCCGTACATCCCGTTGAATGCGAGATCGTCGGCGATCACGTTGAAGCCGCGGATCGTGTAGTTCTCGACGATGTGGCCGGTCGACGTCGTGAAGCGCACCGACGGATCGTTCTCCAGCACGTCGGCGACGGTGCTGGCCTGCTGGTTCTCGATCAGCGCCGACGTATAGCTCGTGATGTTGAACGGCGCGTCCATGAAATCGGCGTTGCCGAGCATGCCGAGCCGGCCCCCGCGCGCGACCTGCCCGCCGGTGTACGCCTCGGGCAGCTGGTCCGCCCGCGCGTTCACGATGATCGCCGGCAGCGTCGCGCCGGCGCCCGCCGCGGCCGTCGAGGCCGATGCGCGGCGGCGCACCAGGTAGCCACCGCCGGTGCGCACGGCCTCGAGCCCGTGCGGCGCCAGCAGGCGCGCGAAACCTTCCGCGACGCTCATACGCCCGTTCAGCCCGTCGCTCGAAAGGTGCTGCGTGAGCGCCGCGTCGCTCGCCAGTTCGACGCCGGCCGCCACCGCGAAGCGATTCAGCGCGACGTCGAGCGGGCCGGCCGGAATCGCATAGGCGAGCCGCTCGTCGGTATCGACGCGCGACGGCGGATCGTCGGGCTGCGCCTGCGCGCCGATCGGCATGGCAAGCGCCAGTGCGGCGGCGAGCGCCGGTTCGAGCGCGCGCGACGCGGCGCGGCGGCGCGCGGGCCGGCTGGCGGGACGGGAAGCTGCATACGGGGAAAACCGGCGGAACGCCATGATGAAGAATCCTTTGGGTTCGGAATGTTGCGAAGGTGCATCGTGTATTCCGAACGAACCGCCGAAACCCTCAATCGCGTCGCGAAATTTTTTTCTGATGACCGTGTGCCGGCGTTCAGCGCGGGACGACCGTGACCCAGTAGCGCGTGCGGTAGACGACCTCGACCGGCAGCGCGGTGCGCAGGCCGGCGAGCGCGCGATCGGTGTCGGTCAGCGAGAACACGCCCGACACCGACAGGCGCGCGAGCGACGGATCGCAGCGCAGGACGCCGGGCCGGTAGCGCGCGAGTTCGGCGCACCATGCGTCGACGCGCATGCGTTCGGCGATCAGCCGGCCCTGCGTCCATGCGTTCGCGCGCGCCGCGGCCGGCTCGCGCGGCGCGAAGCCGTCCGCGTCGAAGCGGACGGCTTCGCCCGCTTCGAGCCGCAGCACACGCCCGGCCGCGCGGGCCGGGCGGATCTCGACGGCACCGTCGAACACGTCGACGCGGGTGCGCACGCCTTCGTCCGACACCGTGAAGCGCGTGCCGAGCGCGCGCGCCACCCCTTGCCGCGTCTCGACGCGCAGCGGCCGCCCCGCCGCATCGTGCGCCGTCTCGACGTGGACGGCGCCGCGCACGAGCACGATGCGGCGCTCGTGCGAATCGAAGCGCACGTCGATCGCGCTCGCCGTATCGAGCCAGACCTGTGTGCCATCCGCGAGCGTGACGTCGCGCACTTCGCCGATGTCGGTCGCATAGTCGGACGTGGCCGATTGCCACAGACGCGTGCTGCGTACGCCGTAGCTCGCGCCGCCGAGCGTGATCGCCCAGCCGAGCGCGCGCATCGCGCGCCGGCGTGCGGGCCGGGCCGGCTGCGCGAGCAGGACGCCGCGCGCCGTATCGGCCGGCACGCTGGCGAACTTCGCGTCGATGCCGGCAAGCCGTTGCCACGCGCGCTCGTGCTCGGGGTGTTCGGCACGCCAGGCCTCGCAGCGGCGCCGGTCGTCGTCGGTCGCATCGCCCGACCACAGGCGGGCAAGCCAGCCGATCGCCTGCTCCACGACGGCTTCGGGCAATGCGTCGCCCTGCCGCCCGCTCACGATGCGCTCCCGTAAAGCGCCGCGTAGCACGCGCGCAGCGCGGACGCGACATACTTCTCGACCGACGACACCGACACGCCGAGCCGCTCGGCGATCTCGCGATAGGTCAGCCCGTCGAGCTTGCACAGCAGCAACGCCGAGCGCGCGTTCGCGGGCAGGCGATCAAGCATTGCGTCGATTTCGCACAGCGTCTCGATCACGAGTGCGCGGGTTTCAGGAGAAGGCGCCTCGGCCTCGGGCCGGTACCGCAGCGTATCGAGATAGGCCGATTCGATATGCCGCCGGCGATAGAGGTCGATCACGAGGCCGTTCGCGATCTGGGTCAGGTAACGACGCGAATCGTCGGGTTGAGGCGTCGTGCCGGATGCGAGCACGCGCAGATAGGTATCGTGCGCGAGATCGGCCGCGTCGCACGCATTGCCGAGCCGCTTGCGCAGCCAGCCGCGCAGCCAGCCGTGATGATCGTTGTAGAGCGCACGGAAGCCCCGTTGCGCATGACTGTCGATGACGCCCATGTTCCCCGACGCCGCCTGGTCGCGCAGCGCCCCATTAATAATAATGATTCTCATTCATTTTATGAGACGGAGGGCGAACCTGGCAAGCGGGAATCCCTGCCCGCTGCAGCGTTTCCGGGGCCGGAAAACAAAAAACCCGGCATGGAGCCGGGTTCCTGTCGACGAAACGCGCATCGGTCACTTGCGCTGCACATCGTCTGGTGTGCTTGGTTGCGGGGGTAGGAGCGTCGCTCCAAACCCGGTCAGAGGCCTTGACATGAAACGCGATACCGAGAGCAACCAGGCCCGGATCGTAGGGCAGCAGATGCAGACGGTCGGCCAAGCCGTCGATACCTACATCGCCAATCGTTACACGCCGATCAGCCAGTTGCAGAACGCAGCCGGTGGGGCTGGCGATCCTGGCCCGCGCACCTGCTCGGGCACGACCTGCGCGATCATGATCCAGACTCTGGTGAACGAAGGCCTGTTGCCCGCGACCCATCAGAACCCGAACAGCTTCGGGGCGCGCTACAACATCACCCTGTCTGTTTCCGGCACGTCGCCCAACTGGGACGTGACAGGACTGGTTGCCACGCCACAGCCCTGGCCGAACCAGTGCCGCGCAGATCGACGGCTACGGCGGCGTCTGGAACGCACCGATCACAACCGGGCGATCGCTGGGCCTACTGGGCTTTCAGGCCGGCACGGGGACCAACCTCTATTCAGTCTACCTGCGCCGGGACGGCTCCTTGCCAATGACAGGTGGCCTGAACATGTCGGACGGCATCATTCACAACATCAACAACGCCGGCAATATCACCGGCACGGGGCAATTTCAATCCACCCAGGTCGTCACCAGCTACGATAAATCGAACGGTAACCTGGATATGACTGGGACAGCGACGATCATAGGCAATGCGAACATTTCCGGCGGCGTTGGCGCGGGAGGACGCATCACAGCGACTGGCGAATTCTACTCGTCCACCAGCTTGCAAACCAATGGATACCTCAACGCTGGCGACAATATCTACGGAAACGGATACCTGGCCGTTACTGGAAAGGTTCAGGGTAGTTACATGGAGCCGACGGGAGGCGCATCGGCTGGAGGTGGCCGCGCTCCTGATGCTGCAATCGGAAATGACGGAGCGCAGGACCTGTTTTGTAAAAATGGGGTGGACTACTGGCGGCTCTGGCGGCGGCCAATACGTCCTTCGGAAATACTGGCCCGGTGGTGCATTAGTTCCCGCAGATCAGGTCATGTGCCAAGCTAACCCGGAGACCGGCGGTTGCAGTTGTCCAGGCGGAACAACAGATGTTGGATACATGACAGGCCAATCCGACGCTTACAGCGCATGGGACTCTTTTTTTGAGACTCATTTCTGTGCAAGTTGATCCTCGACAAGTCCCCACGCATATCGATCTGCCAGCGACGATGCAAAGCTTGCTATGCAAGATTTTTTTCCAGATCGACCTCATGGATACGCTCTTTTCCTGAGCGTATCCGCGACGGCTTGAATGAAAGCGCCCGCTTTTCAACCAGATGCCAGGACAGCCATGCACAGATGAAGGTCACCACAACCGTTGAAAGCAAGTGAAGCGCAAATGACCCGGATGCCCCGAATTTCCATATCAGCGTTTGCTGCACAATAAATGCATAGATGTAGACGCCATAGGAAAGATCCCCGAAGCGACCAAACCGCCGAAGAAACGGTGTGGAAGCTTCGCCTGTAAAAATGACCAGGCACGGCATCGCAACCAACACGCCCAGCACATGCCAGCCCAGCATGAACAGCGCTGTTCCGACAGTCAGGGAGCCGACAATCAGCAAGACTTGGCGATCCGCCCACCAGTCGCGAAATAGTTGAAGCAGCGCTCCGGCAAGAAAGAACAGCCCATACTCCCTCGACCAATTTCGGACAGGATTGGTCTCGCCGTGGTAGACACCAAAGTGATAAATGGCCAAGCCGACGATTCCAAATAGCGCTATCCAGCGCCAGCGAAGCGCGCCTGCAACCGCGGCAACGACGAGCACTAGATACCAATGCACTTCAACCGGAATAGTCCACAAGGAGCCGTTGACGGCCCTTGGAAAGGGGTTGTGGGTAAAAACATCCGGCAAGTAGGAAGTGCCGCCGCCTATCACCCGGAGATTGCCAAAGTATTCGCGTAGTCCTGGCGATGAAAAATAGTTCTTGACATCAAGGCCAGAAACAATCGGTCCGACCAGGAGCGCGGCAATACACGTCACGATGAACAGCCCTGGCCAGATCCGCAGGAAGCGCTTTACCAGAAATCTGAAAGCGTTCGGATCACGCAGCCAGCTTTGGGTGACGAGATAACCGCTGACGATAAAAAAGATGCAAACGCCCAAGCCCCCGAGCCCGAAACGTTCACCTAGACCAGTATCTATACCAGGCCGCCCCATCAATGCATGCTGATGGCTGAATAAAACCATTGATGCTGCAAAAAGTCTTAAAAAATCGAAATTATTTTCATTGCACTTCATTTTTGAATTTTTATCTCGTTGTTTTCTATTGAATGCTGACATTCCCCGAGGCGATAGTATCGTTGGCCCTACCTAAACCGGTCAACGTTTCCGTGACAGTTTCGGCCCGCATGGTGACGTCAGCTTGGCGGGCCGGGGGACCCTGAGCGCAAGCGACCCAAGGATTTGAAATCCTTGCGGGGATCGCAGCAGCGGTCACCGTATTGGATCGGCATGGGGCGGGCAGCGCTCTGGCTCTGCCCGCCCCATGCGTGAGCGTGTCCGGCCGGCTCAGCACGTCAAGGACAAGCCCCTGCGGGGTTGCTGCGCGATCCTTGACCCGCCGCCCCGTCCAGGGCGATCAACGCGCCCACGACGGTTTCACGAACGGCCGGTGCGGGTAGAGCCGGTCATGCCCGACGGCTCGCACTTCATCGACGTAGCGCAGGACGCCCAGGCGGATCGGCGCATCGCACACCGGCACGTTACGGACGCCCGCTGCCGTCTTGCCGTCGGTGATGCTGATGTAGTGGACGCCGTTGTCGGCCAGCTTCACATCCGCCGGAGCGATCCGCGTCGCCTCGCTGATCCGCAGGCCGGTGAACAGCGCCATCAGCGGCGGAAACCACAGATCCGGCGCGCTGGCCCAGGTCTTGAAGCCCGCGGACTCGAACACGGCGCGCATGTCGTCCGGCGTGATCGGCTCGCAGGACCGCGCCTTGGCCAGCCATTCGCATTTGCTCAGCACGAACAAGCCGGCCACCGGGTTCAGATCCGAGGCGGTGTAGTGCCCGTTGTTGATGGCATATTTGAAAAAATCATGCAGCGTCAGCAGCTTGTTGTCGGCCGTCTTGCCGGTCTGGCGTTCGGCCCGCAACGCGGCCTTGCAGCCCACCAGCACGGATTTCCGCAGCGTGTTGATCGGCACATCGTTCGGCTCGGCAGTACCGATCCGGCAGCGGAAATCTTCCAGGTGCAGGCGTTTTACATTGACCATGCGCGGCGTGTTTTTCAGGGTCCGCTCGGTCAGCCACATGTCGGCCACATCGGAGAGCATCAGGCCGCCCTGCAGGGCGGCCTCGTGCCGCTCGCGCTCGGCCACGGCCTCATCAATGGCGGCCCACGGCACTTCCGCTTCGTTCGGGGCGATTCCAACCGGCAGCGGGGCCGTAGGCTCCGGCGCGGGCAGCGGCATTTGCCGAACGATTTCGAGGGTCTCGCGCAGCGCCCGGGCGTCCTCGGGCGCGCCGTCCGTCTTGCAGATACCCCGGCGCACATCGGTCGATCTCAAAGCGCAGATCGGCGTCGGGATCGGGCTCGGGCCGGGGGTAGTTCGGGTCAACGATGCTCATGCGGCCCTGGCGGTGTCGTTGCCGCGCGAGGTAGAGATTGCGTTCCATCGCAAACCGACGCCTCACGCGGATCATTGGTGCGAAGGCTCCGCCAGCGATTGCGTTCGCGCCAGTAACAGACACCGTGCCGGGAGACGTAGAGCCGGGGGAACCCGGTGCGAGTACAGGCCGAAGCGCTCACTTGCGCGTTTGGTTGCGGATGCTCTCGGGCAGCCATGGTGTAGCACCACCCGGAAAGCAAAAAGGCCTTGATTTCGCTATGAAATCAAGGCCTTTCGCTTGAAACTGGTTGCGGGGGTAGGATTTGAACCTACGACCTTCGGGTTATGAGCCCGACGAGCTGCCAGACTGCTCCACCCCGCGTCAGAGAAATAAATTATAGGGTGAGGAAGTACTCACGTCAATACTTTTGTCACAATTTTCGTCAACCTCGCGGAGGCGGCGGCACGCGCGCGCCGCGTCGAACGCGTTCGCGCCGCAGGCTCGCGGTAAGATGGCGGCCTTCGCATTCACCCCGCACGCACACTCCCGTTCATGAAAATCGCCACCTGGAACGTCAATTCGCTCAACGTCCGCAAGCAGCATGTGCTCGACTGGCTCGCGCAAAGCGGAACCGACGTGCTGTGCCTGCAGGAACTGAAGCTGCCGGACGAGAAATTCCCGCGCGCGGATCTCGAGGCGGCCGGCTACCGCAGCTGGTTCACGGGCCAGAAGACCTACAACGGCGTTGCGATCCTCGCGCGCGACACGCTTTCCGTCGACGAGGCGGACGTCGTGCGCAACATCCCCGGCTTCGACGATCCGCAGCAGCGCGTGGTCGCCGCGACGGTCGACGGCGTGCGCATCGTGTCCGCGTATTTCCCGAACGGCCAGGCGCCCGACTCCGACAAGTTCGTCTACAAGATGCAATGGCTCGACGCGCTGCAGGCGTGGCTGCGCACCGAGCTGCAGCGCTACCCGAAGCTCGCGCTGCTCGGCGACTACAACATCGCGCCGGAAGACCGCGACGTGCACGATCCCGCGAAATGGGAAGGCCAGAACCTCGTGTCGCCGCAGGAACGCGCGCACTTCGCGCAGCTGATCGAGCTCGGCTTCGTCGATGCGTTCCGCCGCTTCGAACAGCCCGAGAAGACCTTCACGTGGTGGGACTACCGGATGATGGCGTTCCGCCGCAACGCGGGGCTGCGCATCGACCACATCCTGCTGTCGCCGGCGCTCGCGCAGACCTGCACGTCGTGCGAGGTCGACCGTACGCCGCGCACGTGGGATCAGCCGTCCGACCACACCCCCGTCATCGCGGTGGTCGGCTGACCACGCCCCGCCCGCGCGCTCAACGCCGCGCGGGTGCCGGCCCGAGATGGGCCCACAGGAAACCGAACTCCGCCGCGTCGGCTTCCGCGCGTTCGAGATCGTCGGCGCTGCCGTGGCCGCCGTCGGTGTTCTCCCAGTACCACACCCGTTCGTGACCGAGCGCATGCATGCGTGCGGCCATCTTGCGCGCGTGCGCGGGATGCACCCGGTCGTCGCGCGTCGACGTGGTCAACAACAACGGCGGATAGGCGACGCCTTCGCGCACGCGGTGATACGGCGAATACGCGGCCAGCGCCGCGCCTTCGCGCGGATCGTCCGGATCGCCGTATTCGTCGAGCCACGCAGCGCCCGCGTGCAGCTTCGGATAGCGTCGCATGTCGAGCAGCGGCACGCGACAGAGCACCGCGCCGAACAGCTCCGGCCGCTGCGCCATGCACGCGGCGACCAGCAGCCCGCCGTTGCTGCCGCCTTCGATCCCGAGCCGGGCGGCGCTCGTCACGCCGGTCGCGACCAGATCCTCGGCCACCGCGATGAAATCGTCGAACGAACGCTGGCGGTTTTCGCGCTGCGCGCCGACGTGCCAGCGCGGCCCGAACTCGCCGCCGCCGCGGATGTGCGCGAACGCCATCACGCCGCCGCGCTCGAGCCACGCGATGCCGAACGCGTCGCTGTAGCCCGGCAGGTTGGGGATCGCGAAACCGCCATAGCCGGACAGCAGGCACGGCCGCGCAACGCGCGCGGCGCCGTCGGTCGCGTCGAGGGCGTCGCGCGGCCCGATCAGCGTGTACGGCACCGTCGTGCCGTCCGGCGAGCGCGCGCTCGCGCGGCGCACGACGAGCCCGGCCGCGTCGAACTGCACCGGCGGCCGGTCGAGCAGCACGCGGCGCGACGGCGCATCGTCCGCGCGATCGGCAAGATCGGCCAGCCAGCACTCGGGCGGATCGAGATAGGTGTCGACGTCGACATAGACCTCGTCGTTCAGCGTCGCCTCCACCGGCTCGACGTCGATCTGCGCGTCGCCCGGCCAGTCGAACGGCCGTGCGTCCCACGTCCATGCGCCGTCGTCGGCCTGCCGCGGCTGCCACAGCATCGTGCGGTTGTGCACGTCGTCGAGCCAGCTCGCGATCAGCGTCGTGCGCGTATGCGTCCACGTGCAGGCGGACGTCGACGGCTGCGGCGCAAACAAGGTCGTGAATGCGCGCGATCCGGCCTGGAACGCCTGCTCGCGGATCGCGAGCAGCGAGCCGCCCGCATGGCGCACGCCGTCGCAGTCCCAGTCGAGGCGAGGCTCCAGCATGAGCCAGCCTTCCCAGAAGCCGACCTCCACATGCGTCGGTACGTCGTAGCGCGCCCATTCGCCCGCATCGGTCAGCCGGTATGCATGCGCATCGAAAAAGTCGACGCTGCGCCATGCGACGTGGCGCTTGTCGATCGGGTCGAACCACGCGCCCGCGCTGATATCGTCGGGTTCGCCGCGAAAGACGACGGGCGCATCGGCGAGCGCCGTGCCGCGCACCCAGCGTCGCGCTTCATACGGATAGCCGGCGGCCGTCGCATGCGCTTCGCCGCGATCCCAGCTCACGTAGACGGTATCGCGGTCGATCCAGCCGACCGTGTGATGGCCCGGCTCGTCGATCGTGAAGCCGCCGTCGACGAAACGACGCTCGACGAGATCGAATTCGCGCACGACGACCGCGTCGGCCCCGCCCGGCGACAGCGACAGCAGCGCGCGATCGCCGTCCGGATACAGGATGGCATCCTGCTCGAACACCCACGACTCGCCCTCCTCCGCGCCCAGCGCGTCGACGTCAAGCAGCGTTTCCCACGCCGGACGACCGGCGCGCCAGTCGTCCCAGCGCGTGCGTCGCCACAGCCCCTTCGGATGAAGATCGTCCTGCCACAGGTCGTAGGCCCACTCGCGCCAGCGGGTCGGAATCACCGGGCGTTCGCGCGGCAGATACGCTTTCGCGAGACGCGCGGCCAATGCGCGATATGCGTCGTCGTCGCGCAGTGCGGCGCGCGTGCGCGCATTCTGCTCGTCGACCCACGCGCGGGCGCGCTTGCTGTCGAGCGCTTCGAGAAAACGGAACGGGTCGGCCCCGGCGGGCCAGCGAAAGGAGTCGGACATGGCGGATCTGCGTAACGGCAAACCGCGATTATGTCCGATCGCGGCACGCGCGATGCCCGCGCGTGCCGCGAATCGTGCTCAGGGCTCCAGATGGAGTTCCTGGATCTTGCGCGTGATCGTGTTGCGGCCGATGCCGAGCCGCTCCGCGGCCTCGACCTTGCGGCCGCGCGTGAAGTCGAGCGCCTCGCGGATCACGGCCGCCTCGAAGCGGCGCGCCAGTTCGTCCATCACGTCGGCCGAGTTCTCGCGCAGCAGCCGGGCGACCTCGGTGCGCAGGCCATGCTCCCACAGCGGATAGCCGGCCGGCGCGCCGCCGTTCGGCGCGGCGGCCACCGGCGTGGACGCCGCCGGCGCCATACCGATCGCCGGCGGCGTGTGCGCCGCTTCGCCAGCGCCGCCGTGCGCGTCCGCGCCGTCGGCCGTCGCGACGACCGGTGCGCCGGACGGCACGAGGTCGGGCGGCAGGTCCTTGATCTCGACCGTCTGCGCGGGCGCCATCACGGTCAGCCAGTTCGCGAGGTTCTCGAGCTGCCGCACGTTGCCGGGAAACGGCAGCGACGTCAGGTATGCGAGCGCGTCGTCGGACACGCGCTTCGGCTCGACGCCGAGATCACGCGCGCTTTTCTGCAGGAAGTGGCGCGTGAGCAGCGCGATGTCCTCGCTGCGCTCGCGCAGCGGCGGCAGGCGCAGCCGGATCACGTTGAGCCGGTGGTAAAGATCCTCGCGGAACAACCCCTGCCGCACGCGCGATTCGAGATTCTGGTGCGTCGCGGCGATCACGCGCACGTTCGCGCGCAGCGGGTTGTGCCCGCCGACCCGGTAGAACTGCCCGTCGGACAGCACGCGCAACAGGCGCGTCTGCAGGTCGAACGGCATGTCGCCGATTTCGTCGAGGAACAGCGTGCCGTTCTCCGCCTGCTCGAAGCGGCCCTGCCGCGTCGTCTGCGCACCGGTGAACGCGCCGCGCTCGTGACCGAACAACTCGGATTCCAGGAGGTCCTTCGGAATCGCCGCGGTGTTCAGCGCGATGAACGGCCCGTTCGCGCGCGGGCTGTGACGGTGCAGCGCCCTTGCGACGAGTTCCTTGCCGGTACCCGATTCGCCGGTGATCAGCACGGTCGCGGCCGAGTGCGACAGGCGGCCGATCGCGCGGAACATGTCCTGCATCGCGGGCGCCTGGCCGAGCATCTCGGGCGCCTCGGCGACGCGCTCGTCCTGCGGCGCGCCGCCGCGCAGGCTTTCCTCGACCGCGCGGCGGATCAGCTCGACCGCCTTGTCGACGTCGAACGGCTTCGCGAGATATTCGAACGCGCCGCCCTGGAACGCCGCGACGGCGCTGTCGAGATCGGAGAACGCCGTCATGATGATGACGGGCAGGCCCGGAAGCCGCTCGTGCATCGCCTGCAGCAACTCCAGGCCCGAGCCGCCGGGCATCCGGATGTCGGACACGAGCACCTGCGGCGTCTCGTGGTCGAGCGCGGCCAGCGCATCACGCACGTTCGCGAAACTCTTCGTCGCGAAGCTGTCACGGGCGAGCGCCTTTTCGAGCACCCAGCGGATCGATTGGTCGTCGTCTACTATCCAGATCGGCTTCATAGGTCGGTCAGATATTGGTGAATCCGGTGAATCGCAATGTCGCCGCTCAGTGGTCGAGCGGCAGCAAAATCTGAAACTCGGTACGTCCGGGCCGGCTTTCGACCTCGATCATCCCGTCGTGCTGCTGCACAAACGTCTGCGCAAGCGTGAGGCCGAGGCCGCTGCCGTCTTCGCGCCCGGACACGAGCGGATAGAAGATCCGGTCGCGGATCTCCTCCGGAATGCCGGGCCCGTTGTCGATCACGTGCAAATCCAGTGCCAGCCGGTACAGCCGCTTCGCGATCGTCACCTTGCGCGCGATGCGCGTGCGCAGCTCGATCTTCGCGTCGCCCTGCGCGATCCGTTCGCGCAGCGCCTGCGCGGCATTGCGCACGATGTTGAGCAGCGCCTGGATCAGTTGCTCCTTGTCGCCGCGCAGATCCGGCACGCTCACGTCGTAGTCGCGCTCGATCGTGAGCCCGCGCGGGAATTCCGCGAGCATCACCGCGCGCACGCGCTCGCAGACCTCATGAATGTTCACGTCGCCGACGATGTGCGGATGCCGGTGCGGCTCCAGCAACCGGTCGACGAGCGTCTGCAGGCGGTCGGACTCCTTGATGATCACCTGCGTGTATTCGCGCAACTCGCCGCGCTCGCGCTCGCCGAGCTCGAATTCGAGCAACTG
This sequence comes from Burkholderia paludis, assembly GCF_000732615.1. GTDB lineage: Bacteria > Pseudomonadota > Gammaproteobacteria > Burkholderiales > Burkholderiaceae > Burkholderia > Burkholderia paludis. Next base: position 107,539 of record NZ_JPGL01000022.1, read on the forward strand.
GGCCGCGCCGCGAATGCCGCCGAGCGGATTCTTGATCTCGTGCGCGAGGTTGCGGATCAGTTGCTTGTTGACCGCGGTCAGGTCGTGGATGCGCTCCTCGCGGTCGGTGCGCGACTGCCGCTCGTTCTCGAACAGCTCGACGAGCACGAAATCGGGCGCGGTCTCGAGGAAACCGACGATCGCATGCACGTGCAGCGGTTCGCGGCCGGGCCGGTCGAGCACGGTATCGAGGTGCGTCGCATGAAAGCGCTCCTCGCCGATCGCGGTGATCGTCGATGCGAGCTCGTTCGCGTTCGGAAAGATCTCGCCCCACGGCCGCTGCGCGAGCTGCCGGCGCGAGATGTCGAGCATCGCCTCCGCGGACGGATTCGCGAACGCGATCCGCAGCGTCTTGCGGTCGAGCACGATCACGACCGTCGGCAACGCTTCCAGCCCCGCCAGCAGGCCCGAGCGGGCGAGCCGCTCGTCGTCCGTCAGTCGCTCGGGTTGCCCCGTTCTCGCCTTGATCAGATTCTTCAGAACCATCTGCGTGCTTGTCGCGCCCCAACGGGCCATGAAATGAAAATTCCCGGAACAAAAAAGGGACGGCTGGACGCCGTCCCCTTTCAGACTCCGCCGCTCCCGCCGCAGACCGCGCGACGGGAACGAACCGGCATGACGGCGCTGAATCGAAGCGCCATTGCCGATTACAGCGAGTAGTACATCTCGAACTCGATCGGGTGCGTCGTCATGCGGAACTTCGCCAGCTCCTGCTCCTTCAGTGCGAGGTACGCGTCGATCATGCCGTCGGTGAACACGCCGCCACGGGTCAGGAACTCGCGATCCTTGTCGAGCGCTTCGAGTGCCTGGTCCAGGCCCGCGCAGACGGTCGGGATCTTTGCATCCTCTTCCGGCGGCAGGTCGTACAGGTTCTTGTCGGCAGCTTCGCCCGGATGGATCTTGTTCTGGATGCCGTCGAGGCCGGCCATCATCAGCGCCGTGAAGCACAGGTACGGGTTCGCCATCGGATCCGGGAAGCGCGTTTCGATGCGGCGGCCCTTCGGGTTCGACACGTGCGGAATGCGGATCGATGCCGAACGGTTGCGCGCCGAGTACGCGAGCTTGACCGGTGCCTCGAAGTGCGGGACCAGACGCTTGTACGAGTTCGTCGTCGGGTTCGTGATCGCGTTCAGTGCACGGGCGTGCTTGATGATGCCGCCGATGTAGAACAGCGCCAGTTCCGACAGGCCGGCGTAGCCGTTGCCCGCGAACAGGTTCTGGCCGTCCTTCCAGATCGACTGGTGAACGTGCATGCCCGAACCGTTGTCGCCGACGACCGGCTTCGGCATGAACGTCGCCGTCTTGCCGTACGAATGCGCGACGTTATGGATGATGTACTTCGACCATTGCGTCCAGTCGGCGCGCTGCACCAGCGTCGAGAACTTCGTGCCGATTTCGTTCTGGCCCTGGCCCGCCACTTCGTGGTGGTGCACTTCGACCGGGATGCCGAGCTGCTCGAGCAGCAGGCACATTTCCGAACGCATGTCCTGGAACGTGTCGACCGGCGCGACCGGGAAGTAGCCGCCCTTCGTGCCCGGACGGTGGCCCGTGTTGCCGCCTTCGAATTCCTTGCCCGACGACCACGGCGCTTCTTCCGAGTTGATCTTCACGAAGCAGCCCGACATGTCCGTGTTCCACTGGACCGAGTCGAAAATGAAGAATTCCGGTTCCGGACCGAAGAAGGCGGTGTCGCCGATGCCCGTGCTCTTCAGGTACGCTTCGCCGCGCTTCGCGAGCGAACGCGGATCGCGCTCGTAGCCCTTGCCGTCGGCCGGCTCGACCACGTCGCAGGTCAGCACGAGGGTCGACTCTTCATAGAACGGATCGACGAAGGCAGCGCTCGGGTCCGGCATGAGCAGCATGTCCGACGCCTCGATGCCCTTCCAGCCAGCGATCGACGAACCGTCGAATGCATGACCGCTTTCGAACTTGTCTTCGTCAAACGCCGAAACCGGCACCGACACGTGCTGCTCCTTGCCGCGCGTATCCGTGAAGCGGAAATCGACAAACTTGACGTCCTCGTCCTTCACGAGCTGCATGACGTCGGCGACGGTTTTACTCATAACCTCTTCTCCTGATTGAACAATTCCGGCGGACTGGGAACCGCCTCGTTTATCGAGCTGACCGGGGTCTTGCTTTGGCGCAGCACGCCCCGATTCGACCGAATCCTATAAAGCAGCTTCCGTGCCACCCGTACGAAAAATGGGCGCGAATCGCGCCGGCGCTCGCCGCGACGGGGCTGTACTGCGCAATTCCGGGGCCCGACGCCGCACCGGCCGCCAAACGCAGGCACCGCAATGGTGCGATCGCCGCGATGCGCCGCGCCGACCGGATCATTCTGGTGCATCCGCGTCATTCTGCACTGTTTTGGTGAACGCGTGGGCGGCGCGTGCACCGTACCGCATGCGGGCATCCGTGCCGCGACGCCGCGCTAGAATGGTCGTTTGACCAACAGGAGACTCTCCGCCATGAGTACGCTCGACCAGCTTTACGCAAAGGCCGACGAACGCCGCGCCCAGGGCGCGCTCAACTACGCCGGCGCGCTGCTGCCGGCCGAAGCCTTCGAACTGCTGCAGCTCGACCCGGCGGCGCGCCTCGTCGACGTGCGCACCCGCGCCGAACTCGACTGGATCGGCCGCCCGCTCATCGGCGACGGCCAGTACCTGCACCTCGAATGGACGCGCTACCCGGGCGGCGTGCCGAACGCCGAATTCGTCAACGAACTGAAGGCGGCCCTCCCGGCCGGTACGCCCATCCTGTTCCTGTGTCGCAGCGCCGCACGCTCGAAGCTCGCCGCGGTCGCCGCCGCGCAGGCCGGCTTCACCAGGGCGTTCGACCTGCTCGAAGGCTTCGAGGGCGCCAAGGACGCCGAAGGCCACCGCAAGACGGTCGAAGGCTGGTGCTTCCGGAAACTGCCGTGGATCGGCGCCTGACGGCCTGACGACACGCCACGCACGCCGGCTGCGACGATCCCATCGTCGAGCCGGGCGATGACATGCCGATGACGGGCCGCGTTGCACGGCCCGCGGCCTCGGTACGGCCGGATCGGGAGCCGCTCAGGCGCGCGGCGTCTCGGGCTCGACGACGTCCCCGCCGAGCAGATGCACACCCTCGCGCAGTTTCACGTACGCGGCCGCGACGGCCTCCGGCTCGCCCTTCACGCCCAGGTCGATGTGACGGCGCGCGTAGATCCCGCCGCGCTCCGCATCGCCCACGCTCGGCAGGCTGAACACGCGCACGCCCGGAAAATCGCGCTCGATGCGCTCCATCAGCGGCGTGAGGGTCGATTCGGGCAGCTCGAACACCAGCAGCGAGCGCTCCGCGTGCGGCGTCGCATGGTGCAGATGCGCATACTTCGTGTCGAGCACCCATTCGATCATCGGCCACGCCATGACCGGGAAACCCGGCACGAAGTGCAGGTCGCCGACCGAGAAGCCGGGAATCCGGTTGTAGCCGTTCGGGATGATCGTCGCGCCCGCCGGGAACACGCCCATGTTGAAGCGGTGCTGGTTCTCCGGCGCATCGAAGTCGACCGGCGCGGCCGGATCGGCGTGCGTTTCGCGGATCCGCTCCGCGATCAGCACCTTCGCCTCCGGATGCAGTTCGAGCGGCAGGCCGAGCGCGGCGGCCGCGCACTGGCGCGTGTGGTCGTCCGGCGTCGCGCCGATCCCGCCCGTCGAGAACACGATGTCGCCCGACGCGATCGCGCGCGCGAGCGTCGCCGTGATGCGCGCCGGATCGTCGCCGACGTATTCGGCCCAGTCGAGCGCGAGGCCGCGCGCGCCGAGCAGCTCGACGACCTTCGCCAGATGCTTGTCCTGCCGGCGGCCCGAAAGGATTTCGTCGCCGATGATGATGATGCCGATGCTCATGCCTGCCCCATGTCGATTGCGGTGGCGCGCGTGCTTGCGCGCAGGTCCTCCAGCGCACGCAGGCAATAGTGCCCGAACCACAGCGCCGAGAAGACGAGAATGAAAGCGTAAACCCAGATCATGGCCGCCGCGACGAACGGAAACAGCACCATCGTCCAGACCGACGACACCCACACGAAGGTCGGCACGGTGCCGAGCAGCCCGGTCGCGATGCCGATGCCGATCAGCGGCCAGCGGCGCTGCCGCACCAGGGCGCGGCGCTCGTCACGGCTCGCGTGCAGCGCGAGCGCATCGTAGGTCATCACGCGGTACGTGAGCCAGCCCCAGATGACCGGCGGCAGCAGCGCGAAGAACGGCGGAATCAGCCACAGCGGGATCGTCACGACCAGCACGACGACGCCGGCCAGCGCCGCCCACAGCGAGTTGGCAACGCTGCCGACGAAGGTGCCGCCCCGCTTCGGCTCGAGCGCCGCGAACTGCCGGTTCGACAGGTGCTTGATCACGACCGGCATCGACAGCGTCGCGATCAGCAGCAGCACGGTCAGCACGATCAGCGGAATCGCCAGCGACACGACCACGAACGGCGCGACGACCGCATGCAGTTGCGACATGCCGATCGCGTCGAAGGCGCGATACAGCGCGGCCGTCAGCACGAAGCCGTCGAGCGCGCCGCGCGCCGCGTCGATCAGCGTCTGCCACGAGAACCACAGCAAGACGCCCCACAGCACGGCCGAGACGAGGAACGGCATCAGGGTGAGCCAGAGCATGCGCGGATGCAATGCACTCGCCAGTGCCCGGACGAAGGAACGCAGCAGGTCGTTCATGCGAGCCTGTATCGACGGAGAAAAACGGGGAAAGGATAAACCACGCGGCCCGCATGCGCCAAAGCGCATGCGGGCCGCGTCAGGGAGCCGCTCAACGGGAGGATGGCCGGGTCAGACCGACGCCGCGCCGCGCTTCGCGGGGAACAGGCGCCGGAAGATCCGCACGAACGCGAGGCCGTGCTGCGACCAGAAGCCTTCGCCGTAGGACACGCCTTCGACCTGATCGCGGATGCCGGTCGGCTCGATCGTGCGGTTCCACGACGCGGTGCCGAACATCATGTCCCACCACGGAAACAGCACGCCGAAATTGCAGCCGTACTTGGTGCCTTCATGACCGTAGCCGACCGCATGGTGGCGCCGGTGGAAGATCGGGCTGACGAGCACGCGCTCGCCGAGCCAGCCGTACGACAGTTGCGCATTCGTATGCTGGATGCTCTGCAGGAAGTTGGTGACCGCGGTCAGCACGACGAACTGCGACGGCGACACGCCGATCACGAGCGCGATCGCCGCGAAGAAGCCGGCCTGGATCACGTCGTCGAGCAGGTGGTTGCGGTCGTCGCACCACAGCGACATCTGGCGCTGGCTGTGGTGCACGGCGTGCAGTTCCCACCAGATGCCGATCTTGTGCTGCCAGCGGTGATACCAGTAGCCCGCGAAATCGAGCACGACGAGATAGATCGCGAACGTGACGATCGGCTGCGACGTGACGCCCGGCCACAGGTAGTCGAGGTTGAGGTTCGCGACCCCGTACAGGCGCAGCCACGCCTGGAAGTTGTCGAACAGCGGCTGGAACGCGAAGAAGAACAGCAGCGAGAAGATCCCGAGCTTCGAGATCGCCGTGTAGATCACGTCGACCCGCACGGCCTTGCGGTCCTTCCAGTCCTCGACGGGCCGCAGCGCCTCGAGCGGACGCAGCAGCACGAACATCACGACCATCTGCAACGCGCCGATCACGACCCAGTACAGCGCGTCGTAGGTGTCCTCGTCGTAGTCCATCATGTCGAACTTGAAGAGGAGCGGCTGCACGATGTCGACGTACAGCCAGGTCTGGATGTTCGACACGAAGGTATCGATCAGGTGAAGCATCGGGCGCCTCCGTGCGTTACGCGCCGTTCGCCGCGCGCCACGGCGCGCGATCGAAGAAATAGATGCCGTGCGGCGAGCGGCCGACGGCAATCGTCTGCACCAGCTTGCGCGACGCGAGATCGATGATCCCGACCTTCTTCGCGAAACGGAACGTCACCCACAGCGTCTTCTTGTCGGCGGACAGCTCCATGTCGTCCGGGCCCGGCAGCAGGCCGGTGATGTCGCCGACATTGGTGAGCGTGTTCTCGTCGATGATGCTGATCGTGTTCGCAACCCGGTTCGTCACCGCGACGTGGGTGCCGTCGGCGAGCGAGCGGAAGTTGTGCGCGCCCTTGCCCGTGACGATCTGCTTGACGACCTTCTGGTTGCGCCAGTCGACCACCGCGACGTAATCCGAGCCCGTCATCCCGACGAGCAGGTACTTGTCGTCCGGCGTGAGCCACAGGCCGGCCGGCACCTTGCCGACCTTCATCTTCCACTTGACCGTCTGCGTCGCCAGGTCGATCGCCGCGATCTCGCCGGAGACCTGCAGCGACACGAGCACCGTCTTGCTGTCCTTCGTGAATGCGAGGTGGCTCGGCATCACTTCCAGCGGCACGCGCTTCGCGAGATGCAGGTCGCGGCCGTCGTAGCTGTAGATGTCGACGCGGTCGAGGCGCAGGCCGGCCGCCGCGAACCACTTGCGGTCGGGCGAGAAGCCGAGCTGGTAGGGATCGTCGATCCCTTCGACGGTGCGCTGCAGCTTGCCCGTCTTCGGATCGAGGAACATCAGGCTGTTCGAGACCGAATTTGCAACGATCAGCGACGAATTGTCGGGCGTCACCATCAGGTGGTGAGGTTCCTTGCCGGTCGGCATCGTGCCGACGACCTCGCGGGTCTGCTGGTCGATCAGGGAAAGCGTCGCTTCGGCCGAATTCAGGACGATCACGTTATTCGCGTGGGCGGCGGGCGCCAGCACGGCGGCGGCCAGCGCGAGCGTGCGGCCGAGGGAAAGAAAAGTGCGCATGAAGACTCACGTCGTGGAACAACCGTCATTGTAAAACGTTCAACCGGCCCCGCCGGTTGACGCAAGCCGACCTTGCGCCACTTGGACGCACGGCGCGGCCGGCCGGGGCCGGCCGCCGGCGCCGGGCCGGGAAACCACTGCCGCACTAGCGCTGCATCGACTCCCAGACCTTGTGCAGACGCTTGACAGAGACCGGCATCGGCGTGCGCAGTTCCTGCGCGAACAGCGAAATCCGCAACTCCTCGAGCAGCCAGCGGAATTCCGCGAGCCGCGAGTCGGCGACGCCGCCGCGCTGCGACACCGCGCGCTGGTACTGCTGGGCCAGCGGCAGCAGGTCGGCCGACTGCTTCGCGTCGCGCGCCGGATCGGCCTTCAGCTTGTCGATCCGCAGCGCGATGCCCTTCAGGTAGCGCGGAAAGTGCGCCAGTTGCGCGTAAGGGGTGTCGATCACGAAGCGCTTGCCGACCAGCGCGCCGAGCTGCTGCTGCAGATCCGCGTGCGCCTGCGCGAACGGCTTCGCCTGCGCGAGCTTCTTCGCGAGCCCCGCGTACTCGGCCAGGATCTGCCCGACCAGCCGCGCGATTTCCTGCGCGAGCAGGTTCAGGCGGCTGCGGCCCTCGTCGCGGCGCGCGTGGAAGCTCGCGTCGTCGTCGGGCAGCGGGTCCTGCAGGCACGCGCGGTCGAGCGCCGTGTCGATCAGCTGGTCGCGCAGCTCGTCCTGCGTGCCGAGCGACATGTACTGCATCGCCATCTCGCGCAAGCCCGGCAGGTTCTTCTCGAGGAACTTGATCGGCTCCTTCAGCTGCAGCGCGAACAACCGCCGCAGGCCGGCCCGGTGGATGCGCGCGGCTTCCTCCGGCGAATCGAACACCTCGACGTCGCAATGCGTGCCGCGATCGACGAGCGCCGGATAGCCGTACAACGTCTGCCCGCGCCGGCGGATCTCCAGCAGCTCGGGCAGCTTGCCGAAATTCCAGGTCGTCAGGTTCTCGTACAGCGCGGTCGCGCCGGCTTCCGCCGGGGCGGCCGTCTGCGGCGCCGCGCCCTTGCCCGATTTCGCGCCGCGACCAGCGGCAACGGGCGCGGCAGGCGCCGCCGGCGCCTGGCCGACGGCCTGACCGGGATCGGCGTCGCCGCCGACCGCGATCGTCGACGCGGCCGCGATCTTCTGGAACTGCTGCTGTGCCTGCGCGCCCAGCTCCTGGCGAAGCTGCGCGAGGTTGCGCCCCATCGCGAGCTGGCGACCGTGCTCGTCGATCACCTTGAAATTCATGAACAGGTGCGCGGGCAGCGTCTCGAGCTTGAAGTCGGCCGTTTTCATCGCGACCTGCGTCTCGCCGCGCACGTCGGCGATCAGCGCCTCGACGAGCCCGCCCGCACCGAAACGCTCGCGGCCCATCCGCTCGACGAAGCCGGCCGCGTACTCGGGCAGCGGCACGCAATGGCGGCGCAGCTTCTGCGGCAGCGACTTCAGCAGCAACTGCACCTTTTCCTTCAGCATCCCCGGCACGAGCCACTCGCAACGGCGCGCGTCGACCTGGTTCAGCGCATAGAGCGGCACCGCGAGCGTCACGCCGTCGCGCGGCGTGCCGGGCTCGAAGTGATACGTCAGCGCCATCTCGACGCCGGCCATCGTCGCGCGCTTCGGGAACAGCTCGGTCGTCACGCCGGCCGCCTCGTGGCGCATCAGGTCGTCGCGCGACAGGTACAGCAGCCGCGACTTGTCCTCGGACTGGCCGCCCTTCTTCGCCTCGTCGCGATACCAGCGCTCGAACGCGGCGCCCGTGTGGATCCCCTCGGGAATCGCGTGGTCGTAGAACGCGTAGATCAGCTCGTCGTCGACCAGCACGTCCTGCCGGCGCGACTTGTGCTCGAGCTGCTCGATGTCGGCGAGCAGCTTGCGGTTGTGCGCGAAGAACGCGAGCTTCGTATCGAATTCGCCGTCGACGAGCGCGCCGCGGATGAACAGCTCGCGCGCACGCGCCGGGTCCTGCCTGCCGAACGCGACCCGCCGGCGGTGATAGATCGGCAGCCCGTACAGCGTCGCGCGCTCGTACGCGCTGACCTGCGCCGGGCGCTTTTCCCAGTGCGGCTCCGACAGCGATTTCTTCAGCAGGTGCGCACCGATCTTCTCGACCCACTCGGGTTCGATCTTCGCGAGGCAGCGCGCGTACAGCCGGCTCGTCTCGACGAGCTCGGCCGCCATCACCCAGCGGCCGGCCTTCTTGGCGAGCACCGAGCCCGGCCACAGGTAGAACTTGATCCCGCGCGCGCCGAGATAGTGCGGATCGTCGTCGGCCTTCAGGCCGAGGTTGCCGAGCAGGCCCGTCAACAGGGCCAGATGGACCTGCTCGTAGGTCGCCTCGACTTCGTTGAGCCGCCAGCCGTGCTCGCGCACCACCGTCAGCAGTTGCGAATGCACGTCGCGCCATTCGCGCAGCCGCAGGTGCGACAGGAAGTTCTGCCGGCACGCGTCGACCAGCTGGCGATTCGACTTCTTGTGCGCGACCGCCTCCTCGAACCATGCCCAGATCTTCAGCCACTGCAGGAATTCCGAGCGCTCGTCGGCAAACCGGCGGTGCGCCTGGTCGGCCTGTTCCTGCGCTTCGACCGGACGGTCGCGCGGGTCCTGCACGGACAGCGCGCTCGCGATGATCAGCACCTCGCGCAGCGACTGCTGGTCACGCGCGGCGAGGATCATCCGGCCGACGCGCGGGTCGAGCGGCAGTCGCGCGAGTTCGCGGCCGAGCGGCGTCAGCGCATTGTCGTCATCGACCGCGCCGAGTTCGTTGAGCAGCTGGTAGCCGTCCGCGATCGCGCGGCCCGGCGGCGGTTCGAGAAACGGAAACGATTCGATCGCCGTCAGGTGCAGCGACTTCATCCGCAGGATCACCGACGCGAGCGACGAGCGCAGGATTTCCGGATCGGTGAAGCGCGCGCGCGCCTGGTAGTCGCTTTCCTCGTACAAGCGGATGCAGACGCCGTCGGCCACGCGGCCGCACCGGCCCGCGCGCTGGTTCGCCGCCGCCTGCGAGATCGACTCGACCTGCAGCTGCTCGACCTTGTTCCGGTACGAATAGCGCTTCACGCGCGCGAGCCCGGTATCGACAACGTAGCGGATGCCCGGCACCGTCAGCGACGTCTCGGCCACGTTGGTCGCGAGCACGATCCGGCGCGCGTTCGAGGCCTTGAATACCTTGTCCTGATCGGTCGCGGAGAGCCGCGCGAACAGCGGCAGGATCTCGGTGTGCGGCGGGTGGTGCTTGCGCAGCGCCTCGGCCGCCTCGCGGATCTCGCGCTCGCCGGGCAGGAACACGAGCACGTCGCCGGAGCCTTCGCGGCACAGCTCGTCCACCGCGTCGACGATTGCGTCCATCAGGTCGCGCTCGGCTTCGCGGGCTGTCTTCACCCGATCGCGGCCGGCCGTGCCTTCGGCATGCTTCACGGCCGGACGATCTTCCGCCACCGGGCGGTAGCGCATCTCGACCGGATACAGCCGCCCGCTCACCTCGATCACGGGCGCCGGACGCTCGTCGGTGCCGAAATGGCGCGCGAAGCGATCGGCGTCGATCGTCGCGGACGTGACGATCAGCTTCAGGTCCGGCCGCCGCGGCAGGATTTCCTTCAGGTAGCCGAGCAGGAAGTCGATGTTCAGGCTGCGCTCGTGCGCCTCGTCGATGATCAGCGTGTCGTACGCCTTCAGCAGCGGATCGGTCTGCGTCTCGGCGAGCAGGATGCCGTCCGTCATCAGCTTCACGGACGCGCCCGGCGCGAGGTTGTCGGTAAAGCGCACCTTGTAGCCGACCACTTCGCCGAACGGTGTGCCAAGCTCCTCGGCGATCCGGCGGCCGGTGGACGACGCGGCGAGGCGGCGCGGCTGCGTATGGCCGATCAGGCCCGTCCCGCCGGCGCCGAGGCCGCGACCGAGGTCGAGACAGATCTTCGGCAACTGCGTGGTCTTGCCCGAGCCGGTTTCGCCGCAGACGATGACAACCTGATGACCGGCGATCGCGCGCGCGATTTCGTCGCGCTTGCCCGACACGGGCAGGCTTTCGGGGTACGTGATCGGCGGAACGGGATTCGGCGGCGCGCCCCTCGACGCGGCGGCGCGCGGCGCGCGCTCGCGGCGCGGCGGCGGCGCATCCGTTGCACGGGGTGCTTCCTGCGCGGCCGGCTGGCGCGGATCGCCGCGCCGCTCGGCGCCGCGCGGCGCGTGCGTGCGCTCGCCCGCCTGCCGCTCCTGCTGCTGGCGCGGCGGCTGGCCCTGCTGCTGGCGCGCATCGGCCGCACCATCCGGGTGCCGGGCCGACGGCGCTTTGGCCCGCGTCGGCGCGGGACTTTTAGGTACATTCGACATGGGGGCGCATTATAATCCCGCCCATGAATTCCCAAACCGACCTCCCCCCCGCCCAGACCGGCGCCGCGACGCCGCCGGCCACCGACGATTCGGCCGCCAGTCACGCGCAGTTCGTCGACTGGATGCGCTCCGTCGCGCCCTATATCCACAAGTTCCGCAACAGCACGTTCGTCGTGGGGTTCGGCGGCGAGGTGGTGCAGCAGGGGCTGCTGAACGCGCTCGTGTCCGACATCGCGCTGCTGCAGGCGATGGGCATCCAGATCGTGCTGGTGCACGGCTCGCGCCCGCAGGTCGAGGAGCAGTTGAGCCTGCACGGCGTCGAATCGGAGTTTTCGCACGGCCTGCGGATCACCGATGCGCGCGCGCTCGAATCCGCGAAGGAAGCGGCCGGCGAAGTGCGCCTCGACATCGAGGCCGCGATCAGCCAGGGGCTGCCGAACTCGCCGATGGCGCACGCGCACATCAGCGTCGTGTCGGGCAACTTCGTGACCGCGCGGCCGGTGGGGATTCTCGACGGGGTCGATTTCGCGCATACGGGCATCGTGCGCAAGATCGACGCCGAATCGATCCGTCATTCGCTCGCGAGCCGCAAGCTCGTGTTGCTGTCGCCGCTCGGCTTCTCGCCCACCGGCGAAGCGTTCAACCTGTCGATGGAGGACGTCGCCTCGGCCGCCGCGATCGCGCTGCGCGCCGACAAGATCGTGTTCCTGACCGAAGGCCCCGGCATCGTCGACGACGAAGGCGAGCTGATCCGCGAAATGTCGCTCGACGCGGCGGCCGAACTGCTCGATTCGGGCAACATCCAGGGCGACGACGCGTTCTTCCTGAAGCATTCGATCCGCGCGTGCCGCGGCGGCGTGACGCGTGCGCACCTGATCCCGCAGTCGCTGGACGGCAGCATGCTGCTCGAACTGTTCCTGCACGACGGCGTCGGCACGATGATCTCGTACGAGAACCTCGAAAGCCTGCGCGAGGCGACGCCGGACGACGTCGGCGGCATCCTGTCGCTGATCGAGCCGCTCGAGACGGACGGCACGCTGGTGCGGCGCGGCCGCCACCAGATCGAGCGCGACATCGACCACTTCTCGGTGATCGAGCACGATGGCGTGCTGTTCGGCTGCGCGGCGCTGTATCCGTACCAGCAGGAGAAGATCGGCGAGATGGCGTGCCTGACGGTCGCGCCGGAAGCGCAGGGCTCGGGCGACGGCGAACGCCTGCTCAAGCGCATCGAGCAGCGCGCCCGCGCGCGCGGCCTCACGCACATCTTCGTGCTGACGACGCGCACCGAGCACTGGTTCCTCAAGCGCGGCTTCGTCAAGGTCAGCGTCGACGACCTGCCGGAAGACCGCCGCAAACTCTATAACTGGCAGCGCAAGTCGCTCGTGCTGATGAAGCAGCTCTGAGCGCAGGCACGACTGCCCTCCCCCCAGACCGATTACAGGAGAAGTACACGATGGCTCGAATGATCCAATGCGCGAAGCTCGGCAAGGAAGCCGAAGGCCTCGATTTCCCGCCGCTGCCGGGCGAACTCGGCAAGCGCATTTACGAGAGCGTCTCGAAGGAAGCGTGGCAGGGCTGGCTCAAGCAGCAGACGATGCTGATCAACGAAAACCGCCTGAACATGGCCGACCCGCGTGCGCGCCAGTACCTGATGAAGCAGACCGAGAAGTACTTCTTCGGCGACGGCGCCGACCAGGCGTCGGGCTACGTGCCGCCGACGGAAGGCTGAAGACGCGATGCGCGTGGGCCGGCCGAGCGCCGGCCCGCGCGCCGGAACGGAACGGCGCCGTGCGATCGCACGGCGCCGTTCTGCTTTTGGGGCGCCTGCCTGGCGTGCGCCACGGCTGCCCCGCCGACGATCCGCGCCGCTCAGCCGGCCGGTTTCAGCGCACCGCCGTTGCCCGGCTGCTGCGTGCCGCCGCCCGGATCGTCGGCGCCCGCGCCGTCGGTACCCCATTCGGCCGCGTCGCTGCGTTCGGCCGTCGACAGCTCGTCCGCGCGATACCCGGTGCGATTCAGCAGCGCCAGCATGCACAGAAGCGACACGAGCGCGTAGAGCCCCGAGGCGACCGCGACGCCGACGATGCTGCCGGTCGCGTTCAGGATCGCCTGCGCGAGCACGGGCGTGCCGCCGCCGACGACGAGCGCACTCAGCTGGTAGGCGAGCGACAGGCCCGTATAGCGGATGTTGGCCGGAAACACGCGTGCGAGCACGCCGCCGACCGCGCCGTAGAACATCGCGGACGGAATCGTCGAGATGCACATGCCCGCGACGGCGACCCAGTACGACCGCGTCGCAAGCGCATGGAACATCACGGGCATCAGCACGATCTCCGGAATCAGGATCCAGCCCATCGCGCGGCGCATGTCGACCTTCGACACGAACCACGCGCCGACCGGCTGCATCAGGAACTGCACGACGAGCGAGATCGACAGGATGCCGAGAAACGTCCCCTGCGCGTAGCCGAGCTCCTTCGTGGCCCACGACAGCGCGAACGTACTGCGGAAGTACGTGACGTTGATCACCGGCAGCGTGCCGGCCGCGAGCAGCACGACGACCCAGTGATCGCGCACGACGTCGCGCAGCGGCAGCTTCACCGTGCGCTTGCGCGCGAGCACGCGCTGCATGTCGGCCGACTCCTCGAGCTTCAGCCGGATCACCATGCCGATGATCACGAGCACGGCCGACAGCAGGAACGGGATGCGCCAGCCCCACATCAGGAACGCGGGCGTCGGCAGCGCGCTCAGCGCGAAGAACGCCGCGGTCGCGAGCAGGTTGCCGGTGGGCGAGCCCTGCTGCGCGAACGCCGCATACAGGATGCTGCGGTGCTTCGGCGCGTTCTCGCTCGCGATCAGCACCGCGCCGCCCCACTCGCCGCCGACCGCGATGCCCTGCAGCACCCGCAGCACGACGAGGCCGGCCGGCGCCCATGCGCCGATCTGCGCATAGCCGGGCAGCAGGCCGATGCCGGTGGTCGCGAGGCCCATCATCACCAGCGTGATCACGAGCGCGGTCTTGCGGCCGACGCGATCGCCGAGATGGCCGAACACGATTCCGCCGAGCGGCCGCGCGGCGAAGCCGGCCCAGAACGTGACGAACGCGAGCAGCGTCGCGACGCCGGGGTCCATCCCGCTGGAAAAGAACACCTTGCCGAACACGAGTGCCGCGGCCGTGCCGTAGATGTAGAAGTCGTACCACTCGATCGTGGTGCCGACGAACGCCGCGAAGGCGGCGCGGCCGGGCCGCGGATGCGCGGCGGGCGGGGATGACGGACGGCTCATCGATGTCTCCATGGTTGCGTTCGGGGGCGCGACTGGCGCGCGCCTTTCCCGGGTGGCCGGCATGGCGCCGCCGGCCGGCGGCGTCGGGTCAGTCGGGTGCCGTTTTCAGCACGCCGGCATCGAGCAACTGCTGTTGAAGCGCACGATCGATGCCGAGTCGGTCGAGCACCGCGCGCGTATCGCCGCCGAGCGCGGGCGGCGGCGCACGATAGGTGGCCGGCGTGCGCGACAGCTTCACCGGCGACGCGGTGCCGCGATACGCGCCGATCTCGACGAACAGGTTCCGGTGCAGCGCGTGCGGATCGTGCACGACGTCGGCCACCGTCCGCACCGGCCCGCACGGCACGCCGGCCGCCATCAGGTCGCGCGCAAGCGGCTCGCACGCGTGCGCGGCAAGCCGCGCCTCCAGCTCGGCCTTCAGCTCGGACCGGTGCGCGCAGCGGCTGCGGTTGTCGACGAAGCGCGGATCGCCCGCGAGCGCAGGCGCGCCGAGATGCGCGACCAGCCGCGCGAACTGCCGGTCGTTGCCGACCGCGAGGAAGATCGGCGCCGTCGCCGTGCGGTAGCTGTCATACGGCGCGATGTTCGGGTGTGCGTTGCCGCTGCGCTCCGGCACACGCCCGGAGCCGAAGAAGTTAGGCAGGTGCGGATGCAGCAGCGACACGCCGCAGTCGTACAGCGCGATGTCGATCGACTGCCCGCGCCCGCTCTTCTCGCGCTCCGCGAGCGCCAGCAGGATGCCGGCGAGCGCGTTGAGCCCGGTGACCATGTCGACGATCGGCAAGCCGATGCGCAGCGCATCGCCGTCGCGCTCGCCGTTGACGCTCATCAGCCCCGCCATCGCCTGGATCACCGCGTCGTAGCCGGGCAGCCCGCCGAGCGGACCGTCGGCGCCGAAGCCCGTCACCGCGCAGTGGATCAGCCACGGGAAGCGCGGCTGCAAGTCGCGTGCATAGTCCATCCCCCAGCGCGCGAGCGTGCCCGGCTTGAAGTTCTCGACGAGCACGTCCGCCTCGTCGAGCAGGTGCCACAGGATCGCGCGCCCTTCGTCGCGCGACAGGTCGAGCGCGAGCCCCTCCTTGTTGCGGTTGACGCCCGCGAAGTACCACGCGGTATCGCCGAGGAACGGCGGCCCCCAGCCGCGCGTCTCGTCGCCGTCCGGCGGCTCGATCTTGATCACCGTCGCGCCGTGGTCGGCGAGCGCCTGCGTGCAGTACGGGCCGCCGAGCACGCGGCTCAGGTCGACGACCTTCAGGCCGTCCAGTGCACCACGCGAAGCGGTCATCGTGCGACCTCCGGCAGCAGGTCGAGCGCGGTATCGAGCGCGATCGGCGTGCCGCGCAGCAGCGCGTCGCATGCAGCCGATTCGTCGTCGAGCGATGCCGGCGCGAGCGGATCGACCGGCAGCAGCTTGTGGCGCACGATCAGGTGCGCGAGCGCAAGACGCCGGAAATCCGGCGCGAGCCGGACGCCCTCGCATGCCATCAGCACGGCCGCGCTTGCGTAGTACAGCGCGGACGCGGCCTGCCGCACGCGTGCGTCGTCGCCTTCCGACGCGACCCGCGCGAGCGCGTCGCAGGCGCGCGCGAGGATGCGCCGCAGCGCCGCGCGGCTCGCGTCGGGCAGCGGCGCCGCGCCGAGCCGGTCGCCAAGAAACGTACGCAACGCGTCGAGCGCGTGCTCGCGCTGCGCGGCCCGCGCGACGTCGAGCGCGACGATGTTGCTCGTGCCTTCCCAGATCGAGCCGAGATGCGCGTCGCGCACCACGCGCGCGTCGCTCCACTCCTCGATGTAGCCGGTGCCGCCGCGCACTTCCATCGCATCGCCCGTCACGCGACGCGCATCGCGGCATGCGCGGAACTTGATCAGCGGCGTCAGGATCCGCACGCAGCGCGCGGCCTGCTCGTCGCCCGCATCGGCCTGCGGCAGCAGCAGCGCGATCTGCATGAACATCGCGCGCGCCGCCTCGGCCGGCAGCAGCATCTTCATCAACTGGCGCTGCATCAGCGGCATCTCGATCAGCTTGCGGCCGAACGCCTCGCGGTGCGTCGCGACGTGCAGCGCCTCGTTCAGCGCGCGCCGCATCAGCCCCGCCGCGCGCACGCCGTTCGACAGCCGCGACATGTTGATCATGTCGGCCATCTGGTGAAAGCCCCGGCCGATCTCGCCGATCAGCCAGGCCTGCGCGCCCTCGAGCGCGATCTCGCCGCTGGCCATCGACCGGCTGCCGAGCTTGTCCTTCAGGCGCACGATCCGGTAGCGGTTGCGCGTGCCGTCGGGCAGCGTCTTCGGCAGCAGGAACAGCGCGAGCCCCTTGATGCCGTCCGGCGCACCGTCCGGCCGCGCGAGCACCATCGCGAGATCGGCATCCGCGTTCGAGCAGAACCACTTGTCGCCGGTGAGACGCCAGAGGGTCTCGCCGTGCGCGCCGGTCTCGCGCACCGCGCGCGTCGCGATACGGCCGACGTCGGAGCCGGCCGCCTGCTCGGTCATGAACATCGCCCCCTGGTACAGCGTGTCGAAGTCGCGCGACGCGAGCATCGGCAGGTAGCGCGCGACCAGCGCCGGATCGCCGAAGCGGCGCAGCGTGCGTGTCAGCGAATCGGTCATGCTGACCGGACAGCACAGCCCGAACTCCGCCTGCACGAACAGGAACGTCAGCGCGTACTTGACGAGCGGCGGGACCGATTCGGCTCCGTGGCTCAGCGACGCGAGCCCGAGCTCGGAATACGCGACGCGTTCGAGCGCGACGTAGGCCGGGTCCTTGTCGATCCGCTGCACGGCCTCGCCGCGCCGGTTGCGGTGTTCGAGCACCGGCGGGTGCTTGTCCGCGCGCGACGCCCATTCGTCGAGCTCGCCGGACACGCGTGCGCCGAGCGCGCGCAACCGCGGCTCGAGTCCGGCGTAGTGCGCATCGCCGAGATGCAGCTTCAGGAGCGCGCCGAAATCGGGATCGGCGGCGAAGAAATCGAGGCCCCGGCTGTCGGGGATGTTGGATGCGCCGGCGTCCGGCGTGCGAGCAGCGTCGTTCATGCGTGTCTCCGTGGCGGACCGGGGCAAGCGTTCCGATGCCGCCCCGCTCCCGTGCTGCGCGGCGGTCAGGCGTCGACCCTTCAACGCCTGCCATGGCCCGCGCCAGTCTCTCCGCAAAGCGTAGGCCTGCGATCGATAAGCGTCCAATACAGGTTTTATCCGGTACGATAGATATCGCTTATCGATGCCGACGCCGGGAGGAGACACCGTGGAACTGAGGCAGTTGCGCTACTTCGTGGCGGTCGCGGAGGAGCTGCATTTCGGGCGCGCGGCAAAGCGCCTGTTCATTTCGCAGCCGGCGCTGAGTTTCGACATCCGCAAGTTCGAGGAGGCGCTCGGTGTGCAGCTCTTCTCGCGCACCAACAAGAGCGTCGCGCTGACCAACGCCGGCGAAGTGCTGCTCGGCGAGGCGCGCCGGCTGCTGCTGCAGGCGGCCGAGGCCGAGCGCCTGACGGTGCGCTCCGCGTCGGGTCTCGCGGGCCGGCTGCGGATCGGCTTCGTGCATTCGATGCTGTATCGCGGGCTGCCCGATGCAGTGCGACGCTTCGAAGCCGATTACCCGGGCGTCGAGGTCGTGCTGAGCGAAATGAACACGCAGGCGCAGGTGCAGGCGATCCAGCGCGGCCAGATCGATCTCGGCTATGCGCACTGGGGCCATTTCCCGCCCGAGGTCGAATCGGCGCCCGTCTATACGGAGCCGTTCGTGTGCTGCCTGCCGGCCCCGCATCCGCTCGCGCGGCGCAGTCAGGTCGCGCTCGCCGCGCTCGCGGCGGAACCGTTCATCCTGTTTCCGCGCGAGGCGGCGCCGCATTATCACGACCTGATCATCGCGCAGTGCGTGAACGCGGGATTCAGCCCGCTGATCCGTCACGAAGCACGGCTGTGGCAGACGATCCTGTCGATGATCGAGTTCGGAATGGGCGTCGCGCTGGTGCCGCGCGTGCTGCAGCAGGTGAAGAGCGACCGGCTCGCGTTCCGGCCGCTGAAGGATGCGTCGCTCGAATCGCGCACGCTCGCGCTGAAGCGCAACGGCACCGCCGAGCCGGTTGCGCTGCGCTTCGCCGATTACGTGCGCGCATCGATCGACGCGCTGCCCGCGCTCGCGGGCTGAGCGCGTTCCGTTACTTCGCTTCCGGCTGCAGCGCCGGCTGCGCGCGGCGATACCACACCGCATAGACGACCGACAGCGCGGCCAGGAACGGGATGCCGAAGATCAGCGTCATGTGGAATTCCGGCGTGAAGTAGGTGGTCGCCATCACCGCCAGCATCAGGCCCGCGCCGAGCAGCGTCAGCAGCGGAAAGCCGCGCATCCGGAAGGCCGGCGCGGGCAGCCCGAGCGCCGCGCGCCGACGCCGGAAGCAGTAATGCGTGACGAAGATCATCATCCACGTGAACAGCGCGCCGAACATCGACACCGCCATCATGATCGTGAACGACGCGTCCGGATACAGCACGCTCAGCACCGTCGCCAGCGCGATGCCGAGCGTCGACAACATCAGCGCGCCGAGCGGCACGCCGCGCGCATTCACCTCGCCGAGCGCCTTCGGCGCGTGCCCTGCGCGCGACAGGCTGAACATCATCCGCGTCGTGATGTAGAGCTGACTGTTCATCGCCGACAGCGCCGCCACCAGCACGACGAAATTGATCAGCCCGGCCGCGCCCGGCAAGCGGATCGCCTCCATCACCTTGACGAACGGGCTCTCGTCGCGCCCCGCCGCCGTCCACGGCACGATCGCGAGCATCAGCGCCAGCGTGACGAGGTAGAACAGCACGAGCCGCACGATCGTCGAGCGGAACGCGCGCGTCACCGCACGCTCCGGGTCTTCCGCCTCGCCGGCCGCGACCGCGATCATCTCGATGCTCAGGTAGCTGAAGATCGCCACGATCACGGCCACCCAGGTTCCCCATGCGCCCTTCGGAAAGAAGCCGCCGTGATCCGTGTAGTGATGGAAGCCCGCGCGCGCCGCGCCGCCGCCGACCAGATCCGGATTGCCGAACACGACGTACGCGCCGAGCAGGATGAAGCCGACGATCGCCGCGATCTTCACGACCGAGAACCCGTATTCGACCGCGCCGAACACGTCGACGCTGCGCGCGTTGACGAACACGAGCAGCGCCGAGAAGCCGACGATCCACAGCCAGCCCGGCACGCCCGGGAACCAGTACTTCATGTACAGCGCGATCGCGGTGACCTCGGTGCCGACCGCGAGCACGATGCACGCCCAGTACGCATAGCGCACCAGGAATCCGGCCCACGGGCTCACGTAGTGCTCGGCATACGCGCCGAACGACCCGGAGGTCGGGTGCGCGACCGTCATCTCGGCGAGACAGCCCATCAGCAGCAGCGAGATGAACGCCCCGATCGCGTAGCTGACGAGCACGCTCGGCCCCGCGAAGCCGATCGCGAAGCCGCTGCCGAGAAACAGGCCGGTGCCGATCGCGCCGCCGATCGCGATCATCGCCATCTGTCGTGCGGAAAGCGTGCGGCGCAGGCCCTGTTCGCGCGCCGCGATATGCTGGAATTGCCCTTCTGTTTGCATCGAATGACCTCGTTCAGAAACGATTGTCCGGTCGAACCCTCGACGGCGCGCGGACCGGCGCCGGACCGCGCCGGCCACCGCGCGCCGCGTGCTCAGAACAGGTGGCGCAGGCCGGCCGCCACGCCCGTCTGGTTGCCGCGCCCCGGCATCTCCGTGAATGCGCCGCCGGTGACGCGGTTGTAGTCGACCGTCGCATACACCTGCGTCGCCTTCGACAACGCGTACTCGGCCTCGATCACGCCCGTGTAGCGCTTGCCGCCGTTGCCCGCGACGCCGTTGACGTCGCGGATGTCGTCGTAGTATGCGGCGCCCGTCACCGACACGGCGGGTGTGAACCGATAGCTCGCGCCCGTGTAGAAGATCGTATCGCGGCGCGGGTTGTCCGCGAACGACCCGTAGGTCACCTGGCGGCCCGGCGCGTTCAGCAGCGCCTCGTCGAGCACGCCCGAGCGGTCGACGCCGCCGAGATAGCCCGCGTACAGCGTCGCCGCGCCGAACGCATAGCGCGCGCCGGCGCCCCACGCCTGCTGCGCGCGGCTGTTCGCGTCGCGCACCTGCTGATAGGTCGCGCCGACCATCAGCCCGCCCTGCGTGTACGACACGCGCGTGCCCCAGTATGCGTTCGCGCCGACGCTGCCCGCGACGCCGCCGAAGCCGTAGCTCGCGCCGACGTTCAGGCCGCCGAACGCGCCGTCGTAGCTGACGACATTATTCGCGCGGCCCTGCGTGAGGAAGTACGGCCACATGTTCGCCGTGTAGTTGCCGACCGTCAGCGGATCGAGATCGCCGAACAGGTTGAACGCCTCGGTCGCCTGACGGCCGAGCTTCACCGCGCCCCAGTCGCTCGCCAGGCCGACATACGCGTAGCGGCCGAACAACGCGCCGTCGAGCTGCCCGTTCTGCGGCTCGAAGCCGCTTTCGAGCTGGAAGATCGCCTTCAGCCCGCCGCCGAGCGCCTCGCTGCCCTTCACGCCCCAGCGGCTGTTGGTGATCGCGCCGTTGGTCAGTTGCACGCTCGCATCGTTCGATGCGTCCGCATGCGTGGTGTAGCGGATGCTCTGGTCGACGATGCCGTACAGCGTCACGCTGCTCTGCGCCATCGCACCGCTCGCGGCGAGCAGGCCCGCCATCGTCGGTAGTACGAATCTATTCATGCTGCTCATGTTCTCCTCCATTCCCGTCATGGGTTGGTGTGGTTGTGGTTGTGTGTACTGCCGCCGCGCGGGCGGCGAATTCTGCCGCTACGCGCGCTCGGCGGGCAGCGCGACGTACGCGACGAGTTCGACGCGCATCGCCGGATGCGCGAAGCCCTGTACGCCCACGCACGTGCGGTTCGGATACGGCGCGCGGAAGTGGCGCCGGTATTCGGCGTCGAAATCGGGCATCGCCTTCACGTCGGACAGATAGACGAGCACCTGCGCGACGTCGGCCATCGTCGCGCCCGCCGCCGCGACGGCCTTCGCGAGATTGTCGAGCGTGATGCGCGCCTGCTCGGTCATCGTGTCGCCGGCGATGGCGCCGGACGCGTCGACCGGCCCGTGACCGGTAAACATCAGCCCGGCCGCGCGGGTTGCCCACGAGAACGGCTGCGCGAGTTGCGGCAAGTCGACCGGAATCGTGTCTGCCATCATGTGCTCCTGTCGGATCGGAACCGGAAGGTCGGGAAAATCACGCGGCCTGCCGCGTCGCGCCGAGCACCTCGGCGATCGCGCTCGCGACGTGGTCGACGTTCGCGTCGCTCAGGCCCGCGATGCACATCCGGCCCGAGCGCAGCAGGTAGACGCCGTGCACGGTGCGCAGGGTATCGACATCGGCAGCGACGATGCCCGTGTAGCTGAACATCCCGCGCTGCGTGACCAGCGCGTCGAACGCGCGCTCCGGCACGCGCGCGTCGAGCCGCTCCTTCAGCGCGCCGCGCATGCGCTTGATGCGCGCGCGCACCTGGGCGACCTCGTCTTCCCAGCGTGCGCGCAGCACGTCGTCGTTCAGCACCGTCGACACGAGCTGCGCACCGAACAGCGGCGGGCTCGAATAGGTGCGGCGCACGCCGGCCTGCAACTGGCTCAGCACCGTCGCGGCTTCACCCGCGCTCGCGCAGACGATCGACAGCCCGCCTACGCGCTCGCCGTACAGCGAGAAATTCTTCGAGAACGAATTGGAGACGATCGCGGGCAGCCCCGCGTCGACGATCGCGCGCACGGCCCATGCGTCGTCGTCGAGGCCATCGCCGAAGCCCTGGTACGCCATGTCGAGGAACGGGATCAGCCCGCGCCGCGCGAGCACCTGGATCACCGCGCGCCACGCGTCACGGGTCAGGTCGAGCCCCGTCGGGTTGTGACAGCACGGCTGCAGCAGGACGACGCTGCGGGGCGGCAAGGCGTCGAGCGTCGCGAGCATCGCTTCGACGCGCAGGCCGTTGCGCGCTTCGTCGTAATACGGGTACGTGTGCACGTCGAGGCCGGCCGCCGAGAGGATCACGCGATGGTTGTCCCACGTCGGATCGCTGATCCAGACCGCGCTGTCCGGGAAGTAGCGCTTCACGAATTCCGCGCCGAGCCGGATCGCGCCCGACCCGCCGAGCGTCTGCAGCGTCGCGATGCGCCCTTGCGCGAGCGCCGTGCAGTCCGCACCGAATACGAGACGCTGCACGCCCTGCCGGTACGCGGCCAGCCCCTCCATCGGCAGATAGCCATGCGGCGCGGCGCCTTCGCGCAGCCGCTCGGCCGCGATGCGCGTGCTGTCGAGCACCGGGATCCGGCCCGCGTCGTCGTAATAGAGGCCGATGCTGAGGTTGACCTTGCGTGGATGCGCGTCCTGCTGGAACGCCTGGAACAGCGACAGGATCGGGTCGCCCGGATAGGCGGGAACGTGTGCGTACATGACGGAATGACTGAAGGTTGAAGGCGGCTGCACCGTCCGGCGCCGTGCCGCCGGTACAGTCGAGGTACGGGCAAATGTTAGCGACGACGAAATAGAATGAGCTTCGCTTTTCGATGACGAATCGTTTTGTTTGCAGTAGAGTCTGCGGCTACCATCCGGAAATTGACGGGATTCTGCGAAATGACGCTCGACCGAACCGACATGCGCATCCTCCGGCACCTCGAGCGGGACGGGCGCATCAGCAACCAGGACCTCGCGAATGCAGTCGCGCTGTCGCCGTCGGCATGCCTGCGGCGCGTGAAGCTGCTCGAGGAGCGCGGCGCGATTTCGGGGTATCGCTGCACGATCGAGCCGAAGACGGTCGGCGTGGCGTTCGAGGCGCTCGTGCACGTGTCGATGCGGCCCGACGTGCCCGAGTGGCACGACCGGTTCGTCGAGGCGATCCGGCAGTGGCCAGAAGTCATCGCGGCGCAGATCGTGACGGGCGATTCGAACTACGTGCTGACGGTGCGGGCGCGCGATCTCGACCACTACTCCGACTTCGTGATCAACCGGCTGCACCGTGCGACGGGCGTGATGTCGATCAACTCGAGCATCGTGCTCGCGACGCTCAAGCGCGACGGGTCGATCCTCGATCTCGTCGAGCCGTCGACGGCCGGCTGACCGGTTTGTGCGTGCCCCCTGAAAATATTTGCAGAAAGTGCTTTACAGACCCCGAAAGGCCTGACATAATTTCAGCTTCTTTGGGCGGTTAGCTCAGCGGTAGAGCACTGCCTTCACACGGCAGGGGTCACTGGTTCGATCCCAGTACCGCCCACCAAAGAATTCAAGGGCCTGCGTCTCACGACGCAGGCCCTTTTCGTTTTGTACGCGCGAACATTTCAAGGCAGCCCGCATCGGGCTGCCACGCTATCGTGGCGGCGCCCGAGCTGGGCACCTCCTCTGGCGCGACCGGATATCGTCGTTCTGGCCAACCGGGCCCGGATACTCTCGCCTTGCGCCGCCCGACGCGTCGGCTCCCGCTAACGCACGCCTTGCCTGACCACCCACAGCGCGAAATTCACCGAGTCGGGCCATCAGCGACACAAACCGGACAACTCGTCCACGAGTTCCACAAGATCCCGGTTCTTCGCCAATGAGACACGACAAGCTGGACGCAATCGACCATTGCGGTGCGCGCACGACATTGGGGCACGTTGCTCATGCCATCATTCATCTTTCAACACGAAAGCAGGACAGTAATTGTTGGTAACTGGTCTGCAACATTTGTGCGCATGCAGATGAATAGAATCAGTACCACCCTACAACGCCCAGCAGAAGCTGGTATCGCGTCCAGGCACGAAACCATGACTTGCGAAGACAAGTTGACGGTGGAGAGAGCCCCATGTCACCAGAGAAGCACAACTACACCCTGTGGCTTACCGGTCTGAGCGGCGCCGGCAAGTCAACCCTCTCGCGCGAAGTTGCCGAGCATCTGCGCGCGCGCAATATTCCGACATGCATCCTTGACGGAGACGAGTTGCGGGCGGGCGTGTCTCCCGATCTCGGCTTCACACGGGAAGACCGCACCGAGAACTGCCGCCGGACCGCCGAAATCGCGAAACTGCTCAACAGCCAGGGCTTCGTGGTGATCGTCGCGCTGATCTCGCCCTACGAAGCCGACCGGCAGCGGGCACGACAGATCATCGGCGCGAACCGATTCGTCGAGATCTATCTGAAAACCGATATCGCCACTTGCTCCGCCCGCGATCCGAAGCAGCTCTATGCAAAGGCGATCACCGGCCAGACGACGCAATTCACCGGCATCTCGGACCCATACGAAGTACCGGTAGCCCCCGATCTCGTCGTCGAAACGGGAACGATGGATATTGCATCGTCTGCGGCCCTCATCCTGAATTTCGAGCCCCAGCGATTCGCGCACGCGTAGTCTAGCCCCGTCGTCTCCAGGCACCCGGACGACACCGCAGCGCGTGACGGCAACCGGGCCGCCCACAGGTCGGCCCGATTACCGGACGCGCTCCGTCCCGTGTGCGCCCCGCCCCGTCGCACGACTCCCTCGTCCGGATCCCGATCGCAACATTCGACATGCCGCTCGCGTGGCCGCTACGGCGCGAACGCAGCGCGTAGCGCCCTTACCCCACCCGTTGCAGCGTCGCATCGAACGCGCGCTTCGCCTTGTCGACGATCTCGTCGACCTCCGCCTCGCGGATCACGAGCGGCGGCGACAGCAGCATCCGGTCCCCCGTCGCGCGCATGATCAGGTTGCCGTTGAAGCAGAAGTCGCGGCAGATCGTGCCGATATCGACACCCGCGCCGAACCGCTCGCGCCGGCCCCGGTCGCTCGCAAGCTGAACACCCGCGACCAGCCCCGCTCCCGCAATCTCGCCGACGATCGGATGATCGCCCAACGCGTCGCGCAACCGGCGCTGGAAATACGGCCCGATGCCGGTCTTCACGCGTTCGACGATCCCGTCGTCGCGCAGCAGCTTCAGGTTCGCGACCGCGACGGCCGCCGCCACCGGGTGCCCCGAGTACGTGAGGCCGTGGTTGAATTCGCCGTTGTCGATGATCGGCCGCGCCACGCGCTCGTGGATGCCGACCGCGCCCATCGGCACGTAGCCCGACGTCAGCCCCTTCGCCATCGTGATCAGGTCCGGCTCGAAGCCGAAGTGCTGATGCGCGAACCACTCGCCGGTGCGCCCGAAGCCGCCGATCACTTCGTCGGCGACCAGCAGGATGTCGTACTTGCGGCAGATCCGCTGGATTTCCGGCCAGTACGTCGACGGCGGGAAGATCACGCCGCCCGCGCCCTGGAACGGCTCGCCGATGAACGCGGCGACGTTTTCCGCGCCGAGCTCGAGGATCTTCGCCTCGAGCTGCTGTGCGCGGGCGAGGCCGAACGCTTCCGGCGTGTCGCCCGGCTGCGCTTCGCCGAAGAAGTACGGCTGGTCGATATGCACGATGTGCTCGACCTTCGACGGCATCTGCTCGTGCATGTAGCCCATCCCGCCGAGCGTGCCGCCGGCGATCGTCGAGCCGTGGTAGCCGTTCTTGCGCGAGATCACGAACTTCTTCTGCGGCTGGCCCTGCACGCGCCAGTACTGGTGCACGAGGCGCAGCACGGTGTCGTTGCCTTCCGAGCCGCTGTTGCAGTAGAAGAAGTGGTTGAAGCCGGCGGGCGTGACTTCCGCGAGCAGCGCGGACAGCTCGATCACCGGCGGGTGGGTGGTCTTGAAGAAGGTGTTGTAGAACGGCAGTTCCTGGATCTGGCGATACGCGGCGTCGGCGAGCTCCTTGCGGCCGTAGCCGACGTTCACGCACCACAGGCCGGCCATCCCGTCGATGATCTTGTTGCCTTCCGAGTCCCACAGATAGACGCCGTCGGCCTTCACGATCACGCGGCTGCCGGCGCGGTTCAGCGCGCCCATGTCCGAGAACGGGTGAATGTGGTGCGCGGCGTCGAGCGCGCGGTATTCGGCGGTCGAGCGTGCCTGCGTCGCGCGCGGCGCGGCGGCCGGTGCGGTCGGGGCGGCCGGCTGGACCCAGGCCGATTCGTTGCGGTAAGTCATGTTTCCTCCGTGATTCCGTAGTCGGTCGGGTGCACGCTCAGACGTGCAGCAGCAGATGGCGGCGTTCCCACGAGCTGATCACGCGGAAGAACGCTTCGTATTCGGTTTCCTTCAGCGCGAAATACGCCTTCAGGAATTTCTGGCCGAGGATCTCGCCGAGCGGCTCGCACGCGGCCATCAGCGTCAGACCTTCCTCGAGGTTGCGCGGCAACTGGTACGGCAGGTCGTAGCCGTCGCTGACGAGCGGCTCGGTCGGCTCCAGGCGTTGCGTCATGCCGAGGTAGCCGGCGGCGAGCGTCGCGGCGAGCGCGAGGTACGGGTTGCAGTCGACGCCCGGAATGCGGTTCTCGATCCGGCGCGCGGCCGGCCCCGAGTGCGGGATGCGGAAGCCCACCGTGCGATTGTCGTAGCCCCACTGCACGTTGATCGGCGCGGCCATGAAGCGCGACAGCCGGCGGTACGAGTTGATGTACGGCGCGAAGATCGGCATCAGCGCGGGCGTGTACTTCTGCAGCCCGGCGAGATAGTTGTAGAACATCGACGTCGCGCCGCCCGTTTCCTGCGACGTGAACAGGTTCTGGCCGGTTTCCTCGTCGACGATGCTCTGGTGCACGTGCATCGCCGAACCCGGTTCGTCCTCCATCGGCTTGGCCATGAACGTCGCGTACATGTTGTGGCGCAGCGCGGCCTCGCGCACCGTGCGCTTGAACAGGAACACCTGGTCGGCCAGCGACAGCGCGTCGCCGTGCATGAAGTTGATCTCCATCTGCGCGGCGCCGACTTCATGGATCAGCGTGTCGATGTCGAGGTTCTGTGCTTCGCAGTACTCGTAGATATCCTCGAACAGCGGGTCGAACTCGTTGACGGCCTCGATCGAATACGACTGGCGGCCCGTTTCGGGGCGGCCCGTGCGGCCGACCGGCGGACGCAGCGGCAGATCCGGATCCTTGTTCATGTCGACCAGGTAGAACTCGAGCTCCGGTGCGACCACGGGCTTCCAGCCCTTCGCCTTGTACAGGTCGAGCACGCGGCGCAGCACGTAGCGCGGCGAGATCTCGACCGGCGAGCCGTCGAAGTGCACGCAGTCGTGAATCACCTGCGCGGTCGGGTCGATGGCCCACGGGATCAGGCGGATCGTCGACGCGTCGGGTACGCACACCATGTCGGGGTCGGTCACGCCGGTCAGCGAGCCGTCTTCCGGATATTCGCCGGTGACGGTCTGCACCATCACGGCTTGCGGCAGGCGCATCGATTCGCCGGACGTGAACTTGTTGCGGGGCGTGATCTTGCCGCGCGCGATGCCGGCCATGTCGGGGATGATCGCTTCGATCTCGGTGATCCGGTGCTGCTTCAGAAAGTCTTCGATGTCGTGCATGTCTGTTCTCGTTGGATGGGTCGGCGCGCTCACGCGAGCGCGGCGGCGGCCATGGCGCGCGTGCGGGCGGCGCGGCGGGCGCGGCAGGCATCGCCGAAGGCGCGGAAGATCGCGCTCGACAGCGGGTCCTGCGCATGCTTCCACTCCGGATGCCACTGCACGGCAAGGGCGAAAGCCGGTGCATCGACGACGCTCACGGCCTCGATCAGGCCGTCCGGCGCGACGGCCTCGACGGCGAGGCCGGAGCCGAGCTGCGCGATGCCCTGCTTGTGCAGCGAATTCACGTGCACTTCGTCGCGGCCGCCGGCGAGCGCATGCAGCTTGCCGCCCGGCGTCAGGCGCACGACGTGCGCGGGGCCGTATTGCGTGTCCATCGGCGCGTCGTCGTCCTCGCGGTGATCGGCGAAGCCCGGCACGTCGTGCACGCGCTGGTGCAGCGTGCCGCCGCAGACGACGTTCAGCTCCTGGAAGCCGCGGCAGACGGCGAGCACGGGCACACCCGCGACGATCGCCGCGCGCAGCAGCGGCAGCGTGGTCGCATCGCGCGCCGGGTCGTGCTTCGTGCCGGGCGCACTCGGTTCGCCGCCGTAGCGATGCGGCTCGACGTTCGAGTAGCTGCCGGTAAACAGCAGGCCGTCGACCGTGTCGAGCACGTCGTCGACCGGCTGGCGATCGCCGAGCGCGGGCAGCACCATCGCGAGCGCGTGCGCGCCGTCGACGATCGCCGCGACGTATTTGTCGCCGACCGTATGCGACGCATGTGCGCCGATTTGCGTGTAGTCGGCGGTGATGCCGACGAGAGGTTTCCTTTCCATGACGTCAATCGGTTTCCGGAGGGCCGTTGCGTGGTCTTGCCGGCTGTGGCGAAACGCCGGCGTGCAACAGCCCCGCAGCCTGGCGCGAGGCGCAAGGCCGCTGGTGAATGGGCGCAGCGGAATGGCGTGGCGATCCGCGCTGCGCGCGACGATCAGGCCGTCGTTCGTTTCAGCGCGATACGCGACGCGGCAATGCATGCGCGAACGCGTGCCGTCACCGCATGGACGATGCGGTTGGCAAATCGGCGGATGAAACGAACGACGTGAAGAAAGGAGAGGCGCTACGGCAGCAGCGACGCCACTTCGTCGGTATCGACGGCAACGAAGGCGCGTGCGGAAACAGCGTTGTGACGTCGGACGGAACGACGGGACAGGATGGTGTAGATCGACAGGTGAAGCAGGCGAGGACTATGCCAGCCGCAACTGCCGTCGTCGGAAGCGGGCGCCGCGCTGCGCAAACTTCGCACATCGCCTCGATCCCACCTCACCAGAGGGCCACGGACTCTCACGATTACACTCGACTGGTTGTTGAAAGTATTGAACACCCGATCGTTTCAGCGCGCTGGGCGTTTAAAATAATCAAGGTGCCGGTTACGCGTTATTTACATTGATGGGCATCAATTTTGCGCTGCAATAACGTTTTTTGCTGCCCATGAAAGCTTGATGACGCTAACCTGAGAGCCAGCATATACGAGCCAAAAACGGCGTCAAATGTTTTTTTAAAGGTGTTGCATCAGGGCTTTCCCGAGCAGTGCGAATAAAAGATTCTTAACGGGAATGGTTGACCTGGCGTTCATTATTTCGAACGCCTTTCAGGGTTTTCCCCGCTGATGAGCGGCATAAAGTGATTAGAATATTCAACGGCTGTCCACCGCGTCGTTTCACTTTGTCATCGCACTTATCGTGTCCGAAACCGAATCGATGTCCACCGAAGTAGCCGAGCGCCTGCGTTTCGTACGCAACAAGCATGGCCTGTCGCAACGCGAACTCGCGAAGCGGGCCGGCGTGACCAACGGCACGATCTCGCTGATCGAACAGGGGCGCGTGAGCCCGTCGGTCGGCTCGCTGAAGAAACTGCTCGAATGCATCCCGATGAGTCTCGCGGAGTTCTTCACGTTCGAGCTCGTCGAATCGCGGTCGGTCGTGTCGCGTCGCGACGAAATGCCGAACCTCGGCAACGACACGCTGGCGTTTCACCTGGTCGGCGCGAGCGTGAAGGATCGCAACATGTGCATCCTGCGCGAGATCTACCAGCCGTATGCCGATACGGGCCCCGAGATGCTCGTGCACGCGGGGCACGAAGGCGGCGTCGTCGTGTCGGGGCGGCTCGAGCTGACCGTCGACGGCGCGACGTGGCTGCTCGACCCCGGAGACGGCTACTACTTCGAAAGCCGTTTGCCGCACCGTTTTCGCAATCCCAGCGCGGAACTGATCTGCGAGGTCGTGTCGGCCAATTCGCCGGCGACCTTCTGAGCTTCCGGCCGCGCGTCACCGCATTCGCTGCCGGCCGGCCGCGCGCCACGCGCGCGGCGCGCCGCGTCGCGAATGCCTAAAAACTGAGGCATCCTGATGAACAAGTTGACTTTGGCTGACTGGCAGGACAAGGCGGCGTCGCTCGAGATCGAAGGGCGCGCATTCATCGACGGCGCGTTGCGCGACGCGCAGGGCGGCAGGACATTCGACTGCGTGAGCCCGATCGACGGCCGCGTGCTGGCGAAGGTCGCCGAGTGCGGCGAGGCCGACGTGAACGCGGCCGTCGCGGCCGCGCGCCGCGCTTTCGACGCGGGCGTGTGGGCCGGCCTGAACCCGCGTGCCCGCAAGGCCGTGCTGTTGCGCTGGGCCGAACTGATGCGCGCCCACCTCGACGAGCTGGCCCTGCTCGAGACGCTCGATGCCGGCAAGCCGATCGGCGACACGACGACGGTCGACGTGCCGGGCGCCGCGTACTGCGTCGAATGGTTCGCGGAGGCGATCGACAAGGTGGGCGGCGAAGTGGCGCCCGCCGATCATCATCTCGTCGGCCTCGTCACGCGCGAGCCGGTCGGCGTGGTGGCGGCCGTCGTGCCGTGGAACTTCCCGATCCTGATGGCCGCGTGGAAATTCGGCCCCGCGCTCGCGGCCGGCAACAGCGTGGTGCTGAAGCCGTCCGAGAAATCGCCGCTGACCGCGATTCGCGTCGCCCAGCTGGCGTACGAAGCCGGCATTCCGGCCGGCGTGTTTAATGTCGTACCGGGCGCGGGCGAGCCCGGCAAGCTGCTCGCGCTGCATCGCGACGTCGATTGCATCGCGTTTACGGGTTCGACGGCGGTCGGCAAGCTGATCATGCAGTATGCGGCGCAGTCGAACCTGAAGCGGGCGTGGCTCGAACTCGGCGGCAAGTCGCCGAACATCGTGCTGCCCGATTGCCCCGATCTCGACCGCGCCGCGCAGGCCGCGGCCGGCGCGATCTTCTACAACATGGGCGAGATGTGCACGGCCGGGTCGCGGCTGCTCGTGCATCGCGACATCAAGGACGCGTTCATCGAGAAGCTCGTCGCGGCCGCGCGCGCGTACGTACCGGGCAATCCGCTCGATCCGTCGGTGTCGATGGGGGCGATCGTCGACGGCATTCAGCTCGAGCGGGTGCTCGGCTATATCGAGGCCGGCCGCGGCGAAGGCCGGCTGGTCACGGGCGGCGCACGCGTGAAGGAGGAGACGGGCGGCTTCTACGTCGAGCCGACCGTGTTCGAGGTGAAGCCCGATGCGAAGATCGCGCGCGAGGAGATCTTCGGGCCGGTGCTGTCGGTGATCGTGTTCGACGACGTCGACGAAGCCGTGCGGATCGCGAACGATACCGAATACGGGCTGGCCGCGGCCGTGTGGACGTCGGACCTGACCACCGCGCACGACGTGTCGCGCCGGCTGCGCGCGGGCACCGTGTGGGTGAACTGCTACGACGAGGGCGGCGACATGAACTTCCCGTTCGGCGGCTACAAGCAGTCGGGCAACGGCCGCGACAAGTCGCTGCACGCGCTCGAGAAGTACACGGAACTGAAATCGACGCTGATCCGGCTGCGCTGACGCGCGGCCGGGCGCGGGCCCGCCGCCGTCGGGCGGCGGCCCCGCGGCGGCGTTACGCGGCGCGCAGCGCGGGGTGGAAGCCGGCGGCTTCGATGATCGACTGCACGCGCTCGGCGCCTTGCGCCGATTCGACCCTGACGATTTTCGCCGCGACGTCGATGTCGAGCTTCGCGGCGGGATCGGCGGCCGTTACCGCACGCGTGATCGCGTTGGCGCAGCCGCCGCAGGTCATGTCCTGGACTTCGAATTCCATCGTGTTCTCCTGAGTTGACGATTGACGAGCCCCGCCAGCATGAAGCTTGCCAGGGTGGGAAGGTCAAGTGCGTTCATGCGGATATGGACATATTCGCATGGTGGCGGGATGGGCGGGGAAGCCGCCCGGCGCCGCCGGTCGCCCTGCGAGGGCGGGAACCGGCCCGAAGGGGCGGCGGGCAGGCTGCTGCCGCGCCCGGGCGGTGGTTCAGCTGTGGCCGTCGATCCACGCGCGGGCCCATTCGAGCCCCGCTTCGCGGGCGTCGTCCTCGGTGTCGAACACGCCGAGCACGCCCGACGCCTCGACCAGCCGGTTGTTCTGCGTGATCGTGCCGCTCCCCGCGAAGCGTTCGGGCTGCAGGATCTCGTCCTGCTGCAGGATCGCGTGGCCCCAGATCTGGTAGCCGCGGTAGGTCTGTGCTTCCATTATCGAGTCACCTCCGCGGAACGGTTGCGTGTGCCGACCCGCAGCACATTGCCGTCCGGCGTGTATTGACGCGGGATGTCGGAGAAATTGAGCGCGTGCTGCGCGTCGGGCGCAGCCGGCTGCATCACCGTGAGACGGCCCGGCGCGGGCTGCGCGACGGGGCGCGGGGCGGGCGGCGTGTCGGGCGCGGCGGCGGGTGCGCGGGGCGCGGCCTTCACGGCCTGCGCGACGCGGCGCTTGTGCGGCTTCACCGCTGCCTTCGGCGTGACGCTCGCGTGCTTCTCCGCGCTTTTGCCGGCGTGCGCGTCGGCCGTCGCGCGCGCGGCCGGCGCACGGGCTGCCGGCAGCCGCGCCTCGGGCGGGTTCCAGACCTCGACGTAGTGCTCGGCCGCCCAGCCCGTCGACGCGAACGTCAGCGCCAGCAAACCGCATCCAAACAGTCTTACCATTGTTTCTCCGTCTGTCTCGCCGGCGCGCCGGACCGGCCGCGCCGGCTGGCGTCCCGCGTTACTCCACCGTCACCGATTTCGCGAGGTTCCGCGGCTTGTCGACGTCGGTGCCGCGCGCGCACGCGGTGTGGTACGCGAGCAATTGCAGCGGCACGACGTGCAGGATCGGCGACAGTTGCCCGTAGTGCTCCGGCATCCGGATCACGTGCAGGCCGTCGTCGTTGACGATCTGCGTGTCGGCATCGGCGAACACGTAGAGCTCGCCGCCGCGCGCGCGCACTTCCTGCATGTTCGACTTCAGCTTTTCGAGCAGCGTGTCGTTCGGCGCGACCGTGACGACCGGCATCGCCTCCGTGACGAGCGCGAGCGGCCCGTGCTTCAGTTCGCCGGCCGGATAGGCCTCGGCGTGGATGTACGAGATTTCCTTCAGCTTCAGCGCGCCTTCGAGCGCGATCGGGTAGTGCAGCCCGCGGCCGAGGAACAGCGCGTTTTCCTTGCGCGCGAATTCCTCCGACCACGCGATGATCTGCGGCTCCAGCACGAGCACGCTGTTCAGCGCGGCCGGCAGGTGGCGCAGCTGCTTCAGGAATTCGGCTTCCTGCGCGGCGTCGACGTGCCCGCGCAGCTTGCCGAGCGTCGCGGCCAGCACGAACAGCGCGACGAGCTGGGTCGTGAACGCCTTCGTCGACGCCACGCCGATTTCGGTGCCCGCGTGCGTCAGGAACTGCATCTCCGTGAGGCGCACCATCGCGCTCGTCGCGACGTTGCAGACGGCCAGCGTGTGCGCATGGCCGAGCGATTGCGCGTGCTTGAGCGCCGCGAGCGTATCGGCCGTCTCGCCCGACTGCGAGATCACGAGCACGAGCTGGCGCGGGTTCGGCACCGATTCGCGGTAGCGGTATTCGCTCGCGATCTCGACCTGGGTCGGGATCTTCGCGATCGATTCGAGCCAGTACTTCGCGGTGAGGCCCGAGTAGTAGCTCGTGCCGCACGCGAGGATCAGCAGGCTGTCGATGTCCGCGAACGCGGCGGGCGCGGCGTCGCCGAACAGCGTCGCGTCGAACGCGTCCGTTTGCGGCACGGTGTCGCTGATCGCGCGCGGCTGCTCGAAGATTTCCTTCTGCATGAAATGGCGATACGGGCCGAGTTCGACCGCGCCGCCGTAGGCGCTCACCACGCGGACCTCGCGCTGCGCGAGCGCGCCGTGGCGGTCGACGATCTTCACGCCGTCGAGCGACAGCTCGCACACGTCGCCTTCCTCGAGGAACGTGAAGCGGTCGGTGCTGCCCGCGAGTGCCAGCGCGTCGGACGCGAGGAAATTCTCGCCGTCGCCGTGGCCGACGACGAGCGGCGACCCCTGGCGGGCGCCGACGACGGTGTGCGGCTGATCCTTGTGGATCACGGCGATCGCGTACGCGCCGTGCAACTGGCCGACCGCTTCGCGCACCGCGTCGAACAGGTTGCCGCGATACAGGCTGTGCACGAGGTGCGCGATCACTTCGGTGTCGGTCTGCGACACGAAGGTGTAGCCCTTCGCGCGCAGCGCGTCGCGCAGCGACTCGAAGTTCTCGATGATGCCGTTGTGGACGAGCGCGAGCGCGTCCGACGAGAAGATCGGGTGCGCGTTGTGCGTGACGGGCGCGCCGTGCGTGGCCCAGCGCGTGTGCGCGACGCCCGTCGTGCCTTCGAGGTGCGACTCGCGCACCTGCGTGTCGAGATCGGCGACGCGTGCGACGCTGCGCGCGCGCTTCGGTGCGTCCGGCTCGAGCACGGCGACGCCGCACGAGTCGTAGCCACGGTATTCGAGGCGCCGCAGACCTTCGATCAGCACCGGAACGATATTACGCTGCGCAACTGCGCCGACAATGCCGCACATGAAATCTGCCTTCTATGTGGAGGCGGGTGCCCCAGGGCACCCGCGTGATATTAAGTTTTCTTCTTGACCGGGCGGACGTAGCCGCTTTTCGCGGTCTGGGTCTTCTCGTTCAACGCGAGCAGGCCGTCGGCCACGTCCTTCCAGATCGTCGTGCCGGCGGCGATCGTCACGCCGCGGCCGACGCGCACGGGCGCGACGAGCTGCGTGTCGGAGCCGACGAACACATCGTCCTCGATCACGGTGCGGAACTTGTTCGCGCCGTCGTAGTTGCAGGTGATCGTGCCCGCGCCGATGTTCACGCGCGCGCCGATGTCGGCGTCGCCGATGTACGTGAGGTGGTTCGCCTTCGAGCCGTGGCCGATCACCGCGTTCTTCACCTCGACGAAGTTGCCGACGTGCGCTTCGTCCGCGAGCTGCGCGCCGGGGCGCAGCCGCGCGTACGGGCCGATCACGGTGTGCGCGCCGAGCTCGGCGCCGTCGATGTGGGTGAACGCGTCGATGCGCGTGCCCGCGCCGACCGACGCGTTGCGGATCACGCAGTTCGCGCCGATCGTCACGTTGTCGGCGAGCGTCACGTTGCCTTCGAACACGCAGTTCACGTCGATCGACACGTCGCGGCCGCAGCGCAGCGTGCCGCGCACGTCGATGCGCGCCGGATCGGCGAGCGTGACGCCTTCGACGAGCAGCGCTTCGGCGACATTGCGCTGGTGGATGCGTTCGAGCTCGGCGAGCTGCGCCTTGCTGTTCACGCCGAGCGTTTCCCATTCCTCGTCGGGCTGCGCGGTGACGACCTCGAAACCGGCCTCGATCGCGAGTTCGACGACGTCGGTCAGGTAGTACTCGCCCTGCGCGTTTTCGTTCTTCAGCGCGCCGAGCCACATCGACAGCTGGGCCGTGGGCGTGACGATGATGCCCGTATTGATCTCGGCGATCTTCAGTTCTTCCGGCGACGCGTCCTTCTGCTCGACGATGCGCGTGACGAAGCCGGATGCGTCGCGCACGATGCGGCCGTAACCGGCCGGATCGTCGAGCGTGACGGTCAGGATCCCGTAGCGGCCGTCGCGCGCGGCGTCGACGAGGCGGTGCAGCGTCGATGCGCGGGTGAGCGGCACGTCGCCGTACAGCACGAGGGTCGGCTGGGCGGGGTCGAGGAGCGGCAGCGCCTGGCGCACCGCATGACCGGTGCCGAGCTGCTCGGCCTGCACCGCGAACTGCACGTCGGGCGCGGCGACGGCGGCCTGGACCTGCTCGGCGCCGTGGCCGACGACGACGACGAGCCGGGACGGCTGCAGCGTGCGCGCGGTGTCGATGACGTGGGAGAGAAGCGGCCTGCCGGCCAGGGGATGAAGCACTTTCGGCAGCGCGGAACGCATGCGCTTGCCGGTGCCTGCCGCCAAAATCACGATATTCATGGCGCCAGCTAGTCAGAGGAGTTCGAAGCCGTCCATTTTAGCATGCGGCTCCCGGCGTTCCGGGCCTGCTGCGGCGCGGCAACAACGCCGGAACGGGCCGCCGGCGCGCCCGTTCCGGCGGGTTCCCGCCCCGATTACAGGTCGTCGAACTGGACGATCGAGATCGGCCGGGCGGCGCCCGCCGGCGCCGTGTCGTCGCCCGACGCGCACGGCTCCTCGTCGAACGCGATGTCGCCGAGCGGATCGGCTTCGCCGGTCGCGCGCAGCGACGTGAACGGGAACAGCGTCGTGTCCATCAGGTGCGACGGCACGACCTTCGCGAGCGCGTTGAACATGTTTTCGACGCGGCCGGGGAAGCGCTTGTCCCACTCGCGGATCAGCGCCTTCATCTCCGCGCGTTTCAGGTTCGGCTGGCTGCCGCACAGGTTGCACGGGATGATCGGGAATTCGCGCAGCTCCGCGTATTTCTCGAGATCGGTTTCCTTCACGTACGCGAGCGGGCGGATCACGATGTTCCTGCCGTCGTCCGACTGCAGCTTCGGCGGCATTCCCTTCAGCTTGCCGCCGTAGAACATGTTGAGCAGCAGCGTCTGCACGATGTCGTCGCGGTGATGGCCGAGCGCGATCTTGGTCGCGCCGAGCTCGCCCGCCACGCGGTACAGGATCCCGCGGCGCAGCCGCGAGCACAGCGAGCAGGTCGTCTTGCCTTCGGGCACGAGCCGCTTGACGATGCTGTAGGTGTCCTGGTTCTCGATGTGGAACGGCACGCCGACCTGCTTCAGGTATTCCGGCAGCACGTGCTCCGGGAAGCCCGGCTGCTTCTGGTCGAGGTTGACCGCGACGATGTCGAAGTCGATCGGCGCGCGCTCGCGCAGGCGCAGCAGCACGTCGAGCATCGCGTAGCTGTCCTTGCCGCCCGACAGGCACACCATCACCTTGTCGCCCTGCTCGATCATGTTGTAGTCGCCGATCGCCTGGCCGACCTGGCGCGCGATCCGCTTGAACAGCTTGTTGTTCTCGTACGCTTCCTTCTGTTCGCGGCGCGTCAGCGCCTGGCGGCCGGCCGGGGCGGCGGTCGCGTCGAGGGGGGCGGCGTCGGCCGCCGTGTCATTCATGTGGGGGGCGTTCATGCGCGCTCCTCGTCCTTGATGCGAAAGACTTCGACGCCGACGGCGTCGCAGTCCGGATAGGCGTCCGGTTTTTCGGTACGGACACGTACCGCGCGCACGGCATCGTGCGTCAGCAGGTGCGCGGCGATCGCGTCGCACAGCGTTTCCTGCAGGTGGATGTGGCCGCGCGCCACGCAGTGCGCGACGCTCTGCTTCATCAGGTCGTAGTCGACGATTTCATGCAGCCGGTCGTCGACGGGGGTGGACAGCGCGAGCGGCACGAACAGGTCGACATTGATGACGACGCGCTGCTCGCCGCGCTTCTCGTGTTCGAAGGCACCGATGTTGATGTGCACCTCGTAATCGCGCAGGTAGAGCCTGCGGCAATCCGCGAGGCGGGGGTGCAGGAGAGCGGAAAACATGGTCGTTCCAGTCAAATTGGCGTGCGCACACGCAAAGCGGCGCGGGCGGCGGCGGTCAGGCCGCGCCCGCGCGGTTCATTCATTCGGGCCGGCGGCAGGCGGCACGAGGTGCTCGCCGCCGTCGACGGTCAGCGTCGCGCCCGTGATGCCGGGCGCGCTCGCGAGATAGCAGACGGCTGCCGCGATGTCGTCCGCGTGCGGCGCATGGCCGCGCACGAGCGCCGCGACGCGCACCTTCGGCGCGAGCGCGAGCGCCAGCGCCGGCGTCGCGCGGTTCAGCGCCGCCTGCATCAGCGCGTGCGACAGCTGCGCCGGCGCCGGGTGAAACAGCGCCTGGTCCAGCACGTGGATTGCGCATGCGCGCAGCGCCTCGTGCTCGCACGCGGCGTCGGGCGTCGCGTCGGCGAGCGCGCGCGCCAGCGCGAGCGGCGCCGTCACGTTGCGCGCCAGCGCGCCGGCCAGCGCCGCGCCGTCCACCGTGTGCGCGTCGTCGGCGCCTGCGCTGGCGCTCACGAACACCGTGCACGCGGGCCGGCCGAGCGCCGCGCCGCACGCGGCGACGAGCGCGGTCGCATCGGTTTCCAGGGCCAGATCGGCGTCGAGCACGACCGCACGGCGGCCGAGCGCCGCGACTTCGGCGACGAGCGCGGCGGCCGCGGCGCGCGGCGCGCCCTGGCCGCGCTGCAGCGCGACATCCCAGCCGCGCCGCGCGAATCCGGTTGCGAGCGCACGTCCGATCGACGCGGCGTCGGCGGCACTGCCCAGGGCGCCTGTGACGAGCGCCACGCGCTGCGTCGACGTATCGGCTGAAACGGTCATTTACAATGCCGGGATGAACCCGAAAGCTCACGAACCCGCTAGTTTACCTGCTCCCGGCCCTGACGCGCTCGCGCAGTCCGAAACCCTCGCCGCGCAACTGCGCGACGAGATCGCGGCGGCCGGCGGCTGGCTGCCGTTCGACCGCTTCATGGAGCGGGCGCTGTATGCGCCCGGGCTCGGCTATTACAGCGGCGGCGCGCGCAAGTTCGGGCGCCGCGCCGACGACGGCAGCGACTTCGTCACCGCGCCCGAGCTGTCGCCGCTGTTCGCGCAGACCCTCGCGCAACCGGTCGCGGAAGCGCTCGCGGCGAGCGGCACGCGCCGCGTGATGGAATTCGGCGCCGGCACCGGCAAGCTCGCGGCCGGGCTGCTCGCGGCGCTCGACGCGCTGGAGGCCGCGGTCGACGAATACCTGATCGTCGACCTGTCCGGCGAGCTGCGCGCCCGCCAGCGCGACACGATCGCGGCGGCTGCACCGGCGCTCGCGGACAAGGTGCGCTGGCTCGACGCGCTGCCCGAACGGTTCGACGGCGTCGTGGTCGGCAACGAGGTGCTCGATGCGATGCCCGTGCGGCTGTTCGCGAAGGCGGGCGATGCATGGCGCGAGCGCGGCGTCGCGCTCGACGCGCGGCAGGCGTTCGTGTTCGAGGACCGACCGGCCGCGCCGGCCGGCCTGCCGCCGGCGCTCGCGGGGCTCGACGAGGCCGGCGACGGCTACGTGACCGAGACGCACGAGGCCGCGCTGGCGTTTACGCGCACCGTCTGCACGATGCTCGGGCGCGGCGCGGTGCTGCTGGTCGACTACGGCTTTCCGGCGCACGAGTACTACCATCCGCAGCGCGACCGCGGCACGCTGATGTGCCACTACCGCCACCACGCGCACGACGACCCGTTCCTGTACCCGGGGCTGCAGGACATCACCGCGCACGTCGAGTTCACCGGCATCTACGACGCGGCCATCGCCGCCGGCGCCGACCTGCTCGGCTATACGTCGCAGGCGCGCTTCCTGCTGAACGCGGGCATTACCGATGCGCTGGCCGCGATCGATCCGTCCGACATCCACGCGTTCCTGCCGGCCGCGAACGCGGTGCAGAAGCTGATCTCCGAGGCCGAGATGGGCGAGCTGTTCAAGGTGATCGCGTTCTCGCGCGGCATCGACGGCACGCTCGACGCGTTCGCGCGCGGCGATCGCTCGCACGCGCTCTGACCAGGGGCCTATATATATGGAGCGCGCAAGCGAACGCCCGAGATCGCTCGTCGGGCAACGCGTGAGGAGCGCCGTCCGGCCGCACCGGACAAGCGGCGAACACCGCCGCCACACGGGCGATCGCGGGCATTCCCGTGACATGAATTCCTTGATGTGGGGTTGCCACGAGAACGGCCGCGCGCGTCGCGAGCGGCCTTCCTCGCGGCAACGCATGCGCAATCCTGTACACGGACTCTCGACATGCTGCGCTGGCTGATGACGTCGTTCGTCGCGGTGATGATCCTGACGCGCTGCTGGCCGTGGCTCGGCAAGCTCGGCATCGGGCGGATGCCGGGCGACGTCACGCTGACGCTCGGCGGGCGGCGCTACCCGTTCCCGTTCATGTCGACGCTGGTGCTGACGATGCTGGTATCGATGGTGGCGCGGCTGCTCTGAGCCGCGCCGGAACGGGCGGCGCGCGTTACAGCTCGATTTCGCCGAGGATCCGGTGCGCGAGCGCCTTCGCCTCGTCGAACGCTTCCTCCTCGCTGGGGCTCGTCGCGTGGACGTCGTAGCGCATGTTCTCGGTCTCGTCCCCGTCGTCCCGCGAGAGGATCACGTATCCCTGGAACTGCCCGTTGCCGGCATGCTGGGTATGCGCCTTGGCCGTGTAGATGCCTTTCGTGAACGTGTTGGTGTCCATCGTTGCTTCTCCCGCAAAACGACACTTCATCGTAGCACTGCGGCGCAGCATGTACAGCGCCGCTAATCGGTGACCGAACGGTGTCCGGTCGCGGTGCCCGGACGCCGCGTCCGGACACCTTCCCGTCAACCCTCGATCAGCGCGACGACCTCGTCGAGCGTCGGCGCATGCGCGCCCGTATGCCGGCACGCGGCGGCGCCCGCCGCCAGCGCGAACGCGAGATGCTCGCGCCACGACCGCTGCGGCGCCGCCATCAGGCTGAACAGCATGCCGCCGATCGACGCGTCGCCCGCGCCGACGGTGTCGACAACCTCGACGCGCGGCGGGCGCGCCTCGTGCACGTCGCCGTCCGCATGGAGCGTCGCCGCCTGCGCGCCGCGCGTGACGAGCACGGCCGCGCGCGGGTTCAGCGCGCGCACGGCCGCGATCGCGTCGGGGCCGTCGTCGCCGAACAGGTGCCGCAGGTCCTCGTCGGACACCTTGATCAGGTCGGCGAGGGCGGCCATGCGTTCCAGCGTCGGCCGGTACGCGGCCGTCATCAGGTTCCGGACGTTCGGGTCGAAGCTGATCTTCACGCCGCGCGCGTGCAGGTCGGCCGCGAGCGCGGCCAGCGTGCCCGCGAGCGGTTCGCGCACGAGGCTGATGCAGCCGAAATGCGCCCATTTCACGTGGTCGGCCCAGCCGGCCGGCAGCCGCGCGGGATCGAACGCGAGGTCGGCGCTCGCTTCGCCGATGAAGAAGTACGCGGGCGGGCGGGTCTCGTGGACGATCGCGAGCAGCGGCGGCCGTGCGACGCGCTGCAGGAAGCGCAGGTCGAGCCCGGCCGCGTCGCTCGCGCGCCACAGCGCGTCGGAGAAGCAGTCTTCGCCGATCGCGCCCGCGAGCGCGCTCGGCACGCCGAGCCGCGCGACCGCGCGTGCGACGTTCCAGCCGGCGCCGCCCGGCACCGACGTCCACTGCGCATCGCCCGCGCGCACCATGTCGGTCAGGATGTCGCCCGCCGACACGAAAGACGGAAACGTGACGCCGCTCATTGCGTCGGCTCGCTGCGCGCCGCGCGCGCGAGGGTCGCGAGCACGTCGTAGCACGCGCCCATCGTGTGATAGTCGGTCTTGCCGGCCGGGCTCTTTTCGTCGCTGTACTTGCGGTTGTCGCAGGTGAGGATCCGGTACCACGCGCCGTAGCGATGATCGACGAAGTGCGCCCAGCTGTAGCGCCAGATCTCGTCGTACCAGTCCCAGAAGCGCTCGCTGCCGGTGCGCGC
This sequence comes from Burkholderia paludis, assembly GCF_000732615.1. GTDB lineage: Bacteria > Pseudomonadota > Gammaproteobacteria > Burkholderiales > Burkholderiaceae > Burkholderia > Burkholderia paludis. The sequence goes on from NZ_JPGL01000022.1 coordinate 149,196, forward strand.
GCCGAGCATCGCGGCCGCCGCGAAGGTTTCCGCCTGCACCCAGAAGTACTTGTTGTGGTCGCAGATCGTGAAGTCGGGGCCGAAGCCGTAGTACAGGCCGCCGTGGTCGGCGTCCCACGCGTGCGTGAGCGCCGCGTCGAACAGCTCGGCCGCGCGCGGCACGAGCCAGTCGAGCGGGCGGTGCCGCTCGAGGATCAGCAGCAGCTTCGCCCATTCGGTCTGGTGGCCGGGCTGGAATCCCCACGGGCGGAAGATGTTCGAGCTGTCTTCCTTGTTGTAGTCCCAGTCGACCGACCAGTCCGCATGGTAGTGCTCCCACACGAGCCCGTCCGACAGCGCGGCCTGGCGCTGCGTCACGTGGCTGGCGATCTTTTCCGCGCGATCGAGATAGGTGAGATGGCCGGTCGCCTCGTAGGCCGCGAGCAGCGCCTCCGTCATGTGCATGTTGGCGTTCTGGCCGCGATACGACGACACGATCCAGTTCGGCGTCGCGTCGTCCGCGTAGAGGCCCGCGGCCGCATCCCAGAAGCGGTGTTCGGCGAGCTCGTAGGTCGCCGCGATCAGCGAGCGCGCCTCGTCGATGCCGGCCATCGTCGCGTGCGCGGCGGCCAGCAGCACGAACGCGAGCCCGTAGCAGTGGCGCGTGCCGTCGAGCGTCGCGCGCTTCGCGCCGTCGCGCCAGTCGAGTTCCCAGTCGTAGCCCTGCAGCGCGTCGTCCCAGTGCGCGTCGCGCAGGAAGCGCAGCCCGTGGCGCGCGTATTCGAGGTGACGCGCATCGCCGAAATGCCGGTACGCCATCGCGTAGTTGAAGACGAACCGGCAACTGCTGACCAGATGGCGCGACGTGCGGTTGTAGACGCTGCCGTCGTCGCGGAAGTAGTGGTAGAAGCCGCCGGTCGGGTCGAACGCGTTGGTCGCGTAGAAGCGCAGCGTGTCCTCGACATGCGACAGCAGGAACGACGGATCGCGGAAACTCGCGACGAACGGCGCGGCTTGCGCGTGGGCGGCCGGCGCGGCCGGGCAGGGTTGGACCGGGGGCATGTTCATGACTCAGTGACCGTGGCGGTATCGAGTGCCGGCGAGCCGGCGGGCTGGCTGCTGGCCCGCACGATCAGCTCGACGGGCAGGGAAATCTCGGTGTGCTCGGGCGCCTCGGCGAGCAGCAGCTCGACGCCGCGGCGGCCGAGCGCTTCCTTGTCGACCGCGAGCGTCGTGAGCGGCGGGTTCGCGTGCGCGGCCGCCGGGATGTTGTCGAAGCCGACGATCGCGATGTCGTCGGGCATGCGCAGCCCGCGCGCGGCGCAGACGCGCTGCGCGGCGAGCGCGGCCGCGTCGTTGTACGCGAATACCGCGTCCGGGCGCGGGCCCGGCGCGTCGAGCAGTTGCGCCATCGCGCGGGCGGCGCCGGTGTCGGGATCGAGCCCCGCGTCGATCGTCACTTCGTAGGCGGGATCGAACAGCCGCCCGGCCTCGAAGAACGCGCGCCGGTAGCCGATCGCGCGCTGCGCGATGCTGTAGTGCGCGGGCGAGCCGCCGATGAACGCGATCCGTGTGCGGCCGGTGGCCAGCAGGTGACGCATCGCGAGCGCCGCGCCCGTCGCGTTGTCGATGTTCACCGAGCGCAGCCCCGGCGCCCACAGGTCGATCAGCACGAGCGGCCGGCCGGTGGCGGCGAGCGCCTCGATCGTCTCCGGCTCGATGAAGCCGGCCACCGCGATCGCGTCGGGCGCGTGCGGGCGCATCTGGCGCAGCACGTCGTCGTTCGGCCCGACCGTGAGCAGCGTCGGCACGATGCCGCGCTCGCGGCACGCGTCCTCGACGCCGTGCAGCACGTGCGAGAAGAACGGGCTCGCGGGGAAGCGGTTGTGCTGGCGGTGCAGCAGGAAGGTGAGCCGGCGGATGCGCGGCCGCAACTGCGCGGGATCGTAGCCGAGCCGCTGCGCGATCTCGACGATGCGCGCACGCGTCGCTTCGGACAGGCCCGGCTGGTTCTTCAGCGCGCGGGAGACGGTGCCGATCGAGACCTCTGCCGCCCGCGCCACGTCGCGAATGGTGGTGCCCATCGTTCGGGTTCCGGTTTGTTTAGGGTGAAAGCGATTGTATAGTAAAACGTATCGCGGAATTCGGGCCGGATAGCCGGGGAATACCCGTGAATGAAGGGCTTTTAAGCGCTAATCTGCGAAAACGACGTTACTAAAAATACTAAACAAAACGCGAAAATGCCAAGGAGTGTGTGCAGGTGGGCGGTGGACGGGAAGCGGACCGGCTTCGCGCGTTCGTGCCACGCTGGCTGGTTGCGTGCACAGGCCGCGGAGGAGCGGAGCAGTCGGGGAGTCGAGCAGCCCGGGAACTAGGGAGTCGGGGAATCGGGAAGCCGGGCAGTCGGGAAGCCGAGCAGCCGAGCAGCCGAGCAGCCGAGCAGCCGAGCAGCCGAGCAGCCGAGCAGCCGACCAGCCGACCAGCCG
>NZ_JPGL01000023.1 GCF_000732615.1 Burkholderia paludis
GCCCCCGCCCACCCGAGATGGCGATACCGATGCGCAAGAAGAAATCCCCCGTCAAAGACCTGCTGCTCACCCGCTACGCGCCGATCGCCGACGGTATCGCCGCGCTGTTCTTTCCCTGCGCGGAAGTCGTGATCCACGACCTGCACGACCAGACCGTGCTGTATCTCGCGAACAACCTGTCGAAGCGCGAGATCGGCGACGACTCCGCGCTCGAGGAAATCGATCATTCCGCCCGCGAGCGCGTGATCGGCCCGTACGAGAAGCTGAACTGGGACGGCCGGCGGATGCGCTGCGTCAGCAACGTGCTGTTCGACGACACCGGCCGCCCGGCCGGGATGATGTGCATCAACTTCAATATCGCGGTGTTCGACGAGGTGCGCGCGACGCTCGACCTGTTCATCAAGGGCGCGGGCGTCGTCGCCCAGCCGGATGAACTGTTCCGCGACGACTGGCAGGAGCGGATCAACACGTTCCTGCACGGCTGGCTGCGCGAGCGGCAGGTCGGGTTGAACGGGCTCACGCGCGAGCACCGGCGCGAGCTCGTCGAGGCGCTTTACGCGGAAGGCGCGTTTCGCGGCAAGAGCGCGGCGAACTACGTCGCGAACGTGCTCGGGATGGGCCGCGCGACGGTCTACAAGCACCTCAAGCACTTGAAGGAAACGCAGGGCGACGCTTGAGCGAACCGTCCCGCGCAGCCGGTTCGCCGCAACGCATGGCGGCTGCCGGCGCCGGCAGCCGCTACCGGGACGCCGCTTCCGTGTCTATGCTTCGTGATACGGCGGGCCCGCCCCTGTTGCCCATGACGCGGGCCGCGCCGAGGTGCCGATACATTAAATGATATAGTCCCGGTTACATTTTTTATCCGAACTGCTCATGACGACCATGCCCGCCCCGACTGCCCGCCCGACCCTGACCGTCGAAATCTGGTCCGACCTGATCTGTCCGTGGTGCTGGATCGGCAAGCGCCGCTTCGACGAGGCGCTCGCCGCATTCGCGCACGCCGACCGCGTGGACGTCGCGCTGCGCGCCTACCGGCTGATGCCCGGCCAGCCCGTCGAGCCGGTCGAGGCGATGCTCGCCGGCAAGTACCGGATGTCGCCCGCGCAGGTCGACCAGATGCTGCGCCAGGTGACCGATGCGGCCGCGAGCGTCGGGCTGCGCTACGACCTGCCCGGCACGCTCGTCGGCGATACGCTCGACGGCCACCGGCTCGTGAAGCTCGCGGAAGCGACCGGCCGGGCGCACACGCTGACCGAGCGGCTGTACCGCGCGTACTTCTGCGAACATGGCTCGCTGTTCGATCACGCCGAGCTGACCGAATTCGCGGTCGAGGCCGGCCTCGAGCGCTCGGCCGTCGACGCCGTGCTGCGCAGCGACGCGTACCGTGCCGAAGTCGAGGCCGACATCGCGCGCGCCGAGCAGATCGGCGGGCGCGGCGTGCCGCTGTTCGTGTTCGGCGGCCGCTACGCGGTGTCGGGCGCGCAGCCGGCCGACGCGTTCGCGCAGGCACTCGACCAGGCATGGCGCGACGGCATCGTCGAACTCGCCGGCAGCGACGCGGCCGCGTGCGGCCCCGACGGCTGCGAACTGCCCGCACGCGCATAGCGCGCCCCGTCGCGCGCATCGTGCGAATTTGACGAAGCCGTACGTCGGCCCGCCACTTTTGCGACAATGGCGGACCTTGATCCACGCGCCGCCGCCGACGCCGCATAACCGCCCGCATCCGATGTCGCTTCCCCATATCGATCTGCTGTACTCGCTGTCCGGCCTGTTCGTCGGCATCCTCGTCGGCCTGACGGGTGTCGGCGGCGGTTCGCTGATGACGCCGATCCTCGTGCTGCTGTTCGGCGTCCACCCCGCGACGGCGGTCGGCACCGACCTGCTGTACGCCGCCGCGACCAAGGCCACCGGCACGCTCGTCCACGGCCTGAAGGGTTCGATCGACTGGCGCATCACGGGCCGGCTCGCGGCGGGCAGCGTTCCGGCCGCGGCCGTCACGCTGTGGTGGCTTCACACGCACGGGATGAACTCGCCCGGCACCGCCCGGATGATCCAGCTCGTGCTCGGCGTCGCGCTGCTGCTCACGTCGCTCGCACTGATCTTCCGGCCGCAGCTCGCCGCGTTCGCGGCGCGCAATCCGCTCGCGCCGAGCCCCGCCCGCACGCTGTGGTCGACCGTGCTGACGGGCGCCGTGCTCGGCGTGCTCGTGTCGATGACGTCGGTCGGCGCCGGTGCGATCGGCGTAACCGTGCTGCTGCTGCTCTATCCGGCGCTCGCGACGACCCGCATCGTCGGTTCCGACATCGCGCACGCGGTGCCGCTCACGCTCGTCGCCGGCATGGGCCACTGGCTGCTCGGCTCGGTCGACTGGTCGATGCTGCTGTCGCTGCTGCTCGGCTCCCTGCCCGGCATCGTGCTCGGCAGCCTGCTGTCGGCGCGCGCGCCCGAGCGGCTGCTGCGCAACCTGCTCGCCGCGACGCTCGTCGCGGTCGGCGTGCGGCTCGTGCTCGCGTAGGCGAAGCAACCGCGATTCTCTCCAGGCGCGCGCCGGCCCGTCGCCGCCGCCAAATGAAAACAGCCCGACCGGCCGGTGCCGATCGGGCTGTCATCCGTTCGGGGCGGCGTTGTGCGCCGCCCGTCGCGCTTACTGCCCCTGCTGCTTCAGTTGCTGCTGCTTGAGCTGCTGCGTGCGCGCCTGCAGCTTCAACACGCGCTGCAGTGCGGTGCGGTTCGCGAGGATGCCATCGTAGAAGCTGGCGAGATCGCCCTTCAGCGCGGTGCGCGACGCGTCGTTCAGGTAGATCATGTGGCCCGACGGATAGTTCTTGATCGTCAGGTTCTGCGCCTTGAGCGTCGGGTCGAGCGGCATCTGCGCAAGCGTCAGCTCGGTCTGGTGGAACGGCGTGACGGCGTCGAAATAGCCGTTCGCCGACAGCACCTTCAGGTCCGGGTTCACGCTCATCGTCGACGCCAGGTCGCCGGCCGTGTACAGCGTATTGCCGCCGCCCTTGTTCGCGCCGGTCGGGTCCGTGTGGCTGAAGTCCCAGTTGTTGAAGACCTGGTCGTTCAGGTCCACGAACGACGACGTCGACGTGTACTTGAGGTCGGTGTTGATGTAGCTGTTCCACAGCACCGTGTACGCGCCGCCGACGTTCGTGATCGACGGATCGTTGCTGCCCGAGTTCGGCAGGATGTACGGCGCGATGCCCTTGCCCGTGAAGTTCGCGCGACCGTCGTACTGGCCGATCTGCGTGCCCGGCACGAGCGTCAGGAAGAACGTGTACGGCGGGTTGTCGTCCGACGACGGCACGTTGCCGAGCGCGGCCGGGTTGCCGAAGGTCTGGATCAGCGACGTCGGGTCCGTGCCGATGTACGAGCCCATCTGCTGCGCGGTCTGCAGGTTCAGGTTCAGCCGCACGTTCACGAGGCCGCCGTCCTGCGGGTTCGGCTTCTGCACCAGCGGGGCAAGCGTGTTGTCCGCATAGTTGCGCGCCTGGACCATGTACGCGTCGAGATTGGTCGGCGTCGGGTTGAGGGTCGTCCTCTTCCAGTAGAACGCGTCGGCCGCGAGCGTCGGGAAGATGCCCGCCGCGGACAGCGAGTTCGAGTAGTCGAGGATCGACGACTGCAGCGTGATCCCGTTCAGGTCGATGCCGTCCTCATGCAGCACCCACGACACGACCGCGCTGCGGGCGGTGCCATACGATTCGCCGTACAGGAACTTCGGCGAATTCCAGCGCGAGTACTTGGTCAGGTAGCGCTGGATGAAGCGGTCGATCGAGCGGGCGTCCTGGTCGGTGCCCCAGAAGTCCTTGTTTTTCGCCGGGGCGATCGCCGCCGAGTAACCGGTGCCGACCGGGTTGATGAACACGAGGTCGGTGCGGTCGAGCAGGCTGTCCGGGTTGTCGAGCAGCTTGTACGGCGAAGGCGGCGTGAAGTTCGGGAACGACGACTGCAGGCGCTTCGGCCCGTACGAGCCGAGCAGCAGGTAGACCGACGACGAGCCGGGGCCGCCGTTGTAGAAGAACGTGACCGGACGCGGCTTCGACGGGTCCGGATTGTCCTGCGTGTACGCCACGTAGAACATCTTCGCGTTCGGCGCCGACGTGGTCGGATCGATCGTGGTCAGGTGGCCCGTGGTGGCCGTGTAATTGATGGTCTTGCCGCCGATCGTGACCTGGCGGTGCACGACCGCGGCGCCTTCCGTCGAATCCGTGACCGCGTCGTTCGGCCCGGTGCCGTACACGTCGGTGTCGACGTACGGCTGGTCGGCCGCGGCCGCCGTCGTACCGGTGCTGGCCGACGAACTGCCGCCGGCCGTCGTCACGGCTGCGGCAGCGGCCGAGGCGGCCGGGCTCGACCCGTCGTCGCCGCCGCACCCCGTGACGAGCAGTGCTGCGGCCGCGGCGGCGGCGAGCGGCACGCTCAGTGTCGTTCCGAATAGCGCGAAACCGTCTTTCAAGGACTTCCGTGTCGTCATTATTGCCTCTCGAACAGAACGATAAATGTCGCCGGCCGCAAAGGATCATTTGCGCCGGCGCTCCGCACCGGGAATGCATTCGTTATGCGATGCACTCCGAGTTTTTTACCGAATCGGCAAATGCCGACCGGCACGATTTACCCCACCCATATTTTTCTCAACCCGTAATGGAATCAATTCCATTGCGGTCGACCATTCAATAATTCGCAGCAATGCGAATTCGCTGCACGCATCCGTTGACGCAGAAAATCGACGGCAAAAGCATGCCCCGCAAAGCCCGTCCGCTCTGGACGCCTCGCTTCGAACAGATAAACGATCCCCCTCGACGAAATGCCGATTAATCGCGCGACATCGACCAATCGCATTTCAAGCCGATTTAATAAAATCGAAAGGATCGATTAAACAAACAGAAAGGAATATCTCGTATCTGGAATTTATTAAATTAAGTGAAAATACCGGCGCATAATAGGACCCCGATTTAACGCCGTAAAGTAATAATTTGTTACGGAACTCGCCATTCCGAAAAAAGACGGTTCGGGACCGATTCCATGCGGCGCAAAAGAAAAAGCCGGACGACGGTCCGGCTTCGCGAGGGCTGTGCGGCGGGCGCCGTCAGAGCGGCACGTCGATCGTGCCGGCGCCGGCCGTGATCGCATTGGCGCCCGGCGCGGCCGAGATCGGCGGCAGGTTCGCACCCGTCAGCGCGGGCGCGGCGCCTGGCGTGCCGCCGCGCGGCACCGTGCGGATCACCTGCGACGGCGGCAGCGGCGCGTTGTTCTTCAGGTGCCGCCACATCAGGTTCAGCGCCTGCAGGTTGTAGTAGTGCACCGGCACGAAGCGCGTGTCGAAGCCCGGGACCGGCAGGAACGCGTCGAAGTGCTGACCGTTCGTCACTTCGTAGAACACGAGCTGGCTGCGCGCCCCCTCGCTGATGCCGTTCTGCGCGACGTAGGCGCGCGACGCGTGGTTCACCGGCACGAGCGCATCGCTGCGGCCCTGCACGATGATCGCCGGCTTGCCCTGCAGGTTCGCGTTCACGCGCACCGCGTCGACGTTCGCGGGCATCCCCAGCATCCCGTTCGTCCACAGCTGGCGCAGGCACAGCGCGCCCGCGAAGCTGGCATCGGGCGTCGCGAGCCGGTGGTCGATACCCGCGCCCGTGTTGAACACCAGGTCGATGCCGGCTGTCGGCGGCACGCCGTTGCCGACGCCGAACACGGCCGGCATCGGCGATGCGGCGGGCGGCGCGACGGCGCCCGTCGCCGGGTTCGTCGTCGCGAAGCTGAAATTGCACAGGTTGTCGGTCACGCGCGAGCGCGTGTACGCATTCGCATAGGTGACCGCGATCGCCGGAATCGCCTGCGAATCCCACATCGGCGCCTGCAGCAGGTCGGAATCGGCAAGGTAGCCGGCCGCGTGGAGCTGCGCGAGCGCGTCGGCGGCCTGGCTCTGCGTGTCGGCGCCCGACACGAGCCCGGCCGCGGCGAGCGTCGCGCAGCGCTGCGTGCGGATCGACTGCGTGGTCGCGACCGGCAGCGCGCTCAGGTACGGCGCGCCGGCGAGCGACGCCGATGCGGCCGCGCACGGCTGCAACAGGTTCGCGAGCGTCGCGTAGTCGGCCAGCGGCCGGCCGAACGACGGCACCGGCTGGCCGCCCGAGCGGACGACCGCGTTCGGCGCCATCCGCACGTTGATCTGCGGTTCGCCGACCACGACCGCGGTAATCCAGTTGCGGGTGTCCTGCTCGGCCGCCGCGAGCGCCGCGCCGCCGCCGTTGCTGACCGATGCGGCGATCGTCGTGATGTCGCCGGCGCGATAGCGCACGCCGTGATGCGAGCCGTCGATCAGCGGTCCGAACTGCTCGTTGAGCGCCCAGTACGCGAACTCGACCGACTGCAGCGTCACGCGGCCCCAGTCCTGCTCGGGATTCTGCTGCGAATGCGCGTGCTTGAACGCGTAGCGGTTCGGGAAACGGGCATTGAAGGCGGCGAGATCGCTGCTCGTCACGTTCGCGGTAAACAGGCTTGCGGTGCCGGCCAGTACGGCGTTGGCGAGCGTGCCGTCGATCAGCGTGACGGTGTCGGAACCGAGCTCGTGCGCGCCGTTGCCGCCGCCCTTGTCGTTGTAGGCGACCGCGCAGCCGCGCTTGAGCGCCCATTCGCCGGCCGCGGAAATCGCGCCGTACACGCCGCGCGAGCCCGACGACGTCGCGGTGACGATGCACGGCCGGGCAGGATCGAAGCCGGCGGGCACCTGCACGAGCAGCGTCACGTTCTTGCTGCCGCTGCCGTCGTCGGAGTACGCGAGATATTCGGTGCCGGGGATCTTGCCTTCGCCGAGCGTATCGTTGCCGTCGAGGTCGACGTTCGGCCCCCAGAAGCGGCCGTAGCCGCCGTTCCCGCTCATGTCCACGAGCGCGCGGTAGTTCGACCAGATCGCCAGCCGGCGCAGCTCGGCATTCGTCGGCCGCGATGCGTTCGCAAAACCGGGCGCGCTCGCGGCGCCGAGGCCCGTCTTGCCGAGGCCGGCGGTCAGCAGGTCGTCGCTCGCGCCGTCGTAGGCCATCGTGCGCACGCTGCCCGACACGAAGCCGGGCAACCGGTTGCGCTCGGCCGACGCGTCGTCGTTGCAGGCGCCGAGTATCGCGACCGCGGCCAGCGCCGCGCCGAAAACCATCCGCCTGCCCCAGCCGTGCCTCGTCATCGCCGCCCTCTCGGTATCGTTATCGGTCCGCCGCCGCGTCGCGCGCGGCTCGCGGCCGTTGAAACGCGACGGGCCCCGGCGTGCCGGGGCCCGCGCGACAGCGGGCGTACGCGGTGCTCGCGCGCCGCCGCCCGGCGTTATTGCTGCTGAACCGTCAGCCGGTTGGAGACCGACGTGACGCCCTTCACGCCCTTGGCCGCGGCTTCGGCCTTGTCGATCTGGTCCTGGGCCGGCATCGTGCCTTCCAGCGTGATCGCGCCGCCCTTCGAGCGCACGACGAGGTTCGCCACGTCCACGCCCTGTTCCTTCGTAATCGCCTTGCGCACCGCGTAGCCCAGCTTGCGGTTTGCCTTCTTCGCGGTTTTCGCCGCGGCCTTCGACGCGGCTGCCGGCGCCTCGGCGGCCGTGGCGTCGCTCGACTGCGCATACACGCTGCCCGACAGACAGGCCGCCACGGCGGCAACGCTCAACGCTCTCAACACGATCGACTTCATGCTATCTCCTTGTTACTCCGGAACGGCCATGCACAGAACGGCCGAATACCCCCAAAGACAGTCGGCCCGCGCGCGAACGGGCGGGACGGCCGGTGTATTCCACGGCGATGCGAGAGAGGCGAGACGGGCCGGCGGCCGGCGCGCGCGAAAGCGGGCCGGCCGGGCCGGGCAGCCGCCGGCCGGACGCGCCCGGTCTCATTGCGTGCCGGGTCGCGCGCGAATCGGGCGCGGCTGCGTCGCACAATGTAATCCAGCGCCCGCGGAAGCGCAAAGCTTTTGACGCGGCGGCCCCGCCGCTGTCGCCGCGCAGCCGCGCCCGACTCGCGCATGCGCGGCGAAACCGGGTACCATCGCCGCGAGACTCCGCATCGCCCGCGACGACCGTCACCGATGCGTCACGCCAGCGTCATCCGCCGACCCATGAAGCCAGCCCGCCCCCGCCCGCCCCGCCGCATCCTCGCCCGCTTCGTCGCGGTGTCGTGGCGCGACCTCGCGCTGTCGATCGGCCCCACCGTGCTGCTCGCCGCCGCGGCCGTCTGGCTCGCGGTCCGGCTGATCCAGCCGGCGCCGCCGTCCACCCTCGTGATTTCGTCCGGGCCGCCCGGCAGCACGTACTGGAATGCCGCGCAGAAGTACAAGGAGATCCTCGCGAAGAACGGCGTCACGCTCGACGTCCAGTCGTCCGAAGGGTCTGCCGAAAATCTCGCCCGGCTGTCGAACCCGAACGCGCCGGTCGACGTCGGTTTCGTTCAGAGCGGCATCGGCCCGAAGGAGCGCGACGAACACCTCGTGTCGCTCGGCAGCATCGGCTACGTGCCGCTCGCGATCATGTACCGCGGCCCGGTCGTCGCGCGCCTGTCCGACTTCAACGGCAAGCGGCTCGCGCTCGGCACGGAAGGCAGCGGCGCGCGCGAGCTGAGCCTCGCCCTGCTGAAAATGAACGGCATCGTGCCGGGCGGCTCGACCGAGCTGCTGCCGACCGCCGGCGAGGACGCCGCCACCGCGCTGCTCGAGGGCAAGATCGACGCGGCGTTCCTGTCCGGCGACTCGACGCAGATTCCGGTGATGGCGAAGCTGTTCCGCGCGCCGGGCGTGCACGTGTATTCGTTCACGCAGGCCGAGGCGTATGCGCGGCGCTTTCCGTACCTGACCGCGATCACGCTGCCGATGGGCGTCTACGATCTCGGCCGGAACCTGCCGCCCGCCGACATCCATACGGTCGCGCCGACGATCGAGCTGGTCGCGCGCGACTCGCTGCACCCCGCGCTGTCCGACCTGCTGATCGAGGCGGCGCGCGAGGTGCACGGCCATGCGACGATCCTGCAGCACGCGGGCGAGTTCCCGTCGCCCGTCACGCGCGGCTTCCCGCTGTCCGACGACGCCGCGCGCTACTACAAGTCGGGCAAGACCTTCCTGTACCGGCGGCTGCCGTTCTGGGTCGCAAGCCTCGTCGACCGGTTGCTGGTCGTGGTCGTGCCGCTGATCGTCGTGCTGATTCCCGGGTTGCGGCTCGTGCCGTCGCTGTACGGCTGGCGCGTGCGCTCGCGCATCTACCGCTGGTACGGCGCGCTGATCGCGCTCGAGCGCAGCGCGCTCGGCGAGCACACCGCAGAGGAACGCGTCCAGCTGCTCGACGAGCTGGACGACATCGAGGAAGCCGTGAACCGGATGAAGATGCCGCTCGCGTACGCCGGGCAGTTCTACGTGCTGCGCGAGCACATCGGCTTCGTGCGCGAGCGGCTCACCGCGCACGACCACGATGCGCCGGCGCATCCGCCCGGCACGGGCGGCCCGCCGGCGGCCGGCGCCGGGGCCGCGCCGCCGGCCGGCGATCCCCCCCGGGCGACTCCCGGTTCCGCATAGGCGGACGATCCGCGATCATTGCCGCATGCGCGCGCCGCCGCGTAACATGGAGGGCGGCGCCGCCGGGCGCGGCATGCGCCCCCACTGGAGATCGCCATGACAACCGGCCTCGATACCGCCCAGCCCGCCTGGTTCTTCGACTTCGTGTCGCCGTTCTCCTATCTGCTGCTGGAGCAGCACGACAAGTGGCCGGACGTGCCGTTCGAGCCGGTCGCCGTGTCGCTGGCCGACCTGCAGCGCCACTGGGGGCAGCGCCCGGGCGCCGAGGTGCCGGCCAAACGCGTGTTCACGTACCGTCACGCGCTGTTCCGCGCGGAACAGCTCGGCATCCGCTTCAAGATGCCGCCCGCGCATCCGTTCGATCCGGACAAGCTGCTGCGTCTCGCGATCGCGCTGCGCGCCGATATCGCGACCGTGCTGGAGATGTTCCGCTTCATCTGGCGCGACGGCAACGATCCGTCGACGCCGGAAGGCTTCGCGGCGCTGTGCGAGCGCGTCGGCGTCGGCCACGGCGACGCGCTGATCGAATTCGAGGGGACCGCCGCGCAACTGGCCCGCAACAACGCCGACGCGATCGCGCTCGGCGTGTTCGGCGTACCGACCTTCTGGATGAACCGGCAACTGTTCTGGGGCGAGGACGCGCTGCCGATGGTGCTGTACTGCGCGCGCACGCCGAACTGGCTCGAATCGCACGAGGTCACGCGCATCAGCACGCTGCCCAAGGGGCGGGCGTGATGGCCGGTATTACGCACGGCAACGCGCGGCTGCGGTAAGGTTAGGGGCCGTTCTCGCGGCCACCCCGCATGACGGGATCCATGCCCCGGGAATGCCCGGTTCGCATCCCGACCGCCTCCAATTTCGCCCGAATCACCCCGCATCGATGGAAGACGACGACCGTACCGCCTCGCTCGACATCTGGCTCGTGCGCGTATTGCGCACGCTGCTGCTCGAGCGCAGCGTCACGCAGGCCGCCCTGCGGTTGAACCAGACCCAGCCCGCGATCAGCACCGCGCTGCGCAAGCTGCGCGAGACGCTGAACGACCCGATCCTCGTGCGCGGCAAATCCGGAATGGTGCCGACCGAATATGGCGCGTCGCTGCTCGAAGCCGCGTCGCGCGCGCTGCGCGAAGTGGACTTCATCGCGACGCCGCACGGCGATTTCGATCCGTCTTCCGCGCGACGCACGTTCCGCGTCGCCGCGCCCGACTACCTGAACGATTTCTTCATGCCGACGCTGATCGAGCGCTTTCGCGACGCGGCGCCGCATGCGCACCTGGAAATCGATTCGCTGAATCCCGCGCTCGACCATGCGGGCGCGCTCGAATCGGGCGCGCTCGATCTCGTGATCGGCAACTGGCCGAAGCCCGACCCGCAGTTCGCGCGCCAGGACCTGTTCTCCGACACGATCGTGTGCCTGATGCGCGATGCGCACCCGCTAGCGCACGTGCCGCTCACGCGCGAGGCCTACGCGTCGGCCGCACATGTCGCGCCCACGCCGTACACCGGCGACAAGCGCAATGCGATCGAGATCGGCCTCGCACGCGCGCGCCTCGCGCGACGCATCGTGACGACGCTGCCGTATTTCGGGATCGTGCCGCAGGTACTGCTGCAGGCGGACCTGATCTTCACGACGACGCGCCGCTTCGCGACGCACTATGCGCAGTTGCTGCCGCTCGTCGTCGTCACGCCGCCCGTGCCGTTCCCGCGCATCAAGAGCTACCTGCTCACGCATCCGCAGCCCGACCGCCCGACCGACGTCGCCTGGCTGTGCGCGCTGATGCAGAGCGTGTCCGACGAGCTGACGGTCGCCCGCGGCCGCAAGCGCTGAGCCGCCGCGCGGCCGCTCAGGCCGTGCAGAACGTTTCCTGCAGATGCGTCCAGCGCACGACGCCCGCCGCGTCGCACTCGAACACGGCCGTCGCGCGACGGGCGGGCAGCGCGCCCGATGCCGCATGCTGCGCTTCGAGATAGGTGATCGTCGCATGCGACGCGTCGGCGGCGAGCACGCGGGTTTCCGACAACGCGATGCGCAGCCCCGGCTTCGCGCCGGCGAGCTTCGCGAACAGCGCACGCGTGCCGTCGAGGTCGACCGCGCGGCCGTCGGTCAGGATCATCGTGAAATCGGTGGAGAACGGCGCGAGCAGTGCGTCGAGCGACGCAGGCGCGGTGTCGGCGCCGGACAGCCAGCGCTCGATGGCGACGAGGCTCGCTTCGAGCGCGTCGAGATAAACCCGGTGATCGGACATGGTGCGTGCACGAAAAAAGACGCGGCCCGCTGCCGCGCGTCGTCGTGCAGTGTATGCAAAAACGCGCCGCGATGCGCCGGCGACACGGTGTTACCGCGCACAGGCCGCGTCGTCGCGCGCAGGCGCCGACGCGGCTGCCTTCGCATCGGCCACCGGCATGCCCGAACGCGCCTGCAGCAGTTCCGCGCACACGGCCACCGCGATCGCGCCCGGCGCCTTGTCGACGATGCCGGCGACGCCGATCGGGCACACCATCTCCACCAGCCTCGCCGGATCGACGCCGCGCGCGGCCAGCCGGCGCTCGAACTTCACGCGCTTGGTGCGCGAGCCGATCATCCCGAAGTACGCGAAATCGCGCCGCCGCATGATCCGCGCGGCGAGCGAGAAATCGAGCGCGTGGTTGTGCGTCATCACGAGGAAGTACGTGCCGGGCGGCGCGGCGTCGACCACCGCCTCCGGCGTGTCGGTCGGCTCCGGCTGCACGTTCGGCGGACATTCGTCCGGGAACAGTTCGTCGCGCGTGTCGACCCACTGCACGACGCACGGCAGCGCGCCGAGCAGCGTGACGAGCGCGTGACCGACGTGCCCCGCACCGAACAGCACGACGTGCATCGGCACCGGCGTGCCGCTCGCGCGGTTGCGCCGGCCGGTGCCCTGCGCGAACGCCGGGACCGGCGCGGCGCGAAGCGAGCGGGCGGGGCCGTTCACGTCAGCCTCCGTCGGGCCGTCCCGGGGGAGCAGACCACCCCCTCGGGGGGCAGCGAACGCAGTGAGCGCGGAAGTCGTTTCATATCGACCTCCGCCGGGCCGTACCAGGGCGACTGACTGCCCCCGTCGGGGGCGGCGAACGAAGCGGGCGGGGAGCGTTTCATCTCAGCCTGCCCGACCCGCGCGCACCGCCTGCACGGCACGCAGGATCGATTCGCCGGTGGCCGGCGCGTCGAGCGGCGGGTTCACCCGGTAATCGCCGACCGCCGCGACCGCGTCGCGCACCGCGAAGAACACCGAGAACGGCAGCAGCAGCGGCGGCTCGCCGACGGCCTTCGAACGGTGGATGCTGTCCTCGACGTTGCGGTTCTGGAACAGCCGCACGTTGAATTCGGGCGGCGTGTCGTTCACCGTCGGGATCTTGTACGTGGACGGCGCGTGCGTCATCAGCTTGCCGCCCTTGTTCCACCACAGCTCCTCGGTCGTGAGCCAGCCCATCCCCTGGATGAACGCGCCTTCGACCTGGCCGATGTCGAGCGCCGGGTTCAGCGACGCGCCCACGTCGTGCAGCGCATCGACGCGCAGCGTGCGCATCTCGCCCGTCAGCGTGTCGATCACGACTTCCGACACGGCGGCGCCGTACGAATAGTAGTAGAACGGCCGGCCCTGCAGCTTCGACTGGTCCCAGTACAGCTTCGGCGTCGCGTAGAAGCCGTCCGACCACAGCTGCACGCGCGCGAGGTACGCCTTCGCGATCACTTCGCCGAACGGCACGCCGTGACCGCCGATCCACACGACGTCGTTGCCGAACTTCACGTCCGCCGCATCGGCCTTGCCGTCGCCGAACTGCTTCGCCGCGAACACCGCGAGCCGCTCGCGCAACTGGCGCGCCGCATCCTGCGCGGCCTTGCCGTTCAGGTCGGAGCCCGTCGACGCGGCCGTCGCGGACGTGTTCGCGACCTTGCTCGTGTCGGTCGCCGTCACGCGGATCCGGCTGAAGCGGATGCCGAGCTCGTGCGCGACGACCTGCGCGACCTTCGTGTTGAGCCCCTGCCCCATCTCCGTGCCGCCGTGGTTCACGAGCACCGAGCCGTCGGTATAGATGTGCACCAGCGCGCCGGCCTGGTTGAAATGCGTGACGTTGAACGCGATGCCGAACTTCACCGGCGTGAGCGCGATGCCCTTCTTCAGCACCGTGTTGCGCGCGTTGAATGCGCGCACGCCCGCGCGCCGCGCGCGGTAGTCGCTCGTCGTCTCGAGTTCGCCGAGCAGTTCCTGCAGCACGTTGTCCTCGACCGTCTGCCCGTACGGCGTCACGTTGCGTTCGGTCTTGCCGTACAGGTTCGCGTAGCGCACGTCGAGCGGATCGCGGTCGAGCGAACGCGCGATGTCGTCCAGGATGTACTCGATCGCGAACGCGCCTTGCGGGCCGCCGAAGCCGCGGAACGCGGTGTTCGACTGCGTGTTGGTCTTGCCGCAATAGCCGGCGATGTCGACGTCGCCCAGCCAGTACGCATTGTCGAAATGGCAGACCGCGCGCGTCATCACCGGGCCCGACAGGTCGGCGGAAAAGCCGCAGCGCGACGTCATGTCGAGCGCCACGCCGTCGATGCGGCCGTCGTCGTCGTAGCCGACGTCGAAGCGGTAATGAAAGTCGTGCCGCTTGCCGGTGATCATCATGTCGTCGTCGCGGTCCGGGCGCAGCTTCACCGGGCACAGCAGCTTCCACGCGGCGAGCGCCGCACAGCACGCGAACAGGCCCGACTGCGATTCCTTGCCGCCGAACCCGCCGCCCATCCGGCGGCATTCGACGAGCACGTTGTGCGACGCGACGCCGAGCACGTGCGCGACCAGGTGCTGCATCTCGCTCGGATGCTGCGTCGAGCAGTACACGTGCATCCCGTCGTCGTCCTTCGGCACCGCGTACGCGATCTGCCCTTCGAGGTAGAACTGCTCCTGGCCGCCGAGCAGCATCTCGCCCGACTCGCGGTGCGGCGCGGCGGCAAGCCGCGCGGCCGCGTCGCCGCGCGCGAGCTTCAGCGGCGGGATCACGTAGGTTTCGGCCCGACGCGCTTCCTGTGCGGTCAGGATCGCCGGCAGTTCCTCGTAGTCGACCTGCGCGCGGCGCGCGGCGAGCCGCGCGGTTTCGTGCGACGTCGCGACGACCATGAACATCGGCTGGCCGACGAACTGCACGATGCCCTTGGCGAGCACCGGGTCGTCGTGAATGATCGGGCCGCAATCGTTGACGCCGGGAATGTCGTCGGCCGTGAACACGGCGACCACGCCCGGCGTCGCGCGCACCGCGTCGAAGTTCATCGACACGATCCGCGCGTGCGGCTTCGCCGACAGCCCGAGCGCCGCGTGCAGCGTGCCCGCGACGGTCGGGATGTCGTCGGTGTAGGTGGCGCGTCCGCTGACGTGCAGGTGCGCGGATTCATGCGCGCGCGATACGTGGACCTGCGCGGCGTCGGCTTGCGGATCGAGGGTGCTCAGGAACGGTTCTGCTTGCTGGTTCATCGTCGGGGTTCTCCGTCTTCAGACGCACGCCGCGCCGGTGCCGGCTTCGGCGGCCACTTCGCGCACGCTGAGGGCGTGCGGCGGCAGCGGATCGTGCGGGCGCGTCTCCAGCCAGAAGCGGTACATCAGGTTCTTCGCGGTATCGAGACGGTAGGTGCTCGTCGCGCGCATGTCGGAGAGCGGTTGATAGTCGCGCTCGAGCGCCTGCATCGCGGCCTGCGCGGTGGCCTCGTGCCACTGCGCGCCGTCGAGCACGGCTTCGGTGGCGGTCGCGCGCTTGGGCGTCGCGGCCATCCCGCCGAACGCGATGCGCGGCTCGCGGAGCGTGTCGCCGTCCGCGATGAACGCGAACGCCGCGCAGACGGCCGAGATGTCGGAGTCGAACCGCTTCGACAGCTTGTAGGTGCGGAACTGCAGCTTCTCGCGCGCGCCGGTGCGGGTCGGCACCTTCAGGCCGACGACGAATTCCTCCGGCGCCATGTCCTTCTGCTGGTAGCCCGTATAGAGCGCCTCGAGCGGCAGCTCGCGCACCGTGTCGCCGCCGCGCAGCACGACCCGCGCGCCGAGCGCGATCAGGCCCGGCATCGAGTCGCCGATCGGCGAGCCGTTCGCGACGTTGCCGCCGATCGTGCCGGCATTGCGGATCGGCAGCGACGCGAAGCGCTTCCACATCTCGGTCAGTTCCGGATACGTGCCGGCGAGCGCCGCATATGCCTTCTCGACCGTCACGCCCGCGCCGATCTCGATCCAGTCGTCGCGCTCCACGACGCGCCGCAGTTCGGCGATCTGGCCGACGTAGATCAGGTCGTCGAGCCGGCGCATCTGCTTCGTGACCCACAGGCCGATATCGGTGCTGCCCGCGAGAATGCGCGCGTCGGGCCGCGCGGCCTTCAGCGCCGCCAGCGCGTCGAGCGTGCGCGGCGCCGCGAAGCGCGCGCCGCCGGCCGTCGTGTAGTCGAACGTGTCGTCGCGCCGGAGCGACGCGAGCGTGCGGGCCAGCGCGGCCGCGTCGACCGGCGCCGACGCGCCTTCGCCTGCCGCGCCGAACATCTGCACGGCCGCATCGACGATCGGGCGGTAGCCGGTGCAGCGGCACAGGTTGCCCGTCAGCGCATCGGCGATCTCGGTGCGCGTCGGCACGCTCGTCTCCTTCGCGCACGCGCCGCCGCCGCAGCCTTCGTGGCCGTGCTTCTCGTACAGCGCCCACATCGACATCACGAAACCGGGCGTGCAGAACCCGCATTGCGAACCGTGGCAATCGACCATCGCCTGCTGCACCGGGTGCAGCGTGCCGTCCGGCTGGCGCAGGTCCTCGACCGTCAGCAGCGCCCGGCCGTCGAGTGTCGGCAGGAACTGGATGCAAGCGTTGACGGCCTTGAACTCGACCGCGCCGGTATCGGTCAGCTCGCCGACGACGACCGTGCACGCGCCGCAGTCGCCTTCCGCGCAGCCTTCCTTGGTGCCGGTGCAATGCGCGTCCTCGCGCAGGTACTGCAGCACGGTGCGGGTGACGTCCGCGCCGCTGACTTCGCGGATCGCGTGACGATGGTAGAAGCGGATCGGCTCACTCATGTCTCTATGATTCTTCAAATGGGGGCTAGGCGGCCTGCGGCGTGCGCTCGACCGACGTCTTTCTGACAGTTTGCACGCTATCACCGTCAAATCTCGCAACCCATAGCCCATCACGCATGAGGCCCATATAACTGCCGCGATATGGGCCCGGACGAAGCGCCGGCGCCGTCCGGCGCGTTGCCCCGCGACGCGCCGCGCGCCGATCCGCATCGCCGGGACGCGCCCGACGAAATCGGGTCGCGATTAACTAAATGGTACCTGCGTGAAAACCGGTTCCATGGGAAAATCCCGATTCCGTTTTTCGCCGCCTCCCGTTCCGTCACGTTTCACCCATTCGTTCCGACCCCATGTCCACCGATTCCGCCATACCGCCGCGCAGCGGGTTCGCGGTCACGCTGCAAATCGTGTCCGTCGTCTGCTTCACGTTCATCTGCTACCTGACCATCGGCCTGCCGCTCGCGGTGCTGCCGGGCTTCGTCCACGACGATCTCGGCTTTTCCGCGATCGTCGCGGGCGGCGCGATCAGCGTCCAGTATTTCGCGACGCTCGCGTCGCGGCCGCTCGCCGGGCGCCTGGCCGACACGCTCGGCCCGAAGCAGACGGTGCTGCGCGGGCTGATCGGCTGCGGCGTGTCGGGCGTGCTGCTGCTGGTGGCCCTGCTGCTGGCGCACTGGCCGGTCGCGAGCCTCGTGCTGCTGGTCGGGAGCCGGCTCGTGCTCGGCGTCGGCGAGAGCCTGTGCGGCACCGGCGCGATCCTGTGGGGTATCGGGCGGGTCGGCGTCACGCACAACGCGAAGGTGATCTCGTGGAACGGCATCGCGACCTACGGCGCGCTCGCGCTCGGCGCGCCGGTCGGCGTCGCGATCGCGCATACGCTGAATCCGGCGCTGATCGGCGTGATCGTGATCGCGCTGGCCGCCGCCGGCTTCTACCTCGCGCGCCTGATCGCTTCCGTGCCGCTCGTGCACGGCGAACGGATGTCGTATGCGAGCGTGTTCACGCGCGTGCTGCCGCACGGCCTCGGCCTCGCGCTCGGCTCCGCCGGCTTCGGGTCGATCGCGACCTTCGTCACGCTGTATTACGCGGCGCGCCACTGGCCCAACGCCGCGCTGTCGCTGACCGTGTTCGGCACGCTGTTCATCGGCGCGCGCCTGCTGTTCGCGAACACGATCAAGACCTACGGCGGTTTCCGCGTCGCGATCGTGTCGTTTGCGTTCGAGTGCGCGGGCCTCGTGCTGCTGTGGCTCGCGCCCGTGCCGCACGTGGCGCTCGTCGGCGCCGCGCTGACGGGCTTCGGCTTCGCGCTGATCTTCCCGGCGCTCGGCGTCGAGGCCGTCGCGCTCGTGCCGCCCGCGAGCCGCGGCGCGGCGCTGTCCGCGTATTCGGTGTTCCTCGACCTGTCGCTCGGCATCACGGGCCCGCTCGCCGGCTATGTCGCGGGCGCGTTCGGCTATCCGCAGGTGTTCCTGTTCGCGGCCGCCGCGGCGGCGGCGGGCGTCGCGCTGTCGATGGTGCTGTACCAGCGGCAGGCCCGGATGGCGGGAAGCGGCGCGGCCGCCTGAGCGCGCCGGCCCGTTGCACGGCGGCCGGTCGCGCAGCGGCCGCCGAGGCAAGTGCCCAAAGAAAAAGCCCGCATCGCGCGGGCTTTTTCTTGTGTTGCGGCCGGCATGCCGGCTGCCGCGCTCACGCCGTCCGCAGCAACAACCGGCGCGTCAGGTCGAACGCGACCAGATTGCCGGCCACCACGAGCAGCAGCCCGATCACCGCGAGCGGCGACCACTGGTAGCCCTCGAACACCGTCGACACGGCCAGCGCGACGATCGGAAACAGCACCGTGCAATACGCCGCGCGCTCCGGCCCGATCCGGCCGACGAGGGTCAGATAGGCGGTAAAGCCGATCACCGAGCCCGGTACGGCCAGATAGACCAGCGCGCCCAGATAGCGCGGGCTCATGTCGGGCGCAAACGGCAACCCGGCCGCCGCGCTGCCGACGGTCAGGATCGCCGCACCGATCAGCATCGCCCAGCCGTTGGTCGCGAGCGGATGCAGCCCCATCGACTGCATCCGGCTCGACAGCAGGTTGCCGGCCGAGAAGCACATCGTGCCCGCGAATGCGATCGCAAGCCCCGTCCAGGTCGCGTGGTCGTCGAGATGGCCGGCCATCTGCTGCCAGAACAGGCATGCGATGCCGGCCAGGCCGAGCAGCGCGCCGGCGATCGCCGACGGCCGCAGCGGGCGACCCATGAACAACCGGCCGTTGATCGAGTTCAGCAGCGGCGCGGTCGAGAAGATCACGGCGACGAGGCCGCTCGGCACGACCTGCTCCGCATAGTAGAAACACAGGAAGTTCAGGCAGAACAGCGCGAAGCCCTGCGCGACGAGGTAGCGCCACGCTTCGCGCGGCGGGCGGGCCGGCCGGCGCATCACGCGCAGCAGCGCGAACAGCACGGCGGCCGCGAGCCAGAAGCGCCACGCGATCGACACGGGCGGCGGCACCGAGCCGAGCTGCCACTTGATCGCGATCCAGGTGGTGCCCCAGATCAGCACGGTGACGAAATAAAGCGACAGGTTCATGGCGACATCCGGAAATCGGGTGAAACGGGATTTCGACTATGCCGCCGGCCGGTGCGCGCCGATTGTCCGGATTTGCGGTCTTTTTCGGGCCGCCGCACGCGCCGCCGTGCGCCCGCTTATACTCGGCGCATCATGAGCTTCTCCCTCTCCGCCCCGCCCGTCGACCGCGCCGCCGCCCTGGCCGGCGGCGACCTGCCGTTCGGCCTGCAGTCGGTCTGCCGCACGCTCGCCGAAGCGAACGCGACGCTCGAGCGCTTCGCGTGGCTCGGCGACCATCTCGCGATCGCCGAATGGACGCGCATCACCGACGAAAGCGAGACGATCTACGATCAGCCGGGCCACCACACGCTGTCGTGCTACCTCGACGGCGGCTACCGGACGGAACGCCAGCGCGTGCCGCGCTACGGCGCGCCGAGCCTGCTGTGCGCGCTGCCGGGCGACCATGAATCGCGCTGGTGGGTGCGCGGCGAGATGCACTTCATCCACCTGTATTTCCTGCCCGAGCACTTCACGCAGCGCGCGATCCGCGAGCTCGACCGCGAGCCGCGCGAACTGAAGCTCGCCGACCGCACCTATTTCGAGGATGCGCGCGTCGCCGCCCTGCTCCGGGGGCTCGCGCTCGAAGGCTGGGACGACGCCGACGAACGGCTGCGCGTGAACGAAACCGCGCACGAAGTGATGAGCCTGCTGCTGCGCGGGCAGAGCACGACGCGCACCGATACGTCGTTCCGCGGCGGGCTCGCGCCGGCCGTGCGCCGCCGCGTGCGCGACTACATCGACACGTACCTGACTCAGCCGCTGACGCTCGGCGAGCTCGCCGACGTCGCCGCGCTGTCGGAATACCACTTCTCGCGGATGTTCCGGCTGTCGTTCGGCCGCGCGCCGCACGCGTGGGTGGCCGAACAGCGGCTGGCGCGGGCGCGCGAGTTGCTGCGCACGACCTCGCTGCCGCTCGCGCAGATCGCGGCCGATTGCGGCTACGCGAACGCCGGCCACTTCAGCCACCGCTTTCGCGATGCGCACGGCACGACGCCGAATACCTACCGGCGCGCGATGCAGGGCCGCTGAGCGCGGCCCGCCGGCGGCTTAAGCGCCGCGTCGCGACAGTTCCTGCTCGAGCGCCGCGACGCCGGCCGGCAGGTCGATCGGCACCTTCAGGTCGACCATCGTGCGGCCGAACGCATGCAGCGTGCGGAACAGGTTGTGTTCGCGGCACTGCTCGCCCATCTGCCCGATCCGTACGATCGGCAACCCGAACGAGCCCGAAATCTCGACCTGGTAGTGCTTCGAGATATGGCCGCAGACCATCCCCGGCGTAAGCCCTTCCGGCGTCTCGATCCCGACCACCGAGTTGAGACGGCACGCCTTCGGCGCATAGAGCTTGAGCCCCATCGACTCGACGCCCGCCTGCAGCGCGAGCGAGCAGCGCAGATGGCGGGCGAAGCGGCTTTCGAGCGTCTCCGCGCAGACGAGCCGCAACGCCTCGTGCAGCGCCAGCACGCCCGACACGGGCGCCGTGTAGTGGTAGCCCGCGTTGTGCCAGAAGTTCTCCGCGAGCGCCATGTCGAGGCACCAGTGCGCGTTCGGCTCCGGGCGATGCTTCATGCGCTCCCACGCGGCATCGGAGAACGCGATCAGCGACACGCCCGGGATCGACGACAGCCCCTTCTGGCCGCCGGTGATCACCGCGTCGATGCCCCACGCGTCCATCTCGAGCGGCATCGTCGACAGCGTGCACACCGCATCGACGACGACCAGCGCGCCGGCCGCCTTCGCGAGCGCCGCGATGTCGCGCAGGTCGCGGTTCCACACGGTGTTCGACGTCTCACCCTGCACGATCGTGACGATCTCGGGCCGTTCGCGGGCAATCGCGTCGGCAATCTCGTCGAGGCTCGCGACCGAGCGATCGGCCACTTCGAGCGTCGCGATCTCGGCGCCGACGCGCGTGGCCATCTCGGCCATCCGCGCGCTGAAGAAGCCGTTGCGGATCGACAGCACGCGCGTGCCGCGCCATGCCAGGTTCGAGATCGCCATTTCCATCGCGGCCGAACCGGGGCCCGCGACACCGAGCACCCACTTCGTGCGCGTCTGGAACACATAGCGCCCCATCTCCTTCACCTGCTCGATGATCTTCGCCATCGTCGCGCCGAGGTGGTTGATCACGACCGCGTTCGCCTTCGCCACGGCGGCCGGGATCGGAACCGGGCCGGCCCCCATCATCAGCAGCGGTTCTTCGGGCAGGATCGCGTCGAGCGGCACGACGACGGGACAGGGAATCGGCGAGTAATCGATGGACATGGCTGGTCAGAGGTGAAGAAAGGAAGTGCACGGACGCTCGCCGCGCTGCCTGGCGAACTGATCGATCATTCCGCGTTCCGCGGCCTCGCGCAAGAGGCACACGCGACCGGACAGCGCGCCGGTGGCCCGGTCGCCCGACCGGGCCGGCCGGCCGAGCGGCATTGCCTGCCGGCGCGCGGGATTCGAAAGGCAATCCCGGCCGGTAGTGAAACGGTTCCATCCGCGCGATTTTCTCCGCCAATAACGCCGTGATTCCCCGATACCGACGGTTCAGCACGACTTGCGTATCGAAAAAATAGGCCGGATGCGCGATAAAAATCGCCACATGGAATCCAAAAACGCAATGCACGCATGCGCCTAAAAACATCTATTATCGCGGCATGTATTGGGGATCGATTGCATCCATTACCGGAGCGAGCCCGATGAAATTCCAATCAAGTCATTGATTCAAATAACAAATATTCGTCACGCCGACGTACACCCCAATATCCTGCCGCCTTTGAACGGCAGGCGCCCGAGGCGTCGCCGCGTTTAACCGGTACCTTCTATTTCGATTTTCCGCAACCCGCCCCTTTTCTCAGGTTGACGGATATCGCTTCTGTATTGAACAATCATCTGCGGAATCGAAAAAAACGATTTTTCGATACGAAGGAGAACTGGGGGCCGTGCGATGCGCTTTCGAGGTTGCGCGGCGAAAAATCACTACCATAATCAATCAACCGGGCCAGAAATACGCGAGCCATGAACCAGATTCAGACCATGCGTGTATTCGTCTGCGTCGCCGAGCAGCAGAGCTTCCGGCGCGCGGCGCACCATCTCGGCGTGTCCAATGCACTCGTCACGCGTTCGATCGCGATGCTCGAGGGCCACCTGAACACACGGCTGATCCACCGCACCACGCGCAACCTGTCGCTTACCGAGGCCGGTGTGCGCTACCTCGACGGCTGCCGTGCGCTGCTCGAGGAATTCGACCACCTCGAATCGTCCGTCGCGCACGCCGTGCGCGAACCGGCCGGCACGCTGCGCGTCGTCGCGTCGGGCCTGCTGTCGCCGCTTGCGCTGACGCCGCTCGTCAGCAGCTTCCGGCACCGCTACCCCGAGTTGCGCGTGCAACTGACCGTTGCCGAAGGGCCGCTCGACGTACTCGATTCGGGTTACGACGTCGGCATCGTCACGGGCAACCGGCTCGAAGGCAATCCGACGCTGATCGGCCACGCACTCGCGCCGAACCCGTTCGTCGCATGCGCGGCGCCCGCCTATCTGGAGCGACGCGGCGAGCCGCGCCTGCCCGACGACCTGCCGGGCCACGACTGGGTCACGCTCGCGCCGCACCAGCACGCGCCCGCGTGGCAACTGGTCGGTCACGACGGCGTCGCGCATTCCGTCACGGTGCGCCCGGCCTGCACGGTCAACCAGCTCGCGCTCGTCCAGGCGGCCGCCGTGGCCGGCGCCGGCATCGCGGTGCTGCCCGAGCCGTGCGTCGCCGACGCACTCGCCAGCGGCAAGCTCGTCCGGCTGATGGCCGGCTACCGGATCGACGATCCCGACACGCAGCTGTCGCTCGTCTACCCGAACCGCCAGTACGTGCCGGCCCGCACGCGCAGCTTCGTCGAGCACGCGCTCGATCACTTCAGCGCACCGGCGGCCCGCGAGCGGACCGACTACGGCTTCATCCGGCCGTCACGCGGGCCCGAACGCGCCGACATCGTCACGGGCCTGCAGTAAACTGCGCGCGTCAGCCATTGGAGGTGCAGCGTGCGCGTGATCCTGTTCAGCAGCCGGCAGTACGACGGCGATTCGTTTACCGCCGCCAACCGGCAGTTCGGCTATCGGCTGCACTTCCAGCCGTCGCACCTCGACGCGGAAACGGCGATCCTCGCGCACGGCTACGACGTCGTCTGTCCGTTCGTCAACGACACCGTCGACGCGGCCGTGCTCGAACGGCTGGCGGACGGCGGCACGCGCCTGATCGCGCTGCGCTCGGCGGGCTTCAATCACGTCGACCTGGCCGCCGCCGAGCGGCTCGGCATCACGGTCGTACGCGTGCCCGCCTATTCGCCGCACGCGGTCGCCGAGCATGCGGTCGCGCTGATCCTCGCGCTCAATCGCCGGCTGCCGCGCGCCGTCGCGCGCACCCGCGAAGGCGACTTCTCGCTGAACGGCCTGCTCGGCTTCGACCTGCACGGCAAGACCGTCGGCGTGATCGGCACCGGCATCATCGGCAGCGTGTTCGCGAAGATCATGATGGGCTTCGGGATGCACGTGCTCGCGCACTCGGTGCCGCCGTACAACGACGAGCTGATCGCGTTCGGCGCACGCTACGTCGGGCTCGACGAGTTGCTGCGCCACGCCGACATCGTCAGCCTGCACTGCCCGCTGCTGCCGTCGACGCACCATTTGATCAACGAGCGGACGCTCGCGCAGATGAAGCACGGCGCGATGCTGATCAACACGGGCCGCGGCGGCCTCGTCGATGCGCAGGCATTGATCGACTCGCTCAAGAGCGGCCAGCTCGGCCATCTCGGGCTCGACGTGTACGAAGAGGAAAGCGGGCTGTTCTTCGAGGATCACTCCGACCTGCCGCTGCAGGACGACGTGCTCGCGCGCCTGCTGACGTTCCCGAACGTGATCGTCACGTCGCACCAGGCGTTCTTCACGCGCGAGGCGCTGGCCGAGATCGCGCACACGACGCTGCTGAACATCGAGGCATGGCATGCGGGCACGCCCGCCAACGTCGTGAGCGCGGCCCGCTGAATCGGCGCGTCCGGGTTCCCTATCCGGATTCAGGCAACAATTCCGCACTTTGTTTCGACTGATGTAACGCGGCCCGCGCACGGTCTGATATCGTTGCGCCGACGTTCTCCCCTGCCCGTGCCGCCCATGCGTTTCGACGACTCCGACATCGCCGCCGTCTATCGCGCCATTTTCGAACGGCGCGACATGCGCCACTTCACGCCGGCGCCCGTCGATCCGGCCGCGCTCGCGCGGTTGCTGCGCGCGGCGCATCACGCGCCGAGCGTCGGCTTCATGCAGCCGTGGCGCTTCATCCGCATCACCGATCCCGCGCTGCGCACCGCGATCCATGCGCTGGTCGAGGCCGAGCGCCGCGCGACCGCCCACGCGCTCGGCGAGCGCCAGGACGAATTCATGCGGCTGAAGGTCGAAGGCGTGCGCGAATCCGGCGAACTGCTGGTCGTCGCGCTCGCGGACGGCCGCGAGCGCCACGTGTTCGGCCGCCGCACGCTGCCGGAGATGGATCTCGCGTCCGCCGCGTGCGCGATCCAGAACATGTGGCTCGCAGCCCGCGCCGAAGGGCTCGGGATGGGCTGGGTGTCGCTGTTCGACGTCGATGCGCTGCGCGCGCTGCTGCGCATGCCCGACGGCGCGAAGCCGATCGCCGTGCTGTGCATCGGGCACGTCGACGCGTTCTATGCGAAGCCGATGCTCGAGGAGGAGCGCTGGGCCGCGCGCATGCCGCTCGAAGCGTGCCTGTACGAGAACGGCTGGGACGATCCGGCCGCGCTCGACGCCGCCGGCGGGCCATCGACGCCTGCCGACGCGCCGGCGGATGCCGATACGGCAGGTGCAGGTACATCGACCGCAAGCGCCAGCGGGCCATCGACGCTTGTCGACGTACCGGCAGACGCCGATACGGCAGGTGCAGGCGCATCGACCGCAAACGCCAGCGATCCATTGAAACGCGCCGTCTGACGCCCGCCCCCGCCGCCGCCCGCGGCCGGTTTCCGGCCGCATAGCCGGGCGAATCCCACACTGTGAGCATCGCTGCGGCGGCCGCGTCGCACGCCGGCAACATCCGTTTTGACCCCGCGCTTAGGGGTTTTCACTGAAGTAGAATCGCGGCTGTCGTCCGTCGTCCGCTTCACCGTCCGCCCGTCCCGCGCATCCTGCGCCCGGCCCGGGCGACGGCCTTTCCCGAGCCTACCGCGATGCCCCTGCCTCTTTTCGCCCTCGCCGTCGCCGCATTTGGAATCGGTACTACCGAGTTCGTGATCATGGGGCTGCTGCCCAATGTCGCGCGCGATCTCGGCGTGTCGATCCCGGCCGCCGGGATGCTCGTGTCGGGCTATGCGCTCGGCGTGACGATCGGCGCGCCGATCCTCGCGGTCGTCACCGCGAAAATGCCGCGCAAGCGCGCGCTGATGGGCCTGATCGGGCTGTTCATCGCCGGCAACCTGCTCTGCGCGATCGCCCCGGACTATGCGGTGCTGATGGCCGCGCGCGTCGTCACCGCGTTCTGCCACGGCGCGTTCTTCGGAATCGGCTCGGTGGTCGCGAGCAACCTCGTCGCGCCGAACCGCCGCGCACAGGCGATCGCGCTGATGTTCACCGGCCTCACGCTCGCGAACGTGCTCGGCGTGCCGCTCGGCACCGCGCTCGGCCAGGCGTTCGGCTGGCGCGCGACATTCTGGGCCGTCACCGGCATCGGCATCGCCGCGGCCGCCGCGCTCGCCGTGTGCCTGCCGAAGCATCTCGCGATGCCCGACACCAGCATCACGCGCGAATTCAGCGTGCTGAAACACCCGCAGGTGCTGATGGTGCTCGGCATCAGCGTGCTCGCCTCCGCGAGCCTGTTCAGCGTGTTCACGTACATCACGCCGATCCTCGAGGACGTGACGGGCTTCTCGCCGCGCCAGGTCACCTACGTGCTGCTGCTGTTCGGCCTCGGGCTGACGGTCGGCGGCACGCTCGGCGGCAAGCTCGCCGACTGGCGCCGGATGCCGTCGCTGATCGCCACGCTTGCGCTGATCGGCCTCGTCCTCGCGCTGTTCGCCGGCACGATGCACGCGCCGTTCGCCGCACTCGCGACGATCTTCGTCTGGGGCATCCTCGCGTTCGCGATCGTGCCGCCGCTGCAGATCCTGATCGTCGATCGCGCGAGCGATGCACCGAACCTAGCGTCGACGCTGAACCAGGGCGCGTTCAACCTCGGCAACGCGACCGGCGCATGGCTCGGCGGGATGGCGATCGGCTCGGGCGTGCCGCTCGTGAACCTGCCGTGGGTCGGCGTCGCGATGGCCGTCGCGGCGCTGGCGCTCACGCTGTGGTCGGCATCGCTCGAGCGGCGCCCGGTGGTCGCGCCGAGCGAATACGTGTAATGCGACGGCCGTCGATTCGTTGCGCGCACAACTCCACGCGAACCTGATGGCCTTCATGGACCTTTCAAGGTCCACGGTGTAGCATCCCGGCCGATGAAAGCCATTCTCAATCGCGATTTCCTCGCGCTGATCCTGAGCGTCGCGGTCGTCGGCCTCGGCACCGGCGCCACGCTGCCGCTCACCGCGCTCGCGCTGACCGAAGCCGGACACGGCACCAACGTGGTCGGCATGCTGACGGCCGCGCAGGCCCTCGGCGGCCTGGCGATCGTCCCGTTCGTCACCGCGCTGGCGCGGCACATCGGCTCGCGCCGCGCGATCGTCGTGTCGGTCGTGCTGCTCGCGACGGCCACCGCGCTGATGCAGTTCACGTCGAACCTGATCCTGTGGGGCGCGCTGCGCGTGCTGTGCGGCGCCGCGCTGATGCTGCTGTTCACGATCGGCGAGGCGTGGGTCAACCAGCTCGCCGACGATTCGACGCGCGGCCGCGTCGTCGCGATCTATGCAACCAACTTCACGCTGTTCCAGATGGCGGGCCCGGTGCTCGTGAGCCAGATCGCCGGTGCGACGCACATCCGCTTCGCGCTGTGCGGCGCGCTGTTCCTGCTCGCGCTGCCGACGCTCGCGACGATCCGGCGCGCGCCGCTCGCCGGCGACGACGCGCATCACGAGGCGCACGACCGCTGGCTCGACGTGCTGCCGCGCATGCCCGCGCTGATCATCGGCACCGGCTTCTTCGCGCTGTTCGACACGCTCGCGCTGTCGCTGCTGCCGCTCTACGCGATGGATCACGGCGTCGCGAGCGCCACGGCCGTGCTGCTCGCGTCGATCATGCTGTTCGGCGACACCGCGATGCAGTTCCCGATCGGCTGGCTCGCGGACAAGCTCGGCCGCGAACGCGTGCACCTCGGCGCCGGCTGGATCGTGCTGGCCGGCCTGCCGCTGCTGCCGTTCGTGATCGCGAACCCGTGGCTGTGCTGGCCCCTGCTGTTCGTGCTCGGCGCGGCGGCCGGCAGCATCTACACGCTGTCGCTCGTCGCGTGCGGCGAACGCTTCCGCGGGGCGGCGCTCGTCACCGCGAGTTCGCTCGTGTCGGCCTCGTGGAGCGCCGCGAGCTTCGGCGGCCCGCTGGTCGCCGGCGCGCTGATGGAGCAACTGGGCAGCCACGCGCTGGTCGGCGTGCTGATCGCCTGCGTCGCGGCATTCGTCGCGGCCGCGCTGTGGGAGCGGCGCGCCGCGTTGCAGCGCGCGGTGTGACGACGGCGCGAACGCGCGCCGCCCGGTCACCCTCATGCCGATCGCTCCGCACAAATGACGACGGCCCGCGCGATGCGGGCCGTCATGCTCACCAGCGTGCTGCGCGGCGCGTTACGCGTTCAACGCCGGCAGGATCTTGCCGACGCACGTGCCGAAGCCGACACGATAGCCGTCGCCCTGGCACCATCCGGCGAGCGCAAGCTCGTCGCCGTCCTCGATGAACGCGCGGCTGCCGCCGCCGGTCAGCGCAACCGGCTCCTTGCCGTTCCACGTCAGTTCGAGCAGGCTGCCGAACGAATCCTTCGTCGGCCCGCTGATCGTGCCCGAACCCATCAGGTCGCCCACCCGCGTGTTGCAGCCCGAGACCGTGTGATGCGCGAGCTGCTGCGCCATGGTCCAGTACATGTGCTTGAAGTTCGTGCGGCTGATCGACGTCGCCTCGGCCGCGCCTTCGGCACGCAGCGTCACTTCGAGCGCGATGTCGAACCCGTGCCGGCCCGCGTGCTGCAGGTACGCGAGCGGCTGCGGCGACTGCTCGGGCTGCGCGGTGCGGAACGGTTCGAGCGCGTCGAGCGTGACGATCCACGGCGAGATCGTCGTCGCGAAGGTCTTCGCGTTGAACGGGCCGAGCGGCACGTATTCCCACTGCTGGATGTCGCGCGCGCTCCAGTCGTTCAGCAGCACCATCCCGAAGATATGCGCCTCGGCGTCCTCGCACGCGATCGGCTCGCCGAGCGCGTTGCCGCGGCCGACGATGAAGCCCGTCTCGAGTTCGATGTCGAGCTTGCGGCACGCGCCGAACACCGGCCGCTCCTGGTCGGGCAGCTTCAGTTGCCCGTTCGGGCGCCGCACCGGCGTGCCGCTCACGACCACCGACGACGCGCGGCCGTTATAGCCGATCGGCATCTCCGACCAGTTCGGCAGCAGCGCGTTCTTCGGATCGCGGAACATCGAGCCGACGTTGGTCGCGTGCTCCTTCGACGAATAGAAATCGGTGTAGCCGGGAATCTCGACCGGCAGATGCAGCGTCGCGTCGCGCTGCGCGACCAGCACCTGCGCGCGCAGCGCCGCATCGTCGCGCAGCCGTGCGTCGTCGCGCGAGAACAGGTCCGACAGTTGCACGCGCACGCTGCGCCACGCATCGCGGCCCAGCGCGATGAATGGGTTCAGCGTCGGCGCGGCGAATGCATCGGCGCCGGCCGGCAGCGTCACGAGGCCCGCGCGCGCGAGCGCCGCCAGATCGACGATCTGGTCGCCGAGCGCCACGCCCGCGCGGCGCGCCGCGTGCGTCGCATCGCTGAAGATGCCGAACGGCAGGTTCTGGATCGGGAAATCGCAGGCGGGATCGTTCGCCGACTCGACCCAGCTCTTGCGGGCCGGGTCGAGCGTCGCGCGCCAGTCTTGGGTATCGCTCATCAAATACTCCGAGTAACCCCGCCTTTGACGGCGAGGTGGAAGGGAATGCCGCTGTTTGACAGCCGCATTTCATCGTTAAGTTGGCCGGTACGATGCTCGTCTGTCGCTACCGGGTGAAGTCGTCCGACGGACTGCTTGACGCGCAGAGCCGTGCGGTGAAGTACGTCTGCAACGACACGCGCTCACCCGCTCCGTTACAACGCGATCGCGCACGGAACCCCGTTCGAGGAAGCCGGCGAAAGCGGTTCTACCCGGTCCTGTTCGTCGCACCGGTCGAACGACGGCACGACGCGGCCGAAAGGTATCGCGGGATTGCGAACGAGCGCGTGGTGCTGCAATGGCCGTGGTGTCGTGCATGATCGCGATACCGACGCTGCGTTGAACATTCTCCGGTGCGGACGTGCATCGCCAGCCGTGGGAATCGCCCCCCGTCAGGGAGGCGGAGACGTCAACGTTGCTCCGGATTGAAGTGCTTCCTGATGCCTTGCCAGCATTCGAAGTAGTCCGCCTGCAGTTGCGCGGTGTCGAGCGCGTAGCGCGTCGGCCGGATCAGCGTGCGGGTCTCGAACATGAACGCCATCGTCGCGTCGACCTTGTGCGGCTTCGTCGTGTCGCTCGCGGACGCCTTCTCGAACGTGTCCGCGTCGGGCCCGTGGCCCGACATGCAGTTGTGCAGGCTCGCGCCGCCCGGCACGAAGCCTTCGGCCTTCGCGTCGTACGCGCCGTGCACGAGCCCCATGAATTCGCTCGCGACGTTGCGGTGGAACCACGGCGGGCGGAACGTATCCTCGGCCGCCAGCCAGCGCGGCGGGAAGATCACGAAATCGATCGTGTCGACGCCCGGCGAATCGCTCTGCGACTGCAGGACGAGGAAGATCGACGGATCGGGATGGTCGTAGCTGATCGAGCCGATCGTGTTGAACAGGCGCAGGTCGTACTTGTACGGCGCGTAGTTGCCGTGCCACGCGACGACGTCGAGCGGCGAATGGCCGATGTCCGCGCGCCACAGGCGGCCGTTCAGCTTCGCGATCAGCTCGAACGCGCCCTCGCGATCTTCGTACGCGGCCTGCGGCGTCAGGAAGTCGCGCGGGTTCGCGAGACCGTTCGAGCCGATCGGGCCGAGATCCGGCAGGCGCAGCAGCGCACCGAAGTTCTCGCAGAGGTAGCCGCGCGCATCGCCGTCCGGCAGCGCGACGGAGAAACGCACGCCGCGCGGGATCACCGCGATCTCGAACGGCTCGACGTCGAGCCGGCCGAATTCGGTCGCAATGAACAGCCGCCCCTGCTGCGGCACGATCAGCAGTTCGCCGTCCGCGCTGTAGAAGAAGCGGTCCCGCATCGAGCGATTCGCCGCGTACAGGTGGATCGCGCAGCCGTTCATCGCGGCGGCCGAACCGTTGCCGGCCATCGTCACCATCCCGTCGACGAAATCGGTCGGCTCGACCGGCATCGGCAACGGATCCCAGCGCAGCTGGTTCGGCGGCGTCGGCGGCACATCGGTCGAGTCGGCGAATTCCGACACGAGCCGCTGCGGGCCGGCATACGGCTCGAACGGCCGGTGCACGGCCGCCGGCCGGATGCGGTACAGCCACGAGCGGCGGTTGTGGCCGCGCGGCGCGGTAAACGCGGTGCCCGACAGCTGCTCCGCATACAGCCCGTACGGTGCGCGCTGCGGCGAGTTGCGGCCGTGCGGCAGCGCGCCGGGCAGCGCCTCGGTCGCGAATTCGTTCGCGAATCCGCTCAGGTAGCCGGCGGTCGCCGGTTTCGACAGGTCAAGCGTCATCGTTTCCTTTCTCCATCAATTCAGGCGGCGTTCGGCGCCTGCGCGCCGCCACGCCGGGTCACGCCCGCCAGGCCGAGGACGAACAGCGCCGAGCACAGCACGGGCACGGCGGCCGCATGGAACAGCGCACCGTTCGACCAGTTGAGCGCAATCAGTTGTCCGCCGACGAGCGGCCCGAGCACCGAGCCGATCCGGCCGATGCCGAGGCTCCAGCCGATGCCCGTCGAGCGCAGCGACGTCGGGTAATACTGGCCCGCGAGCGCGTTGACCGCCGGCTGCCCGCCGACCACGCAGAAGCCGCCCGCGAACACGACCACCAGCAGCCACGGCAGCGCATGCGCGAGCGAGCCGATCAGCCCCACCGACACGGCCGCGCACGCGAAGCACGCGAACAGCACGCGCACGAAGCCGTAACGTTCGATGAACCAGCCGAGCGACAGCGTGCCGATCACGCCGCCCGTCTGCAGCACCGTGCCGACCATCACGGCCGTGCCCTGCGAATAGCCGGCGTCGCGCATCACGGTCGGCAGCCAGTTCGACAGGAAGTACAGATCGATCAGGTTCATGAAGCTGATCGCCCACAGCAGCAGCGTGACCGGCAGGCGGCCGTGGCTGAACAGCTCGGCGACCGGCGCGCCGGTCGCGGCACGCTCGCGCACGACGAGCCGCGTGTCCGCATCGATGCCGGCTTGCGGCGCAAAGCGCGCGAGCCAGTCGCGCGCCTGCGCGACGCGCCCTTGCAGCACCAGGAACTGCAGCGACTCGGGCAGCCGCGCGGCCATCGCGATCGCGAGCACGAGCGGCACCGCGCCGCCCACGAAGAACACCGAACCCCAGCCGAGCGCCGGAATCAGCGCGGCGCTGATGAAACCGCCAAGCGCGGCGCCGAGCGTGAAGCCGCACGACACGAACATCATCCGCTTCACGCGATGCGCGGCCGGGCTGAACTCGCCGACGAGCGCCATCGCGTTCGGCATGATGCAGCCGAGGCCGAGGCCCGTGACGAAGCGCAGCGCCATCAGCGCGGGAATCGAGCCCGCGAACGGCGTCGCGAGCATCGTCACCGCGAAGAACAGCGTCGAGCCGATCAGCACCGGGCGCCGACCGATCCGGTCGGCCAGCACCGACAGCCCGAGCGCGCCGAGCAGCATCCCGAACAGGCTCGCGCTGAACACCGGGCCGAGCGCCTGTTTCGGCACGCCCCATTCGGCGATCACGCTCGGCGCGACATAGCCCATCGCCTGCGCATCGAAACCGTCGATCACGAGGCACAGCCCGCACAGCACCAGCAGCATCCAGTGAAAGCCCGGGCGACGGGTCTCGTCGATCACGCCCTCGACTTCGAGCACGCGCGCATGGGTCGGCGCCGCGCTCATTGCACGGCCTCGGCGACCGGGTGCACGGGCGGCGTCACGCCCTGCCGCGCGAGCGCCATCGCTTCACGCAGCACGTCGGCGTCGCCGATCTGGTTCGCGAGCAGCAGGATCAGCTTCGCGTTGACGAGCTGGCTGTCGCTGTCGGACAGGTCGCGATGCATGTCGATCAGCGCTTCGTAGAACGCGTCCGGATCGGCCAGGCGCGGACGGGTATCGAGGGGGGGCATGACGGAGTCTCCGGTGTCGTTGTCGTGGCAAATGCGGGTTCAGCGTGCGCCGGTCGCGCGCGCCAGCGCGTCGGCAAGCGCCTGACGGTCGAGCGTGCGCGTGCGGGCGCAGACGTGCTGGTCGGGGCGCAACAGGTAGAACGTGCCGGGCTGCGCGTCGTAGCGTTGCGCCGCGAGGCCGTCGACGTCCTCCACGACGTCGACGCCGGCCACCGGCCGCGCGTGCCCGGCCGGCACGACGAGCACCGGCCGCACCGGCAGCGCAAGGCCTTCGACCGCCCGCGCGAGTGCGGCCGCGTCGCCCGGCAACCCGAACAGCATGCCGGTGAAGCCGCCGCTCAGATGCTGCAGCAGCCAGCCCGACACGCCCTGCGCGCGCACCGGCGCATCGGCCGCCGCGGCGCCCGGCCGCATCGCGCCCGTGAAGGCGTCGCCGCCGCGATCCGGCGTGTTCAGCGGAGAATCGGCCAGTACCGCCGGCACCGACAGGCGGCCGCTGTTCACGAGCTTGCGCGCGAACTCGCAGTCGCGCGCAAGCTTCAGCGCCGCGTCCCGGAACACGCGCGACACCGGGCTCTTCGGCGTGATGAAGTCGGTCGAGCGCGTCGAGTTGCGGATGTTCTCGTCCGCCGCGAACTCGCGCTCGCTGGCATACGTGTCGAGCAGGCTGTCGGCCGCGCTGCCGTCGAGCACGAGCTTCAGTTTCCAGGCGAGGTTGTCGGCGTCCTGCACGCCGCTGTTCGCGCCGCGCGCACCGAACGGCGACACGCCGTGCGCGGAATCGCCCGCGAACAGCACGCGGCCGTGCCGGAACGTCTCCATCCGCTGGCAGCGAAACGTGTAGACGCTCACCCATTCGAGTTCGAACTCGACATCCGGCCCGAGCAGCGCACGCACGCGCGGGATCACGCGCTCCGGCTGCTTCTCGGCGACCGGGTCGGCGTCCCAGCCGAGCTGGAAGTCGATGCGCCACACGTTGTCGGGCTGGCGGTGCAGCAGCACCGACTGGTTGCGGTGGAACGGCGGATCGAACCAGAACCAGCGCTCCGTCGGAAACTCCGCCTTCATCTTCACGTCGGCGATCAGGAAGCGATCCTTGAACGTGCGGCCCTGGCTTTCGAGGCCCATCATCGTGCGCATCGGGCTGCGCGACCCGTCGGCCGCGATCACGTACCGCGCGCGCAGCGTCGCCGCGCCATCCGGCGTCTCGATCGTCAGCACCGCGTGCCCGGCCGCCTGCTCGACGCCCGTCACCTTGTGCTTCCAGCGGATGTCGATGTTCGGCAGCTCGAACGCGCGCTCGGCCAGATAGCCTTCGACGTAGTACTGCTGCAGGTTGATGAACGCGGGGCGCGCGTGGCCCTCCTCGGGCAGCAGGTCGAACGCGTAGAGCTGCTCGTCCTGCAGGAACACCTTCCCGACGTGCCAGCTCACGCCCTTGTCGACGAAACGCTCGCCGCAGCCGAGCCGGTCGAAGATCTCGAGCGTGCGCTTCGCGAAGCAGATCGCGCGCGAGCCGGTCGACAGCGTGTCGTCGTCGTCGAGCAGCACGACCGGCACGCCCTGCTGCGCGAGGTCGATCGCGGCCGACAGGCCCACCGGGCCCGCGCCGACCACCACCACCGGGTGAACGGTCGCGTCCTGCGCGCTCGGGCGGTACTCGAACTTCAGCGTCTGGTAATCGATGCTCATGGTCGCCATCCGCTCCTCAACCCCGCCGTGCGCTCGCCGGCGCGCCCGTCATCCCGCCCGTCGCCCGCCGGCGCGCCTGTCCGCCTTTCCTGTCAACCGCCACGTCTCGCTCCTCGCTTCCTGTTGATTCGTGAACGGCGCCGTCGCACGGCGCCCGAACGCCGCATTTCTTGATCGGCGACAAACTCTGGATTTACGAATAGTAAAACCAATTACGAATAGTGAAATCGACGTAAACCCTAGGCGACGGCCGGGAAACGGGATAACCATATGAGCGAAACGCCAAGCCGAGCGTGGCGCGCGCTGCTAATATCGAACTACGAGGCGGCCCGTTCGGCCGCCGTTTTTCCTTCTTACGCCGATGATTCCGCCCACCATTCCCGAGCTGGTCGCCCGTGCCGGGCAACTGCCGTATCTGCGGGATCACCTCGCGCTCGCCGAAGGCGGCACCGCGAGCGCGAATCTGCCGGAGCGCACGCTCGGCAGCGCCTACGAACCGATCTACGACGTGACGATGCCCGGCGCGCCGCAATCGACGTCGTTCGCCGACGCGATCGAGCGCTACGGCGACGAGCTCGGCTTCCAGGCCGTCACGCTGGTCACGGGCACCCCGCACGACCCGGTCGACTCGGCCGTCGACGACCAGACGCTCGTCGCGATCGACCGTCTGTCGCGCGCGCTGCACGCGATCAACTTCTTCGGCGCGCAGCGCCACGGGTTGCTGTTCCTGCGCGTACACGAACGGCTGCTCAAGAGCGTGAAATACGACCACGGCAAGCATTTCTCGTCGGTGCTGCAGCGTTTCGGGCTGCCGACCGAGCGGATCGTGATCGAGCTGCCGGCCGTCGCGGTCGCGCACAAGACCTTCCTCGGCTACCTGACGCGCAGCTACCAGCATCACGGCTTCAAGGTCGCGGACAAGCTGCCCGATCCGGGCCGCATCCTCGCGGTCGAATCGGACATGGCGCGCCCCGACTACATCAAGATGGATGCGGGCATCGCGTTGCGCGACGGGATGGTCAAGGCGCTCGTCGCCTATGCGCAGCGCGTGCGCATTCCGCTGATCTTCGACGGCGTGGTCGACGAGACGCAGTGCGAGTTGCTGCGTCAGTACGACGTGCGTTTCATGCAGGGGCCGGTGTTCGCGAAGGTCGTGACGGCCTGAACGGAGGGAAACGGCGCGCGCGCACGACTTGTGCCGCGCCGCCGGGTGCAGGCATCGGACGCCGTGCGGCTTTTCGGGAGCGGGCCGCGTGACGAGAAGGCGCGCTCGGCGCCAGGCGCCGACGGGCGGCGCAATGTTCAGGAACAGCGGCAGCGCCGTTCGCTATCGCCGGCATCAGCGACGGAACGGTTACCGCGTGCGGTAGGGCTCAGGCCGTCTGCCCGAGCCGCTGCGCGAGCGCCTTCAGCTTCGGCCCGACCTGCGTACGGAAGACCGCTTCGTCCATCGACGATGCGGGGCCGCTGCAGCTCAGGATCAGCCAGCGCCCCTCGCGCGGCTCGCGAAACGGCACGGCCGCCGCGTTCACGTCCATGTGCCACGCGCGGAACGAATAGCAGCAGCCGCCCGCCGGGAATTCGGCCACCGCCTGCCGCGCGGCGTCGACGAGCGCATCGGCGTCCGCCGCGCCGCCAGCCGCGCGGTGCAATTCGGCGTAGAGCGCCAGGCGTAAGTCTTCCGGCTGGACGGCCAGGTAAGCGCGCCCCATCGAACTCGTCAGCATCGACAGCCGCGAACCGGGCGCAAGCCCGAGCGTCAGCGCGGTCTCGCTGCGGATCGTCTCCAGATAGATCATGTCGAGCCCGTCGCGGCAGCCGAGCGACACGGCCGCGCCGATCTCGCGCGCGAGCGCCTGCATGTGCGGCCGCGCGAGGTCGAGCGTTCCCGAGCCGGACAGCAGCGCGTAGCCGAGCGAAAGCACGCCGGCGTCGAGCGCATACTTTCCGAGCATCTCGTCGTAGCGCAGGTAGCCGAGCACGGTCAGCGTGTAGGCGAGCCGGTTGACGGTCGCCTTCGGCAACCCCGTACGCTCCGCGAAGTCGCGATTGCCGAGCATCGTCTCGCCGGGCCGGAACGCGCGCAGCAGGTCCAGCCCGCGTGCGAGCGCGACGACGAACTTGCGTTCGTCGATCGTGGTTTCGTCGATGGTTGAAAGTGTCATCTGATGCTACACTGGGTTCGATTTGCAAAACATTGTTCCGCACAGCGGAACTTCAGTCAAGCAAACCTTGGGCAGAGGCCTGGTTGAATCAGGGGCCGACCGCGAAGCATGAGACCCGAACGAGCGCCGAAGCGCCGACTCGGCGCCGACCGCGAAGCATGGGGCCCGAGCAGGCGCTGAAGCGCCGACTCGGCGCCGACCGCGAAGCATGGGGCCCGAGTAGGCGCTGAAGCGCCAACTCGGGCCGACAGGAGATGAGACGATGAGTGCTGCAACTTTTCATTGGGACGATCCGCTGCTGCTCGACCAGCAACTGACCGAAGAA
Source organism: Burkholderia paludis (assembly GCF_000732615.1). Lineage (GTDB taxonomy): Bacteria > Pseudomonadota > Gammaproteobacteria > Burkholderiales > Burkholderiaceae > Burkholderia > Burkholderia paludis. Next base: position 36,814 of record NZ_JPGL01000023.1, read on the forward strand.
GAGCGGATGGTGCGTGACGCCGCGCAGGCCTACGCGCAGGACAAACTCGCGCCGCGCGTCACCGAGGCGTTCCGCCACGAGCGCACCGACGCCGAAATCTTCCGCGAAATGGGCGAAATCGGCCTGCTCGGCCCGACGATTCCGGAGCAATACGGCGGCCCCGGCCTCAATTACGTGAGCTACGGGCTGATCGCGCGCGAAGTCGAACGCGTCGATTCGGGCTACCGGTCGATGATGTCCGTGCAGTCGTCGCTCGTGATGGTGCCGATCCATGAATTCGGCTCGGAAGCGCAGAAACAGAAATACCTGCCGAAGCTCGCGACCGGCGAATGGATCGGCTGCTTCGGGCTGACCGAGCCGAACCACGGCTCCGATCCGGGCAGCATGGTCACGCGCGCGAAACCGGTGCCCGGCGGCTACGCATTGTCCGGCGCGAAGATGTGGATCACGAACTCGCCGATCGCCGACGTGTTCGTCGTGTGGGCGAAGCTGGAAGAGCACGGCAAGGACACGATCCGCGGCTTCATCCTCGAGAAGGGCTGGAAAGGCCTGTCGGCGCCCGCGATCCACGGCAAGGTCGGGCTGCGCGCGTCGATTACCGGCGAGATCGTCCTCGACGAGGTATTCGTGCCGGAAGAGAACCTGATGCCGAACGTCAGCGGCCTGCGCGGCCCGTTCACCTGCCTGAACTCGGCCCGCTACGGGATCGCGTGGGGCGCGCTCGGCGCCGCCGAGTCCTGCTGGCACACCGCGCGCCAGTACGTGCTCGACCGCCACCAGTTCGGCCGGCCGCTCGCCGCCAACCAGCTGATCCAGAAGAAGCTCGCCGACATGCAGACCGAAATCACGCTCGGCCTGCAAGGCGTGCTGCGGCTCGGCCGGATGAAGGACGAAGGCACGGCGGCCGTCGAGATCACGTCGATCATGAAACGCAACTCGTGCGGCAAGGCGCTCGACATCGCGCGGCTCGCGCGCGACATGCTCGGCGGCAACGGCATCTCCGACGAATTCGGCGTCGCCCGCCACCTCGTGAACCTCGAAGTGGTCAACACGTACGAAGGCACGCACGACATCCATGCGCTGATCCTCGGCCGCGCGCAAACCGGGATCCAGGCGTTCTTCTGATCGTCCGGGCACGCGGCGCGCCCGACAACCGCGCCGCGCACGCGCAAAAGACACGGCCCGCCCGGCATCACTGCCGGGCGGGCCGCTTTGCTTCGGAGGCGCGCTACCGGGCCGCCGGCCCGGTAGCGCGCTCACGCGCAGCCGCTGCTTACTTGTTCGGCTGCGGCGTGAGGCGCAGATACGGACGCACCGCGTTGTAGCCCTTCGGGAAGCGCTTTTTCAGCTCTTCCGGGTCCTGCAGCGACGGCACGATCACGACATCGTCGCCATCCTTCCAGTTGCCGGGCGTCGCGACCTTGTAGTTGTCGGTCAGTTGCAGCGAGTCGATCACGCGCAGCACTTCGTCGAAGTTGCGCCCCGTGCTGGCCGGGTAGGTGATGATGAGCCGCACCTTCCGGTTCGGGTCGATCACGAACAGCGAACGCACGGTCAGCGTTTCGTTCGCGTTCGGGTGGATCATGTCGTACAGCTGCGAAACCTTGCGGTCCGCGTCGGCGATGATCGGGAAGCCGACGACCGTCGACTGCGTGTCGTTGATGTCGTTGATCCAGCCCTTGTGCGATTCGACGCCGTCGACCGACAGCGCGATCACCTTCACGTTGCGCTTCTCGAATTCGCCCTTCAGTTTCGAGGTCAGCCCGAGCTCGGTCGTGCACACCGGCGTGTAGTCGGCCGGATGGGAGAACAGCACGCCCCAGCTGTTGCCCAGCCACTCGTGAAACTTGATCGGGCCCAGGCTCGATTCCTGCTCGAAATCCGGTGCGATGTCGCCAAGACGCAGACTCATGGTGTTCCCTCCTCGAACGATGCTGGTTGAAACCGCGCGCCGGACGGCGCGGGAAAGTCTGTCAGCTTACGGGAAGCAATGGCTCGTGCGAACGATTATTCCGTTTGATATTCATACTTTTTTGTCATTTTTGACCGGCATCGACGCAAGACGGACGCGCCGGTGGGAAACTTTTCACCCCGTTTGCCGCTCTGTTGATGATTACAAGTCGTTTACCATGCAGTCTTGCACTGTCCCCGTGTATCTTCCCGGCTCGCCAGCAGGCAGGGGTTTCGCTACGATGTGAACCTGCAGCATGACAGCACGAAGGGAGTTGCAATGTCGGAAATCAACAAGGAGAAACTGATGTCGGATATCAAAACCGTTCTCTCGGACGCCGAAGACCTGCTCAAGCAAGCCGCGAGCAGCACGGGCGACCGTGCGGCCGAGCTGCGCGAGAAGGCCATGTCGCGCCTGAAGCAGGCCAAGGAAAAGGCAGCCGACGTCCAGGTCGTGGTGGTCGAGAAAGGCAAGAAGGCCGCACGCGCGACCGACGATTACGTGCACGAGCATCCGTGGACGTCGATCGGCGTCGCCGCCGGCGTCGGCGTGCTGATCGGCCTGCTGATCAACCGCAAGTAACGCGTTCTGCGCCGTTACGTCCCGTTGGCCGCATCGCGGCCGACGGACGTCGAAGCCAGCCGGCGGTTCCCGCCGGCCGGCTTTGTCCTAGCCGCTCACTGCACGCGCAAGCCTCTCACCCATGACGACAGACACCACCTCGCAGCCGTCCGGCCACGGACCGCTGCGCCGCCTCGTCGGCTCCGCGATCGGACTTCTGCAAACGCGCCTCGAACTGGTGGGCATCGAGCTCGCCGAGGAAAAAGAGCGCCTGATGGGCGTGCTGTTCCTCGGGCTCGCCGCGATGATGCTCGCCACGATGGCGTTCATCAGCCTGACCGTGCTCGTCGCAATCGCGTTCTGGGATACCTACCGCTGGCAATCGCTCGCGGCCATCACCGCGCTGTACGCCGCCGGCGGTATCGCGTGCGCACTGAAGGCGCGCACGCGCCTGCGCAATGCGCCGATCGTGTTCGAGGCGACGCTCGCCGAAATCGAGAAAGACCGCGAACTGTTCCGCGGCAAGCCGTGAACGCAGTCGCGCTCATCCCACCCACCTACTTCGCCGACGCGCCATGAGCCAGAACGTCACGGGCAATTCACCCCGCTCCCATTCGTCGCGATCGAACTGGAGCGCGTCGCAGCACCGCGCGCTCCGCAAGGAACTGCTGATCCTGCGATCCGAAGTCGAGCGGCTCGAACTCGCGGAGGCAGCCGGCGAAATGCGCCAGGCCGTCACGCGCTTCAGCTGGCTCAAGGTGTTCGTCCCCGGCCTGTCCGGCAGCAAGTTCAGCCAGTCCGCAAAAAACCTGAACACAAACCTCGGCCAGCTCGTCAACCAGTACCCGATGCTGAGTTCGCTCGCATCGCTCGTGCTCGCGAAACCGGTCCGCTCGCTGCTGCGCGCGAGCGCGGGGCCCGCGCTGAAATGGGGCACGCTCGGTTTCGCCGCATGGGAGGTCTACCGGATCTGGAAGCAATCCCGTGACGAGCGCGGGCTCGACGCGCGCGACGACTGACCGCCGCCATCCGGTGCGCACGGCCATGTGCCGCCGCGCGCCGCCCGTGCAAGCTCAACGCACGCCCCAGCAAGCTGCGCCAGACGCATCGGCGCCATCGTTTCGCGCATTGCCTTTCGTCCCGTCGGAACGCAGCGTGAACACGCCGCAGGCATCGTCGCGCATCGGCCCCGTGTCGAGCGGGCTGGCCTGCAGTTCGTAGCTCACCGGCGAATCGTCGCCGTCCGGTAGCCGGAGCGTCAACCGGTAGACCGCGCGCCCGTCCGGCGGCGCCTGCGCGAGCGCATCGGGCAGCGTCGAAGGCGGCGCGCCGTCCAGCATTTCGAGATATTGGGATGCCTGGAACAGCGCGGCCGCCGCCGACGCGCGATGAACGCGCGCGACATGCTCGCGATACGACGGAATGCCCCATCCGGCCAGCACCGCGACGATCGCAAGCGCGACCATCAGCTCGATCAGCGTGAGACCCGGCGACCGGGGTGCGAAAACGCGGCCGCTCATCGAAACACCGTCGCAACGTGTCGCCAGCGCAACGCGACGACATGCCCGTCGAGGATCGCGACCTGATGCTGCAGCCAGACGGCGCTCGACGCATGCGCGCCGACACCGCGCGCGGTGACGAGATACGCGCGGGCGCCGACCGGCCCCGCCCCGCGCCACGCCTCGATCAGGCACCGCGGCGGCTGCGCGGCCATCGGCCATCCGGCGAACGGCGCGAACGCTTCGGCGGCCGCCAGCGCCGGCATGCGCCGCCAGGCTTGCGGCTCCGCGTACGATTCGCCTTCGCTCACGTAAGGCGCCGAGCCCGCGCGCAATCGTGCGGTACATGCCGCCAGCGCAGCATCGGCCGCGTGGAATGCAACCAGCCGATCGGACAAGGCGCGCGTGCGGCGCGATTCCGTCAGCGCGGCTTCGAACCATGTGCCCGTCAGCGCTGCAACCGCTGCCCCGACCGCAATCACCGCAGGCAATGCAAGGCCCACATCGCGACGCCGGCCACGACCAGTTGACCGCAAGTGTAGGCGCTGCTCGTGCCCGCGCGTCGTCGGGACATCCGCCCCGGCGGACTGCCGCGGCTTGACGCCGCTTGTCGCGAGGCCCCGTTGCGGGTGGCCTGTCGCGACGCATCGCAGCCGCGCCGGCCTGTACCGCCCCGCTCCGTTCATCGCGGCGCCTCACCGGCCAGAGTTGGGGCACGCAACGTATCGTCGAACGCGGCCGTGGAATTCCTCAACGCGACGATACGATCGAGCGTCAAACGCGCGCGGCCGTCCTGCGCGGCAACAGCGCGGCCACCGCAGTCGGCATGCCGCGCCGGCTCGCGCATCGGTTCGCCACGCGCCCGCACGCAGACATGTATGGCCACGACCTCACGCCAATCGTCGATGCGCATTGCATCGGCGTCGACGAACTGCGCGCCGCCGCGCCGAAGATAGCGCACCCGCATTTGATCGATTCCCGACACGACGGGCTGCGGCGTGCCGGCACGGCCGTTTCCTTCGCAATACAGTTCGGGCTCGCCCGTCGACGGACTGACGTGCACATCGAAGCGGTTCTCGACCGGCGCACGTTCGCCAGGCACGCCGACGCCCTGTCCGAGGCAATCCGACACCTGGCCGCTCACGGTGGGCCACGTCGACACGGCATCGCCGACATACCGGATCAGCAACGCATCCGACGCTGCGCGTGCGGGTTCGCACCGCACCCGTGCGCCATCGCCCTTCACGCGCGCCATCGAACAGCCGAACACGGGCGGCAACGACGCCCCCGCGTCGGCATCGAGCGGCCGGAATCCTGCCATCCGGATCTGCTGGCCGATCAGCGTCAGTGCGGAGGCGGCCGCGTCGCGCATCCGGAACCCGTCTTCCGCACGCCGCTGCGCGACACGCTGTGCGTGGTACAGCGCACCGGCCGCCGCGAGCACAAGGAGGCCAACGGTCATCGCAATCAACACTTCGAGCAGCGTATGCGCGCGCTGGCCGCGGCGATCAGCGTTCATCGGCGCCTGCCTCCCGGAACGGCACCCGGACACACGCCGGCGGCCGCGCCGATACGCGTGCCTCGTCGCATCGCGACGCGGCAGCCGCATTGTCGCTCCGCCAGCCGACAATTGCGTAGCGAACGCCATCCGGCCCGTCGGCACGCGAGATCGCACCGCCCGGCAACGACGCCGCCGCCAGCGCCGCGAGACCGTCGCCGGCCTCCGGGGCCGCGTGCGAGCGCTCGATCCGCGCATCGGCCAGCCACAGCGCTCGTTCGCGCCAGATCGTCGCCTGCTGCGCACGCGCCATCGTGAGCTGGCTGCCGGCCACCGCCAGCATCACCGTTGCGAGCAGCGCGATGGCCAGCGTCGCCTCGATCAGCGACGTGCCGCGCATGAAATTACCCATCGCGATCACGCCGCGTCGCAACGGCCGGCGACGACGCGCGCCCGACCGCCTGCCGCGATCCGCACGCAACGGGAAACGCGCGCGTCGTCTGCGTCCGGCCCGCTACGGCGCGGCCGCAATTCGAAACGCCGGATCCCGCCGATGGCCTGACCGACCGGCGGCGCGAACGCCAGATCGTGCGCGGCCCCCGCGACGGCCACTTCGGCATCGCGCGGATAGCGTCGCAGCACACGCGACTGCCCGTCGACCTGCCCGCTGACGATCCAGTCGCACGACCATTCGGCCGGATCGCTCCGCTCACCGGCCCGCAGACAGGTGCCGCCGGCCCCGGCCCGGCACAGCGTGACGCGCGTACCGAGACGCGCCGCCTCGGTGCGCGCGAACGACAGCGCGCCGAGCAGCGCGCGCGAGCGTGCATCCACGCGTTCGCGCATGCGCCACTGGTCGAACGCGGGCGCCGCATACAGCGCGAGCCCGGCGGCCAACGAGATGGCGACCATCAGCTCGACGAGCGTGAACCCGCCCGGGCGTCGAGCCACTTCATTCAGGGGGTGAGAGCGCAGCCGCATCGCAGTCGTCCTTCGCCAACATGATGCGAAAAGGGTAGCGACGCGTGCGAGTGAACGCCATTTGCCGAACGGCCGACTGGCGGCATGCGGCCGCGACCGACACAATCGGCGCGAACTGAACCAGCGGAGAAAACGATGAACGGACGCAGCGCGTCAGCGCTTACGCGGCGCCTTGGCGGGAGAAGCGCGACGGAACTCTTCGATCACGTCGGCAAATTCGGAAACGTCCTCGAACCGGCGATACACCGATGCGAAGCGGACATAGGCGATCGTATCGAGGCCGCGCAACTCGTTCATCACGAGTTCGCCGAGCTTCTCGCTACGCACTTCACGCTCGCCGGTGGCGAGCAGCTGATATTCGATGCGGGCGACCGCCGCGTCGATCGCGTCCGCGGCAACCGGCCGCTTGCGCAGCGCGAGTTGCATGCTGGCGACGATCTTGCGACGGTCGAATTCGGTGCGGCTGCCGTCCTTCTTCACGACGAACGGCAGGGACAGCTCGACCCGCTCGTACGTCGTGAAGCGCTTGTCGCAAGCCGAGCAGCGACGGCGCCGCCGAATCGCGGCGCCATCTTCGGACACGCGCGAGTCAACGACCTGCGTGTCGTCATGCCGGCAGAACGGGCAGCGCATCGTCGATCAGCGATAGACCGGGAAACGCTTGGTCAGCTCGGCGACCTGTGCGCGCACGCGCTCGATCGTCGCCGTATCTTCCGGGTTCTCCAGCACGTCCGCGATCAGGTTGCCCACCTGCTCCGCTTCCGCCGGACCGAAGCCGCGCGTCGTCATCGCCGGCGAACCCAGCCGCACGCCACTCGTCACGAACGGCTTTTCCGGATCGTTCGGGATCGCGTTCTTGTTCACCGTGATGTGCGCCGCGCCGAGCGCCGCTTCCGCCGCCTTGCCCGTGATGTTCTTCGCGCGCAGGTCCACCAGCATCACGTGGCTTTCCGTGCGGCCCGACACGATCCGCAGACCGCGCTTCACCAGCGTCTCGGCCAGCACGCGTGCGTTCTCGACCACCTTCTCCTGGTACGCCTTGAACTCCGGCGACAGCGCTTCCTTGAACGCCACCGCCTTCGCCGCGATCACGTGCATCAGCGGGCCGCCCTGGATCCCCGGGAAGATCGCCGAGTTGATCGGCTTCTCGAATTCCGCCTTCATCAGGATCACGCCGCCGCGCGGGCCGCGCAGGCTCTTGTGCGTCGTCGTCGTCACGAAATCCGCGTGCGGCACCGGGTTCGGGTACACGCCCGCCGCGATCAGGCCCGCGTAGTGCGCCATGTCCACCATCAGGTATGCGCCCACCGACTTCGCGATCTTCGCCAGTCGTTCGAAGTCGATCTTCAGCGCGAACGCCGACGCGCCCGCGACGATCAGCTTCGGCTTGTGTTCCTGCGCCAGCTTCTCCGCCGCTTCGTAATCGATGTCTTCCTGCTCGTTCAGGCCGTAGCTCACGACGTTGAACCACTTGCCCGACATGTTCACCGGCGAGCCGTGCGTCAGGTGACCGCCGTGCGCGAGGCTCATGCCCATGATCGTGTCGCCCGGCTTGAGCATCGCGAAGAACACGCCCTGGTTCGCCTGCGAACCCGAGTTCGGCTGCACGTTCGCCGCTTCCGCGCCGAACAGCTGCTTCACGCGGTCGATCGCCAGCTGCTCGACGACGTCGACGTATTCGCAGCCGCCGTAGTAGCGCTTGCCCGGATAACCTTCCGCGTACTTGTTCGTGAGCTGCGAGCCCTGCGCAGCCATCACCGCCGGGCTCGTGTAGTTTTCCGACGCGATCAGCTCGATGTGATCTTCCTGGCGGCGGTTTTCCTGCTCGATCGCCGCGAAGATTTCGGGATCGACGTTCGCGATGGTGCTTTGGGCTCTGTCAAACATACGGTTTCCGTTAAGTGTGTACAGGTTGACCGGAGTGGCCGAGTACGAGGCATTGCAGGCGGGACCGGCTCGACGTGGCGGAAGGATCCGTATGACGCGAGGCAGGACAGCCACCGGCAATGCACGCGACGGCGCACAACGGCTGCCCAGGCGAACGGCAAAAACGGCGCCCCGCGCTTCACGGTGGGATGCTCCACCTTGAACCCGAAGGGTTCTTATCGCCAGTCACGCAGGGGTGATGAGCGCGTTAGTGTATTGGATGCGTCATGAATAGGCAACCGCGCGGCAGGCCGCCGGAGGCAATTGGGGCCAGACTCTACGCGCCCGTGCCGGAACGCTGTGACGCCTTGCCGCGGTGCGGCAATCTCAGTAGGCTTGCGGGATCTCACCCGCTATTTTGTCATCGACCAGGAGCAGCAATGATCGTGTTCGTCACAGGCGCGTCCGCCGGCTTCGGCGCCGCCATCGCCCGTGCCTTCGTCAAGGGCGGCCACCGCGTCGTCGCGACCGCGCGCCGCAAGGATCGTCTCGACGCACTCGCCGCCGAGCTCGGCGATTCCCTTCTGCCGTTCGAGCTCGACGTGCGCGACCGCGCAGCCGTCGAGGCGGTGCCGGCCGCCCTTCCCGCGGAGTTCGCGGCGCTCGACGTGCTCGTCAACAACGCCGGCCTCGCGCTCGGCGTCGAGCCGGCCCAAAAGGCCAGCCTCGACGAGTGGCACACGATGATCGACACGAACTGCGCGGGCCTCGTCACGGTCACGCACGCGCTGCTGCCCGGCATGATCGCGCGTGGCCGCGGCCATATCTTCAACCTCGGCTCGGTCGCGGGTTCGTACCCTTATGCGGGCGGCAATGTGTACGGCGCCACCAAGGCATTCGTCCGGCAATTCAGCCTGAACCTGCGCGCCGACCTGCTCGGCACGCCGCTGCGCGTCACCGACATCGAGCCCGGCCTGTGCGGCGGCACCGAGTTCTCGAACGTCCGCTATCGCGGCGACGACGCAAAAGCAGCGAACGTCTACCACAACGTACAGCCGCTCATGCCCGAGGACATCGCCGACACCATCTACTGGATCGCAACCCGCCCGGCACACGTCAACGTCAACACGATCGAGCTGATGCCGATCGCGCAGGCACCCGGCGGCCCGACCGTCTACCGCGGCTGAAGCCCGCGGGCCCGGCCTCGGGCCGGCCCGCGTTGTGCTACGGCGTACTACATTCCGTTACGAATCGGTTACGAATCGGGCCTCGGCCTTCCGGTAGAATGCGCGCCATGACTCAGCCTACCCGCTCCCCGGACGCGCCCTCCGGCTTTATCTGGCCGGTACGCGTGTACTACGAGGATACCGACGCAGGCGGCATCGTCTTCTATGCCAACTACCTGAAGTTCTTCGAACGCGCCCGCACCGAATGGCTGCGCGCGTGCGGCATCGACCAGCGTCGGCTCGCCGACGATACCGGCGCGATCTTCGTCGTCCGCAGCACGTCGCTCGACTACCGCGCGCCGGCGCGACTCGACGACACGCTGGCGATCACGAACCGGCCGGAACGCATCGGCCGCGCGTCGGTGGAACTGTCGCAGGAAGCCTGGTGCGGAGACACGCTGCTCGTGGCCGGGCACATCCGCCTCGGCTGCGTCGACCGTACCGGCATCCGGCCCGCGGCCATCCCGCCGGCCGTGCTCGCCGCGCTGCAGCGCGGGCCCGCCGTCGACACCGGGCACACCGTATTGTCAACGCAGCGCGTCTGAGCGCCGTTTAGACAAAGCCCATGAACTTGCCTTTCTGATTCGATACTAAGCAAGGTTCGGCGTCAGGCATGGCCGGCGCGCCGCGCCGTACGCAGACCGGACGCCCTTGCCGGGCACCCCCGAAGGGACGTTACTCAAACCTCTATGAACACTTCTCAAGACCTGTCGATCATTTCCCTCGTCCTCAACGCGAGCGTGCTGGCCCAGGCCGTGATGGGACTCCTGCTGTTGCTGTCGCTGATGTCGTGGACCTTCATCTTCCGCAAGTGGTTCGCGATCCGCCGCGCACGCGCGCAGACCGAACGCTTCGAGAAGGATTTCTGGTCGGGCGGCGACCTGCAGGCGCTCTACCAGAGCGCGGCCAACAACCGCCACACGATCGGCGCGCTCGAGCGCATCTTCGAATCGGGGATGCGCGAATTCCTGAAGGCGAAGGAAAAGCGCATCAGCGATCCGGGCCTCGTGCTCGACGGTGCGCGCCGCGCGATGCGCGCGTCGTTCCAGCGTGAAATGGACGTGCTCGAAGCGAACCTCGCGTTCCTCGCGTCGGTCGGCTCGGTCAGCCCGTACATCGGCCTGTTCGGTACGGTCTGGGGGATCATGAACTCGTTCCGCGGCCTCGCGAACGTACAGCAGGCGACGCTCGCGAACGTCGCGCCGGGAATCGCCGAGGCGCTCGTCGCCACCGCGATCGGCCTGTTCGCCGCCATTCCGGCGGTGGTCGCGTACAACCGCTACGCGCACGACATCGACCGCCTCGCGATCCGCTTCGAGACCTTCATCGAAGAGTTCTCGAACATCCTGCAGCGTCAGGCCCAGTAAGGAGCGCGCCATGGCAGGAAGCCCCATCCGATCCAGCATGCGCGGCGGCCGCTCGCGCCGTGCAATGGCCGACATCAACGTCGTGCCGTACATCGACGTCATGCTGGTGCTGCTCGTGATCTTCATGGTCACCGCACCGCTCGTCGCCCCGTCGATCATCAACCTGCCGACCGTCGGCAACGCCGCGCCGCAGGAGCAGACGCCGCCCGTCGTCGTCAACATCAAGGCCGACCGCACGATGAGCGTCAAGTACAAGGGCGACTCGGGCGCGACCCAGGAAGACACGATGACGAAGGCCGAGCTCGACAGCTTCATCGCGGCCCGGCAGGCCGACCATCCCGACCAGCCGGTCGTCATCGCGGCCGACAAGACCGTGCAGTACGATGCAGTCATGACCGTGATGTCCGATCTGAAGGCGCGCGGCGTCAAGCGCGTCGGCCTCCTCGTCAAATCGCAATGAACCGGCAGCAACCCAACCGCAGCACCGCCTACCCGCCTCAGCCTCCCCGCGAGCGCGGCACCTGGCGCGCATTCGCGCTCGCCGCGCTGATGCACGTGCTGCTCGCGCTGTTCCTCTATCACGGCGTGCAATGGCAGAACAGCACGCCGGCCGGCTCCGAAGCCGAGCTGTGGACCGAAGTGCCCGACGTCCCCGCGCCGCGGCCCGTCGTGCCGCCGGTCGTGACGCCGCCCGTGAAGGCCGAGCCGCCCCCTCCCCCGGTGCGCGACGAGCAGGCCGACATCGCGCTGCAGCAGAAGAAGCGGCAGCAGGAAGCGGCGGCGCGTGAAGCGCTGCTCGAGCAGCAGCGCCGCGCGCAGCAGTTGAAGGCCCGGCAGGAAGAGGACGCCCGGCGCGCGCAGCTCGCGGCGCAACAGGCCGCCGCACTCGCCGCGCAGAAGGCCGAGGAGCGCGACAGGCAGAAGCAGGCCGACAAGCTCCGGCAACAGCAGCTCGCCGAACAGCAAAAGCGCGAGCAGCAGAAGCTCGAACAGCAGAAACTCCAGAAGCAGGCGCAGCTCGACGCGCAGCAGGCGGCGAAGGCGAAAGCCGACGCGGCCGCGAAGGCAAAGGCGGAAGCGCAGGCCAAGGCGAAGGCCGAAGCCGCAGCGCATGCGAAGGCAACTGCGGCGGCGAACGCGAAGCTCGACCGCGAGCGCAGCGCACGTCTCGCGCAGATGCAGGGCCTGTCCGGCGGCGGCGAAGGCGGCGGCGAAGGCCTCGCGAAGAGCGGCACGGGCACGGGTTCCGGCGGCAATGCCGCGACGCCCGGCTATGCCGACAAGGTGCGCCGCCGCGTCAAACCGAACATCTTCTGGAGCGGCGAGCGAGAAGGCCTGACCACCGTCGTCAAGATTCGGTGCACGCCGTCCGGTGACGTATTGAGCGCATCGGTTTCCCGCTCCAGCGGGAATTCGGGGTGGGATCAAGCCGTGATCAACGCGATCCGCGCGTCGGTCCCGTTGCCGCCCGATTCTAACGGTCGTACCCCGTCGGACATTACGATTACCTTCAGGGCTGCGGAGTGAAAGGAAATGCGCTTAAACTCCGGGCATCGCTGTCAGACGGGAACGAATCGGGTATTTTTACTGTCTCTGCGGTTGCGCAGCGATTCAAGTCATACGGGAAGCAAGAAGCATGAGTTTGATGACAAAGCTAGGTTTCAGGGCACTCGTGGCCTCGTGTCTGATTACGGCGGGCAGCGCCGCTAACGCCCAGGTCAACGTGCTGATCACCGGTGTCGGGTCGACCCAGTTCCCCATTGCCACGGCGAATTTCACGAACGAGGCGAACCTGCCGCAGCAGGTCACGTCGATCGTCCGCTCCGACCTCGCCCGCAGCGGCAAATTCACCAACATCGACGCAGGCAGCACGCCCGTCCCCGAGACCGCATCGGTCGATCTCGGCGCGTGGAAGGCCAAGGGCGCGAACGCGTTCGTCGCCGGCAGCGTCAACCGCGAGTCGAACGGCCAGTACAAGGTCAACTTCATCCTGTACGACACCGTGAAGCAGCAAAGCCTCGGCGGCCTGTCGCTGACGGCCACCGACACCACGCTGCGCACCGCCGGCCACAAGATCGCCGACTACATCTACCAGAAGCTGCTCGGCGTGCGCGGCGTGTTCGCCACGCGGCTGTCGTACGTGATCAAGACCGGCAACCGTTACCAGTTGCAGATCTCGGATTCGGACGGCCAGAACCCGCGCATCGCGCTGTCGAGCACCGAGCCGATCATCTCGCCGTCCTGGTCGCCGACCGGCACCAAGGTCGCGTACGTCTCGTTCGAGCGCAAGAAGCCGATCGTCTACATCCATGACCTGCCGACCGGCCGCCGCTACATCGTGTCCGACCAGAAGGGCAACAACAGCGCGCCGGCGTGGTCGCCGGACGGCAACACGCTCGCCGTCGCGCTGTCGCTGACGGGCAACACGCAGATCTACACGGTCAATTCGACCGGCGGCGGCCTGCGCCGCCTCACGCAGAGCGGCTCGATCGACACCGAGCCGTTCTACTCGCCGGACGGCCGCTGGATCTACTTCACGAGCGATCGCGGCGGTGCGCCGCAGATCTACCGGATGTCCGCGCAGGGCGAAAGCGCCGGCGGCGCGCAGCGCGTGACCTTCACCGGCAGCTACAACACGAGCCCGCGCGTGAGCCCGGACGGCAAGCTGCTCGCTTATATCTCCCGCACGGGTGGGGGCTTCAAGCTGTACGTGCAGGATCTGCAGACCGGCGCGGCGAACGCCATCACGAATACGAATCGCGACGAATCGCCGAGCTTCGCGGCAAACGGCCAGTACCTTCTGTACGCCACCCAGTCGGGTGGTCGCAACGTTCTGGCTGCAGTGCCCTCCGACGGCAGCGCGCCGCCGCAAATCCTGTCCGTCCAGGGCGGCTCCGTTCGTGAGCCGTCGTGGGGGCCCTTCATGCAATGACCACAAGGAGAGTAACCATGATGTCGAATAAAGCTCGTCTGGCCCTGGCCGTGATGATGATCAGCGCGCTCGCAGCGTGCAAGTCGGGCGTGAAGCTCGACGAAAACGCGAACAACGCGGGCGCGGTCAGCACCCAGCCGAGCGCCGACAATGTCGCGCAAGTGAACGTCGATCCGCTGAACGACCCGAACAGCCCGCTCGCGAAGCGCAGCATCTACTTCGACTTCGACAGCTATTCGGTGAAGGACGACTACCAGCCGCTGATGCAGCAACACGCCCAGTACCTGAAGAGCCACCCGCAGCGCCACGTGCTGATCCAGGGCAACACCGACGAACGCGGCACGAGCGAGTACAACCTCGCGCTGGGCCAGAAGCGTGCGGAAGCCGTCCGCCGTGCGATGGCACTGCTCGGCGTGTCCGATTCGCAGATGGAAGCCGTGAGCCTCGGCAAGGAAAAACCGCAGGCAACGGGTCACGACGAAGCATCGTGGGCGCAGAACCGTCGCGCCGACCTCGTCTACCAACAGTAAGTAACGGAAGAATCGCCGTATGACGCACCGTGTATCCTGGCTGCGCATTGCCGCAGCATTCTGCGTCGCCGGCGCGGCGTGGTCGGCCGCGCCGGCGCACGCCGGCATGTTCGACGACAACGACGCGCGCCGCGCCGTGCTCGATCTGCGCAGCAAGAGCGACAACCTGGCCAGCCAGCTGTCGGCCGCCCAGCGGACGATCATCGATCAAACCGGCCGTATCGACCAGCTGAACCAGCAGGTCGCGACGCTGCGCGGCGAGAACGAGGACCTGACGAACCGGCTGACGACGCTCGAGCGGCAGCAGAAGGAGTACTACCAGGATCTCGACACGCGGCTCAAGAAGTTCGAGCCGCAGCAGGCGACGATCGACGGCGTGGAAGGCACCGTGCAGCCGGGTGAAACCGACGCGCTCAGCGCGGCGCAGCAGCAGTTCCGCAACGGCAACTTCAAGGCGGCGGCGGCTTCGTTCCGCGCGTTCATCGCGAAGTATCCGCAGAGTCCGTACCAGCCGACCGCACAGTACTGGTACGGCAATGCGCAATACGCGCTGCGCGACTACCGCGGCTCGACTGCAACGTGGCAAGGGATCGTCAGCAAGTTCCCGCAGCACCCGCGTGCGGCCGATGCGCTCGTGGCCATCGGCACGAACCAGCTCGAGCAAGGCCAGAAAGCGGCCGCGAAGAAGACGTACGAGCAGGTCGTTTCGCAGTATGCCGGGTCGAATGCAGCGCAGACGGCACAGGGCAAGCTCGAAACCATCAAATAATTATGGCGGCGGGTTGTTGACAGACCAATAACCCGCCACTATAATCTTTTGCTCTTCGGGTCGAAGCCAAGTTGTTGAGGCAACGACCTGACAGTGACAGGTTTCAAGAACGTGGGGTGGTAACTCAGTTGGTTAGAGTATCTGACTTTTAATCAGAGAGTCGAGGGTTCGAGTCCCTCCCACCCTACCAACTATCTTCGATAGTGCAATCAAAGCCTCCCCTGCGGAGGCTTTTTTGCGTCTGTCGCCTGGTGCAGCCGGGCTCGGCAGTGCGAGCACGCGTTCGAACCAGGCACGACCCGCCAGCCCCTTGCACCCCGCCCTGCCGGAACTCGCGCACCATCGGCTGCAAGCCCGCCGCGCGCTCAACCGCGTCCGGTCCCGCCGGCCCGCGAAAGCAGCGATTGGCCCGTCAGGCCGGCATAAAGAAGCGCGATCGTGAAAGCGATCGCCATCAGCGAATCGAGCCAGTTGTTCGTGAACGTATCGACTTGCGCGGTGATCCGCGGCCTGGCCGGATCGTAGCGAACCGGAACGGTATCGCCGACCTCCGTCGACACGAAGCTCCCCGGAAACGATACGCGCTCGCCGCTTCGCGTCACGAACTCGATCTGCGGGTGATGTGCGCCGTGGTTCAACCGGACGACCGTCCCCTGGACGGCGACCGATGTCCGCATGAAAGCAAGTTGCTCGTCGATTGACGTCACGCTCCAGAACGCCGCGAGCGCGCCGAGCGCCAGCGCAACGCAATTGAATCTGCGCGCTACGCCGGCCATCAGGCCTGCCACGTCCGGACGACGCACGGCCCGCCCGCCGGCGGGCAGGCGGCAATCGCCCCGGCGATCAAGGCTGACGCCCGCTCGCCGCCACGGCCCCTTCCGCCGTCGCTGCCGCCACCGGCACCTGGGCCGCCGCCGCGCCCGGCGCGCGCAACCGCACGATTCCCTTCTCCCCGACTTCGACAAGCAGATCGCCCTGCGGCGTGACGGCCATGCCCGCCGGACGATTCAGCGATCCCGGCAGTGCGCCCGGCCGATTGCCGCGCAGCCCGAGCTGCCCGGCGATCACCGCCGCGTCGCCCCGCGCGTCGATCCGCAACACGGTGTGGTTGCCGCTGTCGCTCACGTAGACGTTGCCGTTCGCATCGGCCGCGATCCGGTCGGGCATGCACCACGTCCAGTCGCAACTGATCAGGTTGTTCGTCAGACGGTCTTCCTCGTCGCGCGACTTCGCGCCGGCAAGCGCGCCGTAGTACGCGTGCTCCGCGGCCGGCCACGGCCCGGGCAGGAAATGAATCCGGTGAGCGCCGGTCGCGGGGTCGATCTGCCAGACCACGTCGCGACTCAGCACGTACAACTGCCCTTGCGGTCCGATCGCCAGATCCTCGTAGCTGCCGGGCCGCCGCCTGCTCGCGACGAAACGCTCGACGTCTTCGCGTGGAATCTTGTACTGCTGCGCCTCGCGCGCCACCGTCGTCACCGTTCCCGTCGAGAAATCCAGCCGACGGATGCTCGCACCGGTGCCGGCCACATAGGGACTGTCGTCGAGCACGTACAGCCGGCCATCGCGATCGAAACGCAGGTAGCGCGGCCGCCAAAAAGTCGCCTGCGCGAACGGGCCGTCGACCCGCGTCTCGTCGCTGGCCTTGCCGCTCACGGTCTGCACGTTGCCCTGCGGATCGATCCGCCGGATCAGCGCGTTGCCGCTGTCCGCGACATAGAGGTTGCCCGCCGCATCCAGCGCGAGCCCCGACGGATAGCGGAAACGCGCGTTCAGCCGCGGCCCGTCGGCGCGCCCCTTGTCGTCGGGTGCGCCGGCCCACAGCTCGCCCTTGCCGTCCGGCGCGATCCGGTAGATCGCGTCGTCGAGCCGGTCGACGTAGTAGATCGTACCGTCGGCGGCAATCGCGAAATCGTCGTCGACCGAACCGGGCAGGCGGACGACCTTCGCGTCGGCCGTTTCGGCCGCCGGCAACGCGTCGCCGCTGCCGCTCAGCCCCGCGTAAGCGAGCAGGCGGCCGTCCGGCGCCGCCTGCAGGACGACCTCGCCGCTGCCGGTCGTCACCAGCCGGCGGCCCGATCCGTCGATCGCCAGCGACGTCAGATCGCGATCGCCCGAACCGCCGCGACGCGACTCCGGCTGCGCGATACGCACGGTCGCGCCCGGCTTGCCGTCGGCGCCGACGGTCACGATCGACCGTGCGGTGGCCGCGATCATCCGCCCTGCGCCATCGAACGCAAGCGCGAGGTAGTCGGGATCGTCGCGCGTGTCGTTCGCTGCGGCGTTCTCGTCATGCCCGCTCGCCGGCGCGGCCCCGATGAACGGAACGCTGCCGGCCAGCGCCGCAACCGGGCCCGCTTCGGGCGGCACGCGCACGGCGGCGGCCTCGGCCGCGGCGGCTGCGTCGCTCGGGGCATTCGCGCCGCCCGGCGCATCGGCTGCCCCGCACGACACCAGTGGCGTGTAACCGGCGGGCGTTACGTGGCCGAACGTCTTGCCGTCGGTCATCCAGATCGCCCCGTCCGGGCTCGCCGCGATCGCGCGGATTCCCGCCGGCATGCAATCGCCGTCGGGCTGCTTCCATGTGGCCACCGAACCGTCGGTGCCGACGATGCGCAGATGGCCGGTGTACTGCTCGAGCGTCCAGAGCCGGCCCTGCCCGTCCAGTGCGATGACGTCCGGGTGATCGAGCTGCCCGACCCCGTGCGGACCGTCGGCATCGCCCGACTGGCCGGGCACGCCCGCGATCGTCGCAACCGTGCCGTCCGGACGGATCGCGCGCACCAGTGAATTGCCGGCGTCGGCCACGTAGACGGTGCCGTCCGGCGCGCGCACCGCATCGCCCGGCTGGTCGAAGCGCGCAACGGAAGACGCGCCGTCCCGATACGCACGCACGCCGCTGCGGCCGGCCAGCGTCGTCACGTGGCCCTGCGCATCGATATGCCGCACGGTCGACGCGTACTTGTCGGCCACGAGCACGCCGCCGTCGCGATCCGCGTGCAGCCGCAAGCCGCCGGCGAAACGCGCGGCCGCACCTGCGCCGTCGAGGTTGCCCTCCGAACCCGGCGTGCCGGCCACCCATTCGAGCGACGGCCCGCCTGCCAGCGGAACATTGCCGCATGCACTCAGCAGCACGGCCACGGCCGCGCAAGTGGCGATACGCACGCTGAATCCGTTCGTCATCCGGATCATCCTTTTCTCCTTGCCATTCCATTCATGCCCGCTGCCGGCACGCGCATCGCGCACTGCAAGCCGGACGATTCCCGTCGTTCACTCCGAAGCGGCCTGCGCGGCCGGCCGGCAGAACAGCTCGCCGCTGGCGGCCACATAGCCGGCCAGTTGCCCCGGATCGCGCACGTCGAACAGCGACACGCTGCCGTCCTGGCTCGCATTGAGCACCGCGAGCCGGCTGCCGTCCGGACTGAACGCCAGCGCGAGCGGCCATTCGCCGGTGCGGTAGGCGGCGCGCAGCATGCCCGTGGCGCGATCGGCAACCAGCACCGTGTTCTCCTGCGGCAGACTGAACGCCACCATGCGGCCGTCCGGGCTGACCGCGAGGTGATAGCTCGTCAACGCGCGGCAATATTGCGCGGCCTGGCGCGGCTTCAACGTGTTCGCGTCGTAGGCCGCGATACCGTCGCGAAACTGCGCGACCAGATTGCCCGAGCCCGGCTCGACCGCGAGGTCATACGCATCGGCATCGGGAATCGTGCCGACCTGCGCGCGCGTTTGCGTATCGAAGGCGTCGATGCCGCCCGCCACGCCGTTCGTCACGAACAGGCGCCGGCCGTCCGCGGACAGCGCGAGCGCCGCCGGCCGCCCGAACGGCTGATTGGCGGCGTTCCCGCCGCTCAATGCAATCGGCTTGCCGAGCGTGCGGAACGTCGCGAGATCGACGACCGATACGGAATTGGCGACCACGTTCAGCACATAGGCGAGCGCACCGTCCGGCGACACCGCGACGGCTTGCGGAAAGCGCTGCACCTTCGCGACGCTGTCGACTTGCCCGCTGTCGAGGTCGAGCCTCGCCAGCGAATCGGGGCGCATCGAGCTCACGTACGCATGACGTTCGTCGGCGGCGATCGCGATGCCCGTCGCCCCCACGCCGCGACAGAAATTGTCGGGACAGCCGTCCTTCGGCGCCTTCGCCGGGCGATCGCCGAGATCGCGCATGCGCTGCCCGACCGCGACGTCGATGACCGCGACGGTGTTGTCGCCGTTGCTCGCGACGTACAGGCGCTTGCCGTCCGGACCGAACGCGATGCCGGCGGGGCCGTTCCCGACCGCAATGACGGCGGGCGCCCCGGCCTTCGCGGGCGCCGTCTGCGCGGCCGCACCGGCCGCCAGCACTGCGAGCGCCACGGAAAGCGCCGCCCGATGCAGGACCCGCGGCTTGAAATCGACTCTCACTGGCTTGCTCCTGGAAATTGGAAAACACCGCGCGACGGGACGCATCAGCGCACGCTCACGTCGCGCAGCACCGCACCGTATCCCGCGTACAGATTGCCGTCCGGCAGCAACCGCCGCTGCGCGAGCTGCCGGTGCACGACCGGCAACTGATGGAACGGCATGCGCGGGAACAGGTGATGTTCGATATGAAAATGAATCGCGTGCGGGCCGAACAGGAACGTCTGCCATGAACACCGCGCAATCGTGCGCGCGTTGCGGCTCTGGTCGTCGCCGGCCGGCAGCCCCGCGTGCTCGAAGATCGCGCGCACCTGCCCGGCGAGCGGCAGCAGCGTGACGGACGGCACGATCCATAGCCCGACGTACAGCAGCGGATGTCCGGCGAGCGTGAGCACGCCCAGCAACACGCCGTTGCCGGTCAGCATCGTTGCGACCTCCCACACGGCATACGCGCGCGACTTCCCGACCTTCGGCAACGCATGCGCAAACTCGCCGCGCGCGAGCTTCACGACGCTCGTCACGTAGCCGATCCCGCATGCGTACGCGAGCAGGCGGCCGATCAGCCGCGCGCGCGTCACCGGATAGTCGTGCACGCCAAACAGCAGCGCCACGGGATCGTCCGGCTGCATCGGCGCGCGATGGTGTTTCAGATGGCCCGCGCGATAGGTGCGCAGCGACAGCCACAGCGGGCCGGCCGCGAACAGTTGGCCCAGCGCGTCGTTGCAGCGCCGGTTCCGCGCCAGCAATCCGTGCGCCCCCTCGTGCATCATGACCGCGAGCGCGAGCTGGCTGCGCGCGATCACGATCGCGGCGCAGACATACCCGAGCGGATGCGCGAACGCGACCGCCAGCGCGAACGCAGCGGCAATCATCAGCCAGTCGCCCGCCAGCGCCGCGCCGACGCGCAACGCGCTCACGCGAAACAGCGCGGCATCGGGCGCGAACCGAGCGAGCCCGGCATTCGACCCGGCAGGGTGAAGCAGGACATCCGTCACGCGAGCCCCCTGCGCAGCGAACGCCGTTCGACCCACAGCGCACTGACCGCCGCGAGCGCCATGCCGCCCAGCACGTCGGCAACCGTATGCTGCTTGAGCGTCAGCGTCGACACGCAGATCAGCAGGCCGATCGCCGCTGCCGCGCGCCGTTGCCGCTCCGCCAGCATCCGGCAGGCGAGACAGGTCACCGCGACATGCAGGCTCGGAAAGCCGTTGGCCGCGAGATCGAGCTGCCACATGCGCGCGAGGCGATGGCGCACGAACGCATTGCCGATCTCCGCGACGTCGGGCCGCGGCACGGCTTCCGGAAACAGCAGAAAGCAGACGACCCCGCACCCGAACGCGATCAGCACGGCGTCCCTGAACGCGGCGAACGCCGCCGGCCGCGCCTGCCCGGCAAGCGCGATCACGAACGGGAAGAAGCCGACGTAGACGAACCACGACGCCGCGACGAACGGAATCCGCTCGTCGAGCGCCGTCGCAAGCACGTAGCGCGGCGTGACGCCGCGCTCCAGCAGAAAGAAGATCGCGAGGCCGGCTGCCATGCCGAACGTCGCGGCCAGCATCTGGCGGATAGCGGCCCGACGGTCGTCTCGAAACGAAAGCCTGTTCATCGTCGCGCCGGTGCCTCGCATCGCGTATCCAAATCGCGTGCACGGGCCTGCAAAGACAGCGCGAGGATGCGCGACGTCCATGCGGCCACGCGCGCACGCGCCTGTTCGCGGCCGGCGCTCGTCCCGGCCGGCGTGCCGGGATCGCGCATCAGCGCGGCGGCGGCCTGCCCGACCTCCCGCCTGAACGCGGCCGCGTCGCCGCGCCACGTCACGACGCGATGCACGAGCTGCAGCCGTGCCGCGCGCGCGGCGTTGCTCGCCTGCTCGGGCTGGTCGGACTGCACGAGCAGGATCGGGCGGCGATACACGCGCGCGATCGACAGCGCGGCCATGCCGGGCGCCGATACGATCAGCGGCGCGTGCGCGGCGCGCGTCGCCCAGTCGGCGTCGACGCCGCTCCAGCCGTCGTGCCCGGCGTAGCCCTCGCCCACGCGGTGTGCGGCGAGCCCCGCGTCGCGCATGCCGGCCGACAGTGCATCGGCGAGCGCGACGTCGCGAAAGTGCGGATTCAGATAAACGGCCGCGGCCGCCGGCTCGCACACCGGCGGCCCGTTCACGACCGGCACCGGCGTCGGCAAGCGGCAATGCGGGTGCGATCGCTGCGCGGCGTCGGCAACCTCGTACGCAAAATCGTGCTCGATGCGGCCCAGCGCCGAATCGATCTGCCAGTCGACGATCCGCGCGAAAGCGCGCGCCAGCACCGGCGGCAGCCGTGCATCGAAATTCGCGGTCAGCGCGCGGCGCAGGCTGCCGCCGTACACGTGAACGACACGGCGCCGCCAGCCCGGCATCGCGCCCATGAACAGCAGCGCCGGATGAAACGAATCGTTGATCACGAGCGCCGCATCGCGAACGAGCGTCCGCAGCCGCGCGATGTCGCGCAGCATGCGCGTCGGCCTGAACACGTAGTGCGCGACATTGCGATCGGTCGCGTCGCGCAGCATGTTCTGCCGTTCGTCGAACTGCACCGCGTAGTGACGGGACAGCACGGCCGCGTCGATGCCGAACGCGGCCAGGAACGCCTGCCCTTCATCGGACGTCGTCAGCACGTCGACCTGCGCACCGGCCGCGCGCAACGCATGCACGAGCAGTTGCGCGCGCATCAGGTGGCCGCGTGCATCGGCCGTCGCCAGATAGACGATTCGCGGCATCATGCGCGCGGGCGCAGCGACTGGAACCAGCCGGCCGCGTACATCGCCAGCGCGCCGCTCACGCCGAAACCGGCTTCGATCGCGCGGATCTCGTTCAGCAATGCGGCGAGATGCACGACCTCGGACGGCGCGACAAGCCGGCGCAGCGTGTCCGAGCACAGCCGGACGTGCCGCGTCTCGTCCGCGAGCACGCGCGAGAGCAGCGGATACAGCGGATGCGCGGCGCCGATCGTCGCGCAGTGGCGCGCGAGCACGCGCATCGCCATCTGTTCCGCGCACAGGCCGGTCGCGTAGGCCGTCACGAGCACGCCTTGCGCGAAATGCGGCGCGTGGCGCCGCGCGAGCCTGCGCCATCGCATGATCTTGCGCCGGCTCAGCCAGTCGGGCTCGTGCGGCCCGGTCGACGCCGCGACGCCGCGTGCACGCAGCGCATCGGCAAACGCGGCCGCGTGACGGCGCTCGTCCGCGAGATGCTGCTCGATCCGCGGCGCGAGCCAATCCGGCGGCTGTCCGGCCCAGTCCTCGTGCAACGCGCACTCGGTCGCTTCCTCGCCGATCAGGTAGACGCGCAGCATCCAGCGCTCGCCATGCGTGCTGCGATGCAGCCGCCGGATCGCGGCCCGCTTGATGCGATCGACGAGATACGCGCGCACCCGCGCCGCGCCGCGTGGCACGGGCGCATCGAGACAGCCGAAACGCGCGTCGTGCACCGCGGGCAGTTCGCCGGTCGCGATCATGCCGGCACGCCGCGCGCGGCTGCGGATTTCGTCGCGGCGCCCGCGGCGGCGGCCGGATCCCGACGCCATCCGAGGATCAGGCCGACGAAGCTTTCCTGCATGAACGCATGCGCGGACGCGGACGCGCCGGCGAATGCCGCCTCGCGGCCGTTCACGCGCAGATAGCCGCTGCCGTCGCGTGCGCCGAACTCGATCCGGTCGTTCTTCCGGAAGCCGCGCTCGCGGATGTCCTTCACGAGCGCGCTGCCGTCGAGGCCGAACAGGAACAACTCGCGTTGCGCGACCCAGACCGGAATGTGATTGCTCAACGCATCGAAACGGATCGACCACGTGCCGGAGGCGAGCGCATGCCCGACGTCGGCATCGCGCGGCGCATTCGACGTAAAGCTTGCGCGCGCAACCGACTTCGCCAGGCCGCTGACGCCGAGTGAAATCGTGATGTCGTCCGCGGACGGTTGCTTCGGATCGGTCGCACTGACCTGCACCAGATGGCGCGCAAGGCGCGACGCGAGCGACGGATGCGCGAACAGCGCCTGCGTTTCGTCCGGCGTGAGCACGTCGCGCTCGGCGTCGCCCTCCTTCACGCGCACGCGATACGGATCGATCCGCACATCGGTGAAGCGGCCGTGCACGGGTGCGTGGACGTACACGTCGCGGTCCCATTTCGCGCCGTCGCGGCGCAGCAGCACGTGCACGCTCAGCGGCACGCGCCGGCCGCTGGCGTCGATACCCGTGCCCTGCAGCAGTACGTCGCCGAGCACGTCCTGCGGGTGGCGCGTCGCGTCGCTCGAGAAAACGATCGCGTGTGCGTCGGTATCGATGCTCGCATGCACGTCGGGCGCATCGAGGGCGACGCGATTGCACTCCTCCGCAGCCGCGCTCGCGAACGGACAGCCGCTTTGCGACGCGAAATGGTAAATCCCGCGCCCCGCATGATCGACCGGCGCGGCATGGGCGCCGGCGCTGACGGCAAACAGGGCAAGACAGGCAATACGGGTGGCGAGTGAGGGCATGGTCGTCGTCGGAATGGATGCAGGGTGGCGGCGTATCGCGGCCGCGCCGCGAGGCGCGGCGGTGCTTCAATGACGGTGATAGGACAGCGCTTCGAGATCGCGCCGGGCCGATGCGCGCCCGCCGGGCCTGAAGCCGCGCACGAGCGCGCCGAGCGTATCGACGGCCGACGCGGCGATCGTGACGCCGACGGCCGCGAGATAGCGGCCGGCGCCCAATGGCGGCAACTGCTGGCGATCGAGCGCGCGCAGGCTGTAGCCGAGCCGCATGGCCATCACGCAGAACGGGCCGAGCGGGCCGCTGCGGCCGAGCCACTGCCACCCGCGCGGCAGATAGGCCCTCACGAGATACGGTGTCAGCCCGACGCTGTCCTCGCCGCGCATCCAGCGCAGCTTGAGCGATTCGCGATGCGTGTCCGGCAGCCGATGCTCGGTATGCGCGCCGGGCGCGAATTCGACGGCGACGCCGGCCGCCTGCATCCTCAGCCCCATCACCTGGCAATGCGCGCGATAGACGCCGTCGAGCGGCTCGTAGCGGAATTGCGCGAACACGTCGCGCCGGAACGCGACGTTGTTCGCGTAGAAGTTGCGCGTTGCGCCGTCGCGCAGCGGGCTCGGGAAATACATGAAATCGATCGACGTCAGCGCGGTGCCGAGCACGTTCGGCGCATAGCTGGTCCGCCCGGCCACCGCGACGGGCGCATCGTCGCCGGCGCGCGCGAACGGCGCGAGCAGGTGCTCGAGCCAGTCGTCGGCCGGCCGGCAATCGGCATCGCCGAACACGACGATGTCGCAGCGGTCCGCGTCGACGCGATCGAAGCCGTCGTTCTTCGCATCGTAGTAGCCGGTGCTCGCGCCGATCTCGACGAAGTCGATCGGGCGCCCCGCCAGTGCGGCGATCTGCGCGCACGCGTCGGCCGGCAAGCCGTCGTGCGTGATGATCCATTGCGCGAGTGCCGCGGGCGGCACGGTCTGCCTGGACAACGCCGACACGAGGCGCTTCAGGCTGTCGACAGCCTGCGCGAGGCCCGCGCCGCCCCGCAGGTTGTTCGTCTCCAGCACGAGCGCGGCTTTCGGCGCCACGGCACGGGCGGCCGCGCACGTGCCCGGCGCGGCTTCTGTAATGTCTGCCATTCGGAATATCTCCATCGTCATGCGCGACGGCATGGATGAAACGATCGGGCGGGCAGCCCGGGGGCGCACCGGCCAATGCGGAGCGACCGTCGTCACGCAGCGGGCGGCCTCGCGGGCACCCGCTTCGCGGCCGTCACTCCTGGACGGACGACGCGGAATCGGCTTCGCTGTAGCGCGGCTTTGCGCTCTGCAGGTCGCGCGTGTTCTTCTGCACGGCCACCGAGCCGAACAGCGCGAGCACGAACGACATCGCATAGAAGCCCTTCTCGCTCAACTGCAACGTCGCGTTGACGAGCCCCACGATCAGCAGCGCGATCGACAGCAGCAGCGCGATCCAGCTGAGGCCGAAGTAGATGGCGGTGACGGGAATGCCTTCCGCGCGGTCGCGGACGGTCTTCTGCAGCGAGATCGCCGCATAGAGGCCGAATACCAGCACGGTGAAGTAGTAGCCCTTCTCGTTGAGCTGCATGCCGGCATTCCAGAGCCCGATCAGGAACGCCGCGAAACCGGCGAGCAGCGCGGCCCACGACGCGGCCACAAACGCGAACGACGGCTGCTGGATGGTGGTCTGGTTCATTGCTTTGCCCTCTCTTTCTTGTTGTTCGAAAACGTTTTCGTTGAGTTGCGTTTCGCGCATGGTAGCAGCTTTGACACCCGCAAAGACGGCAACGCCCACAGTCTTACATTTCGCGCTGTTGCATTTCCCGCTGCGCACGGCGGCGGCCCGGCGGCAACCATTGACCCAGGGGCAGCAATGACGCGGTTGCGCAAAAAATTCACGCGCCGGCGTATCGAAACCCTCCGCGCGAACGATCAGAATAGCCGTGCATCGCCCGAGATCGCGGCACCCGCCGCACTCCTCACCACTTCTCGAAAGGACGCATCATGCTGAACTGGAACGAATACCGGAAGGAACTCTCGACGCGCATCGGCGAGATCGCCAAGCTGTCGCCCGATACGCTGGCCGGCTACAAGGCGCTGTCCGGCGCCGGCGCCAAGACGGGCCATCTGGACGCCAAGACGCGCGAGCTGATCGCGCTCGCCGTGGCCGTCACGACGCGCTGCGACGGCTGCATCGCCGTGCATACCGCGGAAGCCGTCAAGCATGGCGCGACGAAGGAGGAAGTGGCGGAAGCGCTCGGCGTCGCGGTGGCACTGAACGCGGGCGCCGCGCTCGTCTATTCGGCGCGCGTGATGGACGCGCTCGGCGACTGAACCTGACGGCCGCGGCGCTGCCCGCGCGCGGCGGCGCCCGGCTGCATGGCTGCATGGCCGCCCGGTTGCGCCTCGCGCATCCGGGCGAACGAGGTATGAAGATTGGCCGGCGTACCTGCCCGAATGGCCGGCCGGGCGCGCACGGGCACGGACGCGTCGCAAAGTCGGCTACCATGCGCGGAGGATCCATCGCGAAGGAGCGCTCCATGTGCCGCTGGCTCGCCTACACGGGTAATCCGATCCACCTCGAGACCGTGCTGTTCCGTGCGAAGCATTCGCTGATCGACCAGAGCCTGCATTCGGAGCTGGGCGCCACGACCACCAACGGCGACGGCTTCGGCATCGGCTGGTACGGGCGCCCCGACGAACTGCCGTTCCGCTACCGCTCCGTGCATCCTGCGTGGAACGACCGCAACCTGCGCGAGGCCGCACGCGCGATCCGCTCGCGGATGTTCATCGCGCATATCCGGGCGGCCACCGACACGCCCGTGCAGGAAACCAACTGCCACCCGTTCCGCCACGGCCGCTGGCTGTTCGCGCACAACGGGCTGATCCGCGACTTCCACAAACTGCGCCGCGACCTGACGATGAAGGTCGATCCCGCGCTGTTCCCGACACTCGAGGGCTCGACCGATTCCGAGCTGATGTTCCGCCTTGCGCTCACGTACGGCCTCGAGCAGACGCCGCTGCCCGCGCTCGAGCGGATGGCCGGCGTGGTCGAGGAAACCGCCGCGCGGCATCGGGTGGCCGATCCGCTCAACATGACGATCTGCGCGACCGACGGCGAACGGATCGTCGCGGTGCGCTATTCGAGCGAACGGCAGTCGCGCTCGCTGTTCCACAGTACGTCGTTCAGGCACCTGCACGAGCTGTATCCGCACAATCCGCGCATCGCCGAGGCCGGCGACGACGCGTTCATGGTCGTATCCGAGCCGCTCGTCGACCTGCGCGATGCATGGGAGGAAGTGCCGGAGGGGATGGCGATCGTCGCCCAGGGGGCCGATGTAGAGCAGCGGCCGTTCAGTCCGCGGCACAAATGACGCCGCCGCGCCGTCAGGCGCGGCCCGGGAACCGCATCCTGATCGAATCGAGTTCGGCGGGCAGCCGGCGCGAACGGGCGCGCGGCCGCGGCAGCGCCGCGAACCCCAGCCGTTCGTACAGCGTACGAGCCCGCACGTTGCGGGTCAGCACGTCGAGCACGACGTCGCGGCCGCCGTCGGTCGGCAACGCGCCGGTATCGAGCGCATCGCGGAACAGCGCACTGAAGATGCCCGTGCCGCGCTGCCGCTCGTCGGTCGCGCAGTGCGCGACGAGGATCTGCGAGCGCTTCGGCGCCGGAATTTCCGTTTCCAGGATCAGCCCGCGCAACAACTGGCCGATCGTGCGGCGCACACCGAAGAAGCGCCCGAGCGCCCACACGACATGCACGTCGTCGAACGTCGTCCGCCGCCCGTCATGAATCGCCATCACCGCGAGCACGGCGCCGTCGTCGGCGACCGCGACGCGATGCCGGCGCCACGAGAAGCGCCCGTGACGCGAGCGGAACGCCTGCTGCAGGAAGGCGATGCAGCGCGCGTCGCTTTCGCCGAGAAAGAACCCGAATTCCGCCACGCCGGATGCAAACACGAGCGGCGCGCACGACGCCGCGTCGGCGGCATCGGCCGCGCGAAACCGCACGCGCTCGCCGGCGCGCGGGACCGCTTGCGCGAACGCGCCGGTCGATGTCATGCGCTACGCCCCGCGAGTCGCGACAACACGGCAACGGTCCGGCCGATCTGCTCCGGCGTATGCGTCGAGCAGATGAAGAAGCGCAGGCGCGCCGCCTTTTCCTCGACGGCCGGATAGAAGATCGGCTGCACGTTGATCCCTTCGTCGAACATCGCGTTGGCCCACTGCGCGGCCTTCAGCGAGCTGCCGGTGATCACCGGCACGACCGCGTAGCCCGCGCTCGTGCCTGTATTCAGGCCGGCGGCCCGCGCCTCGGTCAGGAACTGCCGCCCGCGCGCCTGCAACTGCGCGACGCGCTCCGGCTCGGCCTGCAGGCGTTCGAGCGCGGCCAGCGACGCTTCGGCGAGCGTCGGCGCCAGCCCGACGCTGTACAGGAAGCCCGGGGCCAGATGGCGCAGCATGTCGACGAGAGGCTGGCAGCCGGCGATGAATCCGCCGCAGCCCGCCAGTGTCTTGCTCATCGTGCCCATCCACATGTCGACCTGGTCGGGCGCGACGCCGCAATGCTCGCGGATGCCCTTGCCGGTCGCGCCGAGCACGCCGAGCGAATGCGCCTCGTCGACCAGCAGGAACGCGCCGTGGCGCGTCTTCACGTCAATGAAGCGCTGCAGGTCGGGGAAATCGCCGTCCATGCTGTACAGCCCTTCGATCGCGATCAGCACGTGCCGGTATTCGCGGCGCACGCGCGACAGCAGTTCGTCGAGCGCCTGCCAGTCGTTGTGCGCGAAGCTCAACCGCTTCGCCCCGCTCAGCTGGGCGCCCTGCACGATGCTGTTGTGCGCCAGCGCATCGTGAACGACCAGATCGCCGGGGCCGAACAGCGCGCCGATCACGGTCACGTTCGTCGCGTGGCCGCTCACGAACGCGACGCAGTCGTCGGTCTCGTAGAACGCGGCCAGCGCGCGCTCGAGGTCGCGCTGCACCGGGCGCTCGCCCGCGACCATCCGGCTCGCGGATGCCGACGTGCCGTAACGGTCGATCGCGGCTTTCGCGCGCGCGGACACGCCCGGATCGCCGGCAAGCCCAAGGTAGTTGTAGTTCGCGAAGTTCAGGTACTCGCGGCCGCCGATCTGCGTCGTCGCACCGGCAACCCCGTCGTGCACACGGAAAAACGGCGAATCGACCCGCAATTTCTCGCCCATCTCGCGCATGATCCGAACCTGCTGATACTGCGGCATCGATTCAAAACGGCTGCGCGCCGATGCGGTCTGCGCCGCGAGCGAGGCGGGCACGCCGGGTGCCGCGGCAGCATCCGTCGCGCGCTCCAGTTGCCGTTTCAGCGCTTTCGCCGCCAGTTGCTGGCGCAGATGCTCTCCCAATGCCATTGCTTCCTTCGCTATATCTCGAAAAGACGCTATGTTACGCCGCGCATCATGAAAAAGCGTAGTGTCACGCGTCAGGAAACTCGGCCCACTGCCACGCATCGCGCTCGGCGAGCAGCGCGTCGACCAGCCGGAAATTCATCTCGTGGCTCGGCCGCCACGCGCTCACGCGCGCCAGCAGCGGCGCGCCGGCCAGTGCCAGATCGCCGACCAGGTCGAGCACGCGGTGCCGGACGAACTCCTCCGGCAGCCGCATCCCGCCCAGCACGCGATTGCCGACGATGGACGCGGTGCACGACGGCCGCGCGCCGCGCAGGATCGGCACCCCGCGCAGGTAACCGGCGACGATCGCGGGCACGGCCCATTTCACGCGCCCGTACGAACGCGACGGCGCGATCTCGGTCGCGAATGCGGCCGGCGTCAGCGCACCATCCCAGTGCATGTCGCCGAAGCCGCGCAGATCGTTGTGCACGCTCAGTTCGTAACGCGGCGCCGGTTCGACCCGCATTTCGCGCCGCTGGTCGCCCGCGCCATCGGTAACGACGACCGGCCGCAACACGCGGATGAAGCGTTTCGGCGCATCGAGCGCGACGCGGCCGCACGCGCGGATGGCGTCCACCCACGGCGCGGCGCTGCCATCGAGAATCGGCACCTCCTCCGCATCGATCTCGACGATCGCGTGATCGATCTCGCATGCGAGCAGCGACGCGAGCAGATGCTCGACCGTGCGCACGCCGACGCCGTCGGCATTGCGCAGCATCGTGCACAGCGGCTGGGCGCGGCGCAGCGCGGGATCGACCGGCAGCGTCGCGAGCGTGCGCCCCTGCGCGACGCGGCGGAACGCGATGCCCGTCACGCCGTCTTCCGGACGCGCGGGCAGGATCCGCACGGCCACCCGGCGCCCCGTGTGCAGCCCGTGGCCGTCGATCGCCAGCGGACGTGCCAGCGTGCCCTGAGTCGTCGCCCAGCCGGACGGCGCGCTCATCGTGCGACCTCGAACGTCGGCGCCGCCTGGCCCGCAACGGCCACCGGCTGCGTGTCGAGCATCGCGCGCGCGTCGCCGCCGATCGCATGCTTCGCGGCGAGCGCCGCGACGGCTTCTTGCGCGGTATCGGTCGCGGCGCCGGCATCGGCAGCGGTCGCTGCGTCGATCGAATCGACGATGCGGCCGGCCAGCGTCGTCACCGAGGCGCCCTCCGCGATCGCCATCACCGACAGCTTGACCTCGAACGCCTCCTCGACCGCAAGGCCGAGCTCCATCCCCATCAACGAATCCATGCCCATGTCGAGCACCGACTTGTCGAGCGCGATCCGGTCCGGCGTCATGTGCAGGATCCGCGCGATCTGCCCTTGCAGCGTCCGGGCCACCAGCGCGATCGCTTCGTCTCGCGGCAATGCGAGCACTTCTTCCCGCAGTTGCGTGCCGCCGTCGCGCGCGTCGCCGCCCTTCGCCTGCGATTGCAGCAGCGCATACCGGCGCGCCTTCGCGGCAGGCATCCCGCGTGCAACGGCGTGCCAGTCGAGCCGGACCACGGCTTCGCCGGCCGCGCCCGCGACCAGCACCCGCTCGAGCGCGACCATCGCCTCGCCGGACGTGATCGACGCGCCGCCGATCCGCGACTGCAACGCTTCGCGCGTATCCGCGTGGCGCGCCAGGAAGCCGACATCCTCGAGCGGCCCCCAGGCCATGAAGGTGCCGGGCAATCCTGCCGCGCGGCGATGTTCGACGAGCGCCTCGAGGAACGTGTTGGCCGCGACGTAGTTCGACTGCCCCGGATTGCCCAGATAGGTCGTCGCCGACGAATAGACCACGAACAGATCGAGCGGCAGCGTGCGCGTCGCGCGATGCAGGTTCCATGCGCCGGCCACCTTCGGTGCCAGCACCGCGGCCATGCGCGCATCGTCGAGATTGCGCACGAGGCCGTCGTCGATCGACATCGCCGAATGCAGCACGCCCTTGAGCGGGCTGTCGCGGCGGACGATCGCGGCGATCATCGCGTCGACGGCAGTCGCGTCGGTCACATCGCACGACACGACGTCGACCGTGACGCCGAGCGTCTCGCGCCAGTGCGCGACTTCCTCGCGCGCCGCGGCAGCGAGTTCGCCGGAACGGCTCGCGAGCGTCAGCCGTCGCGCACCGCGCTCGACCATCCAGCGCGCGCTCGCGAAACCGAGCCCGCCCGTACCGCCGACCACCAGGTACGCGCCATGCGGATCGAGCGCCAGCGAACCGGCACGCGCACCGCCGCGAGTCGGCGCCGGCGTGCCCGACGGGTAGGTCACGAGTACCTTGCCGATCTGGCGCGCCTGCTGCATGTAGCGGAATGCATCCTCCGCCCGCTCGGCAGGAAACGCGCGATACGGCAGCGGATGCAGCACGCCGGCCGCGAACAGCGCCATCACTTCGCCGAACAGGCGTGCGGTCAGCTCCGGCAGCGCGCCCATCAACTGGTCGGCATCGATGCCGAAATAGCTGATGTTGTTACGGAACGGCCGCAGCCCGATATGGCTGTTTTCGTAGAAATCGCGCTTGCCGAGCTCGAGGAAACGACCGAACGGACGCAGCGTGTCGATGCTGCGCACCATCGCCTCGCCGGCAAGCGAATTCAGCACGATGTCGATGCCCTGCCCGCCCGTCAGCGTGCGGATCTCGTCCGCGAACGCGAGGCTGCGCGAATCGAGTACGTGATCGGCGCCGAGCAGGCGCACGAACTCGCGCTTCTCGTCGCTGCCGGCCGTCGCGAACACTTCCGCGCCGAAGTGGCGCGCAAGCTGGATCGCGGCGATCCCGACACCGCCCGCGCCGCCGTGCACGAGCACGCGCTCGCCGCGACGCAGACGCGCGAGTTCGACCAGTGCGTAATACGCGGTGAAGAACGTGGTCGGCACGGTGGCCGCTTCCTCGAACGACAGGCGCTCGGGTTTCAGCGCGATCGCCTGCGCGCGCGTCCTGACGCGCGTCGCGAACGAAGCCGGCGCGAAGCCGAGGATCGCGTCGCCCGGCGCGAACGCCGTGACGGCGTCGCCCACCCGCACGACCCGGCCGGACAGCTCCATGCCGATCGTCGCGCCCGCGAAGCCGGTCTCGACCGCTTCGTCGGACAGGAGCCCCATCGCATACATCACGTCGCGGAAATTGAGGCCGGTCGCGGCCGGCTCGATTTCCACCTCGTCCGCGCCCAGCGCGCTTTCCGGCAGCGCGAACCACTCGAGATTGCGCAGCGAGCCCGGCGCATCGAATGCGAGCACGGACGCACGGGCGATCGCGCGATCGTTGCGGGCCGCGGCCTGCACGGCCGTCAGCATGCGCGGCACCAGCCGCCCGCGTGCGCCCAGGACGACTTCCTCCTCGACGGCCGGGCCGGTCAGTTCGCGAATCAGCGCATCGGGTACCCGGTCCGCCGTCCGGTCGACGTCGATCAGCCGGCACGCGAGTTCCGGATGCTCGTTCGCCAGCACACGACCGAGGCCCCACAGCGTCGCCTGGTCCGGATGCGTGTTCGCGGTCCCGGCGAAGGGCGCGCCCCCGCGCGTGACGACGGTCAGCCGCGTGGCCGCGTTCGGTTGCGCACCGAGCGCGCGGACGAGCGCCGCAAGCGCGATCACGCCGTTGCGCTGCGCGGCCATCAGCGCGTCTCCCGCCGCCGATTCCGCCAGCGGCGCTTCCGGCGCGCAGAACACGACATGCGCCGGCTGCCCGGCCGGCAAGGACTCGATCGCGTCGGCCGCGTGCGCGATGTCCACGATATCGGCCGGATAGCCCGCACGCACCAGCGCATCGGCCAGCCGCCCGCCGAAACTGCCGACGGCATCCGGCGCGTGGATCACGAGCCATTGCTCGCTGCGCGCCAGCGTATCGAGATCGCTCGGGTCGCCGCCGCTTTGCGCGGCAGCGGCACTCGCGGGATTGCGCGCGATGACGAAGGTCGGCGTGCCGTCCAGATCGAGCGATTGCTCGACGTGACGCGCGACGTCGACGTAGCCCGCGCGCTCGAGCGCCGCCTCGAGATCCGCCGGCGCCGGCGGCACGGGCGCGCCGGCTTCCGTCGACGAAGCCTGCTGCGCGCCGAACACGATGTCGGCGAAGCGGCCGCGACGCGACTCGGCGAGCAGCAGCAATCCGCCCGGCGCCAGCCACGACCGCATCACGTTCAGCGCGTCGGCCGCGTCGTGGCGCCCGTACAGCGCCCGACTCGCGACGATCAGGTCATACGGCCCGGTTTCGTCGGCCGCCAGCGACAGCCGTTCGCCCGACTGCAGCGCAACCGTGCGCACCGCCGATTCCGCATCCGCGTCGAACCCGGCCAGCTGGCCGGCCGTGGCTGCGATCGTGTGATCGCAGCGCGCCCCGGCGAGATGCATGCCGAGCGTCTGCAGCACGTCGCCGTCGGTCGCCCCCAGTTCCAGCACGCGCAAACGGCGCGCCGGCTGCCACGCATCGACCGCCTGCTCGACGCTTGCCGTCAGCAGCGCATGCACGTGCTGCCAGGTCGGCGATGCAGCCAGGAGTTGCTCGACCAGGCTGTGCCCGGTCGGCGACAGCAATCGTTCGCCGTCCTTCGTACCATTCAGCACGTCGGGCAACGCCGCGCCGCAATGCGCGAGCAGCGTCAGCTCGGCCACGTGCCCCGGCGATTCGGCCAGCAGCCCGCGCCACAGCTCGTCGAGCGGCGGCAGTGCCGCGCACGCCGCGTCGTCGCGCACGAGGCGCTCGCCGTCGCGACGCGCAAGCCCGTCCTCGATCAGCATGTCGGCAAGACGTGCGGCCAGCGCCGCGCGCCCGGCCGCCGGCTGCCACGCGCCGGCGAACGCGCCGAGCGACTCGAAAGCGCGGAGCGCATAGAGACTCGCCAGCACGTCGAGCAGCGGCAGGATTTCGGTCAGGTGCAGCGTGCGCCGGGCATCGTGCCCGGCGCCGTCGAGCCGCGCGACAGCCTGTGCGAGCAGCGTGTCGGGGGCCGGCAGACCGGCCGCGTCGACGTCGCCCGGCAGCGGCGTTTCCTCGAGGCGGTAGACGAAGCGCGCAGGCAGGTTCTGCCGGCGGCCGACCAGATCGACGCGCCGGAACCGGCAACCGCCGAGCCGCGCGACGATCGCGCCCTGTGCGTCGAGGAATTCGAAATGCGCGACGATCGAGTGCGGGCTGCGCCGGTCGATCCGCGCGAGCACGCGTGCCACGGTGTCGCCGCGCAGGTAGTCGACCCGGCCGATCTGCACCGGCACGTAAGCCGGATGCTCGCCTTCGCGCGCGTGCGCGGCCAGCAACGCGAACAGCGGATGGAACCCGCTGTCCATCAGGGCCGGATGCAGCAGATAGGCGGAACGTGCCTGTGCGTCGCCGCATGCGGCAGGCGGGGCGACGTCGGCCAGTGCCGCATCGTCGTCCGCGGCGACCCGCACGGTGCGGACCCAGCGGAATGCCGGCCCGTAGCCCAGGCCGATGGCCGCCGTGTTGGCATACAGCGTGTCGCCGTCGGCGCCCGGCTGCGCGAGCAGGCGATCGAGCATGCCCGGCGGCACGACGCTCGCGTCGCCGAGCGTCGTGCCGCTTTCCAGCATCCGCCCCGTCACGTTCAGCGTCCATGCGCCGTCGGACATCCGGTCGCGCGTCTCGATCGTGAAGGTCGCGGTGCGCGGCTCGATCACGAGTCGGAACAGTTTCGCCTGCTGCGGCTGGAAGACCACCGGTGTACGGATCTCGACGTTTTCGAGTGCCGCATCCGGCGTATCGAAGAAGGTGCGTGCAGCGGCAAGCGCCATTTCCACGTATCCGGCGCCCGGGAACGCCACGCCGCCGTCGACGACGTGATCGGCCAGCATCGGCAGCTTCGCCGGATCGAGCTGGTTTTCCCACGCGAAGGCGTGCTCATGCAGGCGATAGCCGAGCAGCGGATGCTCGCGGCGGCGATTGACGAGGCCGTAGCCTTCGACGGTCGGCATCAGCCAGAAGCGGTCGCGCTGCCACGGATAGCACGGCAGCGCCACACGCGCTTCGCCCGGTGCGAAGCGGTCGGCGTCGACGCTCGCACCGTGTGCGATCGCCGCGAGAATCGCCTGCCGCAGCATCGCCGCGCTGCCGTGATCGCGCTTGAGCGTCGGCAGCGCCACGCCGGTTGCGCCGGCGGCCGTGAGCGCCTGTTTCACGTACGTGCGCAGGATCGAATGCGGCGAAACCTCGACGAACAGACGCACGCCCTGCTCGATCAGGTGCGCGATGCCGTCGCCGAAGCGCACCGGCTCACGGATATTGCGCCACCAGTAACGGGCGTCGAGCGCGTCGCCGGCAAGCGCGCCGCCGGTCACGGTCGACACGAACGTGCCGTTGCCCGGTTGCGGCCGCAGGCTCGCCAGTTCGGCGAGCACGACCGGCTCGATGCGGTCCATGTGACTGCTGTGGAACGCGTAGTCGAGATCCAGCATCTGGAAGAACTTGCCGCTGCCGCGCAGCGCGGCCTCCAGCGTCTGCAAGCCCTGCAGTTCGCCCGCGAGCGTCACCGCGTCCGGGCTGTTGATGCCGGCGATCTCGACCCGGCGCGCGAGCCCGTGGCGCGCGATCAGTTCGCGTGCCGCCGCGTCGCCGATGCCGACGGCCGCCATCCGGCCGCTGCCGCGCGTCATCGCCTGCGCGCGGCTGCGGATCTTGATCACGCGAACCGCGTCGACCAGCGACAGCGCGCCCGTCACCCACGCGGCGGCAATTTCGCCGACGCTATGGCCGATTGCCGCGTCGTAACGCATCCCGCGCGCGTCGATCACGCGGATCATGCCGACCTGGATCGCGAACAGCAGCGGCTGCGCGTTCTCCGTCGCGGCGAGCCACTCGGTGCCCGCGCCGGCCAGCCATTCCGCGCTCGGGCCGCCGCGCATCACGTCGACCAGCGACGGGCTGCCGTCGGCGCACCACAGCGCGTCGACTTCGTCGAGCGCCGCGCGGAAGACGGCGTTCTCCGCGTAGAGCTCATTGCCCATCCCGACCCACTGGCACCCGTTGCCCGAGAAGACGAGCGCGGTGCGCGCCGCGTCGGCCTGGGCGTGCCCGGTCGCCACGCATGCGGGCACCCCTTCCGGTGCCGGCCGGGCCAGCGCCGCGAGTGCCGCACGGCCTTCGGCCACGTCGGCCGGCGCAACGATTGCACGATGTTCGAGCCATTGGCGACGGCGGGCGGCTGCGGCGGCAAGCGCCTGCCAGTCGCCGCCGTTCTCGAGCGCCGCCAGATAGCGGCCCGCGAGCGCGCCAAGCGCGTTCGCGCTGCGCGCGGTCATGACGAGCGGGGACGGCGCGTGAGCCGGTTCCGGCGTGGCCGCCGGCGCCGCGCTTGCGGCCGGCGCTTCCGTCAGCACCACGTGTGCGTTCGTTCCGCCGAAGCCGAACGAGTTGACGCCGACCGTCAGCGGTGCATCGCCCGCATCGAGCGGCATGTAGCGATCGACGACACGCAGGCGCCCGCCGTCGAAATCGATGCCCGGATTGGGCGTGACGAAATGCAGCGAGCGCGGTGCCGCGCGATGCTTCAGGCACAGCACGGCCTTCAGCAGGCCGGCCATCCCGGATGCCGTCTCGAGGTGGCCGATGTTGGTCTTCACCGAGCCGATGAGCAGCGGACGGTCCGCCGGGCGCCCGCCCGACACGACGTCGATCAGCGCGCGCGCCTCGATCGGATCGCCGACCGCCGTGCCGGTGCCGTGCGCCTCGATATACGCCAGCGATTGCGGATCGATGCCCGCGCGCGCGTACACGCTGCGCAGCAAGGACGCCTGCGCGGATGCACCCGGCACGCTGATGCCGCCCGGCGAATGGCCGACCGAGTTCACGCCGGAGCCGGCGATCACCGCATGGATCGTGTCGCCGTCGGCGAGTGCGCGATCGAGCGGCTTGAGCAGCACGAACGCACCGCCTTCGGAGCGGACATAACCGTCGCCGGTCGCATCGAACGCGCGGCAGCGGCCGCGCGGCGACAGCATCGACGCCTTCGAAAAGCTGACGAAGCCGAACGGGTGCAGCAGCAGGTTGACGCCGCCGGCGAGCGCCATGTCGGCCTCGCCGGACTGCAGCGCCTTGACGGCCTGGTGGAGTGCGACGAGCGACGACGAACAGGCCGTGTCGACCGACATGCTCGGGCCGCGCAGGTCGAACAGGTAGGACACGCGGTTCGACGCGATGCTCAATGTGTTGCCGGTCGCCGAATACGGATCGATCGCGTTCAGATCGTCCATGCTGCGGCTGCCGTAGTCGGTACTCGCGACGCCGACATAGACGCCGCAGTTGCTGCCGCGCATGTCGGCCGGGCGCACGCCCGCATCCTCGAACGCTTCCCACGCGAGTTCGAGCAGGAGGCGCTGCTGCGGATCCATCTGGGTCGCTTCGCGCGGCGAAATGCCGAAGAACGCGGCGTCGAAGCCGGCGACGTTGTCGAGCACGCCGGCCGAGAACGTGTAGCTCTTGCCCGGTTCGCGCTTGGACGGGTGCTGGTAGAAATCGGTGCCGAAACGGTCGGCGGGGATTTCGGTCACGGCGTCGCGCTCGTCGCGCAGGAGTCGCCAGAAGTCGCCGAGATTGTTCGCACTCCCGGGAAACCGACAAGCTATCCCAACTATTGCAATCTTACTGTTCATCTTTTATGTCGCTTTCTCGGATGCGCACGGTTGTTCCGTGCGATTTCCGTGATCTTGTATCACATGCAGCAGTGCCGATCCGAGCTCCTCGGCCGCCAGATTCCTGCATTCGGGGGTATCGGTGCCGTAGTTCCGCCAAATGAAGTAGTCGCTGCGTTGCGGCGAAACGCCAAGCTTTTCGAAAACATGAGGCAGAGCGGGAACGTGGTCGCCGTAGAAACAAACGACTGTTTCACGATCGCTGGTACGCAAATGATCGAGCAGGCGCCCGATCATTGCGTCCGCATTTTCAATGTGCCGCAAGTATGCTGTCAGGTCGCGCCAGGCGGCGTCTTCGCCGAGAGTATGCCTTGAAGACGATTCGCCGGGTAAAACCTCCTCGAGATGCAGCGGGCCGTGATTTTCCATCGTCATCGTGAAAATGAAGCGCGGCTTCTCCCGCTCCCGTTCCAGCTCGGTGATCACGGCGTCCAGCACGGCTGCGTCGGAGACATACGGACCGGCGCGCGACGCGTCGGCAAAGTATTCGATGTCGAGAAATGTGTTGAACCCGAGCAACGGAAAGACGCGATTGCGGCCGAAGAAATCGGCGTAGTACGGATGAATCGCCAGCGTGTCGTAACCGCCGCGAGCGAACCAGCTTGCGATCGACGCGCACGCACGGCGCACGAAGGCATACGGATAAAAGCGCGCGTAGCCGAGCTGCTCGGACGACAGGCCGGTCAGCATCGAGAATTCGGTGCGCATCGTGTTGGCGCCCCATGCCGGTACCGAGAGCTCGCCATAGCGGACCGCTTGGCGTCTCGCCCGGTCGAAATTCGCGAGCACACCGGGCGCGATCGCCGACGAGACGCGTCGCACGTCGAACAGCGACTCGCTCTGGATCACGATGACGTCGGGGCGCTGCATCGACGCGCCAGCGGCGAAAGGCCCCGCCTCGACCGTGCGCCGGAATGCTTCGAACGTCGCGGGACGCATGCCGTTCAGCAAATATGCGACGAAGACTGCGAAAAAACCGTGACGGCGCTGATCTGCGTTGGCGTCAATCGCCAACGGCAGGCGCGCCGCGATGTAACGCGCCAGTAAAAATGTCAACACGACGACGGTCGCCAGCGCCAGCGTCGGACGCGGCGCGACGGGCGTCTCGGCAAGATAGCCGGCAACGACGAGCACGATGCCCGCGCCGATCGCAACGATCTTGCCTGCGCTCAGGAACGGCAGATAGAGCCGCGGATGCGCGAACAACTGGCTGAAAAGGCTGAGATCGGTGAACACGAACGGTTCGCGAAGGGATTCGTATTTGGCGTTGCTGACCACCGCAACGAGTCCGACCAGCGCAACCGCGACGGACGATGCGAAAACCGGCCGCGCGGTGACAAGCAACATCAGCGACGCGAGGAACACGACGGCGAGCACCTGCAGAAGCAGCGCATCCGCACGACGCCGCACCGCGGAGCGCGGAACGGCGATCCGGTCGGGCAGGAACGACACGCCGGCCGCAATGGCAAACGTGAGCCAGATTGCGCCCGTCAATTTACATCTTCCTTGCCGGGCAGATACGAAAGCTTGTCCAGAATCGCATCGGCCAGCGTGACGGGCAGCAGGGTCAGGAGGCGCATGCCGAATGCAAGCAGCCCCGGGAACGCGATTTCCGCTCGCCCGGCATCGAGTTTCTTGCGAATGTATGCGGCGGCCTGTTCGGCAGTCCACATGAAAGGTTTGTCGCCGGGAAAAACGTCGCTCATCGACGTTTTGACGAAACCGGGAAGAATGACCGAAACCTCGACCCCATCTCGCTTCAGCAGCGGACGGACGGAATCGGCATAGGCCTTGATCGCCGACTTGCTCGCGCAGTAGGCGGGCGAGATGGCCATCCCGCGAAGGGCAGCCAGGGAACTGACCGCGGCGATACGGCCATGCCGGCGGGCGCGCATGCGCTCGATAACCGGAAGGATCGTGTGCATCGCGCCGTATAAGTTCGTGTCGACGACGGCGGCAATACGATCGATGCCCTCCCAGTCGGACGCCGAGGACAACGTGCTCGCGACACCGGCGTTGGCGATGAGCAGGTCGATCGGATACTGGTCGTCGAATCGATGCAACCACATGCGAATCGGTTCGGACTCTCGTACATCGACGATGCCGGTGATCACGTGTGCGCCGCGCGCCCTGCAAGCGACAGCGGTCGATTCGAGCTGCACTTCGTTCCGGCCGACGATACCGAGTACGGTATCGGGCCGCGCGTACGCGAGCGCAAGCGCGCGGCCGATGCCTGCGCTTGCGCCGGTGACGACGACATGCCGGGCCGACGACCTAGTCATCCGCCTGCTCTAGCCGGGCAACCGCGCCCGCAATGGCCATCGCGATGCCGGTCCGGGTGTAGAAATCGCCGTTGATCTGCGTGTGATGCATCACATAGTCGAGGAACGCGTGATAGAGATCCATGTCCGGCGGCACGCCTCGCAACCAGAAGTCGTCGAGATCGCCCTGCCAGGTCAGGCCGCTGAAATTGTAGATAGCCGTACCCAGCGCAACCAGCGGCCGTTGGTGGTGCAGTGCGGACAAGCCGACCGTGCTGTTGATCAGCACGACCCCGCGGGCGTGTTCGAGCAATGTCGGAAGATGACCGGCATCGATGAAACGGATCCGATTCTCCATGCCAGCGGCACGCGCAATTTTAAGCGAAAAATTACGGTATTCGATGAGCCCTGTATCCAGAGGGTGATTCTTGATGACCAGCAACGCGTCTTGCGGTGCATATCGCGCGAAAGACTCCAGGACACGGCTGATCGCCGCCCGAATTCCATCGAAAGACGAATGCACGACGATTTGCGCATCCGAATTCAATTGCAATGGGAAAAGATAGTAGGGCCGCCCGCTATCGAGCAATTCGCGCGTGACCTCCTCCGCTTCACGTCGATGCTTGCGCTGCAGAAGCATCCGGACCGCCAGCCCCGAATATTCGAAAAAGCCGTTTTTCGGTCGATGACTGCGATACTTCGGGAACCGGGGCCAGCACACCGTGTTCGCAAATCGATACGTAATGTCGTGAAAGGCGCGCTCGTACAGGTTGTAGCCGGTGGCGTGCCATTGCCTGGCGGGCGGCGTCACGCTGCGTTGCTGCAGATACCATGCGGGGTCGCGCGGCAGCAGCGAACGCCCGTTGACGCCGTGGCGTTCCAGCGTGATCCAGTGCGGACGAACGTAGCCCTCTTCGAATACGTGAACGCGCAAGCCATGCGCCGTCGAGACCGACAACATCTCGCGATGAATGTCGCGACAGTCGCCGAACATGATGACGTCAGTGATCCCCTCGCGCCGCACAATATCGTCATACCATTGGGGCAAATCCCCGACTCCGCCGCGGTAATTTAAAACAGTCCCCGCCCCGCCATACAACAAGTCACCACCACAAAAATTGACGCGGTAGACAGCAAACCCCTTATCCTGGAGCGCGCGTGAAAGCCGATAGAAAAAAAGCGAGGCAGTGCCTTGCAGCACGAGAAACGAGCGCGGCATCTAGGTTATTGAATGGAAACCTGGGGGAACACGAAATTTTACGCTATAAAACTGTAAGAATTGTGTAAATAACACAAGCTTTCGTGTCAAGCTAACAAGCAGAATGAAGCGGCAACGACCGCCGGAGGTGTGGAGGATACCCCATTGCATTACAAACGCGAAATATCTGTCGTCGTCAAAAAAACGACATCGGGTGTTCGCCGAGACCGACTCGTACTGGTGTCACGTTTTTGAGAGTGAGCCGGTTCGCGCTCAAGCTGACACGCACATCGGCGCCCTTCCTCGACGCCGCCATGCCATGACGCTTTTGTCTCCGGACACATCGCACAACCATGCGCCTGCGTCACGCCCGGATCCGGATCGGACGCAAAAGTCAAGACCACAACGATCGCGGCTCAAGCCATTCAGATCGCCAACAGGCGGTACGACGGTACGTCGTGAAGCGCTCCATCGTCGCAGCACTCGGGCGTCACACCCGGGAATGCAGCCCGCCAGCACGCAAGTGCAATTGCCCAGACACGGTGACCGCAATCTCGTGCAGCGAACGCAACTTCCCCACCCAATCCGTGAGATCTCGTCGGTTGCGAGCCCCATTTCTCACGGGGCGCATGCGTGCGCTCAGCCGGCTCGACCGGCGACGAAACCGAGCACCAAGGTCGACGCCTTACTGCCCATGGATCTCGCTGCAATGCGTCGCGTCATGATTGCCGCGCCCGATCAATCGCCGACAGCATCGCCTGATCTTCCCGATGCACCGGAGAACAGGCCGCCATGCCCTGGCCAGCGGGAGCACGTCACGCAAGGCCATTGGCCCGCCTTCCAATCGCAACTCATTGAAAAGACGGCTTCGCTGAACGCACAGTTCATCATGCTGACGCGAGAGTTCTGCGTAAGCCCTTTCCAAATTCCCCACCGCCAAAACGTTAGCCGCATTTTCGGCGAGAGCGGTATCTCGCGCTTCCGTGAGCGCCCTCAATTCCTGCGCATGGTACTCGGATGCAATACGTGCGCCTTCAGTCTCGCGAGACAGTATTAAATCCCGCTCTGCTGCGAGGTGATCGAGAGATAACCGAAGGGCATCCCGATCGTGCACCAACCCATTCCGCTCTTGAATCAGGCCATCTCGCTCACGAATCAAACCGTCGTACTCGTAACGCAAGCCGTCCCGCTCATGAACCAAACCGTCGCGCTCGTAACGCAAGCCGTCTCGCTCATGCGTCACCTGGTCGTGTTCGTAACGCAGGCCGTCCCGCTCATGCATCACCCGGTCGTGCTCATAACGCAAGCCGTCCCGCTCATGAACCAAACCGTCGCGCTCGTAACGCAAGCCGTCTCGCTCATGAACCAAACCGTCGCGCTCGTAACGCAAGCCGTCTCGCTCTTGAACCAGGCCGTCTCGCTCTTGAACCAGGCCGTCGCGTTCTTGACGCAGACCTTCCCGCTCGGAATGCGTGACCAGACGGCGACTTGCCCTTTCCCTGTACACATCAAACATGACTTCCGAGATCAGATCATCACCCAATCTCATTAGCCCCATTAATTTGAAAGCCGCGTAATCGTAAAACTCCTCGATTGGGTGAAATTTCCCTTCACCGTAAGGAACATCGAACGACGTAATCGAGAAACGAGAATTGAGATCGAGAATACTCAATCTTCCCGACAAGCCATCAATTTTGCTCCAGAGCAGATCAACCCACCAATTGACTTCCGCCGAATCGGGGTCGCCCAGGCCGGTCACACCGTCATGGGTGATTTTGTTAACGCACGTTCGCCGCTTCATGGCGATAAGCGGGACACCAATCTCCTCGGATAGCTCAATCAGCTCCTTGAGATAGTGATAATAAATCTCTAAATACTGATGACTCTTGGGTGATATTTTGACCCAGCCACTATCCACGAACCCGTCCGGCAACTTCCAGTTGGGCCCCATTACCGCCGCTTCCAGATCCGAGATAATGCAGCCGTCTTTCTCGTAGTAATCGTTGGTAAAATCGCTGGTTGGATCAAAAAGTATAAATTCGTACCCGCCTGTCTTGAGTTTATGCAACGCCTGCTTCGTCAACTCAAAATTGATTCGCTCGGACAATTGCGGGTCGTACGATTCGAAATAGGTACGCCCATCGACCTTCTTCGACATCAAGCACGGTACGCTTACACGCCACAGATGCGTAACATTTGCCAGTCGACTCATCCTTCCGGAGAGGACTTCGGTAACGCACCCGCCAATACTCAATATTTTGGGCTTTCGCAGAACCGAGACCGGAGTCCGGCCACTGTCGGTAATGTCGGTTCCAACCACTCGGAAAATTTCGCTAATGCTCATGATCTCTCGATTGTCACGATCGCGCCGGCCAAAGCCGCACACCGCGATTTCGCCCCGTCCGGTTGATGTCGCAATCCGACCGGCCGGCGAATCGGGCCACCTACAGACTTATGACTTCATTGTGGATATTGTTTTACAATTGACATACATTTTGCCAACAGTTAAATATTTCTCAACAAAAATAAAGAAAACGTAACAATGCACGCCCCGATCGTTGCAATCAAGCAACGCACGGCAAGATATCCACGGTCCGGACTTGACATACGCAAGATCAAGTAAAACA
Source organism: Burkholderia paludis (assembly GCF_000732615.1). Lineage (GTDB taxonomy): Bacteria > Pseudomonadota > Gammaproteobacteria > Burkholderiales > Burkholderiaceae > Burkholderia > Burkholderia paludis. The sequence goes on from NZ_JPGL01000023.1 coordinate 81,045, forward strand.
CCGGGCGAATCAGCCGTATTCGAGGTTTTTCTTGTATAACCCCTCGGCTTATACATGCCTTCACGCCTCAAGTGTCGATCCGGAAATACACATATCTTTACACTTGATTACAAAGCACCCATGAAGCTCCAGGGGATCGCATTTGGTCCCACTGTTTACGTGAGCACCATCGACCCTTTAGGCTCACCGCTCCAGCCAGGTCTACCGCACGGAACCGGCCAGCCCCCACCGACAATCGGCCTCAGACGCTGGCAGAGCGATTAGGGACCACGCCAAAGGTGCGTCGGAGTTGAAATCGGACGATGAGCGCATGGTCGATTGCGCCGTGCGCGCGTCGAATACGGAACCGGATTTCGGCCGCGCAACGCGCGCGCCGGGACGATCGCCATACCGAAGCGCATCGCTTGACGCGCTGGCGCTCCCCCCGCGCGGCGTCACATGGCCGAGGACTGACCGGGTACGTCAGTGCGGGGATACAGAGAGCGGACCGAAAGCTGCGCGGGGCAGGTTCGGCAGCAGGAAGGAAGAAAGCGTGCGCTGGAAAAGCGGATGCAAGTATGTAGCGGGGACGGCTCCGGACCGCTGCCTGCTGCGAATCGGGAATCAGATGTGAGGGCAGGTCGCCCATTCCGAGATCCATCCGTTCACGAACTGCCTGGCGGCGGGCTACGGCCCACGACGGGCCATATGACTTGCCGCCCTCCGGATTGATCCGACCAGGAGCGCCAAATCATGGCTGCGCCCCGCCAACGGCCGGAAGCGGCACGACGCTCAGGACATCCTGACGGTCGTTGCCGGAAGCTAGCGGGCTTCCGGGAGGCAACCAGCCTGACGTTTCGCGAAGCGACCATCCAGACCCGTATCGCCGACTCCACCCAGCTCGCCGGCGTTCGTGAACCGGAAAGATCTGAAATCAGCGGTAACCGTACTTAACGATGTCTATCGGGCACCGACACAGGTACAGCCGCAGCGAAGGCGACGCTCGAAGCCGCCATCGGGGCAAAACACCCTTTCAGCACAACGCGCACTTGCTGCCGTCGTGTGATGGGCGCCTTATCTGAAGAAGCAGGCATTCACGCGACGAGCCCGTTCCAGCAAACCGGAAGAGCCCCGCCTCAAGCGAACTACGCTGAATTCGGGGCCTTGTCGGCCGCGCAAGACATTTTCAATCGCGCGACCGAATCAATGGAATCAAGAAGATTTCATCCATTTGCTCAATTTTTTCACCAGGGTTCGCGACGCACGCGGCGAGGTTCGGGCGGGAGGCTTGATCTCTTCACCCAGATACGAATTGGGTTTTTTCGTCCCGTCGACAACGCTGACCAGATTGCGAAGCTGCAAACGCCCCAGGTATTCGTCGGAAAACGCGGGCGTATAGTAAACACAATCGTCAAAGAAATAATGCGTCACCTGTGACCAGCGCGTCATGGTCGGGTCGATTTGCAGACTCCCCCCATGCAGCAGATTGGCGCACCAGATCAGCGCCTGCCCTTTCCGTGCCTCAAAGGTCTTGGTGCCGGCGCCCTTTGCCTCCACCATCGCATCCCAGATTTCCTGGTACGGCAGTTGCGCCGACTCGCTGGACACGCCATACCCGTGTCGACCAGCCATTGCGTTGTCAATCATGGGCCAGTTATGCGACCCGGGAACCAGCTGGAGCGGTCCGGCCTCCGCGGAGATATCCTCCAGGGCGACCCATACGCCGCACATGAAGCGTTGCGGAATCGACGAGAAATGCACTGCATCGGTGTGCATCTTTTGCTGCGTACCGACCCGGAAATTAAGCGTCTGGAACGGAAATGCAGCGCGCCCATACAGGCGTCCGAGCAAATCCAGCAGCGCACGATTGGTGGCAATCTCCTTCACGTCCGGATCGTTGATCCACGCGTCCTGAATACGGCCGGAAGCATAGAACACGCCCTCGGGACTCAACCCCGTGTCGGCAAATCTCGACGTCAGGCGTTCCCGAATACGTGCAATCCGCGTATCGAGTTCAGGATCGGGAAAATCGATCACGGCATAACCGTTACGGTTCAGCGCGACCGCGATCTCACGCTCGCCGGGCGTCAGCTCCGCCTGGGCAATCTCGGAATCGAAAAGAGGTGATTCAATCAGTGGAATGCCAGGCAGCAGGCGCTTTTTTACATCCATGAATATTCCTTCCGCGTTACTTTATTCAATCCACCCCGAGACGCCCCAAAAGATGCCGCGGAACAGCCCAAGCTTATATAACTCCATGAAGCCCAATGCCCATGCACAAGACCGAAAACAATAGAGTCAATACCGATCATGCCGACCAGTCCCTCCAAGGCTCATACATTCTCGGGAAATCGGCAATCGTAAAATCCTCCCGATCGAGCGTCAAATTCCGATTGTAATATGGATCGTCCATTCGATCGGTACGCCACCGGGAGAGCATGAAATTCTTCTCCCTGTTAAATCTGGCCCGCTTCTCGGGCGACATTTGATCGTCCCCCCGGCTGTAGGATTCGAAGTGATGCAGGACCGCATATGGCGTCCACACTATCCTGTAGCCTGCCTCCCGTACGCGGAGGCACAGGTCCACGTCATTAAACGCGACCGGAAGGTTTTTCTCGTCGAAACCGCCAACCGCACGAAATACGTCCCGACGCATGACCAGGCAGGCCCCCGTGACCGCCGAGAAATTCTGCACAAGGGCCGCCCTTCCCGCATACCCCGGGTGGGTCGACGGATACAACCGGTGCGCATGGCTCGCGAAGCCCCCGATCCCCATCACGACACCTGCATGCTGGACGAATCCGTCGGCATACAGAAGCTTCGCTCCTACTGCACCGACATCCGGACGCAACGCATGCGCGACCATCTCTCCCAGCCAGTCCGGCTCGATTGCCTCCACATCGTCATTGAGAAAACACAAGACATCGCCAGATGCATGCTTTTCCGCAAAATTATTGATCGATGAATAATTGAAAGGGAAATCATATTTCAAAACGACGACATTACTTCTCGGAGCCAGAGACTTCAGAAAATCGACTGTCTCCCTGTCCTCGCTTTGATTGTCCACGACAATGATTTCCAGATTCTCGCAGGCAGTTCCTTCAAGTACGCTGACAATACATTTTTTCAGCAACGGCCCACCGTCTCGAGTCGGTACGATTATCGTGACCTTGGGCGCGGGAACGGGTATCGGGTATTTCACTCGACAGGTGCCGGCCAGGCTTCCTCTGGAAACACTCACTCCCGGCTGATCTTTGAAAAATTCGGAAAGTGCGCTTCTTTTTGCGCTCCACTCGCCGCACCCCGAATCCGAATCGATCACTCCCCGTTCGCCGCATTGACGAAGATGATAGAGCACGCGCGGAATGTGGCAAATCTGGGAAGGTGCGCTGCTCTTTACGCACCTGAGCGTGAGATCGTATTCCTGGCAACCCTCATGCTCGACTCGAAACCCACCTGTCTCACGCAAGAGAGATGTCCTGTATGCGGCCGAGCCCGAAATCATGTCACGGGAAAAGAACAAATCCGGATTCCACGCGCTTTTGAAACAAACGTTGCCCCGATTACCGCCACCATCGATTTCGTCGTTGTCCGAATATATGAGATTCAGCCCGTCGATCTCATTGATCTTAAGAGCAAATAGATAGAGCGCATGGGCCGCAAGAACATCACTTCCCCCGAGAATCGCAGAAAACTCCCCGGTCGCCAAACCCAGGGCACCATTCGCCAAAGCCGACGAACTTCCGCCCGAGTTCAGAAAAACAACTTTTATACGATCATCCTTTTCCGAAACAGATTCCAGATATTCAGCAACCCTTGACGCATCGTTCTCGTCGACAGCGATGCACAACTCCCAGTGCTCGTAAATCTGCTTCAGGACCGATTGAACGGCGGATTCCAGATGATCCAGCGACGATCCGCACACCGAAACAAGAATCGAAATCACCGGGTGCCGCTTGAACGAACCTACGTGCCGCCGGATCGATTCGATATCCGAGCGGTGCAGGGTATCGAATTTTTCCACGTACTCCTTGTAACCCAAAGGAACGGAATGGAATCTCAGTTTCGCACAATCTTCATAGGCGCCATTCAGGTCGACCAGCAAACGCCGCCAGGTAATATCATATTTTTTAGCGCGATCGGTTTTCCTGAATTTTATTATATCTCCAGCGACCCATTCGGCCATTCTGGCAATTCGTTCCGCCGCCGATATTTCAGTTATCCGCAAGAATTCCAGCGTGATTGCGCCCTCGCCTCGCATTGGCGACAGGCGCAGCCGGCGAGCATTGCGTGAAATCTTGACGATCTGCTTGATATTTCCCGTGCGCGCCGCCGGCAGGGCGAAAGATTCCGCCTCGGCAAATCCCGAGCCGGTATCGACATACAGCCGGGCCACCAGAGACGCGCCCCGTCTGTTCAACCGGGACTCGATATAGACCCAGCCGGATGGAACAGCCTCGCCCTCGTCTTCCGGTTCAAGGTCAAAAACAGGATGGTCTCCCGTCGACATCCAGTCGACCGACGTCGCCCCCGACAAGATCAGATCCCGCACCGGATTGACCTTGAATCGAACCTCTCGACGAACCATCGACAGGAAAAAATCTTTCATATTGATTGAAAATAGATGAATCTGGATCGACGGCATGACGCACCAACGCGAGACCCCGGCTTCCCCGACGAAAAGCGTATCGACGGAGATGCAGGGCAGCCGGCGCATACGGGCTGCGGGCAAAAACTCGAGCCGCGCAGTCACGAAGCGCGAAGCAGCGGCGCAGCCGGGCGCATCAGTCGCTAGCGTACACGCGCTGTCATGCAGTCGTCCCTCGCCCCGCCCATATGGCGACGGACGCTGAAGGGATGGATCAGATCAGCGGCAGCATTCGGCACATCGCCTGCCAGCCATCTGCATTCACGATTTCACCGCTCCGAGCGCAAGACGCTTGAGAGACACCACACGCGGCGGCCACGCGAGCTGACAATCGAATCGATCGAGGGACAGATTCGGGTTGTAAGCCGGGTCATTCTCGATCAGGTCGCGCCAGTGATGACGCATGTACGCGATCTCTCGCGCGGCCCGCGCCATCTTCTCCTCGGTATCGTCCCGCCCGCGCGTCGCGGACTCATGGTGATACAGCACCGCATGCGGCGTCCAGACCACCGTGTAGCCGGCCTGCCGAACGCGCAGGCAGAAATCGACGTCGTTGAATGCAACGGCGAGATCGCGCTCGTTCAATCCCCCCAGTTGCAGATACAGGGATCGTCGGACGACGAGGCATGCGCCCGTTACGGCGGACAGGGATTGCGTCGTTACCGCACGCGCGAGGTATCCCGGTTCGTCGCGCCCCAATCCGCGATGCAGGTGATCGGCGCAGCCGCTGAGTCCGACGATGACACCCGCATGCTGAACGGTTCCGTTCGAAAAGAGCAATTTGACGCCGACAGCACCGACCTCCGGGCGCAACGCGTGCCCCATCACTTCGTCGAGCCAGTCACCGTCGATGATTTCCACGTCGTTGTTGACGAGTGCGACGAACTCGCCCCGAGCCATGTCGACCGCGCGATTATTGAGTGCGGAGTAATTGAACGGGCGATCGTCCCGAAGGATGCGTACGCCGTGCTCGACCGAAACCCGCTCCATGTAGTCGAGGACTTCCGGATCATCGGACCCGTTGTCGACGATGATGATTTCGAAGGCCCGATAGCGCGTCTTCCCGATAATCGAATCGACGCATTGGCTGAGCAGCGCGAATCCGTTGCGAGTCGGAATGACGAGCGTGACGAGCGGCGCCTGCTCCGGCAACGGATACCGGACGTGACGACCATGCTCCGTCGACGAAACCGTCGCTCGAACACCCGTCCGCGACAGGTGGCGTACGACCGCCATCCGGCCGGCGTCGCGTGCATCGTGTTGCGCCGCCGGATCCTGGACTGTTTCGGGTTGGGCCCGGACATGGTAAAGCACGCGCGGTATGTGCAGGATCCTGTCTCGGCCGGTATGCGCGAGACAGCGAAGCGTCATGTCATAGCGCGATGCAACCCCGTGACAATGGTCACGCCCGCCGGACGACGAGAAAACGTCCCGTCGATAAACGGCAAGGCCGGTAAACAGATCCGACGAAAGCATCAGATCCTCGCTCCAGTCACTCTTGAAGCGCGGGCTGTGGCGCACACCGTCGATGCCGATACTGTCCTCATCCGCGTAAATCAGGTCGGCGTCGGGGCGTCGGTTGATCGCGTCAGCCACGACATAGAGGGCATGCAGTGGAAGCACATCGTGCTGCCCGACGAACAGGACCCAATGACCGCTTTCGGCGAGCGCCCGATCCAGCGCCGAATGCGCTTCATCGGCAGCACCGTCCGAAATGACACGGATGCGCGCATCGGCACGGAGATCCTGGGGAATCAGCGCGCCGCGATCGGCGCCGGAACGTCGATCGACGATCAGAAGTTGCCAGTGCGGGTAAATCTGCGTGGCGATCGAGCGGATTGCCGCCTCCCGGTGCGACGCTGATTCATCCGCCACCTCCATGCCGATCGCGAACGCCGGACCGTCGGCGAAGTGGCGCAGGTTGTCCCGCATGATGCGGTACGTGTCAGGGGCCGGCGTATCGAAGTGACGAACCCAGTCCGGATATTCGACCAGGAGCTCCGATTCGTCGAACAGGCAGCAGTAATCGCGCCACGCCTGCGCCATGTCGACGCGACCATGCCCCGCATCCGTCAGGTCGTAATCGTCGCCGCAGGGCTTGTACCTCGGGTGCAGCGCACCAAGCTTGGTCATGATGCGCGAATGTGCGAACCGCGTCGTGACCCTGGCAAGCCGGAACGTCTCGATTCGATCGACCGACCGATCGTCGCAATCGATCTCGATTTCGATCTTGCCGCGCACCGGCAGATGAACGATTCGCTTGCTCACCTGCCGCGCGCTGAGCGCCGTCGCAAGCGTTGCAGACGATGCGCCGCCGGGCAGTCGCAACCGGGCTCGCAACTGCGCCGCATGACCGGCCGCGCGAAGCTCGATCATGTACCAACCCGGCAACAACTGGACGTTGACCAGATAAGCCCGGGACCCCGGTCGATCTGCCGGCAAGCACGATGCGGCATCGGACCGATCGACCAGGAAGGGCATTCCCCACGTCAGGCGCAGGGCGTTGAAGTCAAACATGGACTTGCTGGAAGCAACTCAAAAGTACTCGGCATCCTTGAAAGCGGGCGCCGCTCCGTCCTTGCCGGACACCAGCGCTTCGCCCGAGATGGGCCATTCGATCGCGAGCGTCGGATCGTCCCAGCGGATCGCTCGTTCGGCGGCCGGATGCCAGTAATCGGTGGTCTTGTACAAGAACTCCGCCGTGTCGGAAACGACAACGAAGCCATGCGCGAAACCTTCCGGAATCCACAGCTGGCGCTTGTTCTCGGCGGACAGCATCACGCCGACCCATCGGCCGAACGTCGGCGACGTGCGACGGATATCGACCGCGACATCGAACACCTCCCCCGCAACGACCCGAACCAGCTTTCCCTGCGCGTGATCGATCTGGTAGTGCAGGCCTCGAACGACGTTCCTTGCGGATTTCGAATGATTGTCCTGGACGAATTCGACGGAATGCCCGATCGCCTCTTCGAAGACGCGATGATTGAAACTTTCGTAGAAGAACCCGCGCGCATCGCCGAATACTTTCGGCTCGAAAATCTTTACGTCGGGAATGGCGGTCGCTATTACGTTCACCGGGCTCTTCCTTCTTTCAGAATACTTTGCAGGTACCGGCCATAACCGTTCTTGCTAAGCGGTTGCGCGAGACGCTCGAGTTGTTCCTCGTCGATATAGCCGAAGCGATACGCGATCTCTTCGATGCATGCAATTTTCAGCCCTTGTCGATGCTCCATCGTGGCGATGAAGTGCGAGGCCTCGAGCATCGAATCGTGCGTGCCGGTATCGAGCCACGCGAAACCCCGCCCCATGGTCTGCACGTTGAGCGAGCCATCCTTCAGGTAGAGCGCATTGAGATCGGTGATCTCCAGCTCCCCGCGCCGCGACGGCTTCAACGACTTCGCAAGCTCGACCACGTGCTCGTCGTAGAAATAGAGCCCGGTCACCGCGTAATGCGATTTCGGAACCTCGGGCTTTTCTTCGATACTGATCGCCTTGCCGGTCGAGTCGAACTCGACGACGCCATACCTTTCCGGATCCTGAACGTGGTACGCGAAGACCTGCGCGCCCGAAGTCATGTCGGCCGCCCCTTTCAACAAGCCGCCGAGATCATGGCCATAGAAAATGTTGTCGCCGAGAATCAACGCCGACGGGTCGCCTTCGATGAAGGACTCACCGAGCAGGAATGCCTGGGCAAGCCCGTCCGGGCTCGGCTGCACCTTGTATTGGAGACGCATCCCCCACTGGGAGCCATCGCCCAGCAACTGCTCGAAACGCGGCGTATCCTGCGGCGTCGAGATGATCAGAACATCCTGAATCCCCGCCAGCATCAGCGTACTGAGCGGATAGTAGATCATCGGCTTGTCGTAAATCGGCAGCAGTTGCTTGCTGACCGCCTGTGTCGCCGGATAGAGACGGGTACCCGACCCTCCGGCGAGAATAATGCCTTTGCGCTTCATGCTTGTCTTGTTCCGTGTCAGTCGTGCAGTTGCTCGAAGACGTAATCAACGCCGTTTCGCCAATCGGGGAGCGATATGCCGAACGTCGACATCAGCTTGCTGCAGTCGAGGCGTGAGTTCATCGGCCGCTTTGCCGGCAGCGGATATTCATGCGTCTCAATTGGCACGATATCGGTCGAGCGCAACTTTAGTTCAAGGCCTCGCGCTTCCGCAAGCGCCACGACGTGACGCGCATACTCGCACCAATTCGTCTCGCCCGAGGCCGCGAGGTGGTATGTGCCGAACGCAAAGCTCTTGCGATCCGCGAAATAGCGGGCAACGAGGTGGGCCGTCACGTCGGCGATCAACGCAGCCGACGTGGGCGCGCCGGTCTGATCGGCCACGATGCGAAGCTGGTCCCGCTCGCGGGCAAGGCGCAGGATCGTCTTGAGAAAGTTGCCGCCATGCGCGCCCACGACCCAGCTCGTCCGAAGAATCAGGTGCTGCGCGCAGGCCTGACGAACCGCATTCTCGCCTTCACACTTGGTTGCCCCATAGATCGACTGAGGATTGACCGGTGCGTCTTCGCGATACGGCGTCACACCCGTGCCCTCGAACACGTAATCGGTCGAGAAGTGAACGAGCGGCACATTGTGAGCCGCCCCCCATCGAGCCATCGCGCCGGGGGCCCCCGCATTGACTGCCCGGGCCAGCTCCGGCTCGCTCTCGGCCTTGTCCACCGCCGTGTAGGCGGCAGGATTCACGATCAGGTCGGGGCGATACCGATCCAGCGCGGCGACAAGGCTCGCCGGATCAGCGAGGTCTGCGTCGCGTCGCGTCAGTGCAATCACTTCCCCGAGCGGAGCGAGTGCGCGCCGCAATTCGAAGCCGACCTGACCGTTCGAACCTGTAATCAGGACGCGCGGCATCATGCGTCTCCGTATTGGCGTTCGATCCACGTACGATACTGGCCGCTCGTGACGTTCGTCACCCAGGCCTGATTCGTCAGGTACCACTCGACCGTCTTGCGGATACCGGTATCGAAGGTTTCGGCCGGCTTCCATCCGAGTTCGCGCTCGAGCTTGCGCGCATCGATTGCGTAACGTCGGTCGTGGCCCGGTCTGTCCTGTACGAAGCTGATCTGGTCCGCATACGACTTGCCGTCCTCACGCGGCCGGAGTTCGTCGAGGATCGCGCAGATCGTATGCACGACTTCGATATTCGGCTTTTCGTTCCAGCCACCAACGTTGTAGGTCTCACCCAGCGCGCCATTCGCCAGGACCGCGCGGATCGCCGAGCAGTGATCCTTGACGTAGAGCCAGTCACGGATCTGCTGACCATCGCCGTAGATCGGCAGCGGCTTGCCGGCAAGGGCATTCAGGATGATCAGCGGGATCAGCTTCTCGGGGAAGTGATACGGACCATAGTTGTTCGAACAGTTGGTCGTCACCACCGGCAATCCGTACGTGTGATGCCACGCGCGCACGAGGTGGTCCGACGCAGCCTTGCTCGCCGAATACGGACTGTTCGGTTCGTAGGTATTGGTTTCGGTGAACGGCGGATCATTCGCGCCGAGCGTGCCGAACACTTCGTCGGTAGAGACGTGCAGGAAACGAAATGCCTGACGCTCGTCCGCACCGAGGTTCGACCAGTACGCGCGTACCGATTCAAGAAGGTTGAATGTCCCGACAATGTTCGTCTGAATGAAATCGCCCGGGCCGTCAATCGACCGATCGACATGCGACTCGGCAGCAAAATTGATCACGGCACGCGGTCGATATTCGGCAAGTAGCTTCGAGACGAGTTGACGATCGCCGATGTCGCCACGAACAAAATGATGGCGCGAATCACCGTCCAGAGACTTCAAGGTGTCCAGGTTCCCGGCATAAGTCAGCTTGTCGAGATTGACAATGGACTCGTCAGAGCCGGCAAGCCAGTCGAGAACAAAATTTCCACCGATAAATCCCGCACCACCCGTAATAAGCAACATTTACCACAACCCTTGCAAATTTATAAAATCAGCATTATTTAACTGAACGAAGACATCGATCGCAGCCATCGCTCACTTTTTTATAACACGCCCTTCCTTGATGCCGTGATTAATATAATGCCGCAAAGGATCCGTGTTTGCCTTTAAAACGTCCGGGTAAGTCGCGACATAATCATCCGGGTCAAACAAACCATGCTCTTTCAATGATGCCTTCTGTGCCTTATGGCTGAAATAGGTAGGCAACCAAGCCATCGCACGAGCTTTGCTCGAAGTAGAAAATCCCTTTGTCAAGACAGAGACGACCCGACACAACCATTCAATTTGAATTTGTACTTCCGAGATACGCCGATCCCGCTCTTGAATCATTCGTGTCAAATGGGCAGTTTCACGGAAACGCTCCTGCAAACGCTCATCGCTCGACGCTTTCGCCGCGGAAAGCTCGAAAATATTGGCTTCCAAGGAGCGCTGAAGTGCGTTCGAGTTGGCTTTTCCTTGCGCAAGCTCTGCTGCGAGCGCCTGCAATTGCCTGCCCCGCTCATCGCACACATCCATTTGATGCTGCTTCTGCATTCGCAGATCAGAAAGCTGCTGATCGCGCTCCTGGATCACCCGTGTCAACCCGGCGATTTCGCGAAAACGTTCACGCAACCGCGTCTCGACTTCGGATTTCTGGCTGGTAAGCTCGCCAAGCTTCTCTTCGAAAGCATGCCGGGGCGCAACGACTTCAACGACCTCCTGGGGAGATTCCACGGCCAGCATCGGCAGCGTTTCTCCTCGCACCTTACCCGGAACCGCCTGGGACTGCAGATACTCTTTGCCCACTTCCTTCTGCGTTGGCTTCGAAGCAGTAATAGCGCTCAGTTGCACCTCGACGGACCGCCTGAGTTCCTCGGAGCTGGCCCGCTCGGTTGCAAGCTCTTCGAGCAATGCCTGTATCTGCCCGGATTGTTGCTCGTTCAGATCGGCCTGCGCCTGCAAGCGTTCGTCACTCGCCGCTCTTTGAACTGCCAGCTCGGAAAGCAGCGCGTCGATGGATCGACGAAGTTCGGCAGAATTAGTCTGCTCCTTTGCAAACCCGTCGCTCAACGTCTGCATCTGCCGGGATTGCTGTTCATTCAGGTTTACCTGCATCTGCAAACGCTCTTCGCTCACTGATTTTTGTGTGGCCATCTCGGAGAGTTGTACCTCGAAAGATCGTCGGAACTCTGCCGAGTTGTTCTGCTCATTTACAAGCTGCTCGCCGAGCGCCTGCAACAACGTGGACTTCTGCTCGTTCAATTCAATCTGACCTTGCAGGCGTTCGTCGCTTTCAGCTTTCTGCACCGCAAGCTCGGAAAGCTGTACCTCGAGAAAGCGCCGACGCTCCTGCTCGCGGGCGACCTCGTCACCCAATGCCTGCAACTGTCCGAGCTGCTGCTCGGTCAGGCGCGTTTGGTCGTATAGCCGCCCTTCAGTTGCATTATTTCGTACATTGAGTTCACCAATCTGCGACTCCAGAAACTGCTTGTGCTCGGTCGTGCGGCGCACGTCCTCGCGCGCCAGTCCCAGAAGGCGCATATCCTCACTGTCGTTGACTGCATTGACGATCAACGACGAACGCCAGTTAATCGCATTGGTACAGCGAATCTTGCCGTGAACAAAATCCCGATTAAGATCGGTATCGCACGGGCCGCGTCGAAACACGGCACAGAAGTCGTTCCAGAGATCCGCCTCGCGCTCCGCAACGAAGCTCTCGATCAACGTAATATCGAAACCTTCCTCGCGAGCCAGCTCTTCCAGCGCCAGACCCGAATCGGGATAGAAGCGCCAATAGTCTTTCGGAAAGCGGTGCACGAGGCCATTGGAAGGGGCACTGATATAGATATGCCCACCCGGCTTCGTCCTCCTGCACATTTCAATGAATGTCCGCCAAAAGGCCTTGTCATGCTCGAAAACCGACGATGCCATGACCAGATCGAAATGTGCCTCCGGCACATTCCAATCGCGCAGACCAGTGACAACAACGTCGACCCCGTCGCCGGCCTCGAAATCCAATCCGACATACTCGGCGTTACGGGGTGCGTGATCCCTCAGTGTGCCATTGACATTTTGTGCGCCAATTTCAAGTATCTTTGCAGAGCTCGACGGCAAATAGGTACTCATGACCAAACCACCGATTACATATGCCGTGTCATGCATGACCATTCCTTAAAATATTCATTGAGAATCGCTCAATTCACCGATCCTGCACTCAACCCAACCCGTAAAGGCGACTGATATCCAGCTCGCCATCTCCGCAAAAGTCGTTTTCAACATTAAGCTTGCGCCAGAACTCGGCAGGCGGACGCAAAATGCCTTCAACGAGCTGGCGGAGCCCTGCCTCACACTCGCCCGGAGAATAAGTGGCCATCACGACTTCCGGCCCGTAGCTGGACAACAAGTCCCCAATATAGGCGCTCGCTCCGGCAATCAACTCTTCAAGATAGGCGAAATCACGCTGGGCGCTACCCAAAGAACCGAACACCGGCTCGATCCGATGAGCGTTCTGCACATAATCCACGGTCGAGCCATGCGGAGCGGTCAGCACTGCCTCCAGAATCATGGAGTAATTTCGCACTACGCAAGGGGTATAGTCATGAGAGAAGTAGCCGATGGCACTACCTCCCCGCGCAACCACGTCGCTCGCGGCCTGCGAGGTAACCATGTAAGCCCCTGACAGACCCACACCGGTGACGGTCTGCAGCGCCGACTGAATCGTGCCGCTGTAACCGACGTCCACGATCAACCCACCAGGCTGGTCCACGCCTTCCTGCGCAAGGTATTGACGCAACCGCACCAGCTTCTCGCTAGCTGCGATGACGATCGGTTCGCGCAGTTGTTCCAGTACGGCGATCGCGCCGGCACGATCGGCCCCGGTATCGATCTCGACCGCGACCCCGGGAATGCCCGCGCCGATGTCCAGCCCCAGCCGCGCTTTCAAGAGCTCGCCCACCGTTCCACGGAACGGCGATCCGCGAACGATAAATTCCGGCTCGAAGCTGACCGCAGCCATCGGCCCCATTACCGCTCGACGAGAAACTGCCAGGTATTGACCTTGCGGCAGCACAATACCCAAGGGAGCCAAAGCCGCACGCATTTGCTCGTACAGCCGAATGAGGAACCACCCTTCCCGCGCAAGGAAAAATACCCGCTCGCACTTTTCGCGATTGGCCCGCCCGAGCACCCAGGTCAGGAAGCCAAAAAGCAAAGGCCCAAGGACGGCATAACCCGTATCGCGAGTATCGTTCAGGACCAGCGGTCGATAACCATCCCGGCCGAGGAATGCATTGCTGCACAGCCGCGCCACTACCGGCCCGTGCACGATGCCATCGCGCCAGCCAGGACTACTGACCCGCCAATTCTCCAGCGGGCCCAGACCACACAAATGTGCCTGCACGGTCGTATTAAGCACATATGTACTGCCCAGACCTTCAGCCAACGAATTCTGGATATCAGAGTGCTCGTTATCGCCTACATGGAAGTAACGGCGCCCATCCACCTCTTTGGCCTTAATCCACGGCCAGATATCGCTTCTATCCTTGCGGAGTTCCACCTCCGAGGATATATACAGTTCGTCGAACAGGGATGTCAGCTGGTGTTCTGCAAGAACCTGTTCGAAGAAGTGACGCGGCATATACGAGTCGCTGATAATAATGACCCGCGCACCGCGCCGTTTGGCTCGCCACGCCAACTCGATTACATCTTGCCGCGGCACGAGGCAGCGCACCTCGATATCCCACTCCAGTTGGCGAGCAAGGATGACACTTTCAACCGACCAGTCACAGACCGACGGGAAATAGGCATAAATGTCATCTAACGTCACATCTCCTTTGCCGCTACAAACACGCGCACGCTCTTCAGCCGCCTTTCGATACCGGTAGAAATCCCCCTCGGCATCAATTACACCGCGCATGTGCAGCGCCCAGCCGATGTAATTATGGACATCATCTGGCGTAAAAGCACGACGGCAGAACAGCGTATCGTAGAAATCGAACGACAAAACATCACAGTTGTCCGCATTCCAGCTGGCGCCGGCCAATGCCTCTTTGTGATGGTGCAGCAACTTTTCGCTCCAATTACGCCGGAAAATATTCTCGCTCGGCGAAAATTCGAGAAAATCGAAATCTTTAGCCCGGCACAACACACCCAGCACACGCTCCACCAGGTGCGCCATGGTGCCATCATCGGCCATCGGCTCCGGTTCGAAGTGTTCGTACGTCCAATCAAAATCCAGCAACGGCGCAATCGCCGAGGTGCGCGCCCAGAACATCGAGCCAACCGGAAAATCGATCAATCCCCGGCGCGGCAAGTCGTGAATGCCCAGCATCGAACCGATCTCGTGGACGCGATGCCCTGCACTCAACCAATGGTGGCACCACGACGGCATACCTTCATACGTCGTCGGGAAAATCAGCCCGATGCGCTCGTCCTCGGCAAAACGATTGAGGATGGTTGCCGCCTTGCTCCGATCACCGAGCAAACCGTCAAACAGGTGGCCTCGCCAGTCACGCTGCTCCGTGCCCGTACGCAATGATTTTTTCGTATGGATATGCACGCATACGTCGTGCGCACGCACAGCCTTCCGGAAGTCCACCAGAAAACCGCCGAAATTCCGTCCGCGATTAGGCGTTACCGCGAAATGGGCGTCGCAGTCAGCACCATGGCGAGCGAGCGACTCCTTGATCAGCTCGATCATGTCGGAACTGCGAATAGCGAAGAAACCCGAAAAACGATAGGGTATGTTCGCAAGATGCGCACATACCTCATCGATCAGGTCAGCATAATAGACATGCACTACAGCCGCTACTGAAGGGCCCGAGACGAGACTCTCACGCCAAATGATCCGCTCTTCAACACCCAGTCCCTGGGTGACACGCCGCCTCGGGGCAGTCAGCATCTCGGCAGATTCTGCGTTCGGCCCTGGCCGGCGACCCAATTGGCGACCCAGCCACAGATAATGCAATGCAGGGTCCATACCCAGGAGCGCTACGTCCAGGTACTCATTCCGATACCAATCCGCGTCGAACTTGTTGCTAGCACGAAAATCAGCCAAATCCGCTTCCCGAATCATTTTCTTTCCTTCATCTCTCAACATTCGGAATCTTCCAAAAAACCGGAAGATTTATCGCCACTCTCTCAAAGCGACTCGTAAATTTGAATCGCATCTTCAACCGTATCGCAAACCCTGAGCGTGCCATTCTCCAGAACGGCAGCATGACTGCAGTGGTTACGGATAAGATCGGTCTGATGCGCCACAATAATCATGGCTCGATCGCCACGCTTCTCGAATAACTCAACATTACATTTTTGATGAAATCGATGATCCCCGACCGACATACCCTCATCAATCAGGAAGCAGTCGAATTCAATTGACATCGAAATGGCAAATGCCAACCTCGATGCCATGCCGGAAGAATACGATTTGACCGGTTCATCGAGATATGCACCAAGCTCAGCAAAGTCTTCGACCAAGTCGAGCGTTTTTCGATAATCGACATTGTACACACGAGAAATCAAGCGTACATTATCCTTGCCAGTCAGGCTCCCCTGGAACGTACCGCCAAATGCCAACGGCCACGACACCGACATCGTTTTGACGATTTCTCCCGTGTGCGGACGATCCGAGCCACTGATGATACGAATCAGGGTTGATTTTCCCGCACCGTTCCGACCAAGAATACCCCACCGCTCCCCCGCCTGGACGCGCAGATTGACATCTTTGAGTACCTCCCGGTGGGACCGACCATGATGGATCGGATAACGCTTGGACACGTTGCGCAGTTCAATCATGCTCGACCTCAGTTCAATTGCACACGCTTGATGGCGTAATGCGCAATCGATAAAGCAAAGAGAGTAAATGCCGCCAAAACCATCACCGTATAATCCAGATAATACAGCGTCGGCATCCTGTCCCCGTAATAACCATGATGGAAGTATTCAACCGCATCAATTAGCGGGAAATACGTCATCATCTCCGCGATTTTCGGCGGCAATACGTACAAGGGAATGAATACCCCGGTGAACGGCAACATCAGATACAAAATTATGTGCGAAAGCCTTTCGACCGTCTCGCTCAATTCCGACAACGCCGCCATGGTTATGACAAAATTGAACGAAAACCAGACAACCAAAAAATACCCGACAATCATGGCGAGCAAATCGGCCGGAAACTGGCAAATACCGACCACCACCAGCACCGCATACAGCACGAAAAACGAAGCAGTTGCTCCCGAAAATTCCAGAATGATCCGTGCGTACAATATGTCCATCGGCCGAATCGGCTTGTGATGCAGCAGGGTACGATTGGACTCGATGGCCTTGGTCATCCGACTGGTTGCATTTCGCCAAAACAACAAAGTCGGATAGCTGACGGCCAAATACTCAGCCACCGAATACTTCGCCCTTGTTTCCGTATGACTGAAGATAACCATCACACCGACCACAAACATGGCAGGCTCGGCCATCATCCAGAGTACCCCTAGCCCTTCTCTGCCAAAGCGAGTGATCATTTCGCGCATCAACAATGCCCAGATGACTCTTATCTGGATACGCGACTGCTCCCAAAAGGTCGGCGGACGATAATCACCGGTCATGGTGCTCCTTCACTCCCCCGATGACGATCGTCAACACGCCCCATACAATCAGACCGAGCAGGAAGGTAGCGAGTATGGCTCGTCCACGGCGCGGGTTCATCGCATAGTCAGGCACGCTGGGTTCGGAAATGCGCTCGAGATAAAGCTGCTTGCGCTCAGCCTCGACACGCGCCTGATCCAACAGGGTAATCGCCCCGGCAAGGATCTTGTCGGCAACCTCCTTCTCGAGCGTCAATCGCTGGAATTCGGCGGCCTTGCTGGCCAGCGAACCGCCTCGCTCGCCGGCAACACGCTGGCTCACCTGATCGATGGCTTGTTGCAGCAATTTGGCACGATCCCTCAACGTCGGCAGTCCCGGATTGCTCGGCGACAACCGCTCCATTTGAGCAATCTGCACGCGAGTGCCGATCAAATCATCCTGCAACTTTCCAACCTGTTGCAAAGGAATGGTGGACTGGCGCTCCGGGTCGATCACACCTGCGGTATTCCGATAGTGTGCCAGCGCCAGTGTAGCGGCCCTGTCCTTCTCCTTTGCCATGTCAACATCGTGCTGAGCCGTATTGATCAGATCGGCACGAGCACGGATATTCATCTGATTGACGATCTGCTCGCTCAATTCCAGCAGACGTTTATTCATGCTCCATGCGAGACGTGCATCGTACGCATTGGTACTCAAAGTCACGATTGGCGAGTCGGCCTCGACTTTTGCATCGACAATATTCTTTCCATAGTAGATGTAAAATTTTTCGAAGCTGTCGTTCAAACCGAACAGAGAAAATCTGTTAACGAAATCTATCGAGCTGTTTTTAAATTCAGATTTGATGTGCTGCTCTTTATCCAGCACCACCATCGCATCACGAGACAGAATGTACTTCTGAACCGTATATGCATCACCTTCCGATTGCGAAAATCCCCCGACCCCCTTCAAAAGCCCCCCCAGGCCCACGGAACTGGACTGTTGCGGGCTGCGAATCAGGAAGCTGCTGACCGACGTATATTGGTCGCTAGCGATGAGACCAAAATAAATGATCGCAATGATGGTGGGTATAACAACCGTTATCAAAAACAAACGGTTAACGCGCTTCAGGAATTTCATAATTATTTGAACGTCTGAACACCAGACACGATCGGGTAGGCCACGGAGAACACCAGGTTCAGCACTTTCTGCAGTTCTGCCACCGGCGCATTGGAGACATAAAGGACGTCCTTGTTATCCATCATGAAGCTTTGCGCCACGAAGAACGAATCCGGATCTTTCAGATTGATGTGATAAATGACCGGGACTTTGCCGTTTGCCGTCGTTCGCACGGGCTGGTTGGGCCACTTGAGCGCCTGCTGGTCTTCCAGCCGGAAAATGAAGACGCCCTTCGCATCCGAACGCGAGTCCTGCAAGCCGCCTGCCCGCGCCAATGCCTGCGCCAGCGTAATGCCCTGCGCCTCGAAATTGATTTCCTCGTTCTTGCCCGTCGCACCGAACGCAGTAAAGCTGTAGGGCTGAAACAATGCAGTGACGACGTCACCCGCCTTCAGCGGTACGTTCTGGCGCGGATCGCGGATCACCGTGTCCAACGGTTCAAGCGCAACAGTCTCGCCACGCGTCACCTGGATCATGGTCTTGTTGATCGGCTGCTTCACGCCGCCGGCCGCCGCAAGCGCGTCGAGCACGCGCTCGCCGCGCGCGCTCAATTGCATGCGCGTACTGCTCGATACGTCTCCCACGACGGTGACGTACGAGGTCTCGTTACGCGCCAGTTGCACCAGGACCTGCGGATCGTGCGCGATATTCTTGAGACGCGCTGCGATATACGCTTGCAATTGGCTTGGCGTACGGCCCGTTGCCTTGATCGCACCGGCGAAAGGCACACTGATGTTGCCGTTGCCGTCAATCACCTGCGTCGGCAGCTTGGTCAGCCGCGCACCGGTCGGCACCCCGCTGGGCGTCGGGGAGTCACTTACGCCACCGCCGAACAGCGTCGCCGGCGGCGCTTCCCAGATCGACACCTCAACCACGTCGCCCACGCCCAGTTGTTGCTGAAACGCCGAATTGTCGCCCAGCGCCGAGGCAAAATCCGCACTCTTGCGTCCGGCGTAGAGCTGCCGCGCAACCTGGTCCGTCACGTCGACGACCTGAATCCCTTGCGAGCTAACCTGATCGGTGCCGCCACCACCACTGGCATTAATCTCGGAACGACTCGGTCCGGACGTGGGAATGGCCCCGCACGCAGCCAACCCAATGGCGCCGCCGATGGCAGCAGCCAACCAAACACTGCGATTTAAACTCTGCATTTACCAATCCAGTCATTCAAAGGCCGCCGGATTTTACCGCACAATGTAAGATGTACCGGAGAACTTACCGGCGTAACGCATCCGAAACGCCGATATACAACCTCACCGTTCCCTCGGCCTCTTTCAATCCAGCAACCCCGGCTTACGCGCAGCCAACTCCCAGGCCCGCTAAGGCGCGGGGCCGGTTTGACGCTAACGGGAGCGGGCTCGGTGGTACATTGCGGCCGCGCGCAAGGGCGCACGGCTCGGTAAATCTGACATCAAGCTTCAATTTGTTTGGCATGCTCGACATTGAACTGATCAATGGACGCGCACTTGCGAATTGTCCCGCCATCCGAGATGCCATAAAATTGCCCGGCGGAATTGTTGCATGAGCCGTCAGGCTTCGGCAAACGGAAACATTTTTCATTCCGCACGCACAACTACATTGCACCTGCGTGACAAAAATACTTCTAGACGTCACTCGTCTTGCCACCCGCTTTTATGACGGCCTGATCCCCACCGGAGTAGACCGGGTAGGACTGGCCTACATCCGTCGATATGGCGATCGCGCACGTGCCGTCCTGAGCGAACGCGGCTTTTCGACTGTTTTAACGGAAAATGACTCGCAAAAGCTGTTTTCGCTGCTGCTGTCGTCGGCTCGCGACCGATGGGCGCTGCGCAAGATTGTTGCTTCCGCGTTACTGAACCGGCTGCGGCCCGCCCGATTCGATCGCGCAATTTTGTTGCATACCAGTCACAACGGGATGGAGTTCACCCGTTACTATCGGGCGATGGCGCAACGCAACGCGCGCTCGGTCTTCATGGTCCACGACCTGATTCCGCTGACGCATGCAGAGTACTGCCGCCCCGGCGTCGACGCATCGCATCGTCTCCGTATCCATACCGCGCTGCGACACGCGAGCGGCCTGATCAGCAATTCACAGGCAACCTACGACGAATTGGCGAACGAAGCACGGAAGGCGGCGCTGCCGCTCCCGCCGGTCGTCGTCGCTCCGCTCGCACCGGCAGTGGAACCTCATCCGCCGAGCCCGGCTCCACTCGACGCCCCCTATTTCGTGATGCTCAGCACGATCGAACCGCGCAAGAACCACTGGTTCATCCTGCACGTGTGGCGGCGGCTGGTCGAACAAATGGGGGATGCCGCGCCCAAACTCATCGTAATCGGCCGGCGCGGCTGGGAGTGCGAGAACGTCGTCGACATGCTGGAGCGCTGCGCAACAATTCGCGACGCGGTCATCGAGGAGTCGGATTGCAGCGACGAGCGGCTGCACGCATGGCTGCAGCACGCGCGCGCGCTCATCTTCCCGTCGTTCACCGAAGGCTACGGCATGCCGCTCGTCGAGGCTTTGATGCTGGGCCTGCCGGTGCTCGCCAGCGACCTGCCTGTCTTTCACGAAATCGCGTCGGACATTCCCGACTACCTCGACCCGCTCGACGGACCCGGATGGCTCACGCGGATTCGCTCATACGCCCGGGCGGACAGCATCGAGCGCGCGAGCCAGATCGCGCGGATCGAGCGCTTTCACGCACCGACTTGGGCCGAGCATTTCGAGCGCATCGATGGCTTCCTCGAGTCGCTCCGGTAAATGACGCGGGTAACCACCGAACCCCCGATGACGCCAGGAATCCGGTCATTCGACGCCAGCGCAATCGCACGCGGCAAGCACATGGTCGGCTGGCTGACGGGAAGATCGCCGTTCATCTGGATCGATTCGCCCGCGGGCGCCGCGCTTGCGCGAGCGTTTGCGTCGATGGGGCGCACCGTCTACCCGGTCTGCCCCGGCCCCGTCTTCGCCCGGCATGCGACACATGCGCCGCCGCTTTCGTGGTTCTGCATCCCGCCCGATCTGGCTGCGCACGGCGGGCTCGTCGCCGCACTCGAACGCACACTGCAGGCCACTGACGCCGTCGACGCGAATGCGCGATGTCGCGATCTGATTCGCCGCGTGCTGGACAGCGACGCCTTGCACGTTCGGCACCGCCTGGCCGAATTGCCCGAGGCGTGGCACGAATCCGGCCGCGGGAACCGCATTGTGCTCATCGACGAACGCGAAACCTCGCGTACCGACATCTGCACGCCGGCAAGGCACCGCCGACGGAACTTTGCCGCGATGATGGATGCCGTGCGCATCGCACATCCCGACGCCGATCCGTGGATCCTGCGTTCCGCCGATGCAGGCGCCGGCGATTGGCTGTCGAACCAGCACCAGTTGCCCGGGCAGGCTCGCGTGCTCGACGTCGCACATTCCCTGCGCGACGTGCTTCGACGCGCCGACGCCGTCTATGTCGTCGGCGCGTCCGAAGGGATGGCAGCGCTGCTGGCCGGCGTCCCCGTTCATGTGTTCGGCACGCCCTATTACGCGGGCTGGGGATTGACGCGGGATCGCGTTGCGATGCCGGAACGCCGCGCCCGCCCGTCCGTCTTCTCGTTGTTCGATGCGGCGTTCCTGCAACTTGCGCATTACCTCGACCCGGCACGCGGCACCCAGGGCGCGCTAGAGAACGTGCTCGACAGCATTGAACTGCAGCACGCCGTCGCCGCACGCTTCGGCGATCTCGGTCGGGTAGCCGGCATCCGCTTCCAATGGTGGAAGCGGCCGTACGCCACGCCCTATCTGTCCGCAGGCGGCGGAGCGCTGCGCTGGATAGCGGATCCGGGCGACGCGCACGCGGACGAACAGGCGGCGATATGGGGCGGGCGTTCTGCCGAGGGCCTGGCTGACGGCGTCGCCCGCATCCGAATCGAAGACGGCTTCATCCACTCGACGGGACTCGGTTCCGACATGTCGCCGCCGTGCAGCCAGGTCATCGACCGCCGCGGCCTGTATTTCGACGCAAGTCGCCCGAGCGACCTGACCGTCATCCTGAACCAGGCCACGTTCGACGAACCGGAGTTGCGGCGCGCGGCCGCGCTAAGGCAGACGATCGTGCAGCTCGGCCTCACGAAATACAATCTCGGCCGCCTGGCACCGACCTGGCACATTCCGCGAGACAAGCGCATCGTGCTCGTGGCGGGCCAGGTTGCGGACGACGCGTCGATCCGCCTGGGAACCGGCACGATTGCCACGTCGGAGGCGTTGCTGCGGGAAGTGCGTACGCGGCGACCGGACGCCTTCATCGTCTACAAGCCGCATCCGGACGTGCTGTCGGGCAATCGTGCGGGACTCGTGGATGCGCAAGACCTCGCGGACATCGTGGACGCGGACGCGGATCTCATCTCGCTGATCGACGTGGCGGACGAGCTGCACACACTTTCGTCGCTCGCCGGCTTCGACGCATTGATGCGCGGGAAGGAAGTCCACACGTATGGCCTGCCCTTCTACGCCGGCTGGGGACTGACGCACGACGCGCTGGAACAGCCGTGGCGCGAGCGCAGGCTCTCGCTCGACATGCTGACGGCGGGGGTGCTGCTGCGTTACGCGATCTACTGGGACTGGCAGCTCTCGCTGTTCACGACACCCGAGGCGATCGCCCGGCAACTCGCCCCGAATGCCGCCCGTCCGCTCGAGAAAATACGCGGAAACCGCGCCCGTCCGCTCGTCAAGGCGATACGCTGGAGTCGCAATGCGCTTCGTTATGCGGCATGGCAGGGACGGCAGTACTTTCGCGACCGGGCGATGCGCTGAAACCGATCAGCCATCGCCGAGCAACGGTGTCCGATACGTCACGCCCGAGCTGATTCAGGCGCCAGCTGCTCAGGGCCTGTCCCCTCCGCAAACGGGCAGCACGCAACCGCATGCTGCCCGCCTTTCATTACGTCAAGCAATGTAAGGCGGGTTGCCCGTTCCTCCCTGGTCAGGTTATAAAAGCGCCACCCACCCGCTGCATGCGCCGCCCTTTTTAATCCTGACTTCGGAGAACGCATGATCGATCTCGCCACCGCCCAGCAATTCCTGATGACCCGCGGCCTCGACTTCGGCCTCAACCTGCTCGCCGCGATCGTCTTGTGGTTCGTCGGCCGCTGGGCGATCCGCATCGGTACCCGCCTGCTCGGCAAGGTCGTGCGCCGCAGCGGCAAGGTCGACCCGACACTCACCGACTACCTGACCTCCGTCGTCGGCGTGCTGCTGACGGTCCTGCTGATCCTCGCGATCCTGCAGATCTTCGGCGTGCAGACCACCTCGTTCGCCGCGCTGCTCGCCGGCCTCGGCCTCGCGATCGGCACCGCCTGGGGCGGCCTGCTCGCGCACTTCGCCGCCGGCGTGTTCATGCAGGTGCTGCGCCCGTTCAAGATCGGCGACGTGATCAACGCCGGCGGCGTCACGGGCACGGTCAAGGAGCTCGGCCTGTTCGGCACGACGATCATCACGCCCGACAACATCGTGACGATCGTCGGCAACAACAAGATCTTTTCCGACAACATCGCGAACTACAGCGCGACGTCGTACCGCCGTGTCGACCTGACTGCGAAGATCGCGAACGGCGTCGACGCGGTCGACGCGATCAACCGCCTGAAAACGTCGATCCAGCAGATCCCGAACGTGCTGACCAGCCCGGCGCCGGACGTCGGCGTGCTGCAATTCACGCCGGAAGGCCCGCTGCTGTTCGTGCGCCCGTCCACCGCACCCGAGAACTACTGGCAGGTGTACTGCGACACCAATCGCGTGATCCTCGACACGTTCCGCGACGCTCAATACCCGACGCCCGAAACCCCGATCTCGCATCGCAACGCGTAACGACAGCACCGGACGAAAAAAGCGTGGCGACATCAACCGCCACGCTTTATCAATTTCCCGGAACAGAACCGCAAGCGCCCCGCTTAACGCCCGCCCGTCTTATGCGTACCGGTCCGACTGGCGCCCGCGCACCTGCTGCCACACCGCTTCGTGCGCGGCCGCCTCGGTCATGTCAGGGCCGGCAACCACGGGCAAACAGATCGGCCCTCAGCGCTTTGCTAGAATGACTCCCCCGGCAATCCAGCCACGATCCAATCGCCCTGACCCCGGCATCTCCGCATGAGTCTCCACCCGATCATCCTGTGCGGCGGCAACGGCAGTCGGCTGTGGCCGATGTCCCGCAGCAACTACCCGAAGCAATATCTGAAACTGGCAGGAGAGCAAACCCTGGTCCAGCAGACCGTCCTGCGCGCCAGCGAAGTGCCGGGAGTCGCCCCTCCCATCATCGTCGCGAATCATGCGCATCGCTTCATGATCGCCGAACAACTTCAGCACACCGGCATCAAGCCACGGACCATCGTGCTGGAGCCGCTTGGCCGCAACACGGCACCGGCGATTGCCGTCGCAGCGGAAATCGCCTTGCGTGACGATCCGGACGCGTTGCTTCTTGTGCTGCCGTCGGACCACATCGTCCAGAGTCTTTCGGCATTCGTCACGGCCGTCGAAACGGCTGCCGCGGTCGCAAAGCGCGGACATCTCGTCACATTCGGCGTCCCTCCCACCGAACCTCATACCGGATACGGGTATATCCGCCGCGGCGAAGCGCTTGACACCGGCAGAAGCGCTCATGCCGTCGACGCGTTCTTCGAAAAGCCCGACCGCGAACGAGCCGAGGCCTTCGTCCACGACGGCCGCTATTACTGGAACAGCGGCATGTTCCTGCTCAATGCGTCGGCCTACCTCGACGATATCGCGCAACATGCGGCCGAGATCGGCCGACACACCGCACGGGCGCTCGAGCATGCGAAGCAGGACTACGATTTTCTGCGCCTCGATACCGAGGCATTCGCCGCGTGTCCGGACATCTCCATCGACTACGCAGTCATGGAGAAGACGAAGCGCGCAGCCGTGGTCGCCGCCGCCGAGCTCGGCTGGAGCGATGTCGGTTCGTGGAGCGCGCTCGCCGATATCGCCACGCGCGATGCGCAAGGCAATACCATTTCCGGCGACATCCATACGGACACAGTCTCGAACTCGTACATCCGCGCGGAACACCGGATGGTTGCCGCGATCGGCGTGCAGGATGTCGTCATCGTCGAAACCGCGGACGCTGTCCTGGTCGCACATCGCGACCACGTTCAGGACGTGAAGAAGGTCGTCGAAAACCTGAATCGTTCAGGACGACTCGAATCGGTGACGCACCGTCGTGTTCCGCGACCGTGGGGTTCGTATGAGAGCATCGACGCCGGCGACCGCTTCCAGGTCAAGCGGATCATCGTCGCGCCCGGTGCACAACTGAGCCTGCAGATGCATCATCACCGCGCCGAGCACTGGATCGTCGTGAAGGGGACGGCGCTCGTCACAAATGGAGAGTCGGAAATCATCCTGACCGAGAATCAGTCGACGTACATTCCCCTCGGCACCCCCCATCGACTGAAAAACCCCGGCAAGATTCCGCTCGAACTGATCGAAGTCCAGTCCGGCTCGTATCTCGGCGAGGACGACATCGTCCGTTTCGAAGATACCTACGGCCGCGCAGCGCCGTAACCGCGGCGCGTCCCGGTTCGCACGACTGCCGGCCTCGATCCGGCGCCCGACGACACCCGAAACCCCACTCTCGCACCGCAACGCGTAACAGCGGCGCCGGACGAAAAAAAAGCGTGGCGCCTCACAGCCGCCACGCTTTTTCATCGACCGAAACGAAGCCCGCTCAACGCCCGCCCGTCTTCTCCACCCCATCCGACTGCCGCCCGCGCACCAGCTTCCACACCGCGCCGAGCGCCACCGGCACGACCGCGGCGCCGATCCCGGCCAGCACGATCACGTTCAGGTACTGGCGAATGAACGGAATATTGCCGAAGAAATACCCGAGCAGCACGAGCAGCAGCACCCACACCAGCGCACCAACCACGTTGAAGAACTGGAAGCGCGCGACGCTCATCGACGACGCGCCCGCGACGAACGGCGCGAACGTGCGTACGACCGGGATGAAGCGCGCGAGCACGATCGTCTTGCCGCCGTGCTTGTCGTAGAACGAGTGGGTCTTCTGCAGTGCGGCGCGATCGAGGAAGCGCTCGAGCACCGGAATATGGGTATTGAACACCTTCGGGCCGACCCAGCGGCCGATCAGGTAGTTCACGGTATTGCCGGCGATCGCCGCGACCAGCAACAGCACGATCAGCGCGCCGACGTTCATTTCCCCCGTCGCCGCGAACGCGCCGCCGATGAACAGCAGCGAATCGCCGGGCAGGAACGGGAACACGACGAGCCCCGTCTCGCAGAACACGATCAGGAACAGCACGAGATAGACCCAGGCGCCGTACTGCCGGATGAAATCGCCGAGGAAGGCGTCGATATGCAGGACCAGGTTGACGAAATGAAGCAGCGTATCCAAATGCAATTCCTCGAAGGCGATAGGGCCGGAGCGGCCGGAAGCGCGCCGGACATGGCGCAGGCGCCCGCCGGCCAAGGCGGCGCGCGCAACGCAGCCATGATACCGAAACTACCTTGGCGCTCCGTGAAAAAACGTAGCCGTTGGCGGACCGGGCACGCATTCTCCGCCTCGCTATAATTCGGCCATGTCCGATATCACCGAAACGGCCGCGGGCGCCGCGCCCGCCCCTGCTCCGCGCCCGCCGCGCGCGATCCAGCCCCTGCCCGACCAGCTGATCAGCCAGATCGCCGCCGGCGAGGTCGTCGAACGCCCCGCGTCGGTCGTCAAGGAGCTGCTCGAGAACGCGATGGACGCAGGCGCCGCGACGCTGCGCATCGTGCTGGAAGAAGGCGGTGTCAAGCGCATCTCGATCACCGACGACGGCTGCGGCATTCCGCCCGACGAGCTGGCGCTCGCGCTGATGCGCCACGCCACCAGCAAGATCCGCTCGCTCGAGGAGCTCGAGGCCGTCGCGACGCTCGGATTCCGCGGCGAAGCGCTCGCGTCGATCGCGTCGGTCGCCGAGATGTCGATCACGAGCCGCACGGCCGACGCCGCGCACGCGACCAAGATCGATGCGCAGACGGGCGTGCTGTCGCCCGCCGCCGGCGCCGTCGGCACGACGATCGAGGTGCGCGAGCTGTACTTCAACACGCCCGCGCGGCGCAAGTTCCTGAAGAGCGAGCAAACGGAGTTCGGCCACTGCCTGGAAATGATCCGCCGCGCGGCGCTCGCGCGGCCGGACGTCGCGATCTCGGTGCTGCACAACGGCAAGGCGGTCGAGCACTGGAACGCGACCGAGCCCGCGCAGCGTGTCGCGAAGATCCTCGGCGACGGCTTCGCGACCGCGCACCTGCCGCTCGACGAACAGGCCGGCCCGCTCGCCGTCTACGGCTGCGCCGGCCTGCCGACCGCCAGCCGCGGCCGCGCCGACCAGCAATATTTCTTCGTCAACGGCCGCTTCGTGCGCGACAAACTGCTGACGCACGCGGTGCGCGCGGCCTATGAAGACGTGCTGCACGGCGATCGCTATCCGTCGTACGTGCTGTTTCTCGACCTGCCGCCGGAAGCGGTCGACGTGAACGTGCATCCGTCGAAGATCGAGGTGCGCTTCCGCGATTCGCGCTCGATCCACCAGTACGTGTTCCATGCGGTCCAGCGCGCGCTCGCGCGCCATGCGGGCGCGTCGCCGGAAACCACGGCGGGCGGCCATGCCGCGCATATCGAAGCGACGCCGCGCGGGCCGTCGTCGTTCCTGGACACGCCGCTCGGACAGAGCCAGGGCCACGCGAGCGGCGGCATGGGCGGCAGCGGCTTCTCGTCGCCGTCGTCCTCGTCGGCGGGCAACACCTGGATGCGCCAGGCGCGCATGACGCAGGGCACGCTGCCCGTCGCGCAGCCGCTCGCGCTCTACGACGCCATGTTCGGCCGCAAGGATACCGGCGCCGGCACACCGGACGGCACGACCACCGTCGCGCGCGATCCGGCCGATGCGTCGGTCGCGCCGCTGCCCGGTTTCACCGTATCGCCGATCGCCGCCACCACGCACGACGAACAGCCGCTCGGCTTCGCGCTCGGCCAGATCCACGGCATCTACGTGCTCGCGCAGAACGCGCACGGCCTCGTGATCGTCGACATGCACGCGGCGCACGAACGGATCCTGTACGAGCAGTTCAAGAACGCGCTGGCGGACCGCTCGGTCGCCGTGCAGGCGCTGCTGCTTCCGGTGTCGATGACGGCCACGCCGGTCGAGATCGGCACGGTCGAGGAAGAACGCGACACGCTCGAATCGCTCGGCTTCGATCTCGCGGTGCTGTCGCCGACCACGCTCGCGATCCGCGCCGTGCCGGCGCTGCTGAAGGACGCCGACCTGCAGTCGCTCGCGCGCGCGGTGCTCGCCGATCTGCACGCGTTCGGCGGCTCGCGCGTGCTCACCGAGCGCCAGCACGAACTGCTCGGCACGCTCGCATGCCACCACGCGGTGCGCGCGAACCGGCGCCTGACGCTCGACGAGATGAACGCGCTGCTGCGCCAGATGGAAGCGACCGAGCGCGCGGACCAGTGCAACCACGGCCGGCCGACGTGGTATCAGCTCACGCTGAACGATCTCGACCGCCTTTTCATGCGCGGCCAATGAGCGCGGCACCGCACGCCCGCCCGACGACGATCGCCTGCCTGCTCGGCCCCACCGCTTCGGGCAAGACGGCCGCGGCGCTGGCGCTCGCCGCGCGCCGCCCGATCGAGATCGTCAGCGTCGATTCGGCGCTCGTCTACCGCGACATGGATATCGGCACCGCGAAACCGTCGCGCGACGAGCGCGCGAGCGTGCCGCATCACCTGATCGACATCATCGATCCGGCCGACGCCTATTCGGCCGCGAGTTTCCGCTCGGACACGCTGCGGCTGATCGGCGAGATCGCCGCGCGCGGGCGCACGCCGCTGCTCGCGGGCGGCACGATGCTGTACTACAAGGCGCTGACGCAGGGGCTCAACGACCTGCCGGGCGCCGATCCGGACGTGCGCGCGGCGCTTGACGCCGACGCCGCGCGCGACGGCTGGCCCGCGCTGCATGCGCGGCTCGCGCAAGTCGATCCCGACACGGCCGCGCGGCTCGCGCCGAACGATTCGCAGCGGATCCAGCGCGCGCTCGAAGTGTTCATGCTGAGCGGGCAGCCGATGTCGGTGCTGCTGGCCGCGCCGCGCCGCACGGACGATGCGGCGGCCGCTTACCGCTTCGTGCCGGTCGCGCTCGAGCCGTCGGATCGCGCGGTCCTGCACACGCGGATCGCGCAGCGCTTCGACGCGATGCTCGACGCGGGCTTCCTCGACGAAGTCGAGCGGCTGCGCCGCCGCGACGATCTCCACCCCGACCTGCCGTCGATGCGGTGCGTCGGCTATCGCCAGGCGTGGGAATTCCTCGACGGCGACACCGACTACCGGACGATGCGCGACAAGGGCATCTTCGCGACGCGTCAGCTCTGCAAGCGCCAGATCACCTGGCTGCGCGCGATGCCGGAGCGGATCGTCGTCGACTGCATCGCGCCCGATTCGACCGCCCGCGCACTCGACGCGCTCGAACGCGTGCTGGACGGCCGCGCGACGGACTGAACGCGCTGCGCGCGGCCGGCGATCAGCCCGGCTTGCGCGCCGCCAGACGCGCGCGCGCGCCGTCGACGATCAACGCGACGCCGCGCTCGAACGCGTCATCGCCGCCGCGCTCGCGCAGCGCGGCCCACCCTTGCGCGAGCAGCGGATAGTCGGCCGCATCGGGCAACGGCGTATCGGCAGCGGCGGGCGGTTCCGCCTGCTCCTCGAGCACCCATCCGACCACGAAGCGGCCCAGCGCATACATCACGTCCACCGCTTCGTCCGGCGCGAAACCCGCGTCGCCGAGCAGCGCGATCTTGCGTTCGATCGAACCGAAATGCAGCGCGCGCGGCCGCGTGCCGGCATGCAGCCGCGCGCCGTCGCGATAGGCGAGCAAGGCGCGGCGGAAGCTGCGCGCGTTGTCGGCAAGCCATGCATCCCACGCGTCGCCCGGCTGCGGCAGCGATGCGTCGTGACGCTCGAGCATGATCGCCTCGGCCATCGCGTCGAGCAGTTCGGCCTTGTTCCGGAAATGCCAGTAAAGCGTCGGCGACTGCACGCCGAGCCGCTCGGCAAGCCGCCGCGTCGACAGCCCGTCGATCCCCGCTTCATCGAGCAGCTCGAGGGCCGCACGCAATACCGTGTCGCGCGTCAGCCGCGCCCCTGCGTCCTTCATCTCTATCACCGATAGGGAAACTGTGGAATAATCCTCACTCTATCATCGATAGAGTTACGCTCTTGAATCCGTCCCTGATTGCCATCCTGGCCACGGTCCTGCTCGACGCGATCGGCGTCGGGATCGTGATGCCGATCCTGCCCGGGCTGCTGCGCGCGCTTGCCGGCGCGGGCAGCATCGACACGCACTACGGCGTGCTGCTCGCGCTGTACGCGTTCGCGCAGTTCCTGTGCGCACCGCTGCTCGGTGCGCTGAGCGACCGCTTCGGCCGCCGGCCCGTGCTGCTCGTGTCGCTCGCGGGCGCCGCGCTCGACTACCTGCTGATGGCGCTCGCGCCGACGCTCGCATGGCTCTACGTCGGGCGGCTGATCGCGGGCATCACGGGCGCGAACGTCGCGGTCGCGACCGCGTGCGTCACCGACGTCACGGCCGAACCCGACCGCGCGCGACGCTTCGGCCAGCTCGGCGCGATGATGGGCATCGGTTTCATCGCGGGCCCGCTGATCGGCGGGCTGCTCGGTGCGCTGCACCTGCGTGCGCCGTTCGTCGCGGCGGCCGCGCTCAACGCACTCAATCTCGTGCTGGTCTGGCGCGCGCTGCCGGAATCGCGGCCGCCCTCGGCGCACGCAGGCCGCCCGGCGGTCGCACTCAACCCGTTCGCGAGCCTGCGGCGACTGAGCGGCACGCCCGCGCTCGTGCCGCTGCTCGGCATCTACGTGATCGTGGCGCTGGTGTCGCAGGCGCCCGCGACGTTGTGGATCCTGTACGGTCAGGCGCATTTCGGCTGGTCGACGCCGATCGCGGGGCTGTCGCTCGCAGGCTACGGCGCGTGCCACGCGCTCGCGCAGGCGTTCGCGATCGGGCCGCTGATCGCGCGGCTCGGCGAGCGACGCGCACTCGCGATGGGCCTTGCGGGCGACGCGCTCGGGCTCGTCGCGATCGCGTTCGCGTCCGCCGCGTGGGTGCCGTTCGCGCTGCTGCCGCTGTTCGCGGCGGGCGGCATGACGCTGCCGGCGCTGCAGGCGATGCTCTCGCGGCAGGTCGACGATGCGCGCCAGGGCGAACTGCAGGGCACGCTCGCAAGCGTGGCGAGCCTGATCGGCGTCGGCGGGCCGCTGGTCGTCACCGCGGCCTATGCGGCGACACGCGCGACGTGGCCGGGGCTCGTATGGGCCGCGGCCGCGCTGCTTTATCTGCTGATACCGCCGCTGCTGGCCGCCGCGCGCCCGGCCGGCAAGCCGCTTCCGTCGACGTAAGCGGCGGCGCGATGCCCGAAAAAAAACCGCCCGGATCGACTCCGGGCGGTTTTGCCTGCTGCATCCGTTGCGGCAGTGCGTCAGACCACGACGGTCTGCGCCTCGCCTTCGCGGCTCGCGCGCACGACGCCGATCTTCCACACCTGTTCGCCGGCGGCGGCCAGGTCGGCGATCGCGGCGTCGGCATCGGCCGCCGCGACGATCACGGCCATGCCGATCCCGCAGTTGAACACGCGGTGCATTTCAGCGTCGGCCACGCCGCCGTGCTCCTGCAGCCACTTGAACAGCGGCGGCAGCGACCAGGCGTTCTGGTCGAGTTCGGCGGTGAGGCCTTCGCGCAGCACGCGCGGAATGTTCTCGACCAGGCCGCCGCCCGTGATGTGCGCCATGCCCTTCACGGCGATCTTCTGCATCAGCGCGAGCAGCGGCTTCACGTAGATGCGCGTGGGCGCCATCAGCGTGTCGGCGAGCGACCGGCCGTGGAAATCGGCCGACAGGTCGGGGTTCGCGCGCTCGATGATCTTGCGCACGAGCGAAAAACCGTTCGAATGGATGCCGCTCGATGCGAGGCCGAGCACGACGTCGCCTTCGGCGATCGTGCTGCCGTCGATGATCTTGCTCTTCTCGACCGCGCCGACCGCGAAGCCTGCCAGGTCGTATTCGCCGTCCGGGTACATGCCCGGCATTTCGGCCGTTTCACCGCCGATCAGCGCGCAGCCCGACAGTTCGCAGCCGTGCGCGATGCCCTTGACGACCGTCGCGGCCGTGTCGACGTCGAGCTTGCCGCACGCGAAGTAGTCGAGGAAGAACAGCGGCTCGGCGCCCTGCACGAGGATGTCGTTCACGCTCATCGCGACGAGATCCTGGCCGACCGTATCGTGTTTGTTCAGATGAAACGCCAGCTTGAGCTTGGTGCCCACGCCGTCGGTGCCGGACACGAGCACGGGCTCGCGATACTTCTTCGGCACTTCGAACAGCGCGCCGAACCCGCCGATGCCGCCGAGCACGCCGTCGCGCAGGGTTTTCTTCGCAAAAGGCTTGATCTTGTCGATGAGCGCGTCGCCTGCGTCGATGTCGACGCCTGCGTCGCGGTAGGACAGACCCTGAGCGTCGGGAGCGGATTTCGGAGGATTCATGGGGGAATGCGAGAAGGTCGGTAAAATGCGATTTTACCCGAAGCCGGCCCGTTGGCCGGAATTCCCAGCACCGAATCGTCAGGGATTGCATCTTGGTCAACACGTCCCCGTTTTCATCGCCGAGCGAACCGCGCCGAAACCGGCGCGGCGCCGTGCGTGCGGTCGCGTGTGCAGCCATCCGGGCCGTATTCCCCCGCGCGTGCCCGGCGTACGGCACGCGTTTTTTCAACCGACCCGCATCGTGACTGCCGTGACCCGTCAACTGACGCTCGATCTCGGCACGCCGCCGCCCGCCACGTTCGACAACTTCATCATGAGCGAGGAGAACGACGAGCTCGTCACGCGCCTGCAGAAGCTCGACCTCGCGCTCGCGGCGGGCCCCGTGCCGGACCGGTCGTTCTACATCTGGGGCGAGCCCGGCAGCGGCCGCACCCATCTGCTGCAGGCGCTCGTGAGCGACGCGTCGTACGGCTACGCGCGCTACCTGACGCCGCAGAGCCCGCTCGGCGCGTTCACGTTCGACCCGCGCATCGGCATCTACGCGATCGACGACTGCGACCGGATGAGCGACGCGCAGCAGGTCGCGCTGTTCAACCTGTTCAACGAAGTGCGCGCGCACCCGTCG
This sequence comes from Burkholderia paludis, assembly GCF_000732615.1. Taxonomy (GTDB): domain Bacteria; phylum Pseudomonadota; class Gammaproteobacteria; order Burkholderiales; family Burkholderiaceae; genus Burkholderia; species Burkholderia paludis. The sequence continues at coordinate 114,549 of NZ_JPGL01000023.1, forward strand.
AGCGCCTTCGTCGCGGCGGGCCCCGCCGCGCCGCTCGCGCTCGACGTGCGCGAGGATCTGCGCACGCGCCTCGGCTGGGGGCTCGTGTTCCACCTGTCGCCGCCGTCCGACGCCGGCAAGATCGCCGTGCTCAAGCTCGCGGCGAAGGAGCGCGGGATCGCGCTCACCGACGACATCGCCGCCTACCTGCTGACCCATTTCCGCCGCGACATGCCGAGCCTGATGGCGCTGCTCGACGCGCTCGACCGCTTCTCGCTCGAGCAGAAACGCGCGGTCACGCTGCCGCTGCTGCGCCGGATGCTGGCGCGTCCCGGCGACGACATCACACCACCGGGCACGGGCCCGAACCGCTTCGAGTAAAATGCGCTTCCATGACTAATCTGGCACTCTTTGACCTCGATCACACGCTGATCCCGACCGATAGCGACCACGAATGGGGCCGCTTCATGGTGAAGCTCGGCATCGTCGACGCGGAAAGCTTCTCGCGTCAGAACGATCAGTTCTTCGCCGACTACAAGGCCGGCAAGCTCGACATCCACGCGTACCTCACGGCCATGCTCACGCCGCTCGCGAAGTATTCGCGCGCGCAGCTCGCGCAATGGCACGAGCAGTACATGCACGAGGTGATCCGTCCCGCGATGACGCCCGCCGCACTCGAGCTCGTGCGCAAGCACCTCGATGCAGGCGACCTGTGCTGCGTCGTGACGGCAACCAACGAATTCATCACGCGCCCGATCGCGACCGCGTTCGGCGTCGACACGCTGATCGCGTGCGAGGTCGAAACGACCGACGGGCATCCCGATTCGCCTTACACGGGCCGGCCGACCGGCACGCCGAGCTATCGCGAAGGCAAGATCGTGCGGACCGAAGCATGGCTCGCGTCGCTCGGCAAGCGCTGGGACGACTTCGCGCACAGCTACTTCTACAGCGACTCGCACAACGACATCCCGCTGCTCGAGAAAGTCACCGACCCGATCGCGACCAACCCTGACGACACGCTGCGTGCGCATGCAAGCAACCGCGGCTGGCGTATCCTCGATCTCTTCTGAACGTCGTGATCAAAAAATTCATCCGCAAGCTGCTCGGTCAGGACGAAACCGAGCGAACGTCTCCCGCAGCGGCTCCGGCCGACGAAGCGGCCCCAGCCGCCCCGCGCGCCCCGAAGGCACCCCGCGGCGGCAGTGCGAAGAAACCGCGCAGCAACCATGAGCCGACCGTCGTGCCGGCCAGCGTGCACGGCATCAATCCGGCGCTGATCTCGAAGAATGCCGTGCGCGTGACCGACACGCTGCAGCAGGCAGGCTTTCGCGCCTTCATCGTCGGCGGCGCGGTGCGCGACCTGCTGCTCGGCATCGCGCCGAAGGACTTCGACGTCGCGACCGACGCGACGCCGACCGAGGTGCAGCGCCTGTTCCGCCGCGCGCGCCTGATCGGCCGCCGCTTCCAGATCGTCCACGTGCAGTTCGGCCAGGAGCTGATCGAGGTGTCGACGTTCCGCGCGCTGGTCGACGCGCCGCCCGAGGCGGCCGCCGCCGAACCGCCGAAGCGGCTGAAGCGCGACGAACTCGACCGCCGCACGCACGCCGTCGACGCGAGCGGCCGCGTGCTGCGCGACAACGTGTGGGGCGAGCAGCATGAAGATGCCGCGCGCCGCGACTTCACGATCAACGCGATGTACTACGACCCGGCCACGCAGACGGTGCTCGACTACCACGACGGGATGGCCGACGTGCGTGCCCGCCTGTTGCGGATGATCGGCGATCCGGCTACGCGCTTCCGCGAGGATCCGGTGCGGATGCTGCGCGTCGTGCGCTTCGCGGCGAAGCTCGGCTTCGAGATCGAGCCGCATACGCGCGAGCCGATCAACGGGCTCGCCGACCTGATCAACAACGTGCCGGCCGCCCGCCTGTTCGACGAGATGCTGAAGCTGCTGCTGTCGGGCCATGCGCTCGCATGCCTGCAGCAATTGCGCAAGGAAGGCCTGCACCACGGGCTGCTGCCGCTCCTCGACGTGGTGCTCGAACAGCCGCAGGGCGAGAAGTTCATCACGCTCGCGCTGAACAACACCGACGCGCGCGTGCGCGCCGGCAAGCCGGTGTCGCCGGGCTTCCTGTTCGCGACGCTGCTGTGGCACGACATGCGCCAGCGCTTCGAGCAATACACGGCCGAAGGCGAAATCCCGGTGCCGGCGCTCCATCGCGCGATGGACGACGTGCTCGACATGCAGACCGAGAAGCTCGCGATCCACAAGCGCTATTCGGCCGACATGCGCGAGATCTGGGGCCTGCAGCTGCGCCTCGAGAAACGCTCGGGCCGCAGCGCGATGCGGCTGCTGGAACACCAAAGGTTTAGAGCGGGGTATGATTTCCTCCTGTTACGCTGCGAATCCGGCGAGCTCGATGCGGAAGTCGGACAGTGGTGGACGGATTTCATCGAAGGCGACGCGGCCGCTCGCGAGGCATTGCTCACGCAGGGCGGCTCGAAGGAAAAATCGCCCCGCAAGCGGCGGCGCCGCGGCGGCGCACGAAACCGCAATCCGGGTGAAGGTGCCGCCGAGCAGGCGCCGGATACCTCGGGCGGTTCCGACGACTGACGCGCTCGCTGGCGAACGACGTAGGAAGTGATGCCATGACGGTTGCATATATCGGACTGGGGGCGAATCTCGGCGATGCGCGCCAGACCCTGAAGGACGCGGTGGTCTGCCTCGCGCAGCAGCGCACCATCTCGATCCTCGGGAAATCGAGCCTGTATCGCACGGCGCCCTTCGAAGCGGGCGGCGACGACTACTACAATTGCGTCGTCAAGCTCGACACGTCGTCGTCGGCCCGCGAGCTGCTCGCGCTCTGCCAGAAGATCGAACATCACTTCGGCCGCGAGCGGCCGTACCGCAACGCACCGCGCACGCTCGACCTCGACATCCTGCTGTTCGGCGCCGACTCGATCGACGAACCCGACCTGATCGTCCCGCATCCGCGCCTCACCGATCGCGCATTCGCGCTCGTGCCGCTCGTCGAGATCGAGCCGGCGCTCGACATCCCCGCGCGCGGCCGGGCCGACGCCTTCCTCGCCGCCGTCGCCGACCAACGCGTCGAGAAGGTGCAGACCTGCCAGTGCCTGATGCAGAAGGCGCTCGCCGCAGGCGAAGACGCCGACAAGCCCCGCTGCCGATGATCCCTACTCCGCTGACCGTCACCGCGCCCGACCTGCGCGCGCCGCACCGCTATCTCGTGATCGAAGGCCCGATCGGCGTCGGCAAGACGACGCTCGCGCGGCAGCTCGCGGAACGCTGGTCGATGCAGACGCTGCTCGAGCGCCCGCAGGACAACCCGTTCCTCGAACGCTTCTATCGCGACACCGCGCGCTACGCGCTGCCCGTGCAACTGTCGTTCGCGCTGCAGCGCGCGCAGCAGGCCCGCGAACTGATCGGCGCGCTCGACACGGGCCGCCCCGTCATCGCCGATTTCATGCCGCAGAAGAACGACATCTTCGCGCGGCTGAACCTGCCGGAAGACGAATGGCAACTGTATCGCGCGGTCGCGACGCACGTCGACGTACCGCAGGCGCCGTCGCCGGACCTCGTCGTCTATCTGCAGGCGAGCCCCGAAGTGCTGTTCGCGCGCATCCAGAAGCGCGGGCTGCCGATGGAGCTGCAGATCAGCGACGCATACCTGCGCTCGCTCGTCGACGCGTACAACGAATTCTTCTACCACTACGACCGCACGCCGGTGCTGACGGTCGCCGCGGAACACCTGAACCCGCTGGATTCCCCCGAAGACCTCGCGCTGCTGATCGAGCGCATCGAGACGATGCGCGGCCGCAAGGAATTCTTCGTCAAGGGCGAGACGACGCGCTGACGCGTCCCGCCTGCCGTTTTTCACCCATCGACCCGGATTTCCCATGACCTATCTCCAGGAATCGAGCCGGCCTGCCGTCACGGTGCCCAAGCTGCAGGCAATGCGCGACGCCGGCGAGAAGATCGCGATGCTCACCTGCTACGACGCGAGCTTTTCCGCGCTGCTCGATCGCTCGGGCACCGACGTGCTGCTGATCGGCGATTCGCTCGGCAATGTGCTGCAAGGTCACACGACCACGCTGCCCGTGTCGCTCGACGACATCGCGTACCACACCGCCTGCGTCGCACGCGCGCAGCCGCGCGCGCTCGTCGTCGCCGATCTGCCGTTCGGCACGTACGGCACCCCGGCCGAGGCGTTCGCGAACTCGGTCCGGCTGATGCGCGCGGGCGCGCAGATGGTCAAGCTCGAAGGCGGCGAGTGGCTCGCCGAGACGATCCGTTTCCTCGTCGAACGCTCGGTGCCGGTGTGCGCGCACCTGGGCCTGACGCCGCAATCGGTGCACGCATTCGGCGGCTTCAAGGTTCAAGGCAAGACCGAGGCCGGCGCCGCGCAATTGCTGCGCGACGCACGCGCGATCGAGGACGCGGGCGCCCAGCTCGTCGTGCTCGAGGCGGTGCCGACGCTCGTCGCGTCCGAAGTCACGCACATGCTGAAGATTCCGACGATCGGCATCGGCGCGGGCGTCGACTGCTCGGGGCAGGTGCTGGTGCTGCACGACATGCTCGGCGTGTTCCCCGGCAAGCGTCCGCGCTTTGTGAAGGATTTCATGCAGGGTCAGCCGAACATCCAGGCGGCGGTCGAAGCGTATGTCCGCGCGGTGAAGGACGGCGCGTTTCCCGGTCCCGAACATTCGTTCTGATCGGGCGTCGGCAACGCGTTCGCCGGCACCGGAATAAAAAAGCGCGGCGCCCTTTGCGGGGCGCCGCGCTTTTTAATTTGCCGTGCTGCCAGCGGCGTCCCGTTACGCGATCAATACCGCGTCGAGCGCGCCTCGCAGCGCGTTGGTCAACAACAGCCCCTGCGCGCGAGCCAGATCGTCACGGGTCACGACGCGCTCCGTTGCACCGAACGTACGATCGTCGAGCAACACGCCGCGCATCACGCCCGGCAGCACGCCGGACGCCAGCGGCGGCGTCACCCACCGGCCGTCGAGCTTCACGAACAGGTTCGAACGCCCACCCTCCGTCACTTCGCCACGCTCGTTGACGAACAGCATGTCGAAACCGCCCAGCGCCTCCGCCGCCTGCCACGCGCGATCGTATTCGGCGCGGCGCGTCGTCTTGTGCAGCAGCAGCGCATCGCCTGCGCGGGTCGGCGCGAAGCCGTGCGCGGACGCCAGCAGCACGCCGACCGGCCCCACCGGCAGTGGCTTCAGCGGCGCCGCGACGATCTCGACCGTGCCGTCCTTCGCGAGCGCGAGCTTCATCCGGTAGGCACCGTCTCCGTCGAGCGCAGCACAGCGCGCGTCGATCTCGCGGCGCAATGCGTCGGCGTCGAAACGGAAGCCGAACGCGTCCGCGCTGCGCTGCAGCCGTGCAAGATGGCGCTCCAGATACCGGATGCCGTCCGCGCGCGTGGCAGCGGTGGTTTCGAACAGCTGGAAGCCGGGATCGGCATCCGTCAGGAATTGCGCTTTCAAGTCGCACTCCGCATATTCGTCGGCCGCGACGCTGTCGAGCACGATGCCCGCGCCGACGCCCATCGTGCCGCGCCGGCGTCCGGCAGTTGCCGCGACCGGACCGGACGCGTCGCTATCGGCGCCCGCCGAACGTGCGCCGGCCGCCTCGAGAGTCAACGTACGAATCGCGACCGACAAACAGAAATCGCCGCAAGCGGACGCGCGATTTCCACCTGCATCGGGAGCCGCGCTTTCGCCCGGCGCATCGAGCCAGCCGATCGCACCGGTATAGAGCCCGCGCGGCGTCGACTCGATCGCGTCGATCAGCTGCATCGTCCCGTGCTTCGGCGCGCCCGTGATCGATCCGCACGGAAACAGCGCGCGCAGCATCTGCGCGAACGACGTCCCGTCGCGCCAGCCGGCCTCGACCGTCGACGTCATCTGCCACACCGACGCATACGGCTCGACGGAGAACAGCGCCGGCACGCGGACCGTTCCGGTGCGCGCGATCCGCGATACGTCATTGCGCAGCAGATCGACGATCATCACGTTTTCCGCGCGGTTCTTCGGATCGTTCGCGAGGAACGCGGCGGCCGCCGCGTCGTCCCGGGGATCGGCCGAACGCGGCGCGGTGCCCTTCATCGGCCGTGCGCGCAACACGTCGCCGTGCCGCTCGACGAACAGCTCGGGCGAACACGACACGATCCACGCACCGCCCGGCAGCGCGATCAGCGCGCCGTAGCGTACGGGCTGGCGCTCGCGCAGCCGCCGGTACAGCGCGAGCGGCGTGCCGAACACGTCGAAATTCAGCCGGTACGTGTAGTTGACCTGATACGAATCGCCCGCGCGCAGTGCGTCGTGCACCGCGGCGATAGCCGTGTCGAACGCGTCGCGCGTGACGCTCTTCGCCACGTGTGCGACGCCCGCGATCGACGGCTGACCGCCGCCGTCCTGCTGCGCGAGCCACGTGTCGACTTCATCGCGCGACAGGCGCTCGCAGCGCGCAAACAGCAAAAAGCGCAGCGGGGCATCGCCCGGCTGCGCCCGTTGCAGGTTGCGCCCGAATTCGTAATCGCCGACGACAACCGCATGCAGCCCGTCGCGCAGATCCTGCGCAACCGCTGCGTCGACTGCGTCGAGCTGTTCCGGATCCGTACACACGCGTTCGTGCACGAAGCCGGAATACAAACGACTCGACCGCGCAGACGCAGTCGAGTCGCAATCGTCCAAGAGCGCGAACGACGCGCTCTCGCTGCCTTCAGTCATGCCGTTACTCGCGTTACTCGAAGAAACTCTTCACACGATCGAACCAGCTCTTGCTCTGCGGGCTGTGACGCGCGCCGCCCTCGGCCAGCGACTTCTCGAACTGCTTGAGCAGGTCGCGCTGATTGTCGGTCAGCTTCACGGGCGTCTCGACCTGAACGTGGACGTACAGATCGCCGGCGATGCTCGAACGCAGCCCCTTGATGCCCTTGCCCCGCAGACGGAACGTCTTGCCCGACTGCGTGCCTTCCGGCACCGGGAACGATGCCCGGCCGGCCAGCGTCGGCACCTCGATCTCGCCGCCGAGCGCGGCGGTCGTGAACGGGATCGGCATCTGGCAGTGGAGATCGTCGCCGTCGCGCTCGAACACCGCGTGCGGCTTGATGTGGATCTCGACGTACAGGTCGCCCGGCGGCCCGCCGTTGATGCCCGGCTCGCCGTTGCCGGCCGAGCGGATCCGCATCCCGTCGTCGATCCCGGCCGGGATCTTCACTTCGAGCGTCTTGGTTTCCTTCACCTTGCCCGACCCGTGGCAATGCGCACACGGCTCGGGGATGTAGGTGCCCGTGCCGTGGCACTTCGGGCAGGTCTGCTGGATGCTGAAGAAGCCCTGCGACATGCGCACCGTGCCCTGGCCATGGCAGGTCGGGCAGGTTTCCGGCTTCGTGCCGGGCTTCGCGCCCGACCCGTGGCAGACCTCGCACGACACCCAGCTCGGCACGCGGATCTGCGTGTCGTAGCCGTGCGCCGCCTGCTCGAGCGTGATTTCCATGCTGTAGCGCAGGTCCGCGCCGCGGTACACCTGCGGACCGCCGCGGCCGCCGCGCGCCGCACCGCCTGCGGCCTGGCCGAAGATGTCGCCGAAAATGTCGCCGAATGCATCCGCGAAGCCGCCGAAGCCCTGTGCGCCCGCACCGCCCATGTTCGGATCGACGCCCGCGTGGCCGTACTGGTCGTACGCGGCCCGCTTCTGGCTGTCCGACAGCATTTCATAGGCTTCCTTCACTTCCTTGAAATGCTCTTCCGCATCCTTGTTGTCCGGATTGCGGTCAGGGTGGTACTTCATCGCAAGCTTGCGATATGCCTTCTTGATTTCGTCGTCGCTCGCATTCTTCGCGACGCCCAGAACCTCGTAGTAATCCCGTTTCGCCATATCGATTCACTGTGCCGCCGCGCATCGCGCATGCGGCGGCTCCTTTCGCCCGCAGTAAAGTCTCTCGACTCGTCTGGCGCCGCGCCCGTCCACCGACGACGCACACGGCACCCGCCAAAAAACAAATGTGCCCGGAGGGCCGCGAAGCCCGCCAGGCGTGGAGTCGATCCGGCCATCCGGAAGGAAAGACAGACCGCTTGTCAGCCATCCCGCCGGCCGCGCCGCGCGCTGGCTGCGCGCGGCGAACGGCGACGGGGCAACCCGGCTTAGTCCTTCTTCACTTCCTTGAACTCGGCGTCGACGACGTCGTCGGCAGCCTGCTGCGCGCCGCCCGCATGGGCCGCACCTTCCGCGGCACCGGCCGCGCCCGCCGCACCAGCCTGCTGGGCCTGCATGTCGGCGTACATCTTCTCGCCGAGCTTCTGCGAAACCTTGCCCAGTTCCTCGACCTTCGCGTCGATCGCAGCCTTGTCGGCCGACGAGTCCTTCAGCACGTCCTCGAGCGACTTCAGCGCCGCTTCGATCGCTTCCTTCTCGCCCGCGTCCAGCTTGTCGCCGTACTCGGCCAGCGCCTTCTTCGTGCTGTGAACCAGCGCGTCGCCCTGGTTGCGCGAATCGGCCAGCTCGCGCAGCTTGTGGTCTTCCGCTGCGTTCGCTTCCGCGTCCTTGATCATCTGGTCGATTTCAGCCTCGGACAGACCCGAGTTCGCCTTGATCGTGATCTTGTTTTCCTTGCCGGTCGCCTTGTCCTTCGCGCCGACGTGGAGGATGCCGTTCGCGTCGATGTCGAAGGTCACTTCGATCTGCGGCACGCCGCGCGGTGCCGGCGGGATGCCTTCGAGGTTGAACTCGCCGAGCAGCTTGTTGCCGGCTGCCATTTCGCGTTCGCCCTGGAACACCTTGATCGTCACGGCGCCCTGGTTGTCGTCGGCCGTCGAGTACACCTGCGCGTGCTTGGTCGGGATCGTCGTGTTCTTGCTGATCATCTTCGTCATCACGCCGCCGAGCGTCTCGATGCCGAGCGACAGCGGGGTCACGTCGAGCAGCAGCACGTCCTTGCGGTCGCCCGACAGGACCTGGCCCTGGATCGCCGCGCCAACCGCGACGGCTTCGTCCGGGTTCACGTCACGGCGCGGATCCTTGCCGAAGAACTCCTTCACCTTCTCCAGGACCTTCGGCATGCGCGTCTGGCCGCCGACCAGGATCACGTCGTCGATGTCCGACACCTTGACGCCTGCGTCCTTGATCGCGATGCGGCACGGTTCGATCGTGCGCTCGACGAGGTCTTCCACCAGCGCTTCCAGCTTCGCGCGGGTGATCTTCAGGTTCAAGTGCTTCGGGCCCGATGCGTCCGCCGTGATGTACGGCAGGTTGATTTCGGTCTGCTGGCTCGACGACAGCTCGATCTTCGCCTTTTCAGCGGCTTCCTTCAGGCGCTGCAGCGCGAGCACGTCCTTCGACAGGTCGACGCCCTGCTCCTTCTTGAACTCGCCGATGATGTAATCGATGATGCGCTGGTCGAAGTCTTCGCCGCCGAGGAACGTGTCGCCGTTGGTCGACAGCACTTCGAACTGCATTTCGCCGTCGACGTCGGCGATCTCGATGATCGACACGTCGAACGTACCGCCGCCGAGGTCATACACGGCGATCTTGCGGTCGCCCTTCTCGGCCTTGTCGAGGCCAAACGCGAGCGCAGCCGCGGTCGGCTCGTTGATGATCCGCTTGACTTCGAGGCCCGCGATGCGGCCGGCGTCCTTGGTTGCCTGACGCTGGCTGTCGTTGAAGTACGCCGGCACCGTGATCACGGCTTCCGTGACCGGCTCGCCGAGGTAGTCTTCGGCCGTCTTCTTCATCTTGCGCAGCACTTCCGCCGAAACCTGCGGCGGCGCCAGCTTTTCGCCGTGCGCTTCGACCCATGCATCGCCGTTGTCGGCCTTGATGATGGTGTACGGCATCAGGCCGATGTCCTTCTGGACTTCCTTCTCTTCGAAGCGGCGGCCGATCAGGCGCTTCACCGCGAACAGCGTGTTCTTCGGGTTGGTCACCGACTGACGCTTGGCCGGCGCGCCGACGAGGACTTCGTTGTCGTCCATGTAGGCGATGATCGACGGCGTGGTGCGCGTGCCTTCCGAGTTCTCGATGACCTTGACCTGGTTGCCTTCCATGATGGCGACGCACGAGTTCGTGGTGCCGAGGTCAATACCGATGATCTTTCCCATTTTTCCTAATCTCCAGAAATGCTTGTTTGCTGCGCGAAACCCCGCGTTTTGGGGCGGTTTCGCACGCCAGAATTCAACTCTGTTCCCGAAATGCGTCCGTCCGGCCCGTTTTCAAGACCCGACAGGCGATGCGGATATTAAATTTTTTCAATCGCCGCCAGCCAGCGGATCGCCGCCCGACGCCGCGGCGATCTTCGCGCGCGCCGCCGAGACGGCCGCCTGGAACTGCGCGAGGCCATGCCAGCCCGTCGCGCGGCCCAGCCGCCTGCCGCGGTGGAAGAAAAACCAGGTCGGTACGCCGTGCAGCGCGAAGCGGCGCCCCAGCTGATGGTGTTCGTACACGTTGCAATGGAACCACTTCAGGTCCAGCGCGCGGATCGCGTCGGGCTGGGCGAGCATCGCCTTCTTCGCGATCTCGCAGTTGAAGCAGTCGACGCCCCAGAAGAACACCACCGCGAGCGCGTCGCCCGCGCCTTCGAGCGCCGCGTCGAACGTGCCGGCATCCAGCGCCTGCATGCCGAACGCGTCGAACGCGGCCGGATCGACGCCGGCGGGCACCATCGCGGCGACCTTACTTCGGCTGCGCGACGGTGACGAGCGCCGGGCGCAGGACGCGGTCGGCGATCGTGTAGCCCTTTTGCAGCACGGCGACGACGGTGTTCGGTTCCTGCTCGGCCGGCACCATCGAGATCGCCTGGTGCTGGTGCGGATCGAACTTCTCGCCGACCGGGTTGAGCGCGACGACACGGCCCTTCTCGAGCGCGTTCGTCAGCTGGCGCAGCGTCAGTTCGACGCCCTCGCGCACCTTTGCGATGTCGCCGGACGTATCGTTGACGGCCGCTTCCAGGCTGTCCAGCACGGGCAGCAGGTGTTCCGCGAAGCTCTCGATCGCGAACTTGTGCGCCTTCGACACGTCGTCCTGCGCGCGGCGGCGGACGTTCTCGGTCTCGGCCTTCGCCCGCAGGAAGCTTTCCTGCAGCTCGGCGACCTTGGCTTGAGCCTCCGCGAGCGCCGCGTCGGCTGCTTCGGCGGCGGGCGCGGCGCCTTGCGCCTCCGGCTTCTCGCTGCCGATATCTTCGGCCGATTGGGTAGCCGGGTTCTCTTGCGTGTTTTCCATGTCGCTGAAAGTCGATTAGAGGTTGAAGCCAAATCGGCAACCGCCCGATCATACGCCGGGCGGCACCGCACATTGCTGGTGCAAATAGGGGTGAAAACTGCGTTTTCAAGAGGGTTGGGCGCCGCATTCTCCAATGCCGCGAAACAACCGCGCGCAGTGCCGGTGCATCGCTCGCAGCGCTCGCCGGATCGGGCGAAACGGCCTGTAACAACGCTTACCAGCCGGGTACTAGCTTGGCACAGGCACGCTGCACTACACTCCACTCAAGCGTCGAAAAAGCGTGTTTACCCTAGCTTACCGCCGCCTGACATCCACCTGGCGCCGTTTTCACCCGTCTTCTCGAGGGGAGTACCGTGAAACTGACCTTTGCGATATCGGTGGTCGCGCTGGTACTCATTGCCGGCACCACCACCATCTGCCTGTCGGGAGCCGTCACCGACCGCACGACCGAATACGGAAGTGCGCGGGCGACGTTCGACCAGATGTTCAGCTCCCACCCGAAAATCTGTCGATGATGCGGCGATCCCGCTTCGTCGGCCGGCCGTGCAGCTCGGCTGCCGGCTCGCGATACGTGCGGCGCCGCTCCAGCTCGGCGAGCCGCGCGGCCCGCCCCGCTGCCGTTTCCTCGTAAAGCGTCTGCGCGACGCTCGCGGGCCCGCGCAGGTCGCACACGCCCAGCACGGCAATGTGCCAGACGATACCGTCGATCGCAATCTCGACCTGGTCGCCGACCCGCACCTCCTTCGCCGGCTTGACCGCCGCGCCGCCGATCTTCACGTGCCCCTTGTCGACCGCGTCGGTCGCGAGCGAACGCGTCTTGAAGAACCGGGCCGCCCACAGCCATTTGTCGATGCGCAGCTTCGCGCCCGGTTCGGTCGAAATCCTGTAGTTCATCGCGTCAGCTCACGGTTTCGGGCTGCACCGTCCTGACGGGCCAGCCCTGCAGATTCTCGGCGACGATCTCCCCGAGCGCGCCGATCCACGCCGACGCGCCGTTCAGGCACGGAATGCGGTGGAACGACTTGCCGCCGCCGGCGAGGAACTCGTCGCGCACTTCCATGCCGATCTCCTCGATCGTTTCGAGGCAATCGGCCGTGAAACCAGGACAGAACACGTCGGCCCGCCGCACGCCGGCCTCGCCGAACTCGCGCAGCGTCGGCGCCGTGTACGGCTGCAGCCATTCGGCCTTGCCGAAGCGGGACTGGAACGTGACGCGGCATTCGGTCGTCGACAGCCCGAGCGCGGCCATCAGCAGCGCGCCCGTCTGCTGGCACTGGTCGTGATACGGATCGCCGAGATCGAGCGTGCGCTTCGGCACGCCGTGGAAGCTCAGCACGAGCTTGTCGCCGGCCGCGAAGTCGGGCCGGCCATGCTGCGCCCAGTAATGGCGCACCTGCTCGGCGAGGGCGTGGAGATAGGCCGGATGGTCGGCGTAGTGCCGCACCGTGCGCACCTCGGGCTGGTTGCGCATGCGCGCGAGCGCCTCGAACGCGGCGTCGAAGGCGGTAGCCGTGGTCGACGCCGAGTATTGCGGATACATCGGCATCAGCAGCACGCGCTCGACACCCGCGCGCTTGAACTGGGCAAGCGCCTGGGCAATGTTCGGGCTGCCGTAGCGCATCGCATAGTCGACCAGCACGTGATAGCCGTTCGACGCGAGCAGGTGCCGCACGCTGTCGGTCTGCCGCTCGGTGTGCACGCGCAGCGGCGAGCCCTCGGGCATCCAGACGGCCGCGTATTTCTTCGCGGACGCGCGGCCGCGCAGCGGCAGGATCAGCGTGCGCAGCAACACCTGCCAGATGGCCTGCGGAATCTCGACGACGCGCGGATCCGACAGGAATTCGGCCAGATAGCGCCGCACCGCACGCGGCGTGGGCGCATCGGGCGTGCCGAGATTGATCAGCAGCACACCGATGCGATGGGCGGCCGCGGTACTCGAAGGCGGCTCAAGATCGAAACGCATGGGCAAGAACGTGCTCGGGGCACGGAACCGGACGGCCCTCAATTATAGCGGGCTGCCTCGCACAGGTCGGCTGGCCGTTCGGCCGACTGCCGGCGCATGCGCCGCCGCGGCACGATGACGAGGCGGGATCGGGCATCCGCCCGGCCGCGCTACTGCTGACTCAGGGTCAGCGACAGCAGGCGCGCGGTGATGTCGACGATCGGTATCACGCGGTTGTACGCCATGCGGGTCGGGCCGATCACGCCGAGCGTGCCGACGATCTGCCCGTTCACCTCGTAAGGCGCGGTGACGACGCTCATTTCCTCGATCGGCACGAGCGTCGATTCGCCGCCGATGAAGATCTGCACGCCCTGGGCGTGGCTCGACACGTCGAGCAATTGCAGGAGGCCCGTCTTTTGGTCGAATACGTCGAACAGCTTGCGCAGCCGCGCCATGTCGGACGACAGATCCGCCACCTCGAGCAGGTTGCGCTCGCCGGAAATCAGCACGGTGTCCTCGGTGTCGGGCACCTCGGTGCTGGCCGTCACGGCCGCGTGCATCAGCGCGGTCATGTCGCCGCGCAACTGGTCGATCTCGTCGCGCAGGCGGCGGCGCACCTCGTCGAACGACAGGCCGGCGAAATGCGCGTTGATGTAGTTGGACGCCTCGGTCAGCTGCGACGGCGAGTAGTCGCGCGGCGTCGCGAGCATCCGGTTCTGCACGTCGCCCTCGGGCGTGACGATGATCAGCAGGATGCGCTTGTCCGACAGGCGCATGAACTCGATCTGCTTGAACACGTGGCTGCGGCGCGGCGTCAGCACGACGCCCGCGAACTGCGACAGGTTCGACAGCACGCTCGCGGCGGCCGCGACCACCCGCTGCTGCGGCTCGCCGGCCTGCAGCGTGTTCTGCACCTGCCGCGCGACGGCCTCGGCGTCGATCGGCGCCTCGACCGTCAGCATCGTGTCGACGAACAGCCGGTAGCCGCGCGGCGTCGGCACGCGGCCGGCCGACGTGTGCGGGCTCGACACGAGGCCGAGCTCCTCCAGGTCGGACATCACGTTGCGGATCGTCGCCGGGCTCAGTTCGAGCCCGGAGTAACGGGACAACGTGCGCGATCCGACTGGCTGACCGTCGGCGATATACCGTTCGATCAGGGTTTTCAGGAGGGTTCGTGCGCGAGGATCTAGCATGGTGGAAAATTTTAGCGCAACCTCGCGACCGCGGCGAGTGGCGTCGGCCACCGTTGTGCGGGCCGGCCCGATCCGGCCCCACGGGTGCGCCACCGGTTCTTTTCGTCAACGAGCTATGGTGTAATGCCGGCATGAAAACCGGCAATCAGTTCAACACCGTCGCGCTCGTCGGCCGAAGCAATACGCCCAACATCGCCGAGCCGCTCGCCACGCTGGCCGCCTGCGTCGCCAGGCGGGGCTTCGAGGTTGTCTTCGAAGCCGAGACGGCGCGCGAGATCGGCATCACCGGCTACCCGGCGCTGACCCCGGCCGAAATCGGGGCGCGCGCCGACGTGGCGGTCGTGCTGGGCGGGGACGGAACGATGCTCGGCATCGGCCGTCAGCTCGCGCCGTACAAGACGCCGTTGATCGGGATCAACCACGGGCGGCTCGGCTTCATCACCGACATCGCGGCGGCCGACATGCAGGCGCTCGTCCCGGTGATCCTGTCGGGCAAGTTCGAGCGCGAGGAGCGCGCGCTGCTCGAAGCCCGGATCATGCGCGACGGCGAACCGATCTACCACGCCATCGCCTTCAACGACGTCGTCGTGAACCGCAGCGGCGTCTCCGGGATGGTCGAGCTGCGCGCGTCGGTCGACGGCCGGTACATGTACAACCAGCGTTCCGACGGCCTGATCGTCGCCACGCCGACCGGCTCGACCGCCTACGCGCTGTCGTCGGCCGGCCCGATCCTCCATCCGCAGCTGGCGGGCATCGTGCTCGTGCCGATCGCGCCGCACGCGCTGTCGAACCGGCCCATCGTGCTGCCCGACGATTCGAAGATCGCGATCCAGATCGTCGCCGGGCGCGACGTGAACGTGAACTTCGACATGCAGTCGTTCACGTCGCTCGAACTGAACGACACGATCGAGGTACGCCGCTCGAAGCACACCGTGCCGTTCCTGCACCCGATCGGCTACAGCTACTACGCGACGCTGCGCAAGAAGCTGCACTGGAACGAACACGCCTCGAACGAAGACGACAAGGCGTCCTGACGCCGCCCCGCCCGACACCATGCTCCGCCACCTCTCGATCCGCGACTTCGTCATCGTCGCCGCGCTCGATCTCGAATTCGACAGCGGCTTTTCCGTCTTTTCCGGCGAAACCGGCGCCGGGAAATCGATCCTGATCGACGCCCTTGCCCTCGCGCTCGGCGAGCGCGCCGACGCGAGCGTCGTGCGCAACGGCTGCGGCCGCGCCGACATCACCGCCGAATTCACGCCGCACGACCGCGTCGCGCGCTGGCTCGACGAACACGCGTTCGACACCGAGGACACCGTGATGCTGCGTCGCGTGATCGACGCCAACGGCCGCTCGCGCGCGTTCATCAACGGCACCAGCGCGACGCTCGCGCAGCTGCGCGAGCTCGGCGAGATGCTTGTCGACATCCACGGCCAGCACGCGCACCAGTTGCTGATGCGGCCGGACGCGCAGCGCGAGCTGTTCGACACGCACGCGGGGCTTGTCGCCGATGCCGCGAACGTCGCGCGCGCGTGGCGCGTATGGCGCGACGCGACGCAAGCGATCGACGCCGCGAAGGCCCACGAGCGCGAATTGCAGCTCGAGCGCGAAAAGCTCGCGTGGCAGCTCGCCGAGCTCGACAAGCTCGCGCCGCAGCCCGGCGAATGGGACGAAATCAGCAACGAGCACAAGCGCCTGTCGCATTCGGCGAACCTGATCGACGGCGTGCGCGGCGCACTCAACGCCCTGTCCGAGTCCGACGACGCGATGCTCGCGCAACTCGGCGCGATCGTGTCGAAGCTGCGCAGCCTCGCCGACTACGACACGGCGCTCGGCGACGCGCTCGCGTCGCTCGAACCGGCCGAGATCCAGCTGCAGGAAGCCGTCTATTCGCTGTCGCACTACGCGCAGCGGGTCGATCTCGACCCCGAACGGCTCGCCCAGGTCGAAATGCGGGTCGATGCACTGCACTCGACCGCCCGCAAGTTCCGGCTGCCGCCCGATACGCTGCACGAAGAACATGCGGCGCGGCGCGCCCAGCTCGCCGCGCTCGACGCGGCCGCCGATCTCGGTGCGCTCGAAGCGGTGCAGGCCAAGGCGCGGGAAGCCTATCTCGCCGATGCGAAAAACCTGTCCGGCGCGCGCGCGCGGGCCGCCAGGACGCTCGGCACGGCCGTCACGGCCGGCATGCAGGAACTGTCGATGGCGGGCGGAAGCTTCGAGGTCGCGCTCGTGCCGATCGCCGACGGCGGCCCGCACGGGCTCGAGCAGGTCGAGTTCCGGGTCGCGGGGCATCCCGGCGTGCCGCTGCGGCCGCTTGCGAAAGTGGCGTCGGGTGGCGAGCTTGCACGGATCAGCCTCGCGCTCGCGGTCATCGCCAGCGCGGCAAGCCCGACGCCGACGCTGATCTTCGACGAAGTCGATACGGGCATCGGCGGCGGCGTCGCCGAAGTGGTCGGCCGCCTGCTGCACCAGCTCGGCCGCGACCGGCAGGTCCTGTGCGTGACCCACCTGCCGCAGGTCGCCGCGCGCGGCGACCATCACTTCCAGGTCGCGAAGGGCGCCGACAACAACGGCGGCACCGTGTCGACGGTCACCCCGCTCGACAAGGCGAGCCGCGTCGAGGAAGTCGCCCGGATGCTCGGCGGGCTCGAGATCACGGCGACCACCCGCAAGCACGCGAAGGAAATGCTCGCGGCCTGACGCGGCGGGCCGCCCGGGCGGCACCTGACCGAACGGGCCCGGCCGGCGCGCCCTGCCCGCCCTACCGGCT
>NZ_JPGL01000024.1 GCF_000732615.1 Burkholderia paludis
GACGCGGTGATCGACGTGCGCAACCCGTACGACGGCACGCTGGTCGGCACCGTGCCGAAGGCGACGCTGGACGACGTGCGGCGCGCGTTCGCGGTTGCACGCGCCTACCGGCCGACGCTCACCCGCCACGATCGCGCGGCGATCCTGCGCCGCGCGGCCGATATCGTGCGCGCGCGCACCGCCGAGATCGCGGCGGTGATCACGGCCGAGGCCGGCCTGTGCATCAAGGATTCGACCTACGAAGCGGGCCGCGTTGCCGATGTGCTGACGTTCGGCGCCGGCGAAGTGCTGAAGGACGACGGGCAGATCTTCTCGTGCGACCTGACGCCGCATGGCAAGAAGCGCCGCGTGTACACGCAGCGCGACCCGCTGCTCGGCGTGATTTCCGCGATCACGCCGTTCAACCATCCGATGAACCAGGTCGCGCACAAGATCGTGCCGTCGGTGGCGACCAACAACCGGATCGTCGTGAAGCCGTCGGAGAAGGTGCCGCTGTCGTGCTACCTGTTCGCGGACATCCTGTACGAAGCGGGCCTGCCGCCGCAGATGCTGCAGGTCGTCACCGGCGATCCGAGGGAGATCGCCGACGAGCTGATCACGAACCCGGCGATCGATCTCATCACGTTCACGGGCGGCGTCTCGATCGGCAAGTCGATCGCGTCGCGGATGGGCTACCGGCGCGCGGTGCTCGAACTCGGCGGCAACGATCCGATCATCGTGATGGAAGATGCCGACCTCGACGAAGCGAGCACGCTTGCGGTGTCGGGCTCGTACAAGAACTCGGGGCAGCGCTGCACCGCGATCAAGCGGATGCTCGTGCACGAGGCGGTGGCCGATCGCTTCACGGCGCTCGTGGTCGAGAAGACGCGCGCGTGGTCGTACGGCAATCCGGCCGATCCGTCGGTGGACATGGGCACGGTGATCGACGAGGCGGCCGCGAAGTTCTGCGAGCAGCAGGTGAACGACGCGATCGCGCGCGGCGCGCGGCTGCTGGCCGGCAACGTGCGCGACGGCGCGCTGTACGCGCCGACGGTGATCGACCGCGTGACGCCCGACATGCCGGTCGTGAAGTACGAGACCTTCGGCCCGGTATCGCCGATCATGCGCTTTCGCGACATCGACGAAGCGATCCGGATGTCGAACAGCACCGACTATGCGTTGTCGTCGTCGGTCTGCACGAACCGCTTCGACCACATCACGCGCTTCATCACCGAGCTGGAAGTCGGTAGCGTGAACGTGCGCGAGGTGCCGGGCTACCGGCTCGAACTGACGCCGTTCGGCGGCGTGAAGGATTCGGGGCTCGGCTACAAGGAAGGCGTGCAGGAAGCGATGAAGAGCTTCACGAATACGAAGACGTATTCGCTGCCCTGGTAAGCGGCGTGTAAGCCGCGCGCGCCGGCCGGCGGCCGGTGCGCGCGTTATTCGATCGGCTCATATCGTTAGCCGATTTGCGTTTTTGCCGGACTACGGCGCATCGGTAGAATTCGCGGACCTCTCGAACGGCACTCGCATGCCGCGGGATCATTCCCTTCAATCATTCGGGGTCCGTACCATGAAATTCCTTCGCTCCATCCTGGTCGTGGCATTGCTGCAGGCCGTCGCGGCCACCAGCGCGCTGGCTGCCGACGACCTGTCGCAGATCAAGTCGTCCGGCGTGTTCCGGGTCGGCACCGAAGGCACGTATGCGCCGTTCACGTACCACGACGAAACCGGCAAGCTGACGGGCTTCGACGTCGATATCGCGACGGCGATCGCGCAGCGTCTCGGCGTGAAGCCGGAGTTCGTCGAAGGCAAATGGGACGGGCTGATCGCGGGCCTCGACGTGAACCGCTACGACGCGGTCGTCAACGAAGTGTCGATCACCGACGCGCGCAAGGCGAAGTACGATTTCTCGACGCCGTACATCACGTCGCGCGCGGTGCTGATCGTGCGTGCGGACAACACGACGATCCGCTCGTTCGACGATCTCAAGGGCAAGAAATCCGCGAACACGCTGACCAGCAACTTCGGCAAGCTTGCCGCCGCGCACGGCGCGGACGTGGTGCCCGTGCAGGGCTTCAACGAATCGATCGACCTGCTGAGCTCCGGCCGCGTCGATGCGACGATCAACGATTCGCTGTCGTACCTCGATTTCCGCAAGCACAAGCCGGACGCGAAGCTGAAGATCGCGGCGACCGACACGGGCGGCGCGAGCGACGCATCGGGCGTGCTGCTGCGCAAGGGCAGCCCCGCGCTGGTGGCGGCGATCGACAAGGCGCTCGCGGACATCAAGGCCGACGGCACCTACGCGAAGATCTCGCAGAAGTACTTCGGCCGCGACGTGTCGCAGCCGTGACGCGAGGCTGAACGATGCCGGCCTGGCTTCATCTGATGGCGGAATCGCTGCGGCCGCTGCTGGTCGCGGGGCTCGTGTTTACGGTGCCGCTCACGCTCGCGTCGTTCGCGATCGGCCTGCTGCTCGCATTCGGCGCGGCGCTCGCGCGGCTGTTCGGGCCGCGCTGGGCGCAGGCCGTCGTGCGTTTCTACATCTGGCTGTTTCGCGGCTCGCCGCTGCTCGTGCAGTTGTTCGTGATCTTCTACGGGCTGCCGAGCGTCGGCATCGTGCTCGATCCGCTGACCGCCGCCGTGATCGGCTTCTCGCTGAACGTCGGCGCCTACAACGCCGAGGTGATCCGCGGCGTGATCGAATCGATCCCGAAGGGGCAGTGGGAGGCCGCGTATTCGATGGCGATGACGCGTGCGCAGGCGCTGCGCCGCGCGATCCTGCCGCAGGCCGCGCGCGTCGCGCTGCCCTCGCTGTCGAACTCGTTCATCTCGCTCGTGAAGGACACGTCGCTCGCGGCGGTGCTGACCGTGCCGGAGATATTCCAGGCCGCGCAGCGGATCGCGGCCGTGACCTACGAGCCGATGATTCTCTATACGGAAGCCGCGCTGATCTATCTGCTGCTCAGCTCGGTGCTGTCCACGCTGCAGCGTCGCCTCGAAACCCGTTTCGGCCGTCACGCGCTGTTTCAGGCGGAATTGCGATGATCCGGCTCGAACGTATCGACAAGTCGTTCGGTCCGCACCGCGTGTTGCACGGGATCGA
The DNA here is from genome assembly GCF_000732615.1 of Burkholderia paludis. GTDB lineage: Bacteria > Pseudomonadota > Gammaproteobacteria > Burkholderiales > Burkholderiaceae > Burkholderia > Burkholderia paludis. The sequence continues at coordinate 3,089 of NZ_JPGL01000024.1, forward strand.
CCTCGCGTTGCAGCCGGGCAGCGTGACTGCGCTGATCGGGCCGTCCGGCAGCGGCAAGAGCACCCTGCTGCGTTGCGTGAACCTGCTTGAAGTGCCCGAGACGGGGGCGCTCACGGTCGGCGACGCCCGCATCGACTTCTCGCCGGCGCACCGGCCGGCACGCGACGCCGTGTTCGCCGTGCGCCGCCAGACCGGCATGGTGTTCCAGAACTTCCAGCTGTTCCCGCATCTGAGCGTCGTGCAGAACGTGATGGAAGGGCTCGTCACCGTGCAGCGCTGGCCGCGCGAACGGGCCCGCGAGCGGGCGCTCGCGCTGCTGGACAAGGTCGGCATCGCCGACAAGGCCGATGCGTGGCCCGCGACGCTGTCGGGCGGTCAGCAGCAACGCGTCGCGATCGCGCGTGCGCTCGCGCCGTCGCCGCAGGTGCTGCTGTGCGACGAGCCGACGTCGGCACTCGATCCGGAACTGTCCGTCGAGGTGGTCGAGGTGCTCCGTCAACTCGCGCGCGAGGGCACGACGATGCTGATGGCGACGCACGACCTGCGCCTGGCCGCGTCGATCGCGCAGGATGCGGTGTTTCTCGCGCAGGGGCGGGTCGTCGAGGCCGGTGCGTCGCGCGACCTGTTCCGCGATCCGCGCGATCCGCGCACCGCGAAGTTCATCTCGACGCTCGCCCAGGGCGTGCCGGTGTTCTGACGCGATCCGCTCGAGCGCGGCGCGTTCGAAACGGCCGACGGCCGGTTCGCGTGGCGGCCCGACGTGTGCGCGGCCACGTGCCGGCGTGATGCGGCCCTACCTGGCTTCGACCAGTGTTTGCGAAGCGGCGATTTCCCGCGCGGGCGGCGGTACGGCCGCTCCGGGTCGGTGTCGGGCGTCGATGGGGGGGGCACGTGCCGGAATGGGCGTCGCACGAAGCCGGCGGCGGTCCGGCAACAACGATGCGTGAGCCGCTGCGATTGCCGTGCCGCGCGCGGGCAGCGTGCGCGGGTGGTCATGGCGCGGTTTCGTGCGGACGATGGTGATGGTCCGGCCACAGCGTCACGGCGACGAGCAGCCCGACCGCGAGGAGCGGCGCACCGATCGCGAGCAGGATGGCCGTGAGGCCCCAGTGATCCCAAAAGCGGTCGACGACGGCGCGTTCGGGCGTGTCCGGGTCGTACAGCACATCCACCGCTTCGCCTTCGTGCAGGCCCTGATGCGACGCCGTCGCGCCTTGGGCGAAGGTGATCCGGCGTCCGCTGTCGGTCGTGAACGCCACGACCGTTGCATGCGGGGACAGGCTTGCGCGGGACGACCGCGCGTGATTCGCGATCTCGACGACATGGCCGGTCGAGTGCTCATAGCCGTGGACGATCTGCCACTGTCGCAGGCCGGCCGCGCCGGCGCCGGCGACGAAGCCCGTGCCGATCGCGATCGGAATCAGCACGATGGCGATATCCCAGCGGCGCCGCGCCGGCCTCGGTGCGGCCTGGGTCGGCGGGGTATCGGCGTGCAGCCGGTGCCGCTTGCCGGCGATCAGCAGGCCGCCGATCGCGAACGACGCGACGGCGAGCAGCGCCGCTGCCGCGGCCGGAAACCAGCGTTGCACGAAATCGTCGATCAGTGCGGGGCGCTCGGGATGGGCGGGGTCGAGCAGGATGTCGACGTTCTCGCCGATATCGTAGGCGGGGACGGTCGACGCGGTATTGCCCGCGATCTCGCGGCGCTGGCCGTCGTTCGCGAGGTACGCGACGATCGGCCGGTACGCGCGCATCGTGTCGCTGTCCTGCACGATGCGCACGACCGTGCCCGGCGTACGGGCCAGATGGCCGGTTGCCTGGCCGGCCAGGGCGGCGAATACGCCCGCCAGCACGAGCAGGACGGCGCCGAGCGCCAGCGCGACGAGCGCGTCCTTACCCGGCGCGACCGGATCCGGTTCGTGCGACGCCCGGCGAAGGCCGGGATGTTCGGGCGCGTGGCGTGTCCCGACGGGCGGTCCGATATCGGCGCAACCAAGCCCTCTGAATGGTCGCGTCTCGTTTACATGCTTCCATGTCTGACGTCCCATGTTCTCTCAGTGCCGGCGGGTAAGCGACAGTGTCTGCGCCGGTCGTGTGATATTTGTCGGACGATTCTAGCGGAAACGATGCGCAACGGGCGTGCGACAGGGTCCCGTGACAAGGGCGCGGCGAGCGGTCTTGCGCAGGGAGCGTGCGGGCGATGGCCGATGCGTCGGCCGTCGCGTTCGCGGACGGGCAGATTGGCGGATAGACGATGCGTGCGATTCGCTTGCGCGCCGTCGACGATGGCGTTCCCTTCGACTTCGTCGCTATCGATGGCCGCGTCGCTGAAGCAGCGACCAGGCCGGATTGGGCGGAGTAGCTGGAACAGGGCTCGAGCGGCCCGGCTTCGCGATATTGCGAGGCGAACCCGCGGACGCTACGCAATGGTTTCGCCGTCCGGATGCGAACCGTGCCGGGTACGTTGATTGATCAGCAACTGATTGCCCGATGTGGGGTTTCGCTGAATCGTAATTGTTCTACCTGCATTCGGGCTATTGAGTTCCTGCTGCTTTGAGCCCTGGTGGATGACTTGCTGGATCTGCTTCCATCGATTCAGGGTGGCGTCGTCAGGAACGCCCTCCAGCATCAGCGATCGGCACCCGGCCCGATCGACGGCGATTTCCTTCTGGATGAGAGTCTGATTCGACGAACCGGTGGATTCGTAGTGGTATTGACACGACCCGTCCGGCATCCGGGTTCCGATCTGGATGTACTTTCTGTAGCTTTTCCAGGTCTTGGGGTCCGGGTAATGGAAATCCGTGACGCCCGGGCTGTTCAGGAACGACTGAATCTGACCGGGGCTGTCGATTTCAGGATCTTTTTCCGCCCAGGCATGCAGGGAAAGAACGGCCATCAGCGCGAGAATGAAACGCTTCATGCTCTGGACCCCCGGTATCGGTCGTGATTTTTTTGAATCGGTCGGCGCACGCATCGAGTCGGGCTTGCGCCCTGATCACGCGCACCGCGTCGATGAGGCGCTGCCATCGTAAGGCTGCATCGTGTGACGGCGCGTCAACATCGAAGGATAGTTCTTGGAGAATCGCGTGGCGGACATTCTCGGTGGCGATTGGCGCGGCGAGGGTGGTGCGGTGCCTGCAATCGCGAAGGGATGAGCTGGATGAGGCGGGGTGGGGTGCGACAGGGCGATTCGGCCGGGAGCGTTGCGAGATGCTCGCGCGGTGTCGAGCCTGCTGACGCATTGACCGGAAACGAAAACGCCCCGGACAAAGGAAAAAGCCCGGTCAGCTTTCGCTAACCGGGCTTCGGAATTCCTGGTGGGGCGTGAGTGACTCGAACACTCGACCTACGGATTAAGAGTCCGCTGCTCTACCAACTGAGCTAACGCCCCCAACAGAAGAAAGATTATGCATGAGCATTTCGGGCTTGGCAAGCCTTTTCTGCAAATTTCCTCAAATATTTCGTCACGACAACGGCAGCTGTCGCCGCGGTAACGATCGGTCGCAGTTTGCGGGCTCCCGGTATGATGACGCCACACGTATTGCGCGGCGGTCGCGCAATGCTTTCTGGACTTTCCAAGATGGACGAAAACGCAGTCCGCGAATTGCTGGATCGCCTGCTGGCCCCGTGGGTCCGCTCGCTCGGTCTGGTCCCCGTGTCGATCGGCGACGACAGCGTCACGCTGCGCCTGCCGTTTTCCGGCGAATTCCGCCATTCGGGCGGCGTGATCTGCGGCCAGGTGTTCACGGCGGCCGCCGACACCGCGATGGTGGTCGCGATCTCCGCCGCGCTCGGCGAGTTCCGGCCGATGACGACCGTGTCGCTGAACACGAACTTCATGCGTCCGGTGCGCAAGGGCGACGTGCTCGTCACCGCGCGCGTGTTGCGGATGGGCCGCAACCTCGTGTTCGGCGAAGTCGAGCTGTTCGACGAGGACGGCAAGATGGCCGTCCACGCGACGTCGACCTACGCGCTCGTCGGCTGAGCGGCGCGATGTTCGACCAGATCGTCTTTGCGGGTGGCGGCAATCGCTGCTGGTGGCAGGCCGGCTTCTGGGACGTCGCGCAGCCGGCGCTCGGCTTGCGCCCGCGCGTGATCGCCGGCATCTCGGCCGGCGCGGCGACCGCCTGCATGTTGTATACGCGGGACGCCGCATGGGTGATGCGCTATTACGAGGAGGCGCTGCGCCACAACCGGAAGAACGCGTACTGGGGCAACCTGTTCGGTCGGGAACCCGTGTTCCCGCATTACCGGATTTACCGCCAGGCCCTGCTCGACATCTACGGCGAGCCGTTCGCGAAGCTCGCGGCGGCGCCGGAGATCCGCATCGGCGTGTCGCACGTGCCGCGCTGGCTCGGCGCGCGCAGCGCGGTCGCCGCCGGCCTGGTCGCCTACAACATCGAAAAGTACGTGCGCAAGACGCTGCACCCGACGCTCGGGCGCACGCTCGGCTTCCGGCCCGAGTTCGTGCGCGCGCAGGCCTGCACGCAAGTCGACGAACTGGCCGACCTGATCCTGCAGTCGTCCTGCACGCCGCCGTTCACGCCGGTGCTGCGCCGCGGCGGCCGGCCCGTGCTCGATGGCGGGATGGTCGACAACGTGCCGGTCGGCGCGCTCGACCCGTCGCCGGGGGACGTGCTGGTGCTGGTCACGCGGCTGTACCCGCGCCCGCAGATGTTTACGGTCGCGCATGGCGACCAGCGGCGGCTGTACGTCCAGCCGTCGAGCAAGGTGCCGATTTCGAGTTGGGATTACACGAGCCCGTCGCAGATGCGGCATGCGTACGATCTCGGGCGGCGCGACGGCGAGCATTTCCTCACGCGCGTCGGCGCGATGACGGGCGGCCGCGCGGCGGCCTGACGGCGAGGCGGGCGAAACGGAGCCGCGCAGGGTGCGCGGCCCGGGCGATCAGCGCTTGCGGATCGGCGTCAGCGCTTCCGGGTTGGCGACGCTAGACATGTCGCCCTGGTCGAACGCCAGGATGTTCCGGAATGCCGCGCTGAAGTAGAGCTCGTAGCTTTCGCGCTCGACGTAGCCGATGTGCGGCGTGCAGATCACGTTCTCCATCCGCAGCAGGCTGTAGCCCTGCAGGATCGGCTCGCTCTCGAACACGTCGATCGCGACCATCCCCGGGCGGTTGTGCGACAGCGCGTTGACGAGCGCATTTTCCTCGAGCAGTTCGGCGCGGCTCGTGTTGACGAGCAGCGACGTCGGCTTCATCCGCATCAGGTCTTCCTGCTTCACGATCCCGCGCGTGTCGTCGTGCATGCGCAGGTGCAGCGACAGCACGTCGCTCTGCTCGAACAGCGCTTCGCGGCTCTCGGCGGCGGTGTAGCCGTCGGCGCGCGCGGCCTCGAGCGAATGCTCGCGGCCCCAGATCAGCACGTTCATCCCGAACGCCTTGCCGTAGCCGGCGACGAGCCGGCCGATCTTGCCGTAGCCCCAGATGCCGAGCGTCTGGCCGCGCAACACCTGGCCGAGGCCGAAGTTCGGCGGCATGGCCGACGTTTTCAGGCCCGACTGCTGCCACGCGCCCTGCTTCAGGTTCGCGACGTACTGCGGAATGCGCCGCTGCGCGGCCATCACGAGCGCCCAGGTCAGTTCGGCGGGGGCGATCGGCGAACCCGTGCCCTCGAGCACCGCGACGCCCCGGTCGGTACAGGCGTCGAGATCGATGTGACTCGAAATGCGGCCGGTCTGGCTGATCATGCGCAGGTTCGGCAGCTTGGTGAGCAGTTGCGACGTGATCGGGGTGCGCTCCCGGATCAGCACGAGCGCCTCGACTTCCGCCAGACGGCTGGCGAGCTGTCCCAATCCGCGCACCGTGTTGTTGAAGACCTTCACGTCGTGGTCGGCAAGCATCTCGAAGCAGTTCAGCTTGCGGACGGCGTCCTGGTAGTCGTCGAGAATGGCAATTTTCATGGTGTGCGGGTGTCGCGCGTTGAAAGCGGCAGTGGCGGCGGCGCACGTCGCGCACTCCGTACCGCCCGGCCGGGGCCGACATGATGCATCGTCGGCCGCCTCCATGGTGTCTTTTTAACAGGTTGTTACGCTCCGCCGCAATTGGCGGCGGCCTGATCCGGAAGCCCTCGGCCGCGGGCGGCGGGGTGCGCTGTTGTGTCGCATCAAATATGTCTTTCCTGATTCGCCCGCTTACTCGACGAGGTTCACCCAATTGTTGCTTCAATCAGAATAATTGGATCAACTATCCGCAGAGGGCGAGGATTTTTGACTATTTTTATCGTCAACCGGGGCCTTGTTGAGCAACTCTGCATCATTTCCGCTGTCGTAGGAGAATTACGCATTTGCTTCATCTTTTTGAAGTTGTAACAGCGGCAGGAGTCGTCTATGGATCATTTGCAGTCGATGCGCGTGTTCGTCAAGGTTGCAGATCTCGGCAGTTTCGCGCGGGCCGCGAGCGCAATGGATATCTCCAACGCGGTCGCGACGCGTCACGTCGCCGATCTGGAGGGCAGGCTCGGCACGCGCCTGCTTAACCGCACCACACGCAGCCTTTCCCTGACGGAGTCGGGCCAGGTGTACCTGGAGCGGGCTCGCCAGATCCTCGATGAGCTCGAGGACGTCGAGCAGATGGTTGTCGCGCGCAATCACGAGCCGGTCGGCACGTTGCGCATCGTCGCGCCGGTCGTGTTCGGCCTGCACAACCTCGCGCCCGTGCTGCAGTCGTACACGGAGAATTTCCCGAAAGTGGTGCCGGATCTCACGCTGGTCGATCGCCAGGTCGATCTCGTCGAGGAAGGCTTCGACGTGGGCATCGTCGTCACGCGCCAGATGCGCAGCGCGAGCATCGTCACGCGGCGGCTCACCACGGGCTGCATGACCGTGTGCGCGACGCCGAGCTATCTGGAGAAGCACGGCGTGCCGACCCATCCGGAGCACCTCGCCGAGCACCCGAGCCTGAGCCTGCCGACCGAATACTGGGGCGACGAGCGCGTGTTCACGGGGCCGGACGGCGAAGTGCGGGTGCGCCCGACTAACGTGATCGTCGCGAACAACACGGCGATGCTGCGCCAGTTCGCGCTGCTCGGGATGGGCGTCGCGATCCTGCCGAGCTACCTGATCGGCGGCGACATCGCACGTGGCGCGCTGGTGCGGCTGCTGCCGGATTTCCGGCTGCCGCAGGTCGAGATCAACATCGCCTACCCGAGCCGGCGCCATTTGCCCGCGAAGGTGCGCACGTTCATCGACCACCTCGTCGAGCATTTCAGCCACTCGACCGACGCGACGATGGGCGAGCAGTGGGCCGCGCAGAGCACGGCGCTCGCGCCGATCGGCGTCGAGACGCGTGCGGAGCAGCCCGAAGCGGCCGACCCGAACCTGTCGCCGCGCCTGCCGCGTTCGCCGCGCGCGCGCGTCGCGGCGCCGTCGCCGCTGTAATGGCGCGACGGCCGGGCGGCGCTTGCCGCCGGCACAAAGAAAAACGCGGATCGAGCGATCGATCCGCGTTTTTTTATGACTGACTGACGGAGCCCGACGTGCCCGGGGGCGCCGTCGGCCGGGGTGTTACGAGCCCGTCTTGCGCGCCGTGGTCTTGCGGGCGGCGGTCTTGCGAGCCGGTGCCGGTTTCTCTTCCGCGCCTTCCGTCACGGTTTCGGCATCCTTCGTCGCCGATTTGGCCGTCTTCTTCGCGGCGGCGGCCTTCGGCTCCTTCTTCTCGAACTCGAAGCCGATCTTGCCGTCCGGCTGCTTCACGAGGAATGCCTTGAAGTTGCGGCCCGTGCGCGACGACTTGAAGTTCGGCAGCAGATCCGTGCGGCCGTCGGCAAGCAGCTTGCCCATCTGCTCGCGCGTGATTTCCTGCTGCAGGATCACCTTGCCCGAGCGGAAGTCGCAGGTCTTCGGATTAGCGACCGAGTGCTCGCACACATAGCTCATCCCGTGCTCGAACACGCGGCCCTTGCACTTCGGGCACGCGCCGACCGGCTCCTGCGCGGAGAAGTCGGGCGCTTCGCCTTCCTCGCCGCCCGTGTCCTGGCCGAAATCGAATTCGAGCTTGTAGTTCTTCGTCTCGTCGTCGAACGACAGCTTCAGGATCGCCGAGAACGGGCGGCCCATCTTGCTGCGGAAGCCGGACAGCGGGCCGATTTCCTTCTTCTGCAGCAGCTCCTCGACTTCCGGAATCTCGAATTGCCGGCTGCCCGGGATCTTCGAGATCGAGAACTCGCACTTCGTGCACGCGAAGCGGCGGTAGTTTTCCTTCACCTGGCCGCCGCAGTTCGGGCACGGGGTCTCGAGCGTCGCGTAGTCGCCGGGGATCGTGTCGGAATCGTATTCCTTCGCGCGCTTGACGATCTGCTGCGTCATGCGGGCGATCTCCTGCATGAACGCTTCGCGCCCGAGATTGCCGCGCTCCATCTGCGACAGCTTGTATTCCCATTCGCCGGTGAGTTCGGGAGCGGTCAGCTCCTTCACGCCGAGCCCGCGCAGCAGCGTCATCAGCTGGAATGCCTTCGCGGTCGGGATCAGCTCGCGCCCTTCGCGCAGCAGGTATTTCTCGCCGAGCAGGCCTTCGATGATCGCCGCGCGCGTGGCCGGCGTGCCGAGCCCCTTCGCGGCCATCGCCTCGCGCAGCTCGTCGTCCTCGACGAGCTTGCCCGCGCCTTCCATCGCGGACAGCAGCGTCGCTTCCGAGTAACGTGCGGGCGGCTTCGTCACGAGCGCGACGGCGGCGATTTCGTCCGTCTTCACCTTCTCGCCCTTCTGCACCGGCACGAGGTTCGCATCCGCGCCTTCGGCGTCGCGGCCGTACACCTGCAGCCAGCCCGGCTCGACGAGCACCTTGCCTTCGGTCTTGAAGTGATGGCCGGCGACTTCGGTGATCCGCGTCGTGACGCGGAATTCGGCGGCCGGGAAGAACACGGCGAGGAAGCGCTTCACGACCATGTCGTACAGCTTCTGCTCCGGCTCGGACAGCGACTTCGGCGCCTGCAGCGTCGGGATGATCGCGAAGTGGTCGCTGATCTTCGAGTTGTCGAAGATCCGCTTGTTCGGCTTCACCCAGCCCTTGTCGAGCACCTGCTTCGCATGCGGCAGGTAGTTGTGGCTCTCCTTGAGCATCTCGAGCGTGGACTGGACCGTCGACAGATAGTCTTCCGGCAGCGCGCGCGCATCGGTACGCGGGTAGGTCAGCACCTTGTGCTTTTCATACAGCGCCTGTGCGAGGCCGAGCGTGTTCTTCGCCGAGAAGCCGAATCGGCTGTTCGCCTCGCGCTGCAGGCTCGTCAGGTCGAACAGCAGCGGCGACAGCTGGGTCGACGGCTTCGATTCCTCGCTGACCGTGCCGACCTGGTCGCGGCAGGCGGCGACGATCGTTTCGGCGGCCGGCAGGGCCCACAGCCGCGAGTCGCGCTTTTCCGGATCAAATTCGTCCCGCTTGAATTTCGGGTCGAACCATTTGCCTTCGTAGAAGCCGCCCGCGCAGGCGAATTCGGCTTTCACTTCCCAGTAGTCGCGCGGGATGAAACGGCGGATTTTCTCTTCACGTTCGACGACGATCGACAAGGTTGGCGTCTGAACGCGGCCAACCGTCGTCAGGAAGAAGCCGCCGCCCTTGCTGTTGAACGCGGTCATCGCACGGGTGCCGTTGATCCCGACCAGCCAGTCGGCTTCCGAGCGGCAGCGTGCGGCGTCGGCGAGCGGCTGCATGTCCGTGTCGCTGCGCAGGTTCGCGAAGCCGTCGCGGATCGCCTGCGGGGTCATCGACTGCAGCCACAGGCGCTGGACCGGCTGCTTCGCCTTCGCGTGCTGCGCGATCAGGCGGAAAATCAGCTCGCCCTCGCGCCCCGCGTCGCATGCGTTGATCAGGCGGTCGACGTCCTTGCGCTTCATCAGCTTGGTGAGCACCTTGAGGCGCGACTCGCTTTTTGCGATCGGGTTCAGGTCGAAATGCGGGGGGATGACGGGCAGATGCGCGAAGCTCCATTTCCCGCGCTTGACCTCGTACTCTTCCGGGGCGGCGATTTCCAGCAGGTGGCCGACAGCGGACGAAAGGACGAAATCGTCGCTCTCGTAATACTCGTCATGCTTGGTAAAGCCGCCCAGAGCGCGTGCGATGTCGTTCGCGACAGAAGGCTTTTCCGCAATGATCAGTGCTTTGGACATGACAGGTGTGTGTTGGTAGACCGGGTTCGCCGGTTGTGGGTCCCTTTTACGACCGCTTTATAGCACACGCCGCAGCGATGGCGGCTCAGCGTGTAAAAAGCGGGTCATCATAGAGGGGGGGCGCACCGGCGGCAAGCGCCTGCCTCGGTGGAGCGCGCAAACGCGCGACAAACCGCCGGGCCGGCCCGTGAATTCAGGCTTCGACGGCCAGGATGTTGCGCAATTTCGGTGCGTGCGGCGCACCGGGCACCGCGCTCAGGTCGGACAGCATCCGCTCGACGATCGCCGCGTGCGGCAGCACCGTGCCGAAGAAGCGTGCGGTGTGGGTGTCTTCGATCAGGATCGTCGGGAAGTTCTCGACGTCGAGATCGTCGAGCCGGTCGGCATGCGTTTCGATGTCGATCCAGGCGAAGCAGGCGTCCGGGTGCGCGTCGGCGAGCCGGTCGAAGGCTGCCCGGTAGTCGCGGCACGTGCCGCACCACTCGGCGCACAGGCAGGCGACGAGCAACGCGCCGGGGTCGGCGAGGCGCTCGGCGATCCGATCCGCATCGGTGTCGAGATTCAGCGCGGGCATGGATTTCCTTGGGTATCGTCGGCGGCGTGGCCGCTCTATGCGGGGGAATGTAGCACGCCGTGTGCGGGCGGGGTGGGCGCTGCGTCAAGCCGCGCGAAGCGTCCGCCGGGGAGGCTCGCGACGCGGCCGGCCAGCTCCAGCGCGAGCAGCGCGCGGTGCAGCACGTCGTCGGGCAGGCCCGCGTGCTCGGCAAGCCATTCATATGTGACGGGGCCGTATCCCAGTGCGGCAAGCACGGACTGCTCGGACGGGCTGCCCGGCGGCGGCGCTCCGCTTCGGGAGGAGGCGGTAGCCGCGGCGGCGGGGGCGGCTTGCGCGACGCCCGCGGCTTCGGTTGCGTGGCTGGCGCCTGACTCCGCCTCCTGATGTGCCGGATGCGACGCCTGGCCTGACGGGCGCGCGGGCGGCTCGCCCAGCCCGTATTCCTCGAGGATGTCGAGCGGTGCCGCCGTGAGCTTCGCGCCGTCGCGGATCAGCGCATGGCAACCCTGCGCGAGCGGCGCGTGGATCGAGCCCGGCATCGCGAACACGTCGCGCCCCAGCTCGTTCGCGAGGCGCGCGGTGATCAGCGAGCCGGAACGCGGGGCGGCCTCGACGACGAGCGCACCGATCGCGAGCGCGGCGATCAGCCGGTTGCGTTGCGGGAAATGCGCGGCGCGCGCGGGCGTGCCGAGCGGCCATTCCGACACGATCGCGCCGTGTGCGGCGATCTCGTGGGCGAGGGGGCGGTGTCGCGCCGGATAGACGAGATCGGCCCCCGTCGCGATCACCGCCACCGTGCCGGACCGGCCGTCGAGCCCGCCGCGATGCGCGGCGCCGTCGATCCCGAGCGCGAGGCCCGAGACGATCGCGAGCCCCGCGTCGGATAACGTGCGCGCGAAGCGCGTCGCGTCGGCGAGCCCCTGGGGCGTCGCGTGGCGGCTGCCGACCACCGCGAGGCCGCGCGCATGCAGCAGGTCGAGCCGGCCCTTTACATATAGCAGCGGCGGCGGATCGTGCAGGTCGCGCAGCCGCGGCGGGTAGGCCGGATCGTTGAGCGTGACGAGCGCGTTGCCCGGCCCGTCGAGCCACGCGAGCGCGGCGTCGGTGCGGGCGTCGAGATCGTCGCGCAGGTTCGCGCGCACGGCCTGCGCGGCAGCCGGGCCGGCGACGGCGGCGATGGCCGGGTCGGACGCGCGCAGCAGCGCCTCCGGCGAGCCGAACGCATCGAGCAGCGCCTGCAGCATGGCGGGCGCGAGACCGGGCGCATGCGCGAGCTGCAGCCAGGCGCGCAGCGCGGAGGCGGTCAGCGCTTGCGGCGACATGAGGCTCCCCTCGAATGCGGCCGCCAGCGGACCGCGTGGCGCCATGATAAAATTTTCATCATCCGAAATACTCGACAGGGCCGTGCGCGCAGGCGCCCGGCCAATTGCAGGAGGCGCGATCCGCGGCATTGATTCGCCGCGCATCCGCCTCATCTTCATTGCATCCCGGCGGCGGCGCCAGCCGGCCGGATGGCCGATGCGGCACGCCGCTCCACCGAATACCGAACGCCATGGCTTTGCTCAACATTCTTCATTACCCCGACAAGCGGCTGCACAAGGTCGCCAAGCCCGTCGCCAAGGTCGACGACCGGATCCGCAAGCTCGTCGCCGACATGGCCGAGACCATGTACGCGGCGCCCGGCATCGGCCTGGCGGCCACGCAGGTCGACGTGCACGAACGCGTGATCGTGATCGACATCTCCGAGGAGAAAAACGAACTGCGCGCGTTCATCAACCCCGAGATCGTGTGGTCGAGCGACGAGAAGCAGATCTACGAAGAGGGCTGCCTGTCGGTGCCCGGCATCTACGACGAAGTCGAGCGTCCCGACCATGTGCGCGTGCGTGCGCTCAACGAGCAGGGCGAGACCTTCGAGCTCGACTGCGAAGGCCTGCTCGCCGTCTGCGTCCAGCACGAGATGGATCACCTGATGGGGCGCGTGTTCGTCGAATACCTGTCGCCGCTCAAGCAGACGCGCATCAAGACGAAGATGAAGAAACTCGAACGCGCGATGTGACGCGCGTTCACCCTGCCCGACCCCGAACGCTGTCATGACCCATACGTTGCGCGTGATTTTTGCCGGCACGCCGGAATTTGCCGCGGCTGCCCTTGCCGCGATCCACGAGGCCGGTTTTCCGGTGCCGCTCGTGCTCACCCAGCCCGATCGCCCGGCCGGCCGCGGGATGAAACTGCAGGCGAGCGCCGTGAAGCGCTATGCCGTCGAACACGGGATGCCCGTCGCGCAGCCGACCTCGCTGCGCCGCGCGGGCAAGTACCCGGTGGAGGCGGCCGATGCGATCGAGCTGCTGCGTGCGACGCCGCACGACGTGATGGTGGTGGCCGCGTACGGCCTGCTGCTGCCGCAGGAGGTGCTCGACATTCCGCGTGCCGGCTGCATCAACATTCATGCTTCGCTGCTGCCGCGCTGGCGCGGCGCCGCGCCGATCCATCGCGCGATCGAGGCCGGCGACGCCGAGACGGGCGTCACGCTGATGCAGATGGACGTCGGTCTCGACACCGGCGCGATGATCGAGGAGGCGCGCGTCGCGATCGCCGCCGACGAGACGACCGCGACCCTGCACGACCGGCTCGCGGCCGAAGGTGCGCGGCTGATCGTCGACGCGCTCGTGCAACTCGAGCGCGACGGCGTGCTGTCGGCGACGCCGCAGCCGGCCGACGGCGTGACCTACGCGGAAAAGATCGGCAAGCACGAAGCGGCGCTCGACTGGCGCAAGCCGGCCGATGCGCTCGCGCGCCAGGTGCGTGCGTTCGATCCGTTCCCGGGCGGCGTTGCGACGCTCGACGGCGCGGCGATCAAGCTGTGGGCCGCCGAGGCCGTGGCGGCGCGCGGCGACGCGGGGCCGGGCACGATCGTCGAAGCCGGGCCGGAAGGCGTGATCGTCGCGTGCGGCAGCGGTGCGCTGCGCGTCACGCAACTGCAGAAGCCGGGCGGCAAGCGGTTGCCCGCGCGCGAATTCCTGGCCGGTTCGCCGCTCGCCGCGGGCCAGCGCTTCGCGCTGCCCGAATCGCCCGACGCGGCCTGACCGTCGTTCGCGGGGCCTGCCGGCCCCGTGCCATCGGCCGGACGGCCGAGTCGCGCGCCGCGGCCGGCGCGCGTAGAATTTCCGTGCGCTCTCCGGTTTCGAGGTTTTCATGTTCGGCATCACCCATTTCGGTTTCTTCGTGCTGGCGGTTTTCCTGCTGAATGTCACGCCCGGCCCCGACACCGCCTATATCGTCGGCCGCAGCGTCGCGCAGGGCCGCGGCGCGGGGCTGATGTCGGCGCTCGGCATTTCGGCCGGCTGCTGCGTTCACGCGCTCGCCTGTGCGTTCGGCCTCACGGCGCTGCTCGCGGCGTCGGCTGCCGCGTTCACGGTGATCAAGCTGGTCGGCGCGGCCTACCTGATCTACCTCGGGGTGCGGATGATCGTCGCGAAGCAGGCGGCCGCGCCGTCGGGCACGGCGGCCGCCCAGGCCGCGAAGCCGCTGCGCCAGTTGTTCATGCAGGGCTTCTGGACCAACGTGCTGAATCCGAAGGTCGTGCTGTTCTTCGTGTCGTTCTTCCCGCAGTTCGTATCGGCCGACAGCCCGCACAAGGCATGGGCGTTCCTGACCCTCGGTGCGGTGTTCGTCGCGATGAGCACGGCGTGGACCAGCCTGGTCGCCTGGGTCGCGGGCAGCGTCACGCAGCGCTTTTCCGGCCGGCCTGGCGTCAGGAAGTGGCTCGACCGGACGGTCGGCAGCGCTTTTGTGGGCCTCGGCCTGCGTCTTGCAACTTCGCAACGCTGAGATTGAATTTTTCCGGCAAGACCTTATCTAACAAATCGCTTACAATTTTTCCGCCGCGCCTCTCGATGGCCGGCGGGTCCCCTGACGGATAAGGAGTGGGTATGTTCAATTGGGTCAAAACGGCGATGCTGATGGCCGCGATCACGGCCCTGTTCATCGTGATCGGCGGGATGATCGGCGGCTCGCGCGGCATGACGATCGCGCTGCTGTTCGCGCTCGGCATGAATTTCTTCTCGTACTGGTTCTCCGACAAGATGGTGCTGCGCATGTACAACGCGCAGGAAGTCGACGAGAACACCGCGCCGCAGTTCTACCGGATGGTGCGCGAGCTGGCCACGCGCGCGAACCTGCCGATGCCGCGCGTCTACCTGATCAACGAAGATGCGCCGAACGCGTTCGCAACGGGCCGCAACCCCGAGCACGCGGCGGTGGCCGCGACGACGGGCATCCTGCGCGTGCTGTCGGAGCGCGAGATGCGCGGCGTGATGGCGCATGAGCTCGCGCACGTGAAGCACCGCGACATCCTGATCTCGACGATCACCGCGACGATGGCGGGTGCGATCTCGGCGCTCGCGAACTTCGCGATGTTCTTCGGCGGGCGCGACGAAAACGGCCGGCCGACGAATCCGATCGCGGGTATCGCGGTTGCGCTGCTCGCGCCGATCGCCGGTGCGTTGATCCAGATGGCGATTTCGCGGGCGCGCGAGTTCGAGGCGGACCGCGGCGGCGCGCAGATCTCCGGCGATCCGCAGTCGCTCGCCACCGCGCTCGACAAGATCCATCGCTATGCGGCGGGCATTCCGTTCCAGGCGGCCGAGGCGCACCCGGCCACCGCGCAGATGATGATCATGAACCCGCTGCACGGCGGCGGCCTGCAGAATCTGTTCTCGACGCACCCGGCCACCGAGGAGCGCATCGCGCGCCTGATGGAGATGGCGCGTACCGGCCGCTTCGATTAAGCACGGGCGCCCGCGCGGCGATTGCCGCGCGGGGCCGCCACGCCACCCCGCACGCTTCGCGCTGCGGGGTGTTTCATTTGTGCGCGCGGTAACGGGGCCAAAGGAGCTGCATGGCCGCACGCTACAATGCTCGGTTTGGGATCGCAGGGCCACGCGGGCGCCGCGATCCCGCTGCCTGCCAAGTTGGCATGCCGCCTGTTTGCCGCGCCTGTTTGCCGATTTTGCTCCGATGACACGAACCCGTTCCTCCGCCCCGTCTCCTTCCGGCCGCCCGGCGCGCCTGTCCGCGCTGCATCTTGCGCC
Organism: Burkholderia paludis; assembly: GCF_000732615.1. Lineage (GTDB taxonomy): Bacteria > Pseudomonadota > Gammaproteobacteria > Burkholderiales > Burkholderiaceae > Burkholderia > Burkholderia paludis. Next base: position 18,857 of record NZ_JPGL01000024.1, read on the forward strand.
CGATTCGCTCGGCTTCGCGCTCGACGCGGCCGCGCAGGCGGTCGACGCGGTGCGGCGGGGCACCGCGTTGCCGGCGGCCCTCTCGGCGGTATTCGCGCAGATGCCGTCCGGCGCGCAGGCGCTCGCGCGCGGGGCGACGCAGGACGTCGCGTACCGGACGATGCGTCGTCTCGGCAGCGCGGACTGGCTGATCGGCCGGCTCGTCAGCAAGGCGCCGCCCGCACACGTGCACGCGGTGCTCGCCGGCGCGTTCGCGCTGCTGCTCGACCCGGCGGACGAGGCCGCATATCCGGCGTTTACGGTGGTCGACCAGGCCGTCACCGTGATCGGCGCGCGCCGCGAATATGTGTTCGCGAAGGGGTTGGTCAACGCGGTGCTGCGCCGTTTCCTGCGCGAGCGCGACGCGCTCGTCGCGGCGATGCGGGACGACGTCGTCGCGCGCTGGAATTACCGCGCATGGTGGGTCGACGCGGTGAAGCGCGCGTGGCCCGACGCATGGCAGGCGATCCTCGCGGCCGGCGAGCGCCAGGGGCCGCTGACGCTGCGCGTGAATGCACGCCGCGCGAGCGTCGACACTTATCTCGATACGTTGCGTGCGAGCGGAATCGAAGCGACCGCGATCGGCCGGCATGCGGTGCGGCTCGCGTCGGCGCTGCCGGTCGAGCGCATTCCGGGGTTTGCCGACGGCGTGGTGTCGGTGCAGGACGCCGGCGCCCAGCTCGCGGCCGAATGGCTCGGCGCACGCGACGGCATGCGCGTGCTCGACGCCTGCGCGGCGCCCGGCGGCAAGACCGGCCACGTGCTCGAACTGGCGCGTGCGGAAGTCGTGGCGCTCGAAAGCGACAAGGCGCGCGCGGCGCGCATCGGCGAGAACCTCGTGCGCCTGTCGCTCGAAGCGGAGGTGCGCGTCGGCGATGCGGGCGCGCCCGACACGTGGTACGACGGGCGCCCGTTCGACCGCATCCTCGCCGATGTGCCGTGCTCGGCGTCCGGCATCGTGCGGCGGCACCCCGACATTCGCTGGCTGCGCCGCGAGGCCGACATCCCGGCGCTCGTCGCGGAGCAGCGCCGCATCCTGGCAGCGCTGTGGCCGCTCGTGAAGCCGGGCGGCGAATTGCTTTACGTGACCTGTTCGATCTTCCCCGAAGAAGGCGAATGGCAGGCCCGCTGGTTTGAAGCGGCCTGTGAAGATGCGGTACGATTGGACGCCCCCGGCCAACTGCTGCCGGGCGGCATGCAGGGAGGGGCCGCCGCCGGCGCACTCGACCAGAACACCGATCACGACGGATTTTTCTACGCGCGGTTTCAGAAACGGTGACGATCAAACACCTTTTTCCACTTCGGCTCGCGGCCGTCCTGATGGTCGCGCTGGCGCTGTGCCTGGCCGTCGTCCGGCCGGCGCATGCCGAGTCGATCGCCGTGCAGCGTGCGTCGCTCCAGGCCGACGGCAGCGGCTGGAGCCTCGACGCCCGCTTCGATTTCGACCTGAATCCGAGCCTCGAGGATGCCGTCAACAAGGGCATTCCGCTGTATTTCACGACCGACTTCGAGCTGAGCCGCGCACGCTGGTACTGGTTCGACGAGCAGCCGGTGTCGGTGTCGCAGACGATCCGCCTGTCGTTCCAGCCGCTCACGCGCGAGTACCGCGTGTCGACCGGCGGCCTGCAGCTCGGTTTCCCGTCGCTGAAGGACGCGCTCGCGGTCGTCAGGCACATCACGTCGTGGCACGTGATCGACCGCAACCAGGTGCGCTCGGGCGAAACCTACACGGCGTCGGTGCGGATGCAGCTCGATACGGCGCTGATGCCCAAGCCGTTCCAGGTCGATGCCGTGAACAACCGCGACTGGACGCTCGGATCGGACTGGAAGCGCTTCAACTTCACGGTGACCGAACGTGCTAAATAAAGTGCGCCGCGCGGCCAGCGGGAAGAGCCTCCTCGTTCGCGTGATCGTCTCGACCGTCGCGCTCACCGCGTTGCTGCTGCTCGTGCTGCTCGCGGCCGCGAGCGCGAACACCGAATTCTTCGACCGCTACTATTCGTGGCTGTACGCGATGAACATCGTCGTCGCGCTCGTGTTCCTGCTCGTGGTGCTCGGGCTGATCGGGATGATCGTCGTGCGCCTGCGGAAGGGCAAGTTCGGCACGCGGCTGCTCGCGAAGCTCGCGGTGTTCTTCGCGCTCGTCGGCGTGGTGCCGGGCGGGATCATCTACATCGTGTCGTACCAGTTCGTGTCGCGCAGCATCGAGTCGTGGTTCGACGTGAACGTCGAGACGGCGCTGACGGCCGGCCTGAACCTCGGCCGCGGGATGCTCGATGCGTCGCTGTCCGATCTGCAGACGAAGGCGCGGCTGATGTCCGACCAGCTCGCGAGCGCCGACGCGAACACGAACGGCACGACGCTCACGCTGCTGCGGCTGCGCGACCAGTTCGGCGTGCAGGATGCGACGATCGTCGAGCCGAGCCGCGCCGGCTCGGGCGCGGCGCCCGACCTGCACATCGTTGCGCAGGCGTCGGGCAATTTCGCGGCGCTGATCCCGGACGACCTGCCGACGTCGCTGATGCTGAGCCAGGCGCGCGAACACGGCGCGTACGCGGCGATCGAGGGCGAAGTCGACGGCGACCCGCGTGCGCACGGCGCGAAGGGCGCGCTGCGGTTGCGCGTCGTCCGGCCGATTCCCGATGCGACGACGTCGCTGCTGCAGCCTGCCGAGCGGTTCCTGCAGCTCACGCAGCCGGTGCCGCCCACGCTCGCGCACAACGCGGACGCCGTGCAGCGCGCGTATCGCGAGTACCAGGAAAAGTCGCTCGGCCGCACGGGGCTGCGCAAGATGTACATCGGCACGCTGACGCTCGCGCTGTTCCTCGCGACCTTCATCGCGATGATGCTCGCGCTCGCGCTCGGCCAGCAGCTCGCGCGGCCGCTGTTCCTGCTCGCGCAGGGCACGAAGGAAGTCACGGAAGGCGACTACACGCCGAAGCGCGAGATCAAGACGCGCGACGAGCTCGGCTTCCTTACGCAGTCGTTCAACGCGATGACGCGCCAGTTGTCCGAGGCGAGGCTCGCGGTCGAGAAGAACCGCGTCGCGCTCGAGCATTCGAAGACCTATCTCGAGAGCATCCTCGCGAACCTGACGGCCGGCGTGTTCGTGCTCGACCGCCAGTTCCGGCTGACCACGGCCAACCGGGGCGCCGAGCGGATCTTCCGGCAGCCGTTCAACGCGCTGATCGGCACGACGCTCGACCGGATCGGCGTGGCCGCGGGCTTCGGTGCGATGGTGCGCAAGGCCTTCGCCGATCGCGAGGCGGCATCCGACGGCGGCAGCGGCGATCGCGGCCACTGGCAGCAGCAGTTCGCGATCGAGGTGCCGGGCGAAACCGAGCCGCTGACGCTGCTCGTGCGCGGCACGCGCCTCGTGTCGACGGTCGAGGGGCAGGCCGACGATCCGCAGACGTCCGGTTACGTCGTCGTGTTCGACGATATTTCCGACGTGATTTCCGCGCAGCGTTCGGTTGCGTGGGGCGAGGTCGCACGGCGGCTCGCGCACGAGATCAAGAATCCGCTGACGCCGATCCAGCTGTCGGCCGAGCGGCTGCAGATGAAGCTGTCCGACAAGCTCGCGCCGTCCGATGCCGACGTGCTCAAGCGCGGCGCGACGATGATCGTCAACCAGGTGGCCGCGATGAAGCGGATGGTCGACGATTTCCGCGAATATGCGCGCACGCCGCCGGCGGTGCTCGCGAACCTGCAGCTGAACGAACTGGCGAGCGAGGTGCTCGGGCTGTACGGTGTGGGCGAAGGCAAGAGCGCGATCGTCGCAGAGCTCGCGCCGTCGCTGCCGGTGATTCGCGGCGACGCGACGCAATTGCGCCAGGTGATTCACAACCTGCTGCAGAATGCGCAGGATTCGGTCGCGGAGACGGCGCATCCGCGTGTGTTGATCGAAACCAAGACAGTAGAATATGGCGATCCCGACGCCGAGGGGAAAACGCGCGTCGCGGTACGTCTCACCGTGTCCGACAACGGGCCCGGTTTTCCGGCGCGCATCCTGACTCGCGCGTTCGAGCCTTATGTGACCACGAAGGCGAAGGGCACGGGGCTGGGGTTGGCCACGGTCAAGAAGATCGTCGACGAGCACGGTGCGCGGATCGATCTGCGCAATCGCATGCACGGCGAGACCGTCGAGGGTGCGCAGGTGTCGATCCTGTTCCTGCAGATGGCGAGCGATGCGCCAGGCGCCGAATCGGGCGTGCAGGACGGGGCGGCCCCCGCCAAGACAAAAGCAAGTGAGCAGACAAAGGCAGCGTAAATGGCAACCATCCTGGTGGTAGATGATGAAATGGGCATCCGGGAATTGCTCTCGGAGATCCTCAGCGACGAAGGACACGTCGTCGAGGCCGCGGAGAACGCGCAAGCCGCGCGGGAATACCGGTTGAATCAGGCGCCCGATCTCGTGCTGCTCGATATCTGGATGCCCGATACCGACGGCGTGACGTTGCTCAAGGAGTGGGCGGCGCAGGGGCTTTTGACGATGCCGGTGATCATGATGTCCGGGCACGCGACGATCGATACGGCGGTCGAGGCGACCAAGATCGGCGCGCTCGATTTCCTCGAGAAGCCCATCGCGCTGCAGAAGCTGCTGAAGTCCGTCGAGCACGGTCTCGCACGCGGTGCGGCGCCGGTGTCCGCCGGTGCGGCGGCGAAGGCCGGCGCCGGGCAGGCTTCGGGGCCGGCGGCGGTGGCGTCGGCAGCCGCGCTGCCGATGCTCGGCGACGACATGGCGTCGGCGCTCGGCGTCGCGGGACAGACGGCCGCGATCCCGTTCGACATCCCGCTGCGTGAAGCGCGCGATGCATTCGAGCGTGCTTACTTCGAGTATCATCTGGCGCGCGAGAACGGCAGCATGACGCGCGTCGCGGAGAAGACGGGCCTCGAGCGCACGCACCTGTATCGCAAGCTCAAGCAGCTCGGAGTCGAGCTCGGCAAGAAGCCGTCCGAAGGCGCCGTATAAAATATTTTGCGAAAACACTTGATCAAGTGAAGAAGGGTGGATATACTTTCTCTTCTTCGTTGGCCCGGTAGCTCAGTTGGTAGAGCAGCGGATTGAAAATCCGCGTGTCGATGGTTCGATTCCGTCCCAGGCCACCAGCAGTTCCAACCCCAAGAATCGGAAGGTTCTTGGGGTTTTTCGTTTGTGGTGGGGTTTGCGTGCCGTAGGCGCCGTGCCCGGCAGCATTCGTGGGGGCATGATAAAATCCGTGTCCGCTCAATGACTTAGCGCATCGCTTCAAGCGCGCGGCCGGCTGCCATCGTGGCGCCGCCGCGGCACGCGGCAACGATGCCGCGCGATGGGCGGTATAAGCGCTCCGCCGCGTTCGCGGCCGATCGCGCTGCCTATACTGGTCGAGCCGGCGCAGGCCGGCACGCGTCGGGCCGCCCGGCGGCAGCCGGCCCCGGGGCGCAGCGCGACGCGAGCCTACACATTCACGGAGTATCACGGTGATTCGGACAGACGCTAAAGACGGCGCGCTCGTGTTGTTTTCCGGCGGGCAGGACTCGGCCACGTGCGTGGCATGGGCCCTCGAACGCTACCAGACGGTCGAGACGCTCGGCTTCGATTACGGCCAGCGCCATCGCGTCGAGCTCGAGTGTCGCGAAGGCGTGCGCGAAGCGCTGAAGCGCCGGTTTCCCGCGTGGTCCGACCGGCTCGGCGACGATCACATGGTCGACCTGTCGGTGCTCGGCGCGATCAGCGACACCGCGATGACGCGCACGATCGAGATCGAGACGGCGGCCAACGGCCTGCCGAACACGTTCGTGCCGGGCCGCAACCTGCTGTTCATGACGATCGCCGCGGCGATCGCCTATCGCCGCGGGCTGCGCGTGCTGGTCGGCGGGATGTGCGAGACGGATTTTTCGGGCTACCCCGACTGCCGCGACGACACGATGAAGGCGCTGCAGGTTGCGCTGAACCTCGGGATGGACACGCGCGTTGTGCTCGAGACGCCGCTGATGTGGCTCGACAAGGCGCAGACGTGGCAGCTCGCGGAGCAGCTCGGCGGCGAGGCGCTCGTCGAACTGATCCGCGTCGAGACGCACACGTGCTACGTGGGCGAGCGCGCGGAGCTGCACGACTGGGGCTTCGGCTGCGGCGAGTGCCCGGCCTGCAAGCTGCGCAAGCGCGGCTACGAGGCCTACCTGAAGGGCGAGCGGGTGACCGAAGCGCCGCTGTGACGCGGGCGTGCCGGCAGCGCCCGGCGAATGACGGATTCTGATCGACAACGAGTGGCGCGAGCCGGACGAAGGACGATGACTTACGCGGTCAAGGAAATTTTCTACACGTTGCAGGGCGAGGGCGCGAACGCGGGCCGGCCGGCCGTGTTTTGCCGGTTCGCCGGCTGCAACCTGTGGTCGGGCCGCGAAGAGGATCGTGCGGAGGCCGTATGCCGCTTCTGCGACACGGACTTCGTCGGCACCGACGGCGAGAACGGCGGCAAGTTCAAGGACGCCGACGCGCTCGTCGCGACGATCGCCGGCCTGTGGCCGGAAGGCGAGGCGCACCGCTTCGTCGTCTGCACGGGCGGCGAGCCGATGCTGCAGCTCGACCAGCCGCTCGTCGATGCGCTGCATGCGGCGGGCTTCGAGATCGCGATCGAGACCAACGGTTCGATGCCGGTGCTCGAGTCGATCGACTGGATCTGCGTGAGCCCGAAGGCCGACGCGCCGCTCGTCGTCACGAAGGGCAACGAGCTGAAGGTCGTGATCCCGCAGGACAACCAGCGGCTGGCCGAGTATGCGAAGCTCGACTTCGAGTATTTCCTCGTGCAGCCGATGGACGGCCCGTCGCGCGATCTCAATACGAAGCTCGCGATCGACTGGTGCAAGCGTCATCCGCAGTGGCGCCTGTCGATGCAGACCCACAAATACCTGAACATTCCCTGAGCCACGGCTTTTGACATCGTGCTGATTACCCGAAAACTCGAATTCGACGCGGGCCACCGCATTCCCGATCACCGCAGCCAGTGCCGGAACCTGCACGGCCATCGCTACGTGCTCGAAGTCACGCTGCGCGGCGATCTCGTCGATACCGAGGGGGCGCCCGACCGCGGCATGGTGATGGATTTCGCCGACGTGAAGGCGCTCGCGATGGAGCACCTGGTCGGCAAGTGGGACCACGCGTTCCTGGTCTACGCGCGCGACGAGGTCGTGCGCTCGTTCCTCGAGCAGATGGCCGACCACAAGACCGTCGTGATCGACCGGATTCCGACCGTCGAGAACCTCGCGGCGATCGCATTCGACATCCTCGCGAACGTGTACGACGCGCACTACGGCGTGAACCTGCGCCTCGAGCGCGTGCGCCTGTACGAAACGCCGAACTGCTGGGCCGACGTCGAGCGCCAGCCCGGCCGCTGATCCTGCCTTCCCGGCAGCCCCGCCGGCCGGCGCGGGCTGCCTGCCGCCGCCTCCGGCGGCTTCGTTCCGCCCCGTTCCCCGTCCGTTCCCACATTCCGCGTAACGCCGCGCTATGATCGTTGCGTGGCGCCCGGAAACGCAGTGGCGCGCCGGCGCGCGGCCCGCACTGTCAGATTGGCCGCCCACGGCCGACTGACGTTCCCGGGCCCGGTCCGTCGCCGCCCGCCGTGCGTCGCTGCCCGGCGTATTGCGCGCCGCCTCGCCCGTTGCTTGTCCCGTTCGACTGCCGTTCCGTCCTGGAGGCCGTATCGATGAGCACGCTCACCAATTCCCTCAAGCAACGCCTGCGCGACGGCGACGAGCCGCTATACGGCCTGTGGCTGTCGCTCGGCAGCGACGCGGCCGCGGAAGCGCTCGCGCATGCCGGCTACGACTGGCTCTGCATCGACATGGAGCACGCGCCGAACGACAGCCGCGATGTTGCATCGCAACTGCGCGCGATCGCGGCCGCCCACCTGCCGAGCGAGCCCGTCGTGCGCGTGCCGGCGCGCGAGCCGTGGCTCGTGAAGCGCGCGCTCGACGCCGGCGCGCGCACGCTGATGTTTCCCTGCATCGAGACGCCCGACGATGCCGTGCACGCGGTGCGGCTCACCCGTTATCCGTCGCCCGAATCGCCGGATGGGCTGCGCGGCGTCGCGGGCATGGTGCGCGCGGCGGCGTTCGGCATGCGCCGCGATTACGTGCAGACCGCGAACGCGCAGGTCGCGGTGATCGTGCAGATCGAATCGGCGCGCGGGGTCGACGAAGTCGAGCGGATCGCGGCGCTGCCCGGCATCGACTGCCTGTTCGTCGGTCCGGCCGATCTCGCGGCGAGCCTCGGGCATCTCGGCGACATCCGCCATCCGGACGTCGAGGCCGCGATGGCGCGCGTGCTCGCGGCCGGCAGGCAGGCCGGCGTCGCGGTCGGCATCTTCGCGGTCGATACGGCGGGGGCGCGCCAGTACCGCGACGCCGGCTACCGGATGATCACGCTGTCGGCGGACGTCAGCTGGCTGTTGCGCGCCACGCGGCAGGCGCTGCAGGAGGTGCGGTCATGAACGGTGGCGAGGGTACATTCCGCGTGCGCGGGAAGATCGGCGCGATGCTGGGCCTGTGGATCGTCTGTATCGCGGCGACCGCGCAGGGCGCGCCGCAAGCGAAGCCCGATCCGTCACGCGAGACGCAAGCGGCGGTCGCCGACTACAACGCGGGCGACTATCGCGCGGCGCTGGTGCAGTTCCACGACGCGGCGGAACGCGGCGACCGTCTCGCGCAATTCAACTACGCGATGATGCTGCTGACGGGCGAAGGCGTGACGGCGAACGTCGACGAGGGGCTGCGCTGGCTGAGGCGCGCGGCGGACGCGAACATGTCGCACGCGCAGTACGTGTACGGCCGGATGTTCGACGACGGCGAATTCGTCGCGCGCAATCCGGCCGAGGCGCATCGCTGGTTCCTGCGGGCGGCGAAGCAGGGGCATGTGCAGGCCGAGCTGTCGCTCGCGAACCAGTTCCTCGACGGGCGCGGCACCCCGCGCGACAACCGGCAGGCGTTCGTGTGGTACAAGCAGGCCGCCGACGCGGGCGAGCCGACCGCGCAGTACGTGACCGCGTCGTTCTACGAGCGCGGCGGCGACGGCGTCGAGCAGAACCTGAACATCGCGCGCGCGTATTACGCGGCGGCGGCCGCGCAGGGCGACGAGGCGGCCGGGCTGAAATTCAAGGAGCTGAGTGCGCGGCTGAGGGCGCAGGCGCCGGGCGCAGGTGCGGAGCCGGGCGGGGCGCACGCGCCGCCGCAGTGAGCGCCGCCGCGGCGCGCGGGCTTTCGGCAGGCGCCATGGAAAAACGGCGCCGGGGCGCCGTTTTCTCGCTGCAGTGCGTGCCGCGCGGTCAGCTCTTCATCAGCCGGCGCTGCCGCCCGACGCTCATGATCATTCCGATCGCGATGCCGAGCGTCGTGAGCGCGGTGCCGCCGTAGCTCATGAACGGCAGCGGCACGCCGACGACCGGCAGCACGCCGCTCACCATCCCGATGTTGACGAACGCATAGACGAAGAACGCGAGCGTGAGCGAGCCCGCGAGCAGGCGGCCGAACAGCGTCGCGCCCTGCGCGGCGATGTAGAGCCCGCGCGCGATCAGCGCCATGTACAGCGTCAGCAGCACGAGCCCGCCGACGAGCCCCCATTCTTCCGAGAACACCGCGAAAATGAAGTCGGTGTGCTTCTCCGGAATGAATTCGAGGTGAGCCTGCGTGCCTTTCAGGTAGCCCTTGCCGAGCACGCCGCCCGAGCCGATCGCGATCACGGCCTGGATCGTGTGGAAGCCCTTGCCGAGCGGGTCGGAGGTCGGGTCGAGCAGCGTGCACACGCGGTGCTTCTGGTAGTCGTGCATCAGCGGCCACTGCACCTCGGGCTGGCAGATGCGCTGCTCGAACACGGCGATCGAGCCGACCGCGATCACGCCCGCGACGAGCACCGGCACGATCAGCTTGAACGACAGGCCGGCGAGGTAGATCACGAAGAAGCCGGCCGCGAACACGAGCAGGCCCGTGCCGAGGTCGGGCTGCTTCGCGATCAGCCCGACCGGCACCAGCAGGATCCCGAACGCGGCGATGAAGTCGTACCAGCGCAGCCCGCCTTCGCGGCGCTGGTAGTACCAGGCAAGCATCAGCGGCGTTGCGATCTTGAGGATCTCGGACGGCTGGATCACGACGCCGACGTTCAGCCAGCGCTTCGCCCCCTTCTTGGTCATCCCGAACAGCGCGACCGCGACCAGCAGCGCGACCCCGAACGAGTAGAGCGGGACCGCGAAGCGCATCAGCGTGGTGGGCGGGATGTTCGCGATCACCCACATCAGCACGAACGTCAGCAGGATGTTGCGTAGCTGGTCCTCGACGCGGCCCGGCATGTCGATGCTCGCGCTGTACAGCGTGACGATGCCGACGCACATCAGCAGGAACACGATGAGGGCGAGCGGGCGGTCGAAGCCCGCGAACATCTGCTTGATCTTGTCGAGCCAGGCGCGCTTGTCGAATTGCATGCCTTTCTCCGTTAATGAGCGGTGCCGACGTCCGCCGACTTCGCGGGGGCCGTCGCACGGTGGGTGTCGTCCCGCGGCGTCGCGACGAGCGGCTGCGCATCGCTGGCCGGCCGGTGGGGCCGGTGCGGGCGCCGGATCGGCGGCAGGCTCGCGGGCGCCGGCGCGGCGGCGCTGGCGACGGTCGGTGCGGCGGCGTTTGCGCCGGCCGCAGCCGACGCATCGGAGGCCGCCGCGGCCGACGCCGCGTCGATCGCGCTGGCCGCCGTCGGCACGACGGGTTGCGGCAATGCCGTGAAGCCGGCCGCGACGGCGGCAGGCTTGTTCGCGTCGCCGATCACCGGCGCGTTGATCGGTTCGGTCGCCGACGCCGCGGCCGCCACGGCTGCGGCCTCGTTCTGCGGGTTCTGGCGGTCGACGAGGTAGAAATCGAGCACGCGGCGCGCGATCGGGCCCGCGGCCTGTGCGCCCCAGCCGCCGTTCTCGACGATCAGCGCGATCGCGATCTGCGGATGGTCGACCGGTGCGTACGCGATGAACAGCGCGTGGTCGCGCAGGTGCTCGGCGAGCAGGTGGCCCTTGTAGTTGCCGCCCTGCAGCGAGAACACCTGCGCGGTGCCGGTCTTGCCGGCCGCGAGGTACTGCGCGCCGCGGAACACCTTGTAGGCGGTGCCGGACGGGTTCTCGACCACGTTTTCCATCCCGCGCTTCACGACGTCGAGGTCGGCCTGCTTGTACGGCAGCACGTCGCTTTCCTTCGGCACGGTCAGGCGGCGGCCGCGCGTGATCGGATCCTCGATTTCCTTCACGAGGTGGGGCTTCATCACGATGCCGTTGTTCGCGAGCGTCGCGGTCGCGTGCGCGAGCTGCAGGATCGTGAACGAGTTGTAGCCCTGGCCGATCCCGAGGCTGATCGTCTCGCCGTCGAACCACTTCTGTTGCGCCGCCTTCTTGAACGCCTTCTTCTTCCAGTCGGTCGACGGCAGGATCCCGCGCGCCTCGCCCTGGATGTCGATCCCGGTGATCTGGCCGAAGCCGAGCGGTTTCATGAAATTCGCGATCGCGTTCACGCCGAGGTCGCGCGCGAGCATGTAGAAGTAGGTGTCGTTCGACACCATGATCGCCTTGTTCATGTCGACCCAGCCCTGGCCCGAGCGCACGTCGTTGCGGAACGTGTGGCCGCCGAACGTGAAGTAGCCGGGGTCCTGGAAGCCCCAGCCCGGCGTGCGCTTGCCGAGCGTCAGGCCCGCGAGCGCCATGAACGGCTTGTACGTCGAGCCGGGCGGATAGGTGCCGTGCAGCGGGCGGTTCAGCAGCGGCTTGTCGGGCGAGTTGTTCAGCTCGTCCCAGGTCTGCTGGTCGATGCCGTCGACGAACGAATTCGGGTCGAAGCTCGGCGACGACACGAACGCGAGCACGTCGCCCGTCTTCGGCTCGATCGCGACGAGCGCGCCGCGCTTGCCGGCGAACGCCTGCTCGGCGACCTGCTGCAGCCCGATGTCGAGCGACAGCACGAGGTTGTTGCCGGGCGTCGCCTGCGTGCGCGACAGCGTGCGCACGGGCCGGCCGCCGGCCGTCACCTCGACTTCCTCGAAGCCCGTCAGCCCGTGCAGCTCGGTCTCGTAGCTCTGCTCGACGCCGATCTTGCCGATGTAGTCGGTGCCCTTGTAGTTGTTCGCGTCGCGGCGCGGATCGTAGTTTTCCTGGTCGCTGTCGTTGTCGTCGCTCATTGCGTCGATGCGATCCTGGTCGCGCTTCGAGATCCGGCCGATGTAGCCGATCACGTGCGCGGCGGTCATGCCGAGCGGGTATTGACGGAACAGCCGCGCGCGCACGTCGACGCCGGGGAAGCGGAAGCGCTGCGCGGTGAAGCGCGCGACTTCCTCGTCGGTGAGGCGTGTGCGGATCGGCAGGCTCTCGAAATTCTTCGAGTCTTCCTGCAGTTTCTTGAAGCGGCGGCGGTCGCGTGCGTCGATCGGGATGATCTCGGACAGCTTGTCGATCGTGTTGTCGAGCGTGTCGTCGAGCTTCGACGGCGTGATTTCCAGCGTGTAGGCCGAGTAGTTCTTCGCGAGGATCACGCCGTTGCGGTCGGTGATGATCCCGCGGTTCGGCACGATCGGGGCGACCGAGATGCGGTTTTCCTCGGCCTGCAGCGCGTATTTGCCGTGCTGCATCAACTGCAGGTAGAAGAAGCGGCTCGCGAGCAGCCCGAAGCAGACGAACACGAACACGCCCGCCGCCGCGACGCGCAGGCGGAACTTCGAGAGCTGCTGTTGGGTGTCGTTGAATTCGGTCATGCGATTAGGGGCAATCTGACCCGCGCGCGGGCGGGCGAGGCGCCGCCCCGGAGCGCGGCGCGCGGCGGGCGTGGGGGCGGCGGGTATTCAAGGCGGGCCCCGGGCTCAGATGGGGCGCGTATCGTCCGGATCGACCGGGCGGCGCTGCGGCATCAGCAGCAGGTGGCTGGCGATCGGCCACAGCGCGGCCTCGACGAAGCCGTCGACCAGGTAGCGCCAGCCCGGGAACGCCGCGCCCATCAGGAGGCGGATCACGAACGGCACGAGCTGCGCGACCACCAGCAGCGGCGTGACATACAGCACCTGCACGCCGATCGGCATCCACAGCACGCGGCGGTGGATCGTGATCGCGCCGTACGACAGCAGCGTATAGGCGAGCGCGTGCTCGCCGAGCAGCCCCGCGTCATGCACGTCCATCAGGATGCCGAGCGCGAACGCGACGCCCATCCCGACCTTGCGCGGCTGGTGGATGTTCCAGAACAGCAGCACGAGCGCGACGAAATCGGGCACGCCGGGCAGGCGGCCCCACGGCATCAGGTTCAACAGGAACGCGGCGGCGAGGCTGAAGACGATGAAGTACGGATTGACCGGCTGCAGGATGTATTGCGGGCGGTTCATCGCTGGGCTCCTGGTTGCCCGGCCGCGGGCTTCGCGGATGCGGCGGCGGGTTTGGCCGGAGCGGCGGGCGCGGCGGGCGCGGGTTTCGCGCCGGCGGCCGGCTTCGCGTTCGCGTCGGCCTTGTCGCCCTTGGCGGCGGCTTTCGCGCCCTTCTTGCCGCCCTTCGCGTTCTTGTCGGCGGCCGGATCGGGTTCGGCGGGACGCGGCGGGATGTCGTTCTGGTAATGCAGCACCAGCATCTGGCGCGCACCGCGTACGGCGGCGACCGGCGCGCAGGTCACGCGCGCGAACGCGGTATCGGCGAGCTTGTCGACGCGCGCGACCTTCGCGACCGGCAGGCCGGGCGGGTAGACGCCGTCGAGGCCGCTCGTGACGAGCTCGTCGCCGGCGACGAGATCCGCGCTCGTCGGCACGAAGCGCAGGTCGAGCGAATCGCCCTTCGGCGTGCCGTAGATCACGCTGCGCAGGCCGGTGCGCAGCACCTGCACGGGAATCGCGAGATCGCGGTCGGTGATGAGCGTGACCTCGGACTGCAGCGGGAACACGCGCGTGACCTGGCCGACCACGCCATCCTCGCTGACGACGGGCGAGCCGTTCTGGATGCCTTGCTGCGAACCTTGCCCGACGACGATTTTCTGCGTGAACGGATCGCTGGTGTCGTACTGGATCTCGACCGGCGTCGATTGCGTCGCGATGTGCTGGCGCAGCTCGAGCACCGCGCGCAAGTGCATGTTTTCCTGCGCGAGCACGGCGGCCTGGTTGGCCTGCGTGGACAGTTGCAGGTTGCGCTTGCGCAGCGCGTCGTTGTCGTGGCGTAGCGATGCGCCGGTGACGGCGATGTCGGCCGCGCCCATGAACAGGTCGCGCGGCACGAGCGCTGCGCGCTGCAGCGGATAGAGCACGGTGCCGAGCACGCCCCGGACGATTTCGAGCGTGCTGAAGCGCGCGTCCGATACGAGGAGCGCGATCGCGAGGGCAACGAAGAAGATGAGCCGCGCGAGCGCGGGCGGACCTTGCTTGAAGAGGGGCGGCGGACTGTATTCCATGGTCGGCGCCGGGCGCTGTGATCGGTTAAATGATGCTCAGACGCGCAAACGGCGCGGCGGTTCGTTCTGAACGAGCGATCCGGCCACGCCGCGGGTGCGTCATGTCAAGAAACTGCTAGACGATCACTCGTACGAGAAGATGCTGCCCAGCTTGTCCATGCGCTCGAGCGCCATGCCCGAACCACGCACGACGCAAGTGAGCGGATCTTCCGCGACGAGCACCGGCAGGCCGGTTTCTTCCGCGAGCAGGCGGTCGAGGTCGCGCAGCAGCGCGCCGCCGCCCGTCAGCATCATCCCGCGTTCGGCGATGTCGGCGCCGAGTTCCGGCGGCGTCTGTTCGAGCGCGATCTTCACCGACGACACGATCTGGTTCAGCGGATCGGTGAGCGCCTCGAGGATTTCGTTGCTGGAGATCGTGAAGCTGCGCGGGATGCCTTCCGACAGGTTGCGGCCCTTCACTTCCATTTCCTTGACTTCGGAACCCGGGAATGCGGAACCGATTTCCTTCTTGATCGCCTCGGCGGTCTGCTCGCCGATCAGCATGCCGTAGTTGCGGCGGATGTAGTTGACGATCGCCTCGTCGAACTTGTCGCCGCCGACGCGCACCGAGCCCTTGTACACGATGCCGCCGAGCGAGATCACGCCGACTTCCGTCGTGCCGCCGCCGATGTCGACGACCATCGAGCCGGTGGCTTCCGACACCGGCAGGCCCGCGCCGATCGCGGCCGCCATCGGCTCCTCGATCAGGTAGACCTGCGACGCGCCGGCGCCGTGTGCGGCTTCCTTGATCGCGCGGCGCTCGACCTGGGTCGAGCCGCACGGCACGCAGATGATGATGCGCGGCGACGGCGAGAACATGCGCGACTCGTGGGCCGTCTTGATGAACTGCTTGATCATCTGCTCGGTGACGGTGAAGTCGGCGATCACGCCGTCCTTCATCGGGCGGATCGCCTCGATGTTGCCCGGCACCTTGCCGAGCATCTGCTTGGCTTCCTTGCCGACCGCCTGGATCGTCTTCTTGCCGTTGGGGCCGCCTTCCTGGCGGATCGACACGACGGACGGCTCATCGAGCACGATGCCCTTGCCGCGCATGTAGATCAGGGTGTTTGCGGTGCCGAGGTCGATCGCGAGATCGTTGGAGAAGTAGCTGCGCAAAAAACCGAACATTCAGAATCCTGTTTCGCTCTGGGCCGGCCCTGGATAGCGAGCGCTGAGGGCGGCAGCGGAAAAAATAACAGCCTCGGGAAGCGTGGCGGAAGCGGCCGCCGCGGCGCACGAAGCTGCGAGTGATGTCTACCGGGGATCGCACGAAGCACGCACGGCTTGCCGAAGCGGGGCGAAACGGTGCGGGAAAAGGCTGCCGGGTTTGGGTCGAACGCGTAATGATACCTTATAATTTCACGGTATTTGAATCGAAACGGGCGGTATTTTTGCCGCTTCGGTCCCGATTTTTGAGGGTGGGATCGCACCCTCCAACCCCCCGCCGCAGTGCAGCTTTCGATGCATTGCGCAGCCTTGTTTTTCCGGTGATCGCATGGCCCTGACCCTGACCGATGTGAAACGCATCGCGCACCTGGCGCGACTCGAAATGGCCGACGCCGACGCCGAGCACATGCTCGGCCAGCTCAACGAATTCTTCGGCCTCGTCGAGCGGATGCAGGCGGTCGACACCGCCGGCATCGCGCCGCTCGCCCAC
This sequence comes from Burkholderia paludis, assembly GCF_000732615.1. Taxonomy (GTDB): domain Bacteria; phylum Pseudomonadota; class Gammaproteobacteria; order Burkholderiales; family Burkholderiaceae; genus Burkholderia; species Burkholderia paludis. The sequence continues at coordinate 35,004 of NZ_JPGL01000024.1, forward strand.
CCGATCGAACAGATCCAGGAAGTCGCGCAGCGCCTGCGCGACGACGCCGTGACGGAAGTTGTCAATCGCGACGACAACCAGCGTCCGGCGCCGGCCGTCCAGGACGGCCTCTATCTCGTGCCGAAGGTGATCGAGTAAGCATTCGACGACAAGCGCGCCGGCCTCGCGCCGCGCGCGACCCAGAATTCCCAGGAAAACCACTCAATGCACGCAAAAAGCCTGACCGAACTGCGCGCCGCGCTCGCCGCCAAGGAATGCTCGGCCGTCGAGCTCGCGCAGCTCTACCTGAAACGGATCGACGCCGCGCGCGACCTGAACGCGTTCGTCCACGTCGATGCCGACCTGACCCTCGCGCAGGCGAAAGCCGCCGACGCCGAACTCGCGCGCGGCGCGGGCGGCGCGCTGACCGGCCTGCCGATCGCGCACAAGGATGTCTTCGTCACGCGCGGCTGGCACTCGACCGCCGGCTCGAAGATGCTCGCGAACTACGCGAGCCCGTTCGACGCGACCGTCGTCGCCCGCCTGCAGGCGGCCGGCATGGTCACGCTCGGCAAGACCAACATGGACGAGTTCGCGATGGGCTCGTCGAACGAGAATTCGGCGTTCGGCGCGGTGAAGAACCCGTGGGACACGAACGCCGTGCCGGGCGGCAGCTCGGGCGGCAGCTCGGCCGCCGTCGCCGCGCGCCTCGCGCCGGCCGCGACCGGCACCGACACCGGCGGCTCGATCCGCCAGCCCGCGTCGTTCGCGGGCGTGACGGGCATCAAGCCGACCTACGGCCGCGTGTCGCGCTACGGGATGATCGCGTTCGCTTCGTCGCTCGACCAGGGCGGCCCGATGGCGCAAAGCGCGTCCGACTGCGCGCTGCTGCTGAACGCGATGGCCGGCTTCGACGAGCGCGACTCGACGAGCCTCGAGCGCGACGACGAGGATTTCACGCGCCACCTCGGCCAGCCGTGGGTGGCGGGCAACGACGCGGGCAAGCCGCTCGCGGGCCTGCGCATCGGCCTGCCGAACGAGTATTTCGGCGACGGCCTCGCCGACGACGTGCGCGCGACGATCGACGCGGCGCTGAAGCAGTACGAGGCGCTCGGCGCGACGCTCGTGCCGGTGTCGCTGCCGAAGACCGAGCTGTCGATCCCGGTGTATTACGTGATCGCGCCGGCGGAAGCCTCGTCGAACCTGTCGCGTTTCGATGGCGTGCGCTTCGGCCACCGCGCCGCGCAGTACGGCGACCTGCTCGACATGTACAAGAAGTCGCGCGCCGAAGGCTTCGGCCCCGAGGTGAAGCGCCGGATTCTGGTCGGCGCCTACGTGCTGTCGCACGGCTACTACGACGCGTACTACCTGCAGGCGCAGAAGATCCGCCGCATCATCGCGAACGATTTCCAGGAGGCGTTCAAGTCCTGCGACGTGATCATGGGCCCGGCGTCGCCGACGGTCGCATGGGATCTCGGCGCGAAGGGCGACGATCCGGTGGCGATGTATCTGGCCGACATCTACACGCTGTCGGTGAGCCTCGCCGGCCTGCCCGGCATGAGCGTGCCGTGCGGTTTCGGCGCGGGCGCGAACGCGAAGCGCCCGGTCGGCCTGCAGATCATCGGCAACTATTTCAACGAAGCCCGGATGCTGCAGGTCGCCGACGCGTTCCAGCGCGCGACCGACTGGCACAAGCAAGTTCCGGCGGGGGTGTAAGCATGACTCAATGGGAAGTCGTTATCGGTCTCGAGACGCACGCGCAACTGTCGACCGTCTCGAAGATTTTCTCGGGCGCGCCGACGCAGTTCGGCGCCGAGCCGAACACGCAGGCATGCCCGGTCGACCTGGCGCTGCCGGGCGTGCTGCCGGTGCTGAACCGCGGCGCGGTCGAGCGGGCGATCCGCTTCGGCCTCGCGATCGGCTCGACCATCGCGCCGCGCAGCATCTTCGCGCGCAAGAATTACTTCTACCCGGATCTGCCGAAGGGCTATCAGATCAGCCAGTACGAGATTCCGGTCGTGCAGGGCGGCCAGATCACGATCCAGGTGCCCGCCAACGAAAAGGCCGGCAAGGAAGCGTACGAGAAGACGGTCAACCTGACCCGCGCGCACCTCGAGGAAGACGCAGGCAAGTCGCTGCATGAAGACTTCGCCGGGATGACGGGGATCGACCTGAACCGCGCGGGCACGCCGCTGCTCGAGATCGTCACCGAGCCGGAAATGCGCAGCGCGGCCGAGGCCGTGGCCTATGCGAAGGCGCTGCACGGGCTCGTCGTGTGGCTCGGCATCTGCGACGGCAACATGCAGGAAGGCTCGTTCCGCTGCGACGCGAACGTGTCGGTGCGCCCGGTCGGCCAGGAGAAGTTCGGCACGCGCGCGGAGATCAAGAACCTGAACTCGTTCCGGTTCCTCGAGGAAGCGATCAACTACGAAGTGCGCCGCCAGATCGAACTGATCGAGGACGGCGGCGAGGTCGTGCAGGAAACGCGCCTCTATGATCCGGACAAGCGCGAGACGCGTTCGATGCGCAGCAAGGAAGACGCGCACGACTACCGCTACTTCCCCGACCCCGACCTGATGCCGCTCGTGATCGGCCAGGACTGGATCGAGCGCGTGCAGTCCGGGATGCCCGAGCTGCCGGCCGCGATGCAGCAGCGTTTCGTCGAGCAGTACGGCGTGTCCGCGTACGACGCGGGCGTGCTGACGTCGAGCAAGGCGATGGCCGCGTACTTCGAATCCGTGGTCGCGAAGGCTGGCGCGGCGAACGCGAAGATCGCCGCGAACTGGCTGATGGGCGACGTATCGTCGCAGCTGAACCGCGACGGCATCGAGATCGACGCGATCCCGGTGTCGGCGGCCCAGCTCGCGCTCGTGCTGCGGCGCATCGCCGACGGCACGATCTCGAACAAGATCGCGAAGGAAATCTTCGCGACGATCTGGGACGAGAAGGCGGACGACGAAGGCGCGGCCGACCGCATCATCGACGCGAAGGGCCTGAAGCAGATCTCCGACACCGGCGCGCTGGAAGCGATCATCGACGAGGTGCTCGCGGCGAACGCGAAGTCGGTCGAGGAATTCCGCGCGGGCAAGGAGAAGGCGTTCAACGCGCTGATCGGCCAGGCGATGAAGGCGACCAAGGGCAAGGCGAACCCGCAGCAGGTGAACGAGCTGCTGAAGAAGAAGCTCGGCTGAGCATGACCGCGCGTGCGAACCGCGCTTGACGACGGGCCGCCCCGAAGCAGTTCGGGGCGGCCCGTTGCATTGAAGGGTGCGTTATCGTATGCACCCCGGGGTCTGTTCACATAGGCGGCACATGTGCGTTCCCTATGTAAACAGACCCAAGCTTCCAACGGAGGAACGAATGGCCAAACAACCGTCGCTCGACGATTTTCGCGTGCCGTTCAGCACGCGCGAGAAGGAAGCCGCCGCATTCGCGCTCGACGCGTTCGATCCGGCCGCGAAGCCGTTTTCGTCGGGCTCGAAGGACGCCGACCGCGAACGGCTGTCGGCCGTGTCGACCGAGCTCGACGTGCAGCAGGAGCGCCTGCATACGCAGCAGAAGAAGCGCGTGCTGCTGGTGCTGCAGGGGATGGACACCAGCGGCAAGGACGGCACCGTGCGCGCGGTGTTCCGCGAAGTCGATCCGCTCGGCCTGCGCGTCGTGTCGTTCAAGGCGCCGACGCCGATCGAGTCCGCGCACGATTTCCTGTGGCGCGTGCATGCACAGGTGCCGGCCGCGGGCGAGCTCGCGATCTTCAATCGCAGCCACTACGAAGACGTGCTCGTGCCGCGCGTGCTCGACCAGATCGACGCGAAGGAGTGCGAGCGCCGCTACCGGCAGATCCGCGATTTCGAGACGATGCTGGTCGAGAACGGCACGACGGTCGTCAAGTGCTTCCTGCACATCTCGAAGGACGAGCAGCGTGCGCGGCTGCAGGCGCGCATCGACGATCCGGCCAAGCACTGGAAGTTCGACATCTCCGATCTCGACGCGCGCAAGCACTGGGACGCGTACCAGTCGGCATACCGCGACGCGCTGGCCGCGACGTCCGCCGAGCATGCGCCGTGGTACGTGATCCCGGCGGATTCGAAAACGCACCGCAACGTGATGATCGCCGAGCTGCTGCTGCGCACGATGACCGACATGAAGCTGGAATTCCCGCCGCCGAAGCCCGAACTCGAAGGCGTGAAGATCCGTTAAGCTGCCACCCTGTAAAACATCGAACTGAACGGAACCCGACATGATGCGAGTGATTACCGCCAACCTGAACGGCATCCGCTCCGCCGCGAAGAAGGGCTTCTTCGACTGGCTCGGCGAACAGAACGCCGATTGCGTGTGCGTGCAGGAAATCAAGGTTTCGGCCGACGATCTGCCGGCCGAATTCATCGAGCCGCACGGCTTCAAGGGCTATTTCCACCACGCCGAGAAGAAGGGCTACAGCGGCGCGGGCGTGTACAGCCGCCGCGAGCCCGACGACGTGATCATCGGCTTCGGCAGCAGCGAATTCGATGCCGAGGGGCGCTACGTCGAGGCGCGCTACGGCAAGCTGTCGGTCGTGTCGGTGTACGTGCCGTCCGGCTCGAGCGGCGAAGAGCGCCAGCAGGCGAAGTACCGCTTCATGGACGAGTTCATGCCGCACCTCGCCGCGCTGAAGAAGAAGCGCGAGGTGATCCTGTGCGGCGACGTGAACATCGTCCACAAGGAAATCGACATCAAGAACTGGAAGAGCAACCAGAAGAACTCGGGCTGCCTGCCGGAAGAGCGCGAGTGGCTCACGAAGCTGTTCGACGACGTCGGCTACGTCGACGTGTTCCGCACGCTCGACCCGCGCGCCGAGCAGTACACGTGGTGGAGCAACCGCGGCCAGGCGTATGCGAAGAACGTCGGGTGGCGGATCGATTACCAGATCGCGACGCCGGGCGTGGCCGGTACCGCGAAAAGCACGTCGATCTTCAAGGACATCAAGTTCAGCGATCACGCGCCGCTGACGATCGACTACGACTACAAGAAGTGAGCCCCGGCGCCGTGTCGCGCGCGTAGCGGCCGAACCATTCCGCCGCCGGATGCAGAACGGGCCGCATGTCGAACATGCGGCCCGTTTCCTTTGACGCGTCGCTTACGGCTTGATGGACGCCATGTCGATCACGAACCGGTACTTCACGTCGCTCTTCAGCATCCGCTCGTAGGCCGCGTTGATCTGCTGCATCGGAATCGTCTCGATGTCCGACGTGATGCCGTGCTCCGCGCAGAAGTCGAGCATTTCCTGCGTTTCCGCGATCCCGCCGATCAGCGAGCCCGCGAGGCGGCGGCGCTTGAAGATCAGGTTGAACACCTGCGGCGACGGGTGGTCGTGTTCCGGCGCGCCGACCAGCGTCATCGTGCCGTCGCGTTTCAGCAGGTGCAGGAACGGGTTCAGGTCGTGCTGCGCGGCGACCGTGTTCAGGATGAAGTCGAAGCTGTTCAGGTGCGCGTGCATCTGCGCCTCGTCCTTCGAGATCACGACTTCGTGCGCGCCGACGCGCTTGCCGTCCTCGATCTTCGACGGCGACGTCGTGAACAGCACGACGTGCGCGCCCATCGCGCGCGCCAGCTTCACGCCCATGTGGCCGAGGCCGCCGAGCCCGACGATGCCGACCTTCTTGCCGGGGCCGACGTTCCACTGCCGCAGCGGCGAGTAGGTCGTGATCCCCGCGCACAGCAGCGGCGCGGCGCCGGCCGGGTCGAGCGTCTCGGGCACGCGCAGCACGAACGCCTCGTCGACCACGAGCTGCGTCGAGTAGCCGCCGTACGTGATATCGCCCGTCACGCGATCCTGGCCGTTGTAGGTGCCGACGAAGCCGTTCTCGCAATATTGCTCGAGGCCGTCGGCGCAGCTCGGGCAGGTGCGGCACGAATCGACGAGGCAGCCGACGCCGACCAGCTCGCCGACCTTGAAGTGCGACACCTGCGGGCCGACCGCGGTGACGCGGCCGACGATTTCGTGGCCCGGCACGACCGGGTAGGTCGTGTTGCGCCATTCGTTGCGCGCCTGGTGCAGATCCGAGTGGCAGACGCCGCAGAAGAGGACGTCGATCCGGACGTCGAGGTCGCGCAGCGCGCGACGCTGGAATTCGAACGGGGCGAGCGGCGACTGCGAATCGGTTGCCGCGTAGGCATAGGTTGTGCTCATGCGATGGGCTCCTTGTCCGGAACGGGGTCCGGTGAAACAGACTGCCGTCGCATCATGTGGCGATGCGGCGAGGCAGGACGTCATCGTAAGGAGCGCGACGCCGCGGCGAAATACATGAAGGTCTCGAAGATTTGCCTATTCCTCTCGAATTGCATGCGAACAGCCGTCAAAATGCGTTCCAGGTGCTACATTGCGAGCCAGATTCTCTTGCCGTACAGGACCCGCCGATGAGCTTCCAGCCTCTTTTCGCCGACGCGGGCGAGCGCGTGCAGCGCCGCATGATCGAGTTGCACACGCGCCTCGCGCCGAACGAGGGCGACACGCGCGCGGCGCTCGACGGCGTGCGCTTCATCCGCGTGAGCCGTCCGGGCCCGCGCATGCCCGTGCTGTACGAGCCGAGCATCATCGTCGTCTGCCAGGGGCGCAAGCTCGGTTATCTCGGCGATCGATCGTTCGTCTACGACGCGCAGCAGTACCTGGTGCTGTCGGTGCCGCTGCCGTTCGAATGCGAGACGTTCGCCAGCATGGACGAGCCGTTCCTCGCGATCTCGATCCGCGTCGATCTCGCCGTGATCGCCGAGCTTGCGATCCTGCTCGACGAGACGCTCGGCGCGGCCGTCAGCGAGCCGCTCGGCGTCTATTCGACGGCGCTCGACGCGCCGCTGGCCGACGCGGTCGTGCGGCTGCTCGAAGCGCTGGCGTCGCCGCACGACACGCGCGTGCTGGGGCCCGGGATCATGCGCGAGATCGCATACCGCGTGCTGACGGGCGCGCAGGGCGACGCGATCCGCGCGGCGCTCGTGCAGCAGCATCACTTCGGCCGCATCGCGAAGGCGCTGCGGCGCATCCACGCGGAGCTGACGGCCGACCTCGACGTCGAGACGCTCGCGCGCGAAGCCGGGATGAGTCTCGCGGTGTTCCATGCGCAGTTCAAGCACGTGACGGCGACGTCGCCGATGCAGTACGTGAAGGCGGCGCGCCTGCATCAGGCGCGGTTGATGATGGTGCAGGACGGGGTCGGCGCCGGCACCGCGGCCGCGCGCGTCGGTTATGCGAGCGCGTCGCAGTTCAGCCGCGAATTCAAGCGGCTGTTCGGCCGCAGCCCGGGTGACGAGGTGCGCTGGATGCGGGAGAGCGGCAGCCGGACGCCCGGCGAGCGTGCGGCGATCGACCAGTCCGCCGGAGCGGACGTCGACGCCTAGGGTCTGTTCACGCCAATCCTGCCCTGCGGGCGCAAGGGCGCAAGGGCGCGTTCGCGAGCCCGTTATCGGCGTGAGCAGGCCTTAGCGCCGCACGACCTTGCGCCGTTGCGCGCTGATGCCCGCATAGTCGGGCAGCGTGTCGACGCGCTTGCCGATTGCCTTCGCGTACAGCGGCATCAGGTCCGGCAGGCGATTCAGAAGATCCTGGCGCCGGGCCGTGCTGTACGGGTGCGTGTAGATGAAACCCGTCGCCTTGTTCGCACGCGTCGCGATCGCGAGCTTGTCCCACAGCGTGATCGCCGCGCGCGGGTCGAAGCCCGCGCGGGCGGCGATGTCGCCGCCGATCACGTCGGCCTCGGTTTCGTCGGTCGGATCGTAGTGCAGCGATTGCAGGCGCTCGCCGAGGTTCAGCGCCGGCGGCAGCGGATCGCCGAGGCCGAACAGCGGCGGCAGCGCGGCGGCGCGCAGCGAGGTTTGCGAGGTCGCGCTGAAGTTGCTGCGCGCGTGCTCGCGCAGCGCGTGCGCGATGCCGTGCGCCAGCAGCACGCCGAGTTCGTCGTCGTTCAGATGGACGCGGTCGAGCATGCCGCCGTACACGAGCACCTTGCCGCCGGGCAGGCAGGTGAGCCGGATGTCGCGCGAGCGGATCGCGTTGACCTCCCACGCCCAGTTCTTCACGCGGTCGTTCCACTTCACCGAATACGGCGCGAGCTTCGCGACGATCGCACGCAGGCGCTTCACGCGCGGCTGGTTCGCGGGCAGCAGGCGGTCGCTGTCGGCCGCCGCCTGCACGATCTGCATGTATTCGTTCGCGGTGAGCTGTTCGAGCAGCGGCGACGGGATCAGCGTGCGGAACGCGATGGCGTTGCCGTAGCGAAGCTGCTGAGGCGCCTGCGCGTCGGCGGCCTTCGCCGACGCGGCGGCGCCGGTCGGCTGCGCGGCTTCGGCGGCGGACGGCGGGACGGGCGCGGCGGGCGTCGCGGGTGCCGGCGCGGGCGGTGCGGCGGCCGGCGGGGAGCCCGCCGCGGTCGCGCCCGTGTCGGCCGCGTGCACGAACGTCGCGGCAAGCGCCGCCGCACCGATGCTCAACGAAGCCGCAATGCGCGCGACGCGGCGCGGGCGGTTACTGCGCACGGCTGGCCTCGCCGTTGCGTGCGGCGCCGTTCCACGGCGCGATCTTGAACAGCAGCAGCATGCCGGGAATCGCGAGCGCGGTGCAGACGATGAAGTAGTCGAACCAGCCGATCTTCGCGACGATGAAGCCGCTCGCCGCCGAGGCGAGCGTGCGCGGCACCGACGCGAGGCTCGTGAACAGCGCGAACTGCGTGGCCGTATAGCGCGGGTCGGTCGTGCTCGCGATATACGCGACGAATGCGGCCATCGTCAGGCCGGTCGTGAAGGTTTCGAAGCCGTAGACGAGTGCGAGCGCGACCGTCATCGGGCTGAATTGCGGCGTGACGGCGATGCCGAGGATCGACAGCGCGGATGCGATCGCATGACTGGTCGACACGGTGAAGTCGTAGAGCATCGCGAGCACCGGCGAGCCGGGGCCGAGCTGCGCGAGCCACGCGAAGCCGAGCGTCGACACCATCTGCAGCGCGCCGAAGATCCACAGCCCGCGGCCGATGCCGATCTTCACGAGCCAGATGCCGCCGATGATGCCGCCGGCGACGCTCGCGACGAGCGCGGTGGTTTTCGCGACGATGCCGATTTCGGTGCGCGAGAAGCCGATGTCGAGGAAGAACGAGGTCGACAGCGTGGTGGCCATCGTGTCGCCGATCTTGAACAGGAAGATGAACGCGATCACGAGCAGCGCGCCGGCCCAGCCGTCGCGCTGGATGAATTCGCGGAACGGCAGCACGATCGCGTCGCGCAGGTTGCGCGGCGGCGCGCCGGCCACTTCGGGCTCGCGCACGAACAGCGTCATCAGGATGCCCGGCAGCATGAATGCGCCGGTGAGCGCGAACACGGCGTCCCACGGCATGTGGTCGGACAGGATCAGCGCCAGCGAGCCGGGGATCAGCGCGGCGAGCTTGTACGCGTTCACGTGCACCGCGTTGCCGAGGCCCTGCTCGGTGTCGCGCAGCAGTTCGCGGCGGTACGCGTCGATCACGATGTCGGAGCTCGCGCCGAAGAACGCGACGAGCGTCGTGAGCGCGGCGACCGTCCAGATCGAGTCGCGCGGCGACACGAAACCGAGCGCGGCGATCGCGCCCGCGACCAGCAGTTGCGTGAGCAGCATCCAGCCGCGCCGGCGGCCCGGCCGCCAGCCGGGCAGGCGCGGGATGTAGCGATCCATCAGCGGCGCCCACAGGAACTTCCACGTATACGGGAACTGGATCAGCGCGAACAGGCCGATTTCCTTCAGGTTCACGCCTTCCGAGCGCAGCCATGCCTGCACGAGGTAGACGAGCGTGAAGAGGGGCAGACCCGACGTGAAACCCAGGAACACGCAGATCAGCATGTGCGTGTTCAGATAGGCTCGCCAGCCGGGGTGATCCTCGTGAGCGGTGAGTGCGGGCGCCTCGTGTGGCGTTTTCGACATGGAATGGAGCTGTGTGGCGTTGACGGATTGCGGCGGCGGCGCAAGCGGCGCAGGAGGGGCGGCCGCTTGCGCGTGCGAAACGGAGCTTCCGTCGACGGCTCTCCGGCTCAGCTGCGCTTGACGCGGTAGACAGCAAGACTACCACGCCAGTTCGCTCCCCACCGAATCGGCTGGCCTTCGTGCAGCACGATGCGGTCGAGGATCGTCACGCCGACTTCCGGTGCGAGCGCCTCGAAATCCTTGATCGTCAGCACCCGCACGTTCGGCGTGTTGTGCCACTGGTACGGCAGCGACTTCGACACCGGCATGCGGCCGCGCAGCACCGACAGCCGGTGCGCCCAGTAGCCGAAGTTCGGGAACGACACGATGCATTCGCGCCCGACCCGCGCGGTTTCGCGCAGGATCGCGGCCGTCTGGTGGATCGTCTGCAGCGTCTGCGACAGGATCGCGAAATCGAAGCTGTGGTCTTCGAACAGGCGCAGCCCGTCCTCCAGGTTCTGCTGGATCACGTTGATGCCGTTCTTCGTGCTCGCGAGCACGCCTGCATCGTTCAGTTCGATGCCGTAGCCGGTGACGTCCAGCTCCTCCATCAGCAGCGACAGCAGCGAGCCGTCGCCGCAGCCGAGATCGAGCACGGTGCCGCGCGGCTCGACCCAGCGGGCGATCGCGCGGAAGTCCGCGCGTGCGGACAGGGAATTCAGCGCTTGCTGGTTCATGCGCCCACCTCGTTGGCGATTCGTTCGTAATAGGCGCGAATCAGGTTGTGATAGCGCGCGTCGTCGAGCAGGAACGCGTCGTGGCCGTGCGGCGCGTCGATTTCCGCGTAGCTGACCGTGCGCTTGTTGTCGAGCAGCGCCTTCACGATCTCGCGCGAACGCGCGGGCGCGAAACGCCAGTCGGTCGTGAAGCTCGCGATCAGGTACTTCGCCTGGGTGTGCGCGAGCGCGGCCGTCAGGTTGCCGTCGAACGCCTTCGCCGGATCGAAGTAGTCGAGCGCGCGCGTGATCAGCAGGTAAGTGTTCGCGTCGAAGTAGTCGGCGAACTTGTCGCCCTGGTAGCGCAGGTACGACTCGACCTCGAATTCGACGTCGAAGCTGAAGTTGTACGCGTCGAGCGCGCCGTCGGCGCGGCGCAGCGCGCGGCCGAATTTCTCGGCCATGTCGTCGTCGGACAGGTAGGTGATGTGGCCGATCATCCGCGCGACGCGCAAGCCCCGCTTCGGCTTCACGCCGTGCGCGTAGTAGTCGCCGCCGTGGAAGTCGGGATCGGACAGGATCGCCGAGCGCGCGACCTCGTTGAACGCGATGTTCTGCGCGGACAGTTTCGGCGTCGATGCGACGTCGATGCAGTGCGCGACGCGCTCCGGATACATCAGGCTCCACGCGAGCGCCTGCATGCCGCCGAGGCTGCCGCCCATCACCGCGGCGAAGCGTTCGATGCCGAACGCGTCGGCGACGCGCGCCTGCGCGTGCACCCAGTCCTCGACGGTCACGACCGGAAAGCGTGCGCCGTACGGCTTGCCGGTCGACGGATCGGTGCTCATCGGGCCGGTCGAGCCGAAGCACGAGCCGAGGTTGTTCACGCCGATCACGAAGAAGCGGTTGGTGTCGAGGGGCTTGCCGGGCCCGACCATGTTGTCCCACCAGCCGGTGCTGCGCGGATCGTCCGCGTAGACGCCGGCGACGTGATGCGACGCGTTGAGCGCGTGGCAGACGAGCACCGCGTTCGAGCGCGCGGCGTTGAGTTCGCCGTAGGTCTCGACGACGAGCTGATAGTTGCCGATCACGCTGCCGCTTTGCAAGCGCAGCGGTTCGGCGAAGTGCATGGTCTGTGGAGCGACGATGCCGATCGATTCCATTCGTTCCGCCTTATGCCTTATGACTGGGCGGCTAAATGGTGTCGGCGAGGCGCGGAGTCGGAGATGCGCGGCTGACGACCTCTTTAGCCGCATTTGTAGTGAACCGCCGGGACAACGACGAATCGGTGCCCGGCCGGTTCGCGCGCCCGCAATCGAGTCAGCAAATCGGCGCGCTTCCGACCTGTCGCCCAGGGGGCGACGGTCGGCAAAGTATAGCGGAAATCCTTCCGGGGCGGATTGCCGCGGGCGGACGCGTCCGGCCATGGCGGCGCGCGCGGCGCAGCGGCCGCCGCGTCGCGAGCGTGCGCGTCACGCGCAGGTCACTGCAGGATCAACCGCAAATGCGCATCGGCCTGCTCGCCGGGGGGCTTCTGGAACCCGCCCTTCGCGAAGCGGTGCCACCGGCCGATCACGTAGCTGACGAGCAGGCTCGCGCGCGCGGCCGGATCGTAGTCGGCCGGCAGCACGAGCGGCGCCGCGCCGTCCTGCGGCGCGTCCGCCTCGGTGCGCGCGACCCGCAGGCATTGCTTGACGGTCGCCTCGATGCGGTCGAGCAGCTGGTTCACGCGCTCGGTCAGCCGCTCGTCCTCGCCCACCAGCGCCTCGCCGGTCAGCACGCGCGTCATGCCGGGGTTCTTCGCGGCGAAATTGAGCATCGTCAGCCCGATCGTGCGCGCCTGCAGCACGCCGTTCGGCTCCTTCGCGACGATCTGGTTGACGAGCCCGAACAGCGCCTGCTCGATGAATTCGATCAGGCCTTCGTACATCTTCGCCTTGCTGGAGAAGTGCCGGTAGAGCGCCGCCTCCGACACGTCGAGCCGGGCCGCGAGCGCGGCGGTCGTGATTTTCTCGGGCTTGGGCGCCTCGAGCATTGCCGCGAGCGTCTGCAGGATCATCACGCGGCGCTCGCCCGGTTTCGGGCGCGTGCGCGCGGGTGTGGCCTGGCTGTCCGTTACGGCTTGGTCCTGCGGGTAAGTCGGCTGCATTTCTGTCGCCCCGATCGTGTGCCCAGTCGGAGCGATTTTAGCGAACGAATGCGCTGGTCGACATAGTGGGGGCGACCGGCGCCCGGCAGATGGCCGGGCAGGTGGCCGGTGATCCACACCGTACCGATGCCGAGACGCTTGTAGCGCTTCAGGTGGCCGCGCGTATCCTCGACGAGGATCGCGTCGGCGAGCCGCGCATGCGCGGCTCGCAGGGTCCGGCGCAGCATCGTGTGATCGGGCTTCGCGCGCCACGTGCGGCGGTCGCGCATGTGCTCGATCGCGATCACGCGCTCGAACAGCCGTTCGATGCGCAATTCGCGCAGCACCGCGCGCGCGTAGTTCTCCGGCGCATTGGTCAGCACGAACTTGCGGCCCGGCAGCGCGGCGACGATGCGCGCGAGGCCGCGCTCGGCGCGCAGCATCGCGGGCAGGTCGGAAAACGTATGCACCACGCGCAGGAAATCGTGCGGATCGATCGGGTGATGGCGCGTGAGGCCGAGCAGCGCGGCGCCGTAGCGCTCGGTGTAGCCGGTGCGCAGGCGGTCGGCTTCGGCGCGCCCGACCTGCAGCGTGTCGATGATGTACTGCGTCATCGCGCGGTTGATCTCGGGAAAGATCGCGTGCGATGCGTGATGCAGCGTGTTGTCGAGATCGAACAGCCAGACGGGCGCGCCGGCGCGCGGCCGGCTGCGCGAGATGCGCCGGCGCCGCAGCGGGGCCGGCAGGCCGGGGTTCGCAGGCGGGCGGCGCGCGCTCAATGCGAGCGGATCATCGTGCCGAACGGCTGCTCGGTCAGGATTTCCAGCAGCACCGAATGCTCGATGCGGCCGTCGACGATATGCACCGACTTCACGCCGCTCTTCGCGGCGTCGAGCGCCGACGAGATCTTCGGCAGCATGCCGCCGGAGATCGTGCCGTCCTCGAACAGCGCGTCGATCTCGCGCGCGGACAGATCGGTCAGCAGGTTGCCGTCCTTGTCCATCACGCCGGGGATGTTGGTCATCATCAGCAGCTTCTCGGCGTTCAGCACGGTGGCGAGCTTGCCCGCGACGAGGTCTGCGTTGATGTTGTACGAGAGGCCGTCTTCGCCGAAGCCGATCGGCGAGATCACCGGGATGAACGCGTCGTCCTGCAGCGCCTTCACAACCGCCGGGTTGATCGCCTCGACCTCGCCGACCTGGCCGATGTCGATGTACTGGCCCGGGTTGTCGCGGTCCGGCATCAGCAGCTTGCGCGCGTGGATCAGGCCGCCGTCCTTGCCCGTCAGGCCCACCGCGTGGCCGCCGAAGTGGTTGATCAGCATCACGATGTCCTGCTGCACTTCGCCGCCCAGCACCCACTCGACGACTTCCATCGTCTCTTCGTCGGTGACGCGCATGCCCTGGATGAAGGTGCCGGCCTTGCCGATCTTCTTCAGCGCATGATCGATCTGCGGACCGCCGCCGTGGACGATCACCGGGTTGATGCCGACTAGTTTCAGCAGGATCACGTCGCGCGCGAAGCCTTGCTTGAGCCGCTCTTCCGTCATCGCGTTGCCGCCGTATTTGATGACCACGGTCTTGCCGTGGTAGCGGCGGATATACGGCAGCGCCTCGGCGAGGATTTCTGCTTTCAGCGTGGGGGCGATCTGCGAGAGGTCGATGGGCTCGGACATGGCGGCGGCTCTGGCTGGGAACGGTTGAAACACGGCGAATTGTACAGGAGTGGCGCAGCGCAGCATCGGGTTTTTGGACGGGCCGGAACACCGTCGGCGACGGGTGGGCGCGGCGCGCGGCGGCCCGCCGGCTATGGCGCGGCGCGATGCGGGCGGCGGTGCGCCGGACCGTCGGCGGGGCGGTTCGCGGCCCGCATCGGCCGGACGGCGGGCGTGCAAATTCCGTGTGCCGCGCTATGCTTGTCGCGTGGGGCGACTTCCCGCCCGCTTCCGCGATTGCGCCATGACCGATTCCGCCGTCGACGCCCGTCCCGCTCCGCGCCGTGCGCGCTGCCCGCACTGCGGGCGCGGCTTCGACTGCGGCGCCCGCACGCAGCCGTTCGACTGCTGGTGCGCGTCGATGCCGGCGCTGCCCGGCGGCGTGCCGCCGGCCGCCGGCGCGCGCTGCCGCTGCCCCGAATGCCTGGCCGACGAGATCGCGCAACGGATGGCCGGCGCGGCCGGCTGACGGCGGCTGCCGGCGTCGCGCCGCGGGCCGGTTCGCGGCGTTTCGATCCGTCCCCGCTAGGGGCGTTGCCCGCTAAACGGGTAAACTGCCCGGATGCAACGAATCACCACCACCGGGCGCGTCAACCTCAGTCACCTGTTCTGGCTCCGCAATCTCGCGATCATCGGCCAGCTCGTGACGATCGGCGTCGTACAGACCTATTTCGGCGTGCATCTGCCTTTGCCGGCGATGCTGATGGTCATCGCGCTCGAAATCGTTTTCAACGCGCTGACCTGGGTGCGCGTGCTGCGCGCGCGGCCCGAGACCAATTTCGAGCTGCTCGGCCAGCTGTGGGTCGACCTCGGCGCGCTGTCCGCGCTGCTGTTCCTGTCGGGCGGCACGACCAATCCGTTCGTGTCGCTATACCTGCCTTCGCTCGCGATCGCGGCCGCCGTGCTGCCATGGCACCTGATGATCTGGCTCGCGGCGTTCGCGGTCGCCTGCTACGCGGCGCTCGGCTTCGATTCGGTGCCGCTCAACCTGGACAATCCCGCGAACCTGTTCGACTACTACCGCACCGGGATGTGGGCGAACTTCATGGTCAGCGTCGGGCTGATCGCATGGTTCGTCGCACGCATGTCGAACGCGCTGCGCCAGCGCGACGCGGCGCTCGGCGCGGCCCAGCAACACCTGCTGCGCGACGAGCGCGCGGTCGCGCTCGGCGTGCAGGCCGCCACCGTCGCGCACGAGATGGGCACGCCGCTGTCGACGATCGCGATGCTCGCCGAGGAGCTGCGCGATGCGGCGCGCGCCGATCCGGGGCTGGCTCGCTACGAGGCCGACCTGAAGGTGCTCGAGGAGCAGATGACGCTCTGCACGTCCGCGCTCGCACGCCTGCGCAGCCGCGCGAGCGCACCCGCCAGCCGCCAGCCGGTCGACGACTGGCTCGACACGTTCGTCGAGCACTGGCGCCTGCGGCATCCTCACGTGCAGTTCGAGCTGCTCGGCGCGCGACCGGCGGGCGTCGCGCTCGACGACACGGTCGCGGCCGGCCAGATCCTGACGATCCTGCTCGACAATGCGGCGCGGGCGAGCCCGCAGCGCGTGACGCTGGCCGCGAAGGTCGCGCACGGCGGCGCGGCCGACGAGATCGAATTCGAGGTATGCGACGACGGGCCCGGCATTCCGACCGCGCTGCGCGAATCGCTCGGCGCGATGCCGGTCGACAGCACGCAGGGCGGGCACGGGGTCGGCCTGTATCTCGCGTTCAGCGCGGCCGCGCGGCTCGGCGGCGAAATCGAGCTGTCCGATGTCGCGCCGCGCGCCGCGGGCGGCAACGGACGCAGTGCGGCGAACGGTCACGCCCCGGCGGGATCGGGCCCCCGCACGGGGCCGCACGCTGCCGGCACGCCGGACAGCCGTGCGGCCGCCGCGCGCGGCACGCGCGCTGTGCTGCGCCTGCCGGTCGTGCGCGTCGCGGCGCCGGCCGCCTCAACCAACACGTAGACGGAGAAACCACATGAGCGAGAACAATTTCCTGGTGATCGACGACAACGAGGTGTTCGCGGGCACGCTCGCGCGCGGCCTCGAGCGCCGCGGTTACGCGGTCCAGCAGGCGCACGACAAGGAGACGGCGCTCAGGCTCGCGGCCGGCGGCAAGTTCCAGTTCATCACGGTCGACCTGCACCTGGGCGAGGATTCGGGCCTGAGCCTGATCGCGCCGCTGTGCGACCTGCAGCCCGATGCGCGGATCCTGGTGCTGACCGGCTACGCGAGCATCGCGACCGCCGTGCAGGCCGTGAAGGAAGGCGCCGACAACTATCTCGCAAAACCCGCGAACGTCGAGTCGATCCTGGCCGCGCTGCAGACCAACGCGACCGAGGTGCAGGCCGACGAAGCGCTCGAGAATCCGGTGGTGCTGTCGGTCGACCGGCTCGAATGGGAGCACATCCAGCGCGTATTGTCCGAGAACAACAACAACATCTCGGCAACCGCGCGCGCGCTGAACATGCACCGCCGCACGCTGCAGCGCAAGCTCGCGAAGAAGCCGGTTAGGCAGTAAGCGGCGGGCGGCTCAGGCGGCCGGGAGGCGGTCGCGCGCGAGCCGCGCGGCGATTTCCGGCTTGAGCTGGAGCGTCATCAGCGCGGTTTCGATCGCGTAGCCGACGTGCACGGCGATCACGCCGCACACCGCGCCCGCCAGGCCGGACAGGGCCGACGCGGACAGCATCCCGCGCATCGCGAACGAGATGCCGGCGAACACCGGCAGTATCAGCAGCGTGGCGCCGGCGAGCGAGCCCGGCAACGCCAGCGACAGCGCGACGTAGTAGCGGCGGCGCGAGTCCCGCCGGATCCGCAGGAAGATCCAGCGGAGGTCGGCGCGCGTCAGCGACCGCAATTCCGGCACGACACGGCCGGCGATGGAAGGGTAGACGATCATCGTCGAGAGCGACCCGGTGACGGCAGGCCGGCGAACCGGCGGGCGGGCGAACGATGCGCCCGGCAGACGTCATGATAGGTCGCGATCCGGATGCCGGCCAGAGGGCGGCTTCGCATGCGCGCGTCGCGCAAACGAAAACGGGCGGCCCCGAACAAGGAACCGCCCGTTCCGCAGCCGGCAACGCGTGCCGCGCGCGTTACAGCACGTAGCGCGACAGGTCTTCGTCCTGCGACACTTCGCCGAGTGCGCGGTCGACATACTGCGCGTCGATCGTCACGCGCTCGCCGGCGTGGTTGCCGGCCGAGAACGACACTTCCTCGAGCAGCTTCTCGATCACCGTGTACAGCCGGCGCGCGCCGATGTTCTCGGTTTTCTCGTTGACCGCGAACGCGATCTCCGCCAGCCGGCGGATGCCGTCGTCGGCGAATTCGAGTTGCACGTCCTCGGTCGCGAGCAGCGCCTGGTACTGCTTGACGAGGCTCGCATCGGTCGCGACGAGGATCGCCTCGAAATCGTTCACCGACAGCGAATCGAGCTCGACGCGGATCGGGAAGCGGCCCTGCAGTTCCGGAATCAGGTCGCTCGGCTTCGCGAGGTGGAACGCGCCGCTCGCGATGAAGAGGATGTGATCGGTCTTCACCATCCCGTACTTCGTGTTGACCGTCGTGCCTTCAACGAGCGGCAGCAGGTCGCGCTGCACACCCTGGCGCGACACTTCGCCGCCGCTGCCTTCGTTGTTGCGCGACGTGATCTTGTCGATCTCGTCGAGGAACACGATGCCGTTCTGCTCGACGTTCTGCACGGCCTTCGTCTTCACTTCCTCGTCGTTCAGCATCTTCGCCGCTTCCTCGTCGGTCAGCAGCTTCAGCGCTTCCTTGATCTTCACCTTGCGGCGTTGCTTCTTGCCGCTGCCGAGGTTCGAGAACATCGAGCGGATCTGCTCGGTCATCTCTTCCATCCCCGGCGGCGCCATGATGTCCATGCCGGCTGACGGCTGCTCGAGGTCGAGTTCGACTTCCTTGTCGTCGAGCTGGCCTTCGCGCAGGCGCTTGCGGAACGTCTGGCGCGTCGCGTTGTTGTCGTCGTTCGCGTGCTCGGCGTTGCCGCCGAAGCCCACCGCGCGCGGCTGCGGCAGCAGGATGTCGAGGATGCGGTCTTCCGCCTGGTCGGTCGCCTTGCTGCGCACCTTGCGCATCTCGGTCTCGCGCGTCTGCTTGACCGAGATCTCGATCAGGTCGCGCACGATGCTGTCGACGTCGCGGCCGACGTAGCCGACTTCGGTGAACTTGGTCGCTTCGATCTTGATGAACGGCGCGTCGGCGAGCTTCGCGAGGCGGCGCGCGATTTCGGTCTTGCCGACGCCCGTCGGCCCGATCATCAGGATGTTCTTAGGCGTGATTTCCTGGCGCAGCGGATCGGCGACCTGCTGGCGGCGCCAGCGGTTGCGCAGCGCGACCGCGACGGCCTTCTTCGCCTTCGCCTGGCCGATGATGTGCTTGTCGAGTTCCGAGACGATCTCGGCAGGGGTCATGGTGCTCATGGTGCTGTCCTTACTCGATCGTTTCGATGATGCGGTTGTGGTTCGTATAGATGCACATGTCGCCGGCGATTTCGAGCGACTTCTCCACGATCTCGCGCGGCGACAGATCGGTGTTCTCCGCGAGCGCGCGGGCCGCGGCCTGCGCATACGCGCCGCCCGAGCCGATCGCGCAGATGCCTTCCTCGGGGTCGAGCACGTCGCCGTTGCCGGTGATCACGAGCGTGGTGGTCGCATCGGCCGTGATCAGCATCGCCTCGAGGCGACGCAGCATCCGGTCGGTGCGCCAGTCCTTCGCGAGCTCGACGGCCGCACGGGTCAGGTTGCCCTGGTGCTTCTCGAGCTTCGCCTCGAAGCGGTCGAGCAGCGAGAACGCATCGGCGGTGCCGCCCGCGAATCCGACCAGCACCTGGTTGTTGTAGATCCGCCGCACTTTCCGCGCGCCACCCTTCATGACGATGTTGCCGAGGGTTACCTGGCCGTCGCCGCCGAGCGCGACCTTGTCGCCGCGCCGGACCGAAACGATGGTCGTGCCGTGAAATTGCTCCATCTGCGTTCCTTGAGAAAAACGGGGAAGAGTCGGGCGGCGCGAGGCGCCGCCGCGTAAAGCGCAGTGCGCCGGGAAGCGGCCCGGCGCGCGTCCGTTTCATTTTAGGGCGGGCGCCGGGATATCAAGAGGCGGGCGGCAAATCGGCGGGCCGGCACACCGGGAACCGGTGCCGGAAAAACAAAAAGCGCGCGGCAGGCCGCGCGCTTTCGGGAAGCAGCGTGTCGGAGCGGAACGCCGCTCGATCAGTCGCCGAACAGCTTCTGGCGCAACTCGCGACGCTCCTGCGCCTCGAGCGACAGCGTGGCGGTCGGACGGGCGAGCAGCCGCGGAATGCCGATCGGCTCGCCGGTTTCCTCGCACCAGCCGTAATCGCCGGAATCGATGCGGGCGAGCGACTGCTGAACCTTCTTGAGGAGCTTGCGTTCGCGATCGCGCGTACGCAGCTCGAGCGCGTGCTCTTCCTCGATCGTCGCGCGATCGGCGGGATCGGGCACGATCACCGTCTCGCGCAGGTTCTCGGTCGTCTGGCCTGCATTCTTGAGGATGTCCGCCTGCAACTGTTCGAGCCGATTTTTGAAGAAGGCGAGCTGATCCTCATTCATGTAATCCTTGTCGCTCATCTTCAGGATTTCGGCTTCGGTCAAGAGTTTCTTCGTCATCTGCTTGCTTCTTCAATGTGCGGCAAATCGACAGATATTGCCTGCACTTTGGGATTACCCGCAACCGCGCTTGCAATCATTTGCGATTTGCCGCCGCGGGGCCGAAAGCCTCTGGAAAACCGGTTCTCAAATACCAGGATAGGCCTGGCGCGGAGTTGCGCGCGCTGCGAACCGGTGTGCTGCGCGGCACTTCGCATCGGCCGTGGCCGGGAGGCGGATTGGCGATCCGGCGCGGTTGCGATGCCCGGAAAACTGGTTCAGCAAGAACCGGGCCTATTTGTTGCCGTACTCCAGCGGGCACGTATTGTAACTGAATCGCAAGTGGGCGCCGTATCGGGTCGATCCCCGTCGGCTGCGCCAATATCTAGAAAATATAACGCGCAAATCGCGAAAAAGCGATGACGGCGAAACCCTGCCCGGAAAGGGCGCCGCGCGCCCGCCGCAGCCGCCCGGAACGGCGGCCGTGGGCGGGCGCCCGGATGCGTCAGGCGAGGCAGGCGTCCAGGCCGTCGGTGATCAGGTCCTGCGGCAGGTCGACGCCGATGAACACCATCTTGCTGGTCTTCTTCTCGATCGGCAGCCACTTCGCGGCGAGGTCGCTGCCCATCATCTGGTGCACGCCCTGGAACACGACCTTGCGGTCGACGCCCTTCATGAACAGCACGCCCTTGTAGCGCAGCATCCGCTCGCCGTAGATCTGCAGGATGCCGCCGAGGAAGTCTTCCAGCTTGTTCGGGTCGAACGGGCGGTCGTTGCGGTACACGAACGACTTGATCTTGTCGTCGTGGTGCGCATGGTGGTGATGGTGGTGGCCGTGGTCGTGATCGTGCGCGCATTGGCCGTGATCGTGGTCGCAATTCGCGTGATCGTGATCATGGCCGTGATCGTGGTGGTGGTGCGCGTGGTCGTCCTCGGCGAGGAAGTCGGGGTCGATCTCGAGCTTCGCGTTCAGGTTGAAGCCGCGCAGGTCGAAGATTTCCTTGATGTCCGCTTCGCCGAAGTTCACGACCCTGACCGCGGCCTTCGGGTTCATGTGCAGCAGCCGGTGCTTGAGGCCGGCGACGGTCTGGTCGTCGACGAGATCCGATTTCGTGATGAACAGGCGGTCGGCGAACCCGACCTGGCGCTGCACGACCTCGTGCTCGTCGAGCTGCGCATTCGCGTGCTTCGCGTCGACCAGCGTGATGATCGCGTCGAGCAGGAAATCGTCGGCGATCTCGCTGTCGATGAAGAAGGTTTGCGCGACGGGGCCGGGGTTCGCCAGGCCGGTGGTTTCGATCACGATGCGGTCGAAGTCGAGCTTGCCTTCGCGCTTCTTCGCGGCCAGGTCGCCGAGCGCGCGGGCGAGGTCGCCGCGGATCGTGCAGCAGATGCAGCCGTTGCTCATCTGGATGATCTGCTCGTTCGAATCCTGCACGAGGATTTCGTTGTCGATGTTCTCTTCGCCGAACTCGTTCTCGATCACGGCGATCTTCATGCCGTGCTGTTCGTTCAGGATGCGCTTGAGCAGCGTCGTCTTGCCGCTGCCGAGGAAGCCGGTAAGGATGGTGACGGGAGTGGCCATGTCGGTCGCCTGTGGTTCGTGAATCGGGGTCAAAACCAGGATGTGCGTCGCGCCCGGGCGTTGCCAGCCGGGGCGCACAACCATCCATTGAAACATACCTGTCAAGCCCCCGCCCGTCGTCCGAACGACGGGCGGGAGCGCGGATCCGCCGGGCGCGGAATGGCGGCCGGCGGACGGTTACGCGCGTAGATCGGGGCGATCAGACGATTTGCAACAGCAGGCCCTTCAGATATTCGCCTTCCGGGAACGCGGCGAGCAGCGGGTGATCGACGCCCGCGCCGAGCCGCTTCAGGATGCGCGCGTCGACCTTCGCGTCGGCGGCGGCGCCCGCGACGATCTTCTGGAACAGGTCCATGTCGATCGCGCCCGAGCACGAGTACGTGAACAGCAGGCCGCCCGGACGCAGCAGCTTGAAGCCGCTCAGGTTGATGTCCTTGTACGCGCGCGCCGCGCGGTCGACGCTGTCGCGGGTCGGCGCGAACTTCGGCGGGTCGAGCACGATCAGGTCGAAACGCTCGCCTTCGTCGACGAGGCGGCGCAGCGTCTTGAACGCGTCGGCGTCGAGCCAGGTCGCGCGGGCGGCGTCGAAGCCGTTGGCCACGACGTTCTGCTGCGCGAGCGCGAGCGCGTCGCCCGAAGAATCGATCGACACGACGCGCTTCGCGCCGCCCTTGAGCGCCGCGAGCGAGAAGCCGCCCGTGTAGCAGAAGCAGTTCAGCACGTCGCGGTCGGCCGCATACTGCGCGACGAGCGCGCGGTTGTCGCGCTGGTCGACGTAGAAGCCCGTCTTGTGGCCGTTCGGCACGTCGACGTGATAGCGCACGCCGTTTTCGTTCGAGATCAGCGTCGCCGGCGGCGCATCGCCGGCCAGCACGCCGGTCGTCTGTTCGAGCCCTTCCTTGTCGCGGATCGACACGTCCGAGCGCTCGTACACGTTCGGGCAGCCGGTCGCGCCGCTGAGCGCCGCGACGAGCGCGTCCTTCCACGCCTCGACGCCGGCGGCCATGAACTGGCAGACGAGCTGGCCGCGCGGCGCCGCGCCGGCTTCGGCGGTGTCCGCGACGTAGTAGTCGACGATCAGCCCCGGCAGCCCGTCGGCTTCGCCGAACACGAGCCGCACCGCGCCCGTGCCCGACACCATCGACGTGCGGTGCGCGACCGCGCGCTGCACGCGGCGCTTGAAGAACGCGTGGTCGATCGGCTCGTTCTCGTCGAAGCTCCAGACGCGCACGCGAATCTGCGACTGCGGGCTGTAGGCGCCGCGCGCGAGGAAGCGGCCGTCGTGCGCGCGCACGATCACGGTCGCGCCGGGCGCGGGCTTGCCGTCGACGCGGTCGATCGCATTGGCGTAGATCCACGGATGGCGGCGCAGCAGCGATTTTTCCTTGGACGGCTTGAGGGTGACGGTTTGCATGGTGAGATCGAAATGGGCCGTGCGCGAAGCGGACCGTTGCCGGTTGCCGCGCGCGGCGGGTAACACGGGAGGCGCGTCAGTCGCGCTTCTTCGCGCGCGGATGCGCGCTGTCGTAAATCTTCGCGAGATGCTGGAAGTCGAGCGACGTATAGACCTGCGTCGCGGAGACGCTCGCGTGGCCGAGCAGCTCCTGCACCGCGCGCAGGTCGCCGCTCGACTGCAGCACGTGCGTCGCGAACGAGTGGCGCAGCACGTGCGGATGGACGTTGGCGGGGATGCCCGCGGCGAGCGCCGCACGCTTCACGCGCTCGCGCACGACCCCGGGCGACATCCGGTTGCCGCGTACGGACACGAACAGCGGATGCGGGTCGTGCTTCACGAATTCGCCGCGCACCGCGAGCCACGCGTTCAGCGCATCGATCGCCTTGCGGCCGACCGGCACCTTGCGCTCCTTGTTGCCCTTGCCACGCACGGTGACTTCGGCTTCGGCCAGATCGAGCCAGCCGGCCGAGCGGTAGCCGTCGGCCTGCGCGTACCCGACGTCGAGCCCGATCAGCTCGGCGAGGCGCAGCCCCGACGAATAGAACAGCTCGAGGATCGCGTGATCGCGGATGCCTTCGGTCGTGCCGGCGAGCGGCGCGTCCATCAGTGCCGACGCATCGTCGACCGACAGCGCCTTCGGCAAGGTCTTCGCGCGTTTCGGCGCGCGCACCGCGGCAACCGGGTTCGCGGGCATCTCGACGCGCTGCGCGAGCCAGCGGTAGAACGCGCGCCATGCGGACAGCCGGTGCGAGATCGAGCGTGCCGACAGCCCGCCCGCATGCGCGCGCGCGACCGCGCCGCGCATGTCGGCGGCCGTCAGCGCGTCGAGCGGCCGGCCGGCCGCGAGCTTCTTCAGCTCGTCGAGCTCGTGCGCGTACCCGCGCAGCGTGTGCTCCGACAGCTGCCTGACGTGCTTCAGGTTCGACAGGTAGGCGGCGACCGGATCGTCTGTCATCGCGTGAACAGGACTCAGTGCGGCAGCAGGCGCGTGAGCGCGGCGCTTGCGAGCGTCGCGATCCGGGCGAGGAAATCGGTGGCCATCCCGTCGTGGAACCGGCGCGGATCGGGCGAGCCGAGCACCAGCAGGCCGAACGCCGGCGCGTCGCCATCGGCGCCGGCATTCGGCGCGCGCAGCGCGAGCAGCGCGACCGATGCGGCGGCGCCGTCGCCGGCCGGCGCGGCTTCCGCGCCTTCCGCCGCGTGCGCGGCCGAGGCGGCTGCGGGTGCGAGCCACTGCGCGGCCTCGAAGCCCGTGTTCGCGCCGCAGTACGGCGTCGACAGGCCGTTCGTGAACAGGCGCACTTCCTCGCCGACCTGGCGTGCGAAGTCGGCCTGCGAGTAGGTGTCGGCGACGTCCCACACGCGCAGCGCCGTCTGCGGCACGTCGAACACGTCGGCAATGCCGTCGGCGATCGTGCGCGGCAGCGCGTACGGATCGCGTTCCGCGATCACGCGCGCCGTCCAGCGGCTGAACTTCGCGGACAGGCCGTCGTTTTCGTGGCCGTAGCGCACCAGTTCGGCGAGCCGGCGCTCGAGATGCTTGTTCTTGTCGCGCAGCATCTCCATCTGCCGCTCCTGCAGCGAGATCGCGGCCTTGCCGTGCGGGTTCGCGAGGCGGACCGTCGCGAGCAGCTCGGCGTGCCGCGCGAAGAATTCGGGGTTGGCAAGCAGGTAGTCGGCGACTTCGCGATCGTTCATGTGGCTGGCGCGTTCAGTTATCGGTAACGTTGCAGGGTCAGGCGTTCAGGTCGATCTCGCCTTCGAACACGGTCGTGGCGGGCCCGGCCATCGTCAGCGCGGCGGCTTCGTCGCGCGCGCCGTCCCAGCCGATCGTCAGCGTGCCGCCGTGCGTGTGCACGGTCACGGGCGAATCGAGCAGGCCGCGCCGGATGCCGGCGGCGACGGCCGCGCAGGCGCCGGTGCCGCACGCGAGCGTCTCGCCCGCGCCGCGTTCGTACACGCGCAGCTTCACCTCGCTGCGCGACAGGATCTGCATGAAGCCGGCGTTCACGCGCTGCGGGAAGCGCGCGTGGCGCTCGATCAGCGGGCCTTCCTCCCGTACCGGATATGCGTCGGCGTCGTCGACGACCTGCACCGCGTGCGGGTTGCCCATCGACACCGTCGAGATCCAGCGCGTCGCGCCGCCGACGTCGAGCGGCCACAGCGTGTCGCGGCCCTCCGTGCGGCCGTCGAGGCCCGCCGCATCGAACGGCACCTGCGCCGGCGCGAACACCGGCGCGCCCATGTCGACCACCACTTCGCCGTTGTCCTGCAGCGTCAACGTGATCAGCCCCTTCATCACCTGCACGCGCACGCTGCGGCTGCCGGTGAGGCCGCGGTCGCTGACGAACTTCACGAAGCAGCGTGCGCCGTTGCCGCAGTGTTCGACCTCGCCGCCGTCGCAATTGAAGATGCGGTATTTGAAATCCGCGCCGTCGACGGTCGGCCGTTCGACGAGCAGCAACTGGTCGGCGCCGATGCCGAAGTGGCGGTTGGCGAGCGCGCGCACCTGCGCTTCGGTGAGCGGCGGCAACGCGCGCGAATAGCCGTCGAGCACGACGAAGTCGTTGCCCGCGCCGTGCATCTTGGTGAACGAGAGTTTCACTGGGTCCGGAATTCCATGGCGAACAAGGCGGCCAGCACGATGCGAACGGCCTGCGGCCGCGCCGGGCGGCCTCGTTCGTCATGCTGATCTCAACCGCAAATGATACATGCAGCCGACAGGGGCGTCCCGCGCGGGCCGGCGGGTCGCGTCGCCGGTGCAACTGCCGGCGGGGCCGGCGCCGGCCCCGCGGCGGGTTGCGCGGGGCCGCGGCGAGCGGATGGTTCGGCGCGGCGTGGCGGGCGATGGCGTCGCGCAACGGGGGAGGGCCGATCGGCGGCGCGTGCGGCAGAGCAGGCCGGCGGCGGGCGCGCGCGAAGGGCGCGCCGCAGGCGGCGAGCGTGCGGGGCGCGCTTCCGGTCGCGCGCCCGCATGACTCCCGGCTAGGGTCAGTACAGGCCGGGCTCGCCGGGCGGGCGCGTCTTGAAGCGCTTGTGGACCCAGTAATACTGCTCGGGCAGCAGCGGGATCTGCTCCTCGAGGAAGGCGTTCATCCGCCGCGCGTCGAGATCGTCGTCGCCGGTCGGGTAGTCATCCCACGGCTTGAATACCTTCAGACGGTAGCCCTTGTAGTTCGGCAGCACTTCGCCGATGAACGGCACGACCTGCGCGCGGCCCGTCTTCGCGAGCCGGCCGACCGCCGTCAGCGTGCAGGCCGGCACGCCGAAGAACGGGACGAACGTCGAATTGCGCAGCCCGTAGTCCATGTCGGCTCCGAGCATCACGGGCTTGCGGTCGCGCAGCCAGCGCAGCACGACGCGCGCGCTGTCCGCGCGGCCGACCATCTCCGCGTCGAAGCGCCCGCGCGCCTGCTTCGCCGCTTCCTCGAGCACCGTGTTCGAGAACGGCTGGTAAAGCGATCCGCAGCGGCGCTGCAGCGAACGGTTGAGCCAGATCGAACCGGCTTCGATGCCGACGAAGTGCAGGCCGAGGAACAGCGTCGGCGGCAGGTCGGGATCGGTGAGGTCGACCGCGCTGTCGACCTGGATCAGCTTCGCGAGCTTCTTCTCCGAGCCGAACCATTGCACGCTGCGTTCGACGTAGCTGCGGATCGCGTGGCGGAAGTGCTGCCCCGCCACTTCCTCGCGGCGCGCGTCGCTCCAATCCGGGAAGCAGAGTTTCAGATTGGTGTGTACGATGCGTTTTCGCCGGCTGGGGATCTGGTAGAGCAGCCAGCCGAGACCATCGCCGAATCGTGCGGTCAGGCCGTACGGCAGCAGGGCGAGCAGTTTCAGCAAGCCAATGGCGAGGTGCGTGGCTAGACGACCTAGCATGCGAAACCTCCGTGGGACCGGCTGGCCGGCGCGTTGCGAACTGGGGGGTAGAACAGCGGAAGATGCAGCACGGGCGGCGCTCTGTGACAATTCAGGAAAGCCGCTATAATACGGGCTTCGCCGAGTTAACTGACAACTTGCGGGGCGAAGCCGGTTGGCGTTACACACGCTGCCCGGTCCTGGTAATCCGCTAAAGCGTCGCCGCTTCAGGCCGAACGAAGCTGGCTACGTGAAACCAACCGTAACCACACCAAGGAGCCTGAAAAAGTGGCAAACGATTATCTCTTCACGTCCGAATCCGTCTCCGAAGGCCATCCGGACAAGGTCGCCGACCAAATCTCGGACGCGATCCTCGACGCCATCCTCGAGCAAGACAAGTATTCCCGCGTTGCGGCGGAAACGCTGTGCAACACCGGTCTCGTCGTCCTGGCCGGCGAAATCACCACGACGGCCAACATCGACTACATCCAGATCGCGCGCGACACGATCAAGCGCATCGGCTACGACAACACCGACTACGGCATCGACTACAAGGGCTGCGCAGTGCTCGTCGCGTACGACAAGCAGTCGCCGGACATCGCCCAGGGCGTCGATCGCGCACATGACGACAACCTCGATCAGGGCGCGGGCGACCAGGGCCTGATGTTCGGTTACGCGTGCGACGAAACGCCGGAACTGATGCCGCTGCCGATCTACCTGTCGCACCGTCTCGTCGAGCGCCAGGCCAGCCTGCGCCGCGACGGCCGCCTGCAATGGCTGCGCCCGGACGCGAAGTCGCAGGTGACGGTCCGCTACGTCGACGGCAAGCCGCACGCGATCGACACCGTCGTGCTGTCGACCCAGCACGCACCGGACATCGAACTGCCCGCGCTGCGCGAAGCCGTGATCGAGGAAATCATCAAGCCGACGCTGCCGGCCGACCTGATCAAGGGCGACATCAAGTTCCTCGTGAACCCGACCGGCCGGTTCGTGATCGGCGGCCCGCAGGGCGACTGCGGCCTGACCGGCCGCAAGATCATCGTCGACACGTACGGCGGTGCCGCACCGCACGGCGGCGGCGCGTTCTCGGGCAAGGATCCTTCGAAGGTCGACCGTTCGGCAGCGTATGCCGGCCGCTACGTCGCGAAGAACATCGTCGCCGCCGGCCTCGCGTCGCGCGCGCTGATCCAGGTGTCGTACGCGATCGGCGTTGCCGAGCCGACCTCGGTGATGGTCAACACGTTCGGCACGGGCCGCGTGTCGGATGCGGTGATCACGAAGCTCGTGCGCGAGCATTTCGACCTGCGTCCGAAGGGCATCATCAAGATGCTCGACCTGCTGCGCCCGATCTACGAGAAGACGGCGGCTTACGGCCACTTCGGCCGCGAAGAGCCGGAATTCTCGTGGGAAGCGACCGACAAGGCGCTCGCCCTGGCCGAAGCGGCCGGCGTCGAGCCGACGGCACGCGTCGCGTAAGCGTCGTTCGCCCGACATGAAAAACCCCGGCCATGCCGGGGTTTTTTTATGGGTGTCGATCGTCGGCGCTGCGGGGCCGCGGCGCGACGGCGATCGTCGCGGATCGTGCCCGCCGGCGCGCGTTCAGCGTGCGCCGAACCCGAACCCGAACCAGCCGTCGCTGGCCGCGAGGCGGCGCGGGCGGTTGACGCGGCGCTGCGGCCCGAGCGTGCGGCGCAGCGCGAGCGCGCGCAGCGACGACGGCTTCTGCAGCAGCGAGCGCAGGCCGGCACGCCGTGCGAACGCCTGCGTGCTCATCATCGAGAAAAAGGCGTGGAACCACGCGCGGATGCCGTCCAGCCGGCTATGTGCGAGCGTCCGCTCGGCCAGCGCCTGCGTGCGTGCGCGGTGGTGGCGCAGCGAGCGGGCAGGAGCGGTCGGCACGACGCGCTTCGCAGCGCGGCTGAGACGGGAAGTCAGACGGAATGGCATGTGAACGATGCGTCGCTTGTATGGATGGCGCCCTGAAGAGCGCACTGCTATGAACGGCCTCGGATGGCGCAACGGATCTTACCGAAAGCCGCTGCGCGCCGCGCCCGCCAGAATTGACAGGCTGCGACAGGCTACAGGGGAATCGTGACGGGCAAAAGTCGCAATAAACCCTTGAGCCGCAAGGCGTGTGCCGCATACCGCCTGTCGGTGAGGCACGGCATCGCACCGCACAGTTCCCTTGAGCACGATCAAATCCGCGATTGGCATGCCCCTGCGCACGACAATGGTGCTGTTCGCGGTATCCGGCGCCGATTTACAATCGTCACATTCACACAATAAACGTCTGGCATCCCATGTCGTCTCCATTGCAGTCGGAATCGATCCGCGCGCAAGTCGCGGAATTGCGCGAACGCGGTTTCGTCGTCGCGCGTGGCCTCGTCGGTGAGCAGCAGTGCGCGGCGCTCAGGCAGATCGCGGCGCGCCAGTTGCAGGAGGCGGCCGAGCCGATCGAGTTCGAGGCGGACCTGCGCTACCCGGGCGCGCCCGAGTCGAAGCACGCGCCGGGCGGGCACACGGTGCGGCGGCTGCTCGATGCGTACGGGCGCGATCCCGCCTTCGCCGAGCGCGCGACCGCCCCCGAAATCCATGCGTGGATGCGCGAGTATTTCGGCGAGGAACCCGTGCTGTCGCGCGCGCATCACAACTGCATGATGACGAAGCATCCCGCGTACGGCAGCCTGACGGGCTGGCATCGCGATTTCCGCTACTGGGCGTTCGAGCGTCCCGACATGGTGTCGGTGTGGCTCGCCCTCGGGCCGGAAACGAACGAGAACGGCGCGCTGTGGCTCGTGCCGGGATCGCATACGGCCGAATTCGGGCCGGAAGCGTTCGACGATGCGAAGTTCTTCCGCGGCGACCTGCCGGAGAACCGGAAGATGATCGACGCGGCCACGTGCCCGTCGCTGCAGGCGGGCGACGTCGTGTTCTTTCACAGCAACACGCTGCATTCGGCCGGGCAGAACCGCTCCGACCAGGTGAAGTTCTCGCTCGTCTACACGTACCACGGCGCGAGCAACCGGCCGCTGCCCGGCACGCGTTCGGCGGCGAAGCCGGAAGTGCAGTTCTAGGCGACGATCGTGCGGGCGGCCATGCCGCCGTGCGATCGCGCGATGCGCATGCGGCGCATCGCGGGCGAATGAAACAACGGGCGGCCTGGCCGCCCGTTTCGCTTGATGCGGCCCGCGTGTGCGACGCGGGCCGTCCGTGTGCCGCGCGGCCGCGCGCTCAGCGCTTGCCGCCCGGCATCGCGAGGCCGATCAGGCCGATGAACGACGCGACGGCGCCGCCCGCGATCAGCAGGATCGTCTTCGTCGCGGGCGAGCCGGTGAAGAAGCGCGACACGTTGTCGTTGATCGAATGGAACGACTGCCCGCCGAAATACAGCAGCACGACGCCGCCGACGAGCAGCGCAACCGAGATGACCCGGGACATACCAACCTCGCTGGAACGGTGATTCGAGACGCCGCAGTGTAGGCGACCACCGCGGTCGCGTCCATCGCCGTGCGCGCGCCCGCCGCTTTCGCTACCATAGTCGTCGGATGACTCCCTCGCCGCCGCCGCGCCGTGTGCGCAGCCGGCGCGCGTCCCTTCTCCCGATGTCCTGACGGAACAGACTCATGGCCTACGAAGCAGCTTCCGAACGCTATGCCGACATGCAATACCGCACCTGCGGCAAATCCGGGCTCAAACTGCCCGTGCTGTCGCTCGGCCTGTGGCACAACTTCGGCGACTCGACGCCGATCTCGACGCAGCGCGACATCCTGCGCACCGCGTTCGACCTCGGTATCAACCACTTCGATCTCGCGAACAACTACGGGCCGCCGTACGGCAGCGCCGAAACCAACTTCGGCCGGCTGCTGAAGGAGGATTTCCGGCCGTATCGCGACGAGTTGCTGATCTCGACGAAGGCCGGCTGGGACATGTGGCCGGGGCCGTACGGCAGCGGCGGAGGGTCGCGCAAGTACGTGCTCGCGAGCCTCGACCAGAGCCTGCAGCGGATGGGGCTCGACTACGTCGACATCTTCTACTCGCACCGCTTCGACGCGCACACGCCGCTCGAGGAAACGGCGGGCGCGCTCGCGTCGGCCGTGCAGCAGGGCAAGGCGCTCTACATCGGCATTTCGT
Source organism: Burkholderia paludis (assembly GCF_000732615.1). Taxonomy (GTDB): domain Bacteria; phylum Pseudomonadota; class Gammaproteobacteria; order Burkholderiales; family Burkholderiaceae; genus Burkholderia; species Burkholderia paludis. Next base: position 66,076 of record NZ_JPGL01000024.1, read on the forward strand.
CGTATTCGGCCGCGAAGACGCGCGAGATGGCCGCGTTGCTCGCGCAGTACAAGGTGCCGCTGCTGATCCACCAGCCTTCGTACAACATGCTGAACCGCTGGATCGAGCACGACCTGCTCGGCACGCTCGACGATGTCGGCGCGGGCAGCATTGCCTTCACGCCGCTCGCGCAGGGGCTGCTCACGTCGAAGTACCTGAACGGCGTGCCGGCCGACGCGCGCGTGAACAAGCCGGGCGGCGGCTCGCTGAAGCCGGATCACCTGAGCGCGGACAATCTCGAGCAGGTGCGCAAGCTCAACGCGATCGCCGAGCGGCGCGGGCAGAGCCTGGCGCAGATGGCGCTCGCATGGGTATTGCGCCACGGCCGCGTGACGTCCGCGCTGATCGGCGCGAGCCGGGCGGAACAGGTGCGTGAAAACGTCGGCGCGCTGAAGAATCTCGAATTCTCCGCGGAGGAACTCGCGGAGATCGATCGTCACGCGACCGAAGGCGGCATCAACCTGTGGGAAAAACCGTCCACCGATCAGGCGATCTGACCGGCAGTCGATACGGCATGCGAAACATCGCGTGCCGTATTACAGGCAACGTGAAACGCATCGCTGCGGCGCAGCGATGCGTGTCGTGCACGGATTGCGACGCTAGATCAGCGCAGGCAGGCCTTCGACGAGCAGGACCGCGACGCCGACGCCCAGAATGACGCCCAGCACGCGCAGCAGGTTGTGGCGGAATTCGGTTGCACACGGCACCGCGCCGAGAAACAGCGCGCCGGCCAGCGCCATCGGGATCAACAGGATGAAGTCGCCGATCGTGAAATAGGTCGTCATGCGTGTCTCCAAGGTCGAGCGGAGCGGGCGCCGCGGCCCTTGCTCCGGCCCCATGCCGGGTGTTTCTCGTATTGGTCCGGCCCGATTGCGAGCGGGGCGGTCAATTCGAGTATAGGCAACCCGCACAGGTTTTTCGCTATCCGAACCATTAAAAATCAGCGGAAAACCACGGGAACCGCAACTTTTTCTGCGAATTCGACGAACGCCCTGCACATATCTTTCACATTCCTTTCGCAATGCGCGGAACGGCCGTGCGTATCCGGTGCGGGCCGCCGTGCGCCACGGGAACGGCGGCCCGCCCGCTCATGCTCGCCAGGGTTGCGCGCGTGCGGCCGGCGCGCGGAACACGAGCGCGAGCCCCGCGACGATGGCGCCCATGCCGGCAAGCGCGAGCGGCTCGGGCCGGTTGCCGAGCCAGACGGCATCCATCAGCGTGGTGACGACGGGCACGAGATAGAACAGGCTCGTCACGTTGACGAGATCGCCGCGCTGCATCAAGCGGTAGAACAGCAGTTGCGCGATCACCGAAATCACGATGCCGAGCCACAGCAGCGGAATGACGAACGCCCAGCTCATGTCGAGCGATACCGGCCGGAACGGCACGATCGCCACGCACAGCGCGAGGCCGATCGCATTCTGCAGCGGCAGCACGTCGGCGGGCGCCGCGCGAACGCGCTTCTGCAGCAGCGAGCCGGCAGTCAGCGCGACAAGCGCGGCGAGCGCGCACGCGATGCCCGCAAGCGACAGCCTGCCGTCGCCCGCACCGCGACATACGACGAGCGCGAGCCCGGCCAGCGACAGCGCGAGTCCCGCGACGCGCACCGGCTGCCAGCGCCGTTCGACGATCGCGAGCGTGAGGATCGGCTGCACGCCGAGGATCGTCGCGAGCACGCCCGGCGCGATCCCGCGTTCGAGCGCAAGCAGGTAGAAGATCGAATAGCCGCCGATCATCAGCAAGCCGGTCAGTGCGGCCATGCGCCGCTCGCCGCGCGGCGGCAGCCAGCGTTTGCGCACGCAGGCCAGGCCGAGCAGCACGAGCGACGCGAGGGCGAAGCGGGCTGTGAGAAAGACGAACGCGGAGGCGTGATGCAGACCGAGTTCGGCGAAGATCGCGCCGCTGCTCCACAGCAGCACGAAGAGCGACGTTGCGCCATGCGCGGCAAGCGCGCGTTTGAACGAAACCATGTGAATCCACCTGTCGAACGGATCGGAACGTTCCGCTCGCGCGCGTGGCAATGCACCGTGCGTCATGACGCACGAACACGAGCCGACGGGGGCGAACGGAAGACGAAACGGAAGCCGGCTGGTCAGCCGGCGCGTGCCGCCGGAGGGGGCGGCGCGGCGCCGACGCGCGGCGGTGCGACAGGAGGAGGAAGGACCGACGGATGCGCACACGCCTGCGGCCGCGAGTCGAACTGCGGCCGGGATTTTGCGAGGGCGGACGTGAGCGGATGCATCGTGTCGGAATGCGCTTGAACGCGAATGAGCCTCAACGGTACCGCAAGGCGAGCATCCGGCGCAACCGCTGTCGTGTGCCTGGCAGGACGATGCACGGATGCCGGCGAGGCCGGTGTCGCGCAGGCGGCGGTCGCTGCTCGCTGCGCATGCAACGTTCAGCGCGGGGCCGGCAGCGCCGGCGCGCGGCGCACGCGGTGGCGTTACGGCAGGCGCGGCGGTGCGGAATCCCGTGGCGCCCCGCATCGTGCCGCGATGCGCGCGCCGTGCCGATCGCCTGTGCGCGACGGCGGCGCGGCGGTTTCGGCGGGCAGTCACATTCGACAGGGTATGATGGGGGGAACCGGGTGGGCAAGTACGCGCCCGGCGTAGTGGTTGATTGGAGACATTCGACGAATTCGCGGTGCTTCGCCCGCTTCTTCTTCTTTTCGCGCTTCGATAAACCGTGAACAATGGGATCACGCGCAACGCTCCGACGAGAGCGCGCGGATCGTGCATTTGCCGGCTCGTCAGCGGGCCGGGTTTCAAGTTTCAAGAGTGGGGAACCATCATGCATGTCGGGTCGATTGTCTGTACCACCCATATCGCGGTGCCGAAGGGCGCACGCGGCATCGTCCAGCGCATCCTGGGCGACATGGCCATGGTGACCTGGTACGCGGGCGTACCGGGTGAGTCGAAGGAACTCAACACCGAGCCGTTCTTTCTCGAGGACCTGATCGACACCGGCGAATCCGTGCTGCCGGCCGGCGCGGCGCTCCACTAAGCGCACGCCGCACCGGACGCTCGTCTTTCGACCCGGCTGGCGGCACAATGCGGGACATGAACGACGTCACTTCCGCTTCCGCTTCTCCCGCCGGCCCGCCATTCGCCGGCCTCACGCCCGAGTGCGTGCTCGATGCGCTCGACAGCGTGCTGATGCCCGCCGGCCTGCGCACCGACGGGCGCCTGCTCGCGCTCAACAGCTACGAAAACCGCGTCTACCAGGTCGGCATCGAAGACGGCCCGCCGGTCGTCGCGAAGTTCTATCGCCCGGCGCGCTGGTCGGACGAGGCGATCCTCGAAGAGCATGCGTTCGTCGCCGAACTCGCCGCGCGCGAGATTCCGGCGGTGCCCGCGCGCGTGTTCGACGGCCGCACGCTGCACGCGTTCGACGGCTTCCGCTTCTCGATCTTCGAGCGGCGCGGCGGCCGTGCGCCCGATCTCGACCGCAGCGACACGCTCGAATGGCTCGGCCGCTTCATCGGCCGGATTCATGCGGTCGGCGCGACCGAGCCGTATGTCGCGCGCCCCGTGCTCGACATCCGCACCTTCGGCTACGAGCCGCGCGATTACCTGCTCGCGCACGATTTCATTCCGGACGACGTGCGGCCCGCGTACGAGATGGCCGTCGCGCTCGCGCTCGAAGGCGTCGAGGCCGCGTTCGAGCGCGCGGGCGAGATCCGTCTGCTGCGCACGCATGGCGACTGCCATCCGAGCAACGTGCTGTGGACCGATGCAGGCCCGCATTTCGTCGACTTCGACGACAGCCGGATGGCGCCCGCGATCCAGGATCTGTGGCTGCTGCTGCCGGGCGACCGCGAAGGCGCGTCGCGCGCACTCGCGGATCTGCTGGCCGGCTACGAGGATTTCCACGAATTCGAGCCGCGCGAGCTGCATCTGGTCGAAGCGCTGCGCACACTGCGGCTGATCCACTATGCGGCATGGCTCGCGCGGCGCTGGGACGATCCCGCGTTCCCGGCCGCGTTTCCGTGGTTCAACACGCATCGTTACTGGGAAGCGCGCGTGCTCGAGTTGCGCGAGCAGATCGGCGCGATGCAGGAAGGGCCGCTCTGGCCCGTGTGAACGCGCGCGGCCTGCGCGCGGCGCGTGGACGGGCTGCCGCGCGATGCGCGCGGCTCGCCCGGTTCGACTGCGTCAGAACTTCAGCATCAGCTTGATCAGCGCGGCGAAGCGCTTGCCGTACGGCGGCGCCAGCAGGTTGCGCGCGTTCAGGCGCGGCTGCGTGAGCACCGGCTTCATCTTCGAGAACGTCACGAAGCCGTCGTAGCCGTGATACGCGCCCATCCCGCTTGCCCCGACCCCGCCGAACGGCAGGCTGCCGCAGGCGATGTGCATCAGCGTTTCGTTGATCGATACGCCGCCCGAGATCGTTTCGCGCATCACGCGATCGATCGTGCCGCCGTCCTCGTCGAACAGGTAGAGCGCGAGCGGACGCGGGCGCGCATTCACGTACGCGATCGCCTCGTCGAGCCGTTCGTACGGCACCAGCGGCAGCAGCGGCCCGAAGATTTCCTCCTGCATCAGTTGCGACGCGGCCGGCACCTGGGTGACCGCGCACGGCACGAAGCGGCGCGCCGCGGGATCGGAACGCGCGTCCGACAGCGGATGCAGCTGCGCGCCGGCCGCCTGCGCGTCGCTCGCGAGCTGCTGCAGCCGCGCATAGTGGCGCGGCGAGACGATCGTCGTGTAGTCGCCGTTGGTCGAGAGATCCGGATACATCTTCGCGAAGCGCGCCCGCGCCCGCTCGATGAACGCGGCTTCCATCCCGCGCGGCAGCAGCACGTAGTCGGGCGCGATGCAGGTCTGGCCCGCGTTCAGCGTCTTGCCCGCGACGATCGCGTCGACGGCCGCATCGAAGCGGGCGTTCGGGCCGACGATCGCGGGCGACTTGCCGCCGAGCTCGAGCGTGACGGGCGTGAGGTTGTCGGCGGCGGCGCGCATCACGTGGCGGCCGACGTGCGTCGAGCCGGTAAACAGCAGGTGGTCGAACGGCAGCGCGCTGAAGGCGGCGCCGACCTCCGCATCGCCGTTCACGACCGCGACATGGTCGCGCGCGAACGTCTTCGCGATCAGCTGCTCGAACAGCGCCGATGTGCGCGGCGTCAGTTCGGACATCTTGACGATCGCGCGGTTGCCGGCGGCGAGCGCGCAGATCAGCGGGCCGGCCGCGAGCAGCACCGGGTAGTTCCACGGCACGACGATGCCGACCACGCCGAGCGGCTGCGGAATCACCTTCGCGCGCGCCGGGCGCAGCCACTTGTTCATCGGCTTGCGGATCGGTTTCATCCAGCGCTTGCCGTGCCTGAGCGCGTCGTCGATCTCTTCCTTCGCCATCCAGATTTCCGACAGCAGCACTTCCTGCTTCGCCCGATGGCCGAAATCGGCGCTGATCGCGTCGGCGAGCGCGTCCGCATGGTCGATCAGCATCGTGCGCAGCGCGCGCAGATGCTGCACGCGCGTTTCCCATGACGGGTAGGGTGCGCGCAGGTAAGCCGCGCGCTGGTCGCGCAGCAGCGACGTCAGCGCATCTACCGACGGCAGGGCTTGCGGCGCCAGTTCGGGCAGGTCGTTCTTCATGTCGTCTCCTCCAGTTGGGCCTGGCTGGTCGGCCGGCCGTCACGCCGCACGCGCGCGCTCGGCGAGCGCGGCGACGCGGATCGGGGTGGGCGCGCCGCACGGCGCGAGGCCGGATGCGATGCGTGCTCGAAAACCGGTTGCTGCGTGCGGCGGGCGTCGCATCCGCGCGACGGTGTCCGCATCGAAAAAACGTGCCGCGGTGCGCGTGCCTGCCGGGCGGGGCGACTGCCGCCGGGCGCGCGACGCCGCCGCGCGAGCGCCTGCCCGTGCATCGCGACGGGCCGGCACGCCGGGTACGCCGGACCGTACCGTAGCGCATCGTGCCGCGGCGGCGATCCACCGTCCAAACGGTCGGCGACGACCCGTGCCGTTCGAATTCGAACGATTGCGCGCATGATGCCGTGCTGCTTCGCGCAGGCAGCCGTTTGAAATGAAATGCGCGGCGCGCGCGGCATCTCCGGGCAACCGGGTCGGCACGCGGCCTGCAGAACCTGGCGCTGCATCGTCGTCTCTCCCGTTGCGCGGCGGAACGGCTTCTCGTGGCCGGCGCGTCGCGCAAAGCGCATCGATACATCTTAAATTTAGTTCACGCGGGCGTTTAGAGGAATCGCTCTTGAATCCGCGCGCCGCGCGCATGACGGCCATTCCTACAATGCCCGAACATCAGGGGCTGTCGACCTGTGGAATGCGCATGCGTCGCCGCGGGAGCGACCGGCATCGCGAGCATGGCGGCATCGTCCGTCGCTCGTCCGGCCCGGCCGGACGATGCGCGTCGCGTCTTTCCCGGCGAGCGACGCCGGGCATGCGCGGGGGCGTTCCACGGGGAAACAGGCCTTACAAGAGGAGACGCGGTCGCGCGGCGGAGCCGGGCGCCTTTCATGACACGACGGAGACGTGACATGCAATACGACTACATCATCGTCGGCGGCGGTTCGGGCGGGTCGAGCCTGGCAGGCCGTCTCGCCGATGCCTGTCCCGATGCGACGATCGCACTGATCGAGGCCGGCTCGCATACGGAGCGCAACCTGCTCGTCAACATGCCGGTCGGCATCGCGGCGCTGGTGCCGTTCAAGCTCGGCACGAACTACGGTTACGAGACGGTGCCGCAGCCGGGCCTCGGCGGGCGGCGCGGCTACCAGCCGCGCGGGCGCGGGATGGGCGGGTCGAGCGCGATCAACGCGATGATCTATACGCGCGGCCACCCGGGCGACTACGACGAGTGGGCGCAGCTCGGCGCGACCGGCTGGGGCTGGCAGGACGTGCTGCCGTATTTCCGCCGAGCGGAAGGCAACGAACGCGGCGCCGACGCGTGGCACGGTGCGGACGGCCCGCTGTCGGTGTCGGACCTGCGCTTTCGCAATCCGTTTTCCGAGCGGTTCATCCAGGCCGCGCACGCAGCCGGCTATCCGCTGAACGACGACTTCAACGGCGCGACGCAGGAAGGCGTCGGCTTCTATCAGGTCACGCATCGCGACGGCTCGCGCTGCAGCGTCGCGCGTGCCTATATCTACGGCCGCAGCCGGCCGAACCTGCACGTGATCACCGATGCGACGGTGCTGCGCGTCGCGTTCGACGGCAAGCGCGCGACCGGCGTCGCGGTGTCGCGCAACGGACGCGTCGAGACGCTCGACGCACGCGCGGAAGTGATCCTGTCCGCCGGCGCGTTCAATTCGCCGCAACTGCTGATGTGTTCGGGGATCGGTCCGGCCGAGCAACTGCGCCGGCACGGGATCGCGGTCGTGCAGGACGCGCCGGACGTCGGCACGAACCTGATCGACCACATCGACTTCATCATCAATACGCGGGTGAACTCGTCGGAGCTGGTCGGCGTGTGCCTGCGCGGGATCGCGAAGATGACGCCCGCGCTCGCGCGCTATTTTTCGAGCCGCACCGGGATGATGACCAGCAACGTCGCGGAGGCCGGCGGCTTCATCAAGAGCGACCCGTCGCTCGCGCGTCCCGACCTGCAGCTGCATTTCTGCACGGCGCTCGTGGACGACCACAACCGCAAGATGCACTGGGGCTTCGGCTACTCGCTGCACGTGTGCGCGCTGCGGCCGTTCAGCCGCGGCACGGTGGCGCTCGCGAGCGGCGATGCGCGCGACGCGCCGCTGATCGATCCGCGCTTCTTCAGCGATACGCGCGATCTCGACCTGCTCGTGCGCGGCGCGCACGCGATGCGCCGGATCCTGTCGCAGGCGCCGCTCGCGTCGCAGGGCGGCCGCGAGCTGTACACGCGCCCGGACCAGAGCGAAGCGGAGCTGCGCGCGACGATCGTCGCGCATGCCGATACGATCTATCACCCGGTCGGCACGTGCCGGATGGGCTCGGATGCGCGCGCGGTCGTCGATCCGCAACTGCGCGTGCGCGGCGTCGACGGATTGCGCGTGGTGGATGCGTCGGTGATGCCGACGCTGGTCGGCGGGAACACGAATGCGCCGTCGGTGATGATCGGCGAACGCGCGGCGGATTTCATCGTCGCGGCCCGCAAGGGCGGGGCGCCGCGCGGCGAGGCGGCCGCGGCGGTGCACGGCCGCTGAGCGGCGCGCGCACCGGCACGACATGCTCAGGCAAACGTATCGACGAGGCCGGCGCGGCTCACGGTCGTGGCGACCGGTGCGGATTGCGCGGCGTCGGCCGGTGCATCGACGGCTGACGATCCGCCGTTCCCGCGCCGCGCCGACTGGCCGCCGGCGAAGTTTTGCTGCGGGTTCTGCTGCGAAGCGAAGCCGCCGTCGCTGACGGTCGTGCTGCCGAGCCCGAGCCCGCCCGCTTCCATCGCGTCGCGCAGCTTCGGCAGCGCGGCCTCGACCGCGTCGCGCACCTGCGCGTGCTGCGACACGAACAGCGCGTGCGCGTGGTTGTCCGCGACGTGCAGCACGACCTGCAGCGGCCCGAGATCGGGCGGATTGAGCGTCAGCTCGGCGCTCTGCTGATGCGCGTTCGACAGGAATACGACCTTCTGGCTCAGCGCGTCCGTCCAGTCGGCGGTGCCGACGTGCGGCGCGAGCACGTTCGGGTTGGCGGCGGCGATCGCCCCCGCGGCCGGCGACAACTGCAGGCTCGCCTGCGCGGCGGCCGCGGCCGTTGCGCCCGCGGCGAGCGTCGCGCTGGCCGCCGGATCCGTTGCCTCGCTGGCTGCGGCAAGCGCGTGCTGCGCGCCGGACTGCGCGTTCGCGTCGGCTTGCAGTGCCTGCGCGGTGGCTTGCGTCGGGGTCGCCTGGGCGCCCGGCGCGCCCTTGGCGTCGGCGAGCATGTGGTCGAACGTCGGCGCCTTCGGCGTCAGTGGTGCGGCGGTGCCGGGCGATGCGGTCGCGGCCGAGGACGCCGCCGTCGCGCCGGTCGCGGGCATCGCGATCGCGCCCGAGCCGCCCGTCAGCCTGCCGAGCGCGGCCTGCAGCGCATCGTGGACCGACGTCGGGGCGGCCGGCTGCGCGCCGGCGTCCGTGGTCGCGTGGTCCGCCAGCGCGGCCGTGGCATCGGGCTGGCCGGAGACGGCCGTCTGTTGCGCAGTGGCCGCGGCGGTTGCCGCATCGGCCGGCGTCGCGTTGCCGGTGCGCGCCTGCAGTTGCGCCTGCAAGGCCGCGGCGGCCGCGAGTGCGGCGGCGTCCGGTGTGGCGGCGGCACTCGCGCTCGTGTCGTCGGTCGAGTCGTCGTCGTCGGTGCCGGACGGCTTCCTGCCGGCGGCCGGCTTCGATGCGGCCTGTTTCGTCGATACGTTCTGCGTGCCGGAATTCACCGTGTCGCGTCGCGTGTCGACGCTTTGCTTCAGCGTCTGCGCGAACGGCGCGGAAGCCGAGGTGTTCGAGGCGTCGGTGCCGGCGGCGCCGGACGAACCCGAGCCGCGGGCGGCCTTGAGGGCGGCGCCGGCGGTGTCGATCAACGCGCCGAGCAGGGGCAGGGGTGGCATGGCGGTTCTCTCGTTCGAATGCGGTGGGTTACGACGAACGGGCCGCGTCGGCCCGCATGCGCAGGATCTTCGCTGCGTGTTCGTCGGCGTCGCGCTGTTCGCGCCGGGCGTCGCGTTTCGCTTCCTGCGCGACGCCGCGCGCCTGCAGGATTTCATATGAGCCGACGGTGCGTTTCTTCTGTTGCCAGTTCGGGCGCGCCTCGTCGATGCGGAGTTCGGCCGCGGCCAGCACGTTGCGCTGCTGCAGGATCGCCGCATCGAGCGTATCGATGAACGCCTGGAAATTGCGCCAGTTGCCGGCCGGCATGCCATTTTGCGCGGATTGCGCGAAGCGCGCGTGATATTCGTCACGGTAGCGCAGCAGCGCGTCGAGCTGCTCGGCGGCCGCGGTGCGGTCGCGCTGCGCGGTGCCGAGCTGCTTCGTGGCCGAGTCGAGATCTTCCTGCGCGCGGTCGAGCAGCAACTGAAGGGGAAAGCCGTGAGCCATCGGGATCAGCCTCCGTAAGCGTCGAACAGCGCATCGAGCCCCGCGAGGCTCGACGCGAACGGCGCGCATTCGCGAAAGCCCTGCTGCAGGAATGCCTCGATGCGCGGATAGAGCGCGATCGCGCGGTCGAGTTGCGCGTCGCGGCCGGGAGCGTATGCACCGACCGCGATCAGGTCGCGATTGCGCTGGTAGCGCGACAGCATCTGCTTGAACTGCCGGACGCGGTCGAGGTGCGCTTCGTCGATCAGCGCGGTCATCGCGCGGCTGATCGACGCCTCGATGTCGATCGCCGGATAGTGGCCGGCCTCGGCGAGCGCGCGCGACAGCACGACGTGGCCGTCGAGGATCGCGCGCGCCGAATCGGCGATCGGGTCCTGCTGGTCGTCGCCTTCGGTGAGCACCGTGTAGAACGCGGTGATCGAGCCGCCGCCTTCCGGCCCGTTGCCGGTGCGCTCGACGAGCGCGGGGAGCTTCGCGAACACCGACGGCGGGTAGCCCTTCGTCGCGGGCGGCTCGCCGATCGCCAGCGCGATCTCGCGCTGGGCCATCGCGTAGCGGGTCAGCGAATCCATCAGCAGCAGCACGTGCTTGCCCTGGTCGCGGAAATACTCGGCGAGCGACGTGGCGTACGCCGCGCCCTGCATCCGCAGCAGCGGCGACACGTCGGCCGGCGCGGCAACGACAACCGAGCGGGCGAGCCCGTCCTCGCCGAGGATCTGTTCGATGAATTCCTTTACTTCGCGGCCGCGTTCGCCGATCAGCCCGATCACGATCACTTCCGCGCTCGTGTAGCGCGCCATCGTGCCGAGCAGCACCGACTTGCCGACGCCGGAGCCGGCGAACAGGCCCATCCGCTGCCCGCGGCCGACGGTCAGCAGCGCGTTGATCGCGCGCACGCCGACGTCGAGCACGTGGTGGATCGGTTCGCGCTCGAGCGGGTTGATCGACGGCGCCGACAGCGGTGCGTCGACCTTCGACGCAAGCGGGCCGAGGCCGTCGAGCGGCCGGCCCGACGCGTCGACGACGCGTCCGAGCATTTCCCAGCCGACCGGCAGCCGCTTCGCGCCCGCGAGCGGATCGGCGACGGGCGCGCTTTCGCGCGGCCACACGCGTGCGCCGGGCAGGACGCCGGCGACGTCGGTGGTCGGCATCAGGAACAGGCGGTCGCCGGAGAAGCCGACGACTTCCGCTTCCGCGTGCGGCAGCGTGCTGCCGGGCGGCAGTTCGATCGTGCATTCGGCGCCGACCGACAGGCGCAGCCCGATCGCCTCGAGCACGAGGCCGGCCGCGCGCGTGAGGCGCCCGCACGGCCGCAGCGGCAGCGCGCGCTGGCTGCGCGCCGAGAGCCCGTTCAGATGGGTGCGCCAGTGCGCGAGATGCGGATTGTGCGGCGCGCGCGGCGCGGCGCGCGCGGCGTCGGCCGGAGCGACGGCCGCATGCGGGGTGGCGTCCGGTGCGGCGTCGTGCGCGGCAGCGGGGCCGAACGACGCGAGCGCGAGTTCCCGTTCGAGCGGCGTCATGCCGTCGTGCGCGAGCGACTCGGGCGTGGGCGTCACCACGCGCTCACCTTGCCGACCGCGGCGGCGACGCGCTGCCAGCGCGTGGGCAGCGTCGCGTCGACCTCGCCGGTCGCGGCGTGCGCGCGGCAGCCGCCGCGCTCGATCGAGGCGTCGGTGCGCACGTTCCAGCCGAGCGTGTCGAGGTCGTCCTGCAGATAGGCTTCGACGACGGGCAGATCGGCCGGATTCACCGCGAGATGCGGCGCGCCGGACAGCGCGGGTTCGGCCGCGAGCACGTCGCGCACGGCCGCGACGAGCGCCGCGGGATCGTGCTTCACGTGCTGGCGCACGACCTGCTGCGCGATGTCGAGCGCGAGTTGTGCGATATCGGAGGCGAGATCGTGCTCGATGCCGGACACGGCCTCGCGGAACGACGCGGCGAGCGCCGCGAGCTGCGCGGCCTGTTCGTGCGCGTCGGCCTGACCGGCCGCGAAGCCCTGTTCGCGGCCCTGCTCGAAACCGGCCTGGTAGCCGAGCGCCTGGCCTTCGACGTGGCCGGCCGCGTGGCCTTCGGCGTGGGCGGCGTCGCGTACGCGCTGCAGTTCCTCGGCGAGCGCGGCGGCGGCCGCGGCCGCGTCGTCGGGCGGAGGGGGCGGCGGCGGCGGGTCGAACGACGCCATCTCCCACCGCTGGTATGCGGTGAGGGTGCCCGCACGATCGCGCGCCGAATCAGACATACGCGTCTTCCGCCTTGCCGCCGATCGCGATCTGGCCGCTCTCGGCCAGGTTGCGCACGATCTGCAGGATGCGGCGCTGCTGGGTCTCGACGTCGGACACGCGTACCGGGCCGCGCGCATCGAGATCCTCGGCGAGCAGTTCGGCCGCGCGTTGCGACATGTTCGCGAGGAACTTCTGGCGCAGTGCGGGCGGTGCGCCCTTCAGCGCGATGATCAGCGTTTCCGACTCGACTTCCTTGAGCACCATCTGGATCGCGCGGTCCTCGAGATCGAGCAGGTTCTCGAACACGAACATCTGGTCGATGATCTTCTGCGCAAGTTCGGCGTCGTACTGGCGCACGCTTTCGAGCACGCCTTCCTCATGCACGCTGGTCATGAAGTTCAGGATCTCGGCCGCGGTGCGGATGCCGCCCATCGGGCTGCGCTTCAGGTTGTCGCTGCCGGACAGCAGGCCCGTCAGCACGTCGTCGAGCTCGCGCAGCGCGGCCGGCTGGATGCCGTCGAGGGTCGCGATCCGCAGGATCACGTCGTTGCGCAGGCGCTCGGTGAAGCATGACGCGATCTCGGACGCCTGGTCGCGGTCGAGGTGCACGAGGATCGTCGCGATGATCTGCGGATGCTCGTTCTTGATCAGTTCGGCGACGGCGCCCGAGTCCATCCACTTCAGGCCCTCGATGCCGCTCGTGTCGCTGCCCTGCAGGATGCGGTCGATCAGCACGCCGGCCTTGTCCTCGCCGAGCGCCTTGGTCAGCACCGAGCGGATGTAGTCGCTCGAATCGAGCGACAGCGCGGTGTGCTGCTCGGCTTCCTTCGTGAATTCCTGCAGCACGTCCTCGACCTGCTCGCGCGTGACGTTCTTCAGCGCGGCCATCGCGGCGCCGATCTTCTGGACCTCGCGCGGCGCGAGGAACTTGAATACCTGCGCGGCTTCTTCCTCGCCGATCGACATCAGCAGCAGCGCGCTCTTGGTCAAGCCTTCAGCGTTCATCGGACACCCAGTTCTTCACGACGGTCGCGACGATCTTCGGATCCTGGCGGGCGATCGTGCGCGCGTAGTCGAGGTTGCGTTCGTAACGGTTCTTTTCGCTCTCGAAGCCGAGCAGCAGGGAGTCGGGTTCCTCGGCCTTGTCCGGCGCCGGCAGGCCGTCGAGCGCGACCGGATCGTCCGGCGCGGCGAGCGTCGGCGCGGCCGGCTCGGGCGGCGGGAACGCGCGGCGCATCGCCGGGCGCACGAACATGAAGTAGAGCGCCGCCGCGGCCGCCGCGATGCCGAGCCACTTCGCGGCTTCCTTCGCCATCTCGATCATGTCGGGCTGGCGCCACCACGGCAGGTCGGCGTACGGGTCGGCCGTGGTCGAGAACGCGCTGTTCACGACGTTGACCGAGTCGCCGCGCTTGTCGTCGTAGCCCATCGCGTCCTTCACGAGCTGTTCGACCTGCGCGAGCTTCGCGGGCGGCAGCGGCTGCATCGTCACGTGGCCCTTCGCGTCGGCGACCGGCTGGTAGTTGACGACGACCGCGACCGACAGCCGCTTCACGCTGCCCATCGGTTGTTCGAGATGGCGGATCGTCTTGTCGAGCTCGTAGTTGGTCGTCTGGTCCTTGCGGTCGCTCACGGGCGTCGTCTGCGGCGCGTTCTGGCCGTTGCCGGCGACGATCGGCGCCGACGCCGGCTGCGGCGGCGTGTTCGACAGCGCGCCCGGCACGCCCGATGCGCCGCCCTGCGCGAGTTCGGTCGCGCTGCTGGTCTGCTGGCTGCGGATCGCGGTCTGCTGCGGCGTGCCGTTCGGGCCGTAGCTTTCGGACGTCTGCTCGAGCTTCGAGAAATCGAGGTCCGCGCTGACCTGCGAGCGTGCGTTGCCGGTGCCGAACAGCGGTGCGAGGATCGCGTCGATGCGCTTCTGCGTGTTGCGCTCGACCTGCTGCACGTACTTGAGCTGGCTCGCGTCGAGGCCGGATGCCGACGCGGTCTGGGTCAGCAGGTTGCCGTCCTGGTCGACGATCGTCACGTTCTTCGCGGGCATGTCGGGCACGCCGGACGACACCATCCGCGTGATCGCCTGGACCTGGCCGTCGTCGAGCACGCGGCCCGGGTAGAGGTCGACGAACACCGACGCGCTCGGCGCTTCCTTGTCGCGCACGAATACCGACGGCTTCGGGATCGCGAGATGCACGCGCGCGCCGCGCACGGCGTTGATCGACTCGATGGTGCGCTGCAGCTCGCCTTCGAGCGCGCGCTGGTAGTTCACCTGTTCGGCGAACTGGCTGATGCCGAATTTCTGGTTGTCCATCAGCTCGAAGCCGACCGAGCCGCCCTTCGGCAGCCCCATCGCGGCGAGCTTCAGGCGCGTTTCATGCACCTGGTTCGACGGCACGAGGATCGCGCCGCCGGCATCGGCGAACTTGTAGGGAACGTTTGCCTGCTGGAGCGCGGCGATGATCGCGCCGCCGTCGCGGTCCGACAGGTTGCTGTACAGCACGCGGTAGTCGGGCGTGCGGCTCCACAGTACGAGCGCGGTGATCGCGGCGATCGCGAATGCGACGGCGATCACGAACGGCAGCTTCGGGTTGCCCTTCATCCTCGAGATGCCGGGAATGCGTTCCGCGAAGCCGCCAAGTCCGAAGTCCGCGCCTGCGCCCCCCGCGCCCGGCAACGCGGCGGCCGCGGCGGCGCCGGACGCCGGGCTGGCGAGGCCCGCGCGGGCGTCTGGGTTGATCAGCGAGTTGGCCTGCGAATCCATGCGTCGAGTTTCTCCGGAGCGGTACGACTGAGCTCGCTCGGACGAGCGGGCGGACAATGACACGATGCGATTATCGTGATCCGGGCGGTGCTCCGATCGACCGAAAAGAGCGGGGTTTCCCCCGTACTTTCTCGGCTTTGACGCGCGGCGCGCTGCTATCCTTTTTCGCGATCCGGCATGGTGCGCGTGGTGCGGCGCCGGCGGATCGCCCGGTGGTCCGGGTCTCTTCTCTAGGTTTTGGGGGCAGCATGACTGCGAACGTCAGCGGAATCGGTTCGGTGTTGCAACAGATGCAGTCGCTGGCCGCGCAGGCGTCCGGCGGCGTCGGGAGCCCGACGGCGGCGCTGGCCGGCTCGGGTGCGGCCACGGCCAGCACGTTCGCGAGCGCGATGAAGGCGTCGCTCGACAAGATCAGCGGCGACCAGCAGCATGCGCTCGGCGAGGCGCAGGCGTTCGAGGTCGGTGCGCCGAACGTGTCGCTGAACGATGTGATGGTCGACATGCAGAAAGCCAACATCGGCTTCCAGTTCGGGCTCCAGGTCCGCAACAAGCTGGTGAGCGCTTACAACGACATCATGCAGATGTCGGTGTGACGGGGCGGCCTGTCGGGGAGGGGCCTCTAGGGGCGGCCCTCCAGAAATGGTCGCCCGGGGCGGTCGATCGCGGCCTCGGGGCTTGCCTGGCGGGGCGCGGCGGCCCGGCCTGACGCGCCCGCCGGAGGCGTCGCGCGCCTAAAGCTTTCCAAATCCCTTCCGATAACTCCGGAGAAGGTCGCGCCGTGCATTGCATGGCGGCGGCTCCCGTATAGCCATGGCATAACAAGGAGAAGCGCATGTTTTCCCCAGGACACGCTGGAGCCAGTGCATACGCGCGTGTCGGCGTCGAGACGGGGGTGATGGGCGCCTCGCCGCACCGGCTGATCGCGATGCTGTACCAGGGCGCGCGGCAGGCGGTTGCGCTGGCGCGCATGCATTTGCAGCAGGGCACCGTATCCGCGCGGGGCGAGGCGATCGGCAAGGCGATCCGGATCGTCGAGAGCGGCCTGAGGGCGTCGCTGAACCGTGACGCGGGCGGCCAGATCGCCGAGCGGCTCGATGCGCTGTATGCGTATATCGGCCGGCGCCTGCTCGAAGCGAACGCGCAGGCGAGCGACGCGATGCTGGTCGAGGTCGACGGGCTGCTCGCGACCCTCGAGGAAGCCTGGACGGGGATCGCACCGGAAGTCGCGCGAATGGCAGCACAACAGGCAGTGGAAGCATCACGATGAATCGCAAGGCCGAATACTTCGAACGTTACGAGGCGCTCGCCGCCGTGTCGGGCCGGATGCTGTGCGCCGCGCGCAGCGCCGACTGGAGCGCGTTGCCGGGGTTGCAGGCCGAATTCATGCAGCTGGTTGACGGGCTGAAGGAGGCAGATCCGGGCGTCGTGCTCGACAAATCGGATCTCGGCCGCAAGCTCGACCTGATCCGCCGCATCCTGGCCGACGACGCCGCGATCCGCGATCTCGCGAGCCCGGACGTCGCGCGGCTGTCCGCGCTGTTCGAGGCGCGGCGCTCGACCAAGGTATTGACCGATCTCTACCGCGCGCGCGGGTAGGGCCCGTGTCCAGGGGCACGGGCGCCGGGGCGCACGGGCCCGGCGCGGCATGCGCGCGATTCCCGCGGGCGGCGCCGGTGTGCCGTTTGCGGATTCGCAACGATGTGTCTGAGATGAGCAGGCTCCGATCATGACCGGTATCGACTCCGTTGCGGCCGCGCTGCTGGCGAGCCGCCTCGACAGCCTGCTGACCGGCACCGTGTCGGCGCCCGCCGGCAGCGGTACGACCGCGCAGGTCGGCACGCCCGGCGCCGGCGCGTCGTCCTCGCCTTCGACCGGCGGCCCGCCCGCCGCGCCGCCGGCTTCCACGCAGACTGCGCTGTCCGAAGTCGGGCGCGTGCTCGACGCGATCTCGCGTGCGGGCGGCGACGCGACCCCGGCGATTGCCGGGCGCGTGCCGCTGCTGGCCGACCCGACCGTGCTGCTGGCCGATCCGGCGGGGCCGGCCCAGGCGAGCGCAGCCGCTCCGGCCCCTCCGGCCGCGACGTCCACCCAGGCTTCCGCCGCGACGGCGGCTTCCCCGGCCGCGCCGCCGGTGGCGGCGCTGAGCGCGGCGCTTGCGCAGGCGGTGAGCGAGAGCGGCCTCTTCTACGAATCGCACCTCGCGCAGTGGCTGGCCGGCCAGCGCCCGCTCGCGGCGCTGATGCGCGAGCCGCAGGCGCGCCTTGCGGCCGCGCAGGCCGACCCGGACGCCGCCGCGCAATACGATTCGACCGATGTGCTCGACGAGCTGCTCGCACAGCGCTCGCCGCCGCCTGCGACCGCGCGGGCGACGGCGCAACCGGGCACGCCGCCGCCGGGCGGCGCGCCGGCTCGCGACCCGGCGCAGGCCTGGGCGGCGGGCGCCCGGCAGGGGGCGGCGTTGCCGCCCGACACGGCCGATCCGCTCGCCGAGCGCCCCGACGCGCGCTGGACGCCCGCACGGGCCGACCTGGCCGCCGCGTCGTCCGATTCGCCGGCGCAGACGTTCGCCACCGTGCATCCGGCCGCCGTCCCGCTTGTCAGGCAGCAGCTCGATGCGCTGGCAACCGACCAGTTTCGCTGGACGGGCGAGGCATGGCCCGGCGCGCGGCTCGACTGGACGATCGAGCCCGACGATTCGGGCGGCCGCGCGCCGCGCGGCGACGACGACACGGGCGACGGCATCGCATGGCGCACGCGCCTGACGCTGACGCTGCCGTCGCTCGGCACGGTGGACGCGGAACTGGTGCTGAACGGCGCGCAGCTCGTCGCGCGGCTGCGCGCGAACCAGGCGGGCGCCGACCGTCTCACGCGGCACGAAGCCGCGCTGCGGCAACGGCTCGAGGGGTCGGGGCTGCGGGTGGGCGGGCTGTCGATTCGCGCGGTCGACGATGCGCCGGACAGCTTCGACCTGTTTGCGGCCCAGGCCGCCGCCGCCGCGTATGCGCGCGGCGCGGCCGGCGAACCGGCGCAGCGTGCGCCGGATATCGACGACGAGGTGCTGCAGTGAGCATGAAGTCCCGCAAGCGCGCGGCCGCGCTCGTCTACGACCCGAAGGGCGGCGACGAGGCGCCGCGCGTGGTCGCGAAAGGGTATGGCGCACTCGCCGAGATGATTGTCGCGCGCGCGCACGACGCCGGGTTGTACGTGCATACGGCGCCGGAGATGGTGTCGCTGCTGATGCAGGTGGACCTCGACGACCGGATTCCGCCGCAGCTCTATCATGCCGTCGCGGATCTGCTTGCGTGGCTGTACGCGCTCGACCGCACCGAGCCCGCGCCGGACGACGCCGCGCCGCGTTTCCCGCTGCCGCCGCTGCGCTGAACGGCCCCTGTCGGGACGATTTCTTACGAAATTCTGTCTTTGCCTTGCGGAATCATTCTGCCGGCAACCAATGCCTATCGGCCGGCATCATGCGCGCTACGCGTGCTCTTTTCCCGCCCATCCTCGCTCGTCCGGCGTGCCGCGGCGCGCCCGTGCGGATTGAGCCGGCAGTGGATTTGTGTAATGATATCCATTCTCATTTTCATGTTTCCCGGGCGGCACGCATTCCCTGCGCGCCGCCCGTTGCTTTGAACGAATGGATACTTTCGCGTGAACGCGCCCGAAACGATCAATCCGCCCCGAGCGGGCGTCACCGTGCTGCGTCCTGCCGCACGCCCGCTGAGCGACGACGAACTGGCCGCGCGCCGCCAGCGTTCGCGCCGCGCGACCTTCATCAAGTGGCTGCGCAAAGTGCATGGCTGGGTCGGCCTGTGGGGCGCGGTGCTGGGGCTGCTGTTCGGCGTGACGGGTGTGCTGCTCAACCATCGCGCGCCGCCGCTGAAGATCTCGACCGGCGAACCCCAGGTCGAGCAGATGCAGATCGCGCTGCCCGATCCGGCGCCGAAGTCGCCCGCCGCGATGACGAAGTGGCTGCAGCAGGAACTGCACTTCGACGGCACGCCGGGCCGCCTGCGCAAGGAACCCGCGCAGGCCGTGGCGTGGGGCGACCGGAGCGTGATGCAGCCCGAGCGCTGGCAGATGGGCGTGTTCGGCCCGCACCAGAACCTGCAGGCCGAATACTGGGTCGGCAACGGCTACGTGTCGGTGAAGCGCACGGGCAACACATTCCTGACGACGCTGAACAACCTGCATCGCGGCGTCGGCATGAATCTCGGCTGGGTGCTGCTGATGGACACGATCGCGGGCTCGATGATCCTGCTGTCGCTCACCGGCGTGCTGCTGTGGACCGAGCTGAACAAGCGCCGCACGGTAGGCGTCGTGCTGGTGGTCGGATCGGTCGCAGCGGCGCTCGCCGCCGGCCTGACCTGATCCCGGCCGGCACCCGCGCCGGCCACGGGTCGTTGCCGCCGCCTGCCCGGCGCGGCAACGGTGCGGATCAAAGGCCGCAGGTCGCGCCGCTGTTCGCCGCGATCTCGCGCGCGGCCTTGGCGCCCTCGACCTGCAGGATCGTCGGCAGCGACACGTGGTTCTTCGCGGCGGTGATCTCGGCGAGGATCGAAATCGCGATTTCCGGCGGCGTCCGGCTGCCGATGTAGATGCCGGCCGGCCCGTGCAGCCGGGCCAGTTCCGCTTCGTTCAGGTCGAATTCGCGCAGCCGCTCGCGCCGCGCCGCGTTGTTGCGTCGCGAGCCGAGCGCGCCCACGTAGAACGCCGGCGTCTTCAGCGCCTCCATCAATGCGAGATCGTCGAGCTTCGGATCGTGCGTGAGCGCGATCACGGCCGAGCGGGCGTCGAGCTGCATGTCGAGCACCGTGTCGTCGGGCATCGTGTGCACGACGCGCGTGCCCGGCACGTCCCACGCGTCCGTGTATTCCTCGCGCGGATCGCACACCGTCACCTGGTAGTCGAGCCCGACCGCGATCTGGCACAGATAGCGCGACAGCTGGCCGGCGCCGATCACGAGCATCCGGTAGCGCGGCCCGTGGATCGTCACGAGCCGCTCGCCGTCGAAACCGAGCCCGTCGGCCGGCCGGGCGGGCGACAGCGACGCGCGGCCGGTCGCGAGCGTCATCGTGCGCGTGACGAGGCGGCCGGCCTCGACTTCCGCGCACAGCGCCGCGACCCCGCTGTCGCGCGTGAGCGGCTCGAGCACGAGCTGGATCGTGCCGCCGCAAGGCAGCCCGAAGCGGTGGGCTTCCTCGGCCGTCACGCCGTACTTGAGCGCTTCCGGGCGCGCATCGGCCGCGATCCCGCTCGCGTGCACGCGGGCGATCAGGTCGTCCTCGATGCACCCGCCGGACACGGAGCCGACCACCAGACCGTCCTCGCGCACCGCGAGCATCGCGCCTTCGGGGCGCGGCGACGAGCCCCACGTCTTCACGACCGTCACGAGCAGCACGCGGCGGCCTTCTTCGATCCAGCGCGCGCTGGATTTCAATACATCGAGATCGACGCTTTCCATCATCCGTTTCCTGTTGCCGGACGGCACCGCCGGTGCGGGCCGCCGTTCAATGGCGGGATTATGAACCTGCCGCGGCAAGCGTGCAGTTGCCGGGGAAGCGTGAACCGGGGAAGGGGGCGTGGCGCGGGGGAAGGAAGCGGAATGCCCGGAGCCGGGCCCGACGGCGCACCCCGTCGGTGAACCGCCGGGCGGACGGATCCGCCCGGCGGCGAGGCGTCAGAGCGAGCCCAGGTACTGCGTCAGGTGGCGGATGTCGTTGTCATACGCGCTCGGCGAACCGAGCTCGACGCCGCCGCTGCGCACGTAGTACTCGAACGGCACGGAGCGGGTGCCGAAGAACGGCAGGAAGTTGTCCGGCTGCAGCGTCGTGCCGTTCAGGCCGATCGCCCAGTTCCGCGACTTGTACAGCTCGAGCTCGCGGATCGTAGCCTGGACCTGGTTCGTTTCCGACGCGCGAATCGCGGCGATGTGCTGCGTCAGCGTCTCGATGTTCGCCTGGTAGGCGGTCGGCTCGCCGACCGAGACGCCGCGTGCGCGAACGTAGTAGCTGAACGGCAGGTTGCGCTCGGTGAAGAACGTCAGGAAACCGTCCGGCGCCAGCGTATCCCCGTTCAGTCCGATCGCCCAGTTCTTGCTTTGATAATCCCTGAGCCCCGCGATCGTCTGGTTGGCCGCGTTGATTTCGACCTTCGCCGTGACGTTGACCAATGTATTGCTCATGAAAGACCTCTCTGGTTCTTGTTGAACTTCGGACAGGTGCAGCGACATGCCTCCGGACGGAGGCAATTCAATACCGGCGGCCGGATTGCTCGGCCCGGTCGCATTAAATTAAAAGCCTGCTGAAATTCCGATTACGAATAATCGATGAATATCTGGTTTGCGAAAAATGAATTCAATGAAATCGATTGCAGCGGACTACGCTTCCGATGTGCTGTGTGGCCCGTCTGGCATGGCTCGGGCGGGATGCTGCCGAACGACCTGAATACTAGTTTGGCGAATGCGGGAGTTCAATGCCGGTTGCGCGATTATTTTCTGCTATTCATATTCAAATTAACCTGATTAGATTTTCTGTCGATTAAATTGGCGATTCGGGCCGAATATATCGGCATTCGAAAAACAGGCGATCGGAAATGGAATTGCCGCGCGTATCGTTGCGGGACGCGCAACGTGGCGGCAGGCAGGCGGGGGAAGGCGGAGAGGGGGCGGGGCCGGATACCGGCCCCGCGGGTGCGCACCGTGCCGCGCGCGGCACGGCGCGGCGTTCAGTGCGCGTCGTGGTGACCGTGCGCGAGCTTCGAATGGTGCCGCGAGTACAGGAAGTAGATCACGAGGCCGATCACGAGCCAGATGCCGAACGCGGCCCACGTGACGGGCTGCAGGTTCAGCATCAGGAACAGGCACGACGCGACCGCGAGGATCGGCACCACGGGCACGCCGGGGCAGCGGAACGCGCGCGGCAGATCGGGGTGCGTGCGGCGCAGCACGAGCACGGCGATCGACACCATCGAGAAGGCCGCGAGCGTGCCGATGTTGATCAGCTCGGCGAGCACGTTGAGCGGCACGAGCGCGGCGATCAGCCCGAAGAACAGGCCGACGAGCCAGGTCGTGAGGAACGGCGTCGCGTAGCGCGGGTGCACGCGCGACAGCGTCGCCGGCAGCAGCCCGTCGCGCGACATCGCGAAGATCACGCGCGTCTGGCCGTAGCTCATCACGAGGATCACGGTCAGCATGCCGAGCACGGCGCCGAGATCGATGAAGCCCGCGACCCAGTTCTCGCCGGCGGCTTGCAGCGCGTACGAGATCGGGTGCGAGATGTTCGCGTACCGGGCCGACGGCACGATGCCGGTCGCGACCGCGGCGACCGTCACGTACAACACCGCACACACGGCGAGCGACGCGATGATGCCGATCGGCAGGTCGCGTTTCGGATTCTTCACCTCCTCGGCCGCCGACGACACGGCGTCGAAGCCGATGAACGCGAAGAACATCACGGCCGCCGCGCCGAACACGCCGTTCCAGCCGTGCGGCATGAACGGCTTCCAGTTCGCGGGCGTCACGTGGAACACGCCGACCGCGATGACGAGCAGCACCACCGACACCTTGATGAACACCATGATGTTGTTGATGCGGGTCGATTCGCGGATGCCGATCGACAGCAGCGTCGTGATCACGAGCATCACGAGGAACGCAGGCAGGTTGAACCAGGTGACGACGCCCGGCACCGCGCCGGGCGCGGCCGTCAGCACGGTGGGCAACGACAGCCCGAAGCCCTGCAGCAGCGACTGCAGGTAGCCCGACCAGCCGACCGACACGGCCGACGACGCGAGGCCGTATTCGAGCATCAGGTCCCAGCCGATGATCCACGCGACGAGCTCGCCGAGCGTGGCGTACGAATACGTGTAGATGGAGCCGGCGACGGGGATCGTCGACGCGAACTCGGCGTACGACAGCGCCGCGAGGCCGCACGCGATCGCGGCGATCACGAACGACAGCATCAGCGCCGGGCCGGCCTGCACGGCGCCGGTGCCGGTCAGCACGAAGATGCCGGTGCCGATGATGGCGCCGATGCCGAGGAAGGTGAGGTCGATCGCGCCGAGCGCTTTCTTGAGCCCGGCGGCATGCGCGCCGGCGATCATGCGATCGACGTTTTTCTTGCGGAAGAGAGACATTGCGGATGAATTGCAGGCGCGCGCGGGCGCGGAAGCGCTGACTGAGTGAAAACCGATAATTTTAGCCGATTTGACGCGCAAGACCCGCTGCAGCGCAGCGGTTCGTCACGAAATCGTCCGATAAAACAAGCGCTTGCGCGCGCGCCGGGCGGCACGCGGCGGCAGCGCGGCATGTGCCGCGCCGCCGGGCCGGGCAAGTCGGCGAACCGGCCGGACGTACGAATCAGGCGCCGGCCGTGGGCGCCATGTCGACGAGCCGGTTGCTCATCACGTAGAAGGTGAGTTCCGCGTTGTTCGACAGCCGCATCTTCTCGAGCAGCCGCGACCGGTACACGCTCACCGTCTTCACGGACAGCGACAGCGTGTTCGCGATGTCGGTGAGCCGCTTGCCCGACGCGAGCATGCAGAGCGTCTGGTATTCGCGATCGGACAGCTTCTCGTGCGGCAGCGGCTCGTTCTCGAACGACACGTATTCGGCGAGCGCCTCGGCCATCGCGGGGCTCACGTACTTGCGGCCGGCCGCGACCTGCTGGATCGCGCCGATCATCTGCGCGGCGTTGACCGTCTTCGACAGGTAGCCGGCGGCGCCGGCCTTCAGCGCGCGAACCGCGTACTGATCCTCGCGGTACATCGAGAACATCAGCACCGGCGTGCGCGGCAGCTTGCGCTTGAGGCGCTTGAGCACCTCGATGCCGTTGGTGTCGGGCAGCGAGATGTCGAGCAGGATCACGTCGAATTCCTGTTTGTCGACGACGGCCATCGCGTCGCCGCCGTTCTCGGCCTCGGTGACGTCGCGCGCGACGCCGCGGTCGATCAGCAACTGGCGGATCCCTTGCCGGACGATCGCGTGATCGTCCACGAGCAGGATGTTCAGGCTCATGACGACCTCACGAAAGCGATGCGCGGCGGGCCGCGACCGGCACCGCGAGCAGCGAATCCCACGCGAAGCGTGCGGTGATGCGCGTGCCGCGGCCGGCTTCCGGGGTGCTCGCGTCGAAGCTGCCGCCGAACGCCTCGCAGCGGGCACGCATGCCCGCAAGGCCGTAGCCGGTGCGGCGGCTTCGCGAGAAACCGGTACCATCGTCGGAGACGATCAATGACAGGTGGGTGCCGTCGGTCGCGATCCGCACGTCGACCGACGCGGCGCGCGCGTGCTTCGCGACGTTCGACAACGCTTCCTGCGCGACGCGTAACACCGCGAGCGCGCTGGCGCCGGCAATCTGCGTCAGGCGTGCGTCGGCCGCGCAGACAAAGCTCGTGCGCAGGCCGGTGCGCGTCGCGTGGCTGTCG
This sequence comes from Burkholderia paludis, assembly GCF_000732615.1. Classification (GTDB taxonomy): domain Bacteria; phylum Pseudomonadota; class Gammaproteobacteria; order Burkholderiales; family Burkholderiaceae; genus Burkholderia; species Burkholderia paludis. Next base: position 90,509 of record NZ_JPGL01000024.1, read on the forward strand.
ACCCACGACGACAGCGCGCCGACGACGCCCGCGTCGAGTGCGGGCGTATCGCGTTCGTCGATCAGCCGGCGGTTCGCGTCGGTTGCGGCGTCGAGCGCCTGCTGCGCCAGCTCCAGCGCACGCAGGCAGCCGTCCGGCGCATCGGCCGGCAGCCACGTTTGAACGTTTGCGAGCGCGAAACGAGCAGCGGTGAGTTCGGCGCCGAGTCCGTCATGCAGCTCGCCGGCCAGATGGCGGCGCGCTGCTTCGTCGGCGGCAAGCAATTGGGCGGACAGCGCTGCGATCCGCGCGGCGGAGGCGTCGCGTGCGGACGCGACGTCGGCAATGGGCGGAGTGGCGGCGCAGCCTTGTACGCGCTGCTGCGATGGGAACGGGGCGTGAGCGCCCCGGGGTGCGCTAAGCGACGTATCCATGACTCTCCCTGCTGTCAGAAAGCGGTTCAGACACCGGCTGGCTGCGTGGATCGGCTGCCGTTTCGATGACGGTCGCCGCCAGAGAATCGCCCCCTGCCGAGGTAACAAAAGTTACGTCTTGTAACACTTGCATCCGACCCTTCCACTCTCATCCAAACGTCAACCACGCGCGGCGAATAATATCTCAAAATTTCTGAAAAGGTCATGTCGGGCGGACATTTAAGGGTAAATGTGAGTGATTGGCGCGAACGTGTTGTAGGAAAAACACTGACGCGCAAGCGCCGGACGCTGACGTATCAAAATGTAACTATTTGAGATGCGATGGTCCCAGCTTGTTACTAATTCGCCAAGCCCGGATGAAAAAAAACCGGAGCTTTCACTCCGGTTCTTGATGTGGCACAAATTTAGGGGCGGATCAGTCGACGAATGCGCGTTCGATCACGTAGTGGCCCGGTGCGCTGTTCTTGCCTTCGACGAGGCCGGCCTGCTTCAGCAGGTCGGTCGTGTCCTTCAGCATCGCGGTGCTGCCGCACAGCATCACGCGGTCGTTTTCCGGCGAGAACGGCGGGACGTCGAGATCGGTGAACAGCTTGCCCGTCGCGATCAGGTCGGTGATCCGGCCTTCGTTGTCGAACGCTTCGCGCGTGACCGTCGGGTAGTAGACGAGCTTTTCCTTGATGATGTCGCCGAGGTACTCGTGGCCCGGCAGGTCGTGCTTGATGTAGTCCATGTACGCGAGCTCGCCCTTCAGGCGGCACGTGTGCGTCAGGACCACCTTGTCGAAGCGTTCGTAGATGTCCGGATCGCGGATGATCGACATGAACGGCGCGAGGCCCGTGCCCGTCGACAGCATCCACAGCGTCTTGCCCGGCAGCAGGTTGTCGGCGACCAGCGTGCCCGTCGGCTTCTTGCCGATCAGCACCGTGTCGCCCACCTTCAGGTGCTGCAGGCGCGACGTCAGCGGGCCGTCCTGCACCTTGATGCTGAAGAATTCGAGATGCTCTTCGTAGTTCGGGCTGACGATCGAATAGGCGCGCGCGAGCGGCTTGCCGTCGACCTCGAGGCCGACCATCGTGAATTCGCCGTTGTTGAAGCGCAGGCCCGCCTCGCGGGTGCAGGTGAAGCTGAACAGCGTGTCGGTCCAGTGATGGACGGATTGAACGGTGGCGGTGTCGTATTTGCTCATGGCTTTGAAAACGGACGCGCGTAGCGAACGCGAGTAACGGGCCCCAAAACGGGCAAAAACCGAGTGCGACGGCCCGATCGCGGATCGGCCGGCCGGCGCGCCTGACACGCGCCTTCTCGATGACAGACGATTGAGGAATTCATTATTTTACCCTGTTGGCACCGATCGCGGGCTTGACCACCGAGGCTGCGCGGATTTGGCGCAACGCATTCTTTCAATTGTCTTTCATCGATCGGCCGCGAGTTTTGCGCCGAGGCCGACGAGCGCCACGCCGCACAGCGCGTCGAGCGGACGCCGCACGCGCCGGTAGCCGCGCTGCGCGCGCGGGCTGGCGAACAGGTACGCGACGCACGAATACCAGCCCGCCGACAGCACGCCGATCGTCACCAGCACCGCGCCGTTGAACCACAGCGGCACGTGCGCGGGCAGCATCGCCGCGAACACGCTGGTCCAGAACGCGCACGATTTCGGGTTCGTGAGGCAGGTGAACAGGCCGCTGCGATAGGCGCGCAGGTAGTCGCGCGCGTGCGGCGCAGCCAGCGGCGCGGGTTCGTCGGGCGCGCCGGCCGGCGCCGCGTCGCGGCGCACGCCCGCGCGCAGCAGCTTGATGCCGAAATACACGAGATACAGCGCGCCGCCGATCCGGATCGCCTCGTACAGCCATTCGACCTGGTGCAGCACGGCCGCTAGACCGAGCATCGCGAGCGTCGCCCATGCCAGCGACGCGGTGCCGACGCCGAGCGCCGACGCGGCGCCGAGGCTGCGCCGGCCCGCGAGCGACAATTGCGAGATCATGAAGAAATTCGGGCCGGGCGTAATCGCGGCGACGAGATAGACGACGGCGATTTGCAACAGGATCGGCAGGTAGGTCATGGCGGCGCGGGCGGAATGGGCGAGCCCCGAATGGTAGCGCGCCGCGCGACCGGAGCGCGGCGTTACGGCGGATCGAGGCGCAGGCGCGCGATGTACGGCAGGTGATCCGACAGCCACGCGGCCTCGCCGGACGGCGCGCGCCATTCGAGCGGCGTCAGCCCGCGCACGAACATCTTGTCGAGCGCGAGCGCCGGCGAGAACGCGGGGAACGTGCGGCCCGATTCGCCGAGCAGCGTCGCGACCTCGGAGAGTCCGATCTCGCCGAACAGCGCGACCGAATCGTTGCGCCAGTCGTTGAAATCGCCGGCGAGCATCAGCGGGCCGTCGCCCGCGTTGCGCACGATCCAGTGCGCGATCCAGTGCATCTGGCGCAGCCGCGCGGCCCGCGTGAGCGCGAGGTGCGCGCACAGCAGCGTGACGGGACGCGCGCCGGCGAGCGTCGCGCGCGCGACCAGCAGCCCGCGCCGCTCGAAGCGGTGCGCGGAGATGTCCCAGCGGCCGCCGAGGTCGAGCGGATGCGGCGACAGGATCGCATTGCCGTGCCGCCACGACGGCTTGAACACGTTCGGCCCGAGGGCGATCTGCCAGTCGAGCGCATGCGCGATCTCGGTGGCCTGGCAATGCCACACGTCGTCGACCGCATCGTCCATCGGCGCGCCGAAGCGCGGCGCGAGCACGGGGCGCGGCATGCGGCGCGCCATCGCTTCCTGCAGGAAATACACGTCGGCGTGCGTCGACTGCATCCAGTTGCGCATCGCGTTCCACGCGGTGAAGCCGAGCGGCGAGCGGCCCTTGTGCAGGTTCCAGCTCACCGCGGTGATTTCGTCGGGCGCGGCGTGCGGTTCGGCGAACGGCAGGGACAGGGCGTCGGCGGACATGACGTTCAATCCTGCGCGACGCGCGCACGCACGCGGTACACGAGATGCGGGCGCTGCTCGACGAGCGTCCAGTCCGTCCATGCGTCGCCGCCGACCGTCAAGCCGGGGTGGCTCGCGACGATTTGCCGCGGCGAGGCCGGCACGCACGGATCGCTGCGCGTCGCGCTTTCGTCGTCGAGCGTTTCCTGCACGTCGAGCGCGAGCGAGACCGTATTCGCGCCGGCGTCGACCGCGAGCGGCGCGACCGTCACCGCGCGCGAGCGCTCGGTCGGCACGACGCGGGCGGCGTTGCCGCAACCGACCGGCACGGCGGACGGATAGCGATGGGTATCGGTGCGGGTCTGGCCGACGGTGGTGTGCTGCTGGAACGTGTCGATCGTCTGGCCGTCGCGCACCACCTGGATCTCCCATGCGACGGAGGCCGGCGCGGGGCTCTGCGCATGGGCGGCGAGCGCGATGCTCGCGAGCAGGACGGCCAGGCCGTGTTTCAGCATGAAACGTCTCCGGAAATGCGCAATAGCGGGGAACGAACGTACATCTTACGCCCGATCGATTTCGATCGCGATGCGGCGGGGCGCGCCGCGCCGGCTTTGCCGCGCGATGCACGCATGTTGAAAAGGTAGGGCCGCGTCATGCGTTTTCAAGCGAAGAAGCGGGCGAACTCGGCGACCGGCGCGCGCTCGGTGACGAGACGGTTCTCGATCGCGGCGGGGTCCGCATGGCCGAGCGACATGCCGCAGACGAGCTGTTCGTTGGCGGGAATGCCGAGGTGTTCGGCGACGATCCGGTGAAACGGCACGAATGCCGCCTGCGGGCACGTGTCGAGCCCGCGTGCGCGGGCGGCCGTCATCACGCCCTGCAGGAACATGCCGCAATCGAGCCATGCGCCGTGGGTCATGATGCGCTCGAGCGTGAAGAACAGCGCGACGGGGGCGTCGAAGAAACGGAAGTTGCGCGCGTGCTGCGCGTGCATGCGGGCTTTCTCGTCGCGGGCGATGTTCAACAGGCCGTACAGGTCCCAGCCGACCTTGCGGCGCCGCTCGAGATACGGCGACACCCATTCGCGCGGGTAGTAGTCGTACTCGGCGACGTATTTCTCGTCGCGCGCGGGATCGTCGTGAGCGGCGGTGAGCGCGGCGGCGAGCGCATCGCGCGTGGCGCCCGTCGCGACGTACACGCGCCACGGCTGGATGTTGGTGCCCGACGGCGCGCGGCTGGCGGCTTCGAGGATCGCCTCGAGCGTGTCGCGCGCCACCGGCGTGGGCAGGAACGCGCGGATCGCGCGGCGCGACGTGAGCGCGGTGTCGACGGCGTCGATCGCATCGGCGTCGATGCGCGGGGAAGCGGCGGGAACGGACATCGGCATACCTTCGGAGCGGGCGCGACCCGCCGCGCGGTCGTGGCCGGCGAAGCCGGCGCGGCGGGCGGGTCAACCGACGATCATACGCCGTGCCGCGCCGGCGTGCAGCGCGCTCCGGTGTTAGCAGCAGACGCGCGCGGCTGCTCGCTTGCGCGGCGATGCGGGCCCGCTACACTGAAATCGTAAGGGTCTGATGGTTGTGCGACGGCAAGCGGCAGCGAGGTTGGTATGACGACGGCGATGGTGAAACAGGAACTGGCGGTGGCGTCCTTCAGCACGGTGTACGACCTCGAACAGGTCGAGACGGCGTTGAGCGACCTGAACGAGAGTGCGAGCGACGCACTGCGCGCCACCTACGAGAAGATGCTCAAGACGGGCAATCTGCGCTTCTGCGTGAAGCCGAACCGGATGCCGTCGTTCGACGCGCTCGGCGACGCATTGCCCAATTTCACGGAGCCGCTCGATGACGTGCGCAAGCAGGTCGCGCTGTGTCTCGAAACGGACGACCGGCTCGAACTGATGCCGATCCTGCTGCTCGGGCCGCCCGGCATCGGCAAGACGCATTTCGCGAAGGCGCTCGCGCAACTGCTCGGCACCGCGTACCACTACGTGCCGATGAGTTCGCTGACGGCCGGCTGGATCCTGTCGGGCGCTTCGTCGCAATGGAAGAACGCGAAGCCCGGCAAGGTATTCGACGCGCTCGTGAACGGCAGCTATGCGAACCCGGTGATCGCGGTCGACGAGATCGACAAGGCCGGCAGCGATGCGCAATACGATCCGCTCGGCGCGCTGTATGCGTTGCTCGAGCACGACACCGCGCGGGCCTTCGTCGACGAATTCGCGGAAGTGCCGATCGATGCGGGCAACGTGATCTGGATCGCGACCGCGAACGACGCGCAGGCGATTCCGGAACCGCTGCTCAACCGGATGAACGTGTACGAGATCGCGCCGCCCGATGCGGCCGGCGCGCGCCGGATCGCGCAGACGATCTACGACGAGATCCGCACGTCGCACGCGTGGGGGCGGCGCTTCCCCGACACGCTCGGCGACGATGCGCTCGACGTGCTGGCCGCGACGCCGCCGCGCACGATGCGCCGCGCGCTGCTGCACGCATTCGGCGCCGCGCGGCTCGACGGCCGCGACGCGATCGGGCCGCGCGACATCCGCGCCGACGAGGGCGCCGCGAAGCGCCGGCCGATCGGCTTCTGACCGGGCGGCGCGCGCGGCGGCGGGCTGCGCGCGCCGCGCCGTGCGCGGTATCGTTGCGCCGCACGCGCATCCGCTCGGCAAGCGGGTGAACCGGGACGTACAATTCTTATCTCTCCCCTCGACGCGCTAGCGGCGCGAAACGTCATGGAGCAGATGGATTGTGTCGTGATCGGCGCGGGCGTCGTCGGTCTGGCGATTGCACGCGAACTGGCCGCGCGCGGACGCGAAACGATCGTACTCGAGGCGGCCGATGCGATCGGCACGGGCACGAGTTCGCGCAACAGCGAAGTGATTCATGCCGGCCTCTACTATCCGCGCGGGTCGTTGAAGGCGCTGTCGTGCGTGCACGGGCGCGACCTGCTGTACGAGTTCTGCGAAACGCATCACGTGCCGCACCGGCGCGCGGGCAAGCTGCTCGTCGCGACGAGCGCCGCGCAGGTGAAACATCTGAAGGCGATCGCCGCGCGCGCGACCGAAAACGGCGTGCTCGACCTGCTGCCGCTCACGCGCGCCGAGGCGCAGACCCTCGAGCCCGCGCTCGAATGCGTGGAAGCGCTGTTCTCGCCGTCCACCGGCATCGTCGACAGCCACCAGCTGATGCTCGCGCTGCTCGGCGACGCGGAGCGCGACGGCGCCGTGTGCGCGCTGAAATCCCCGGTCGAATCGATCGACGTGCTGCGCGGCGGCCGCTTCGTCGTGCGGACGGGCGGCGACGCACCGGCCGAGATCGAGGCCGCGTGCGTGATCAACAGCGCGGGCCTCGGCGCGCAGGCGCTGGCGCGTCGCACGCGCGGCCTCGATCCGCGCTGGGTGCCGCCGCTCTACCTGGCGCGCGGCAACTACTTCAGCCTGTCGGGCCGCGCGCCGTTTTCGCACCTGATCTACCCGATGCCCGACCGCTCGGGGCTCGGCGTGCACCTGACGCTCGATCTCGCGGGGCAGGCGCGCTTCGGCCCGGATGTCGAGTGGTGCGACGCGCTGCGCTACGAAGTCGATCCGGCGCGCGCGGCCGCGTTCTACACATCGATCCGCACGTTCTGGCCGGAGCTGCCCGACGATGCGCTGCAGCCCGCGTACGCGGGCATCCGGCCGAAGGTCGCGGGGCCCGGCGAGCCGCCGGCCGACTTCATCGTGCAGGGCGTCGCGCAGCATGGCGTGCGCGGGCTCGTGAACCTGTTCGGCATCGAGTCGCCGGGGCTCACCGCGTCGCTCGCGCTCGCGCAGCGGGTAGGCGAGATGACCGCCTACCGGTGATGCGCCGCGGTGATGCGCGGCCGCGCGTGACGGCCGTGTGAAATTCCTTATCTCCGGCATTTCGGGGCGCACAGTCATTCGCATGAGCGTTATGCTGTCGAACGGCTGTCGCCAGAACAGCTTTCAAACCGATAACGTTGGAGCGAGTCCCCCATGAAAACATCCCGTCGGAGTTTCCTGATTACGAGCGTCGGTGTCGTGTCCGCGCTGGCGCTGTCGCGCGAGGCGCTGGCCGATGCGCCGCTGCTGTCGGAATCCGATCCGACCGCGGCGGCGCTCGGCTACAAGGCCGACGCCACGAAGGTCGACAAGACGAAGTATCCGAAATACGCGGCGGGCCAGGATTGCGCGGCCTGCATGCTGTACCAGGGCAAGAAGGGCTCGACCTCGGGCCCGTGCGGCGCCTTCCCCGGCAAGCAGGTGTCGGCGAAGGGCTGGTGCAGCGCCTTCTCGAAGATGGGTTGAGGCCCGTGCGGCATCGTGCGATGCCGCATCGTGGCGGAAACCGCGAAACGCTCGCCGTCGAAAGACGGCGGGCGTTTTTTATTGCTTGAAAACGGTTCCGCCGCTTTCTACACTCGCTGCAAACCGGCGCGCCGCGGGCACCCCGCGCGGCGCGTCGCCCGACACGGCGAACCGACGAGGACGAGGCACGCATGGCGACGATTGCGAACTCAACGAAAACGATCCGTCCCGAGCGTGCGCTGAACCGGCGCGCGGTGGCGGCCGCCGTGATCGGCAATGCACTCGAGTGGTACGACTTCACGGTGTTCGGCCTCATGACGGTCGTGATCGCCGAGCTGTTCTTCCCGACCTCCAGCGAATACTCGTCGCTGCTGCTGACCACCGCGACCTTCGGCGTCGCGTTCCTGATGCGCCCGATCGGCGGCATCGTGTTCGGGCTGTATGCGGATCGCGCCGGCCGCAAGGCCGCCCTGTCGCTCGTGATCTTGCTGATGACGGCCGGCATCTTCCTGCTCGCGGTCGCGCCGACCTATGCGGCGGTCGGCATCGGCGGCCCGCTCCTGATCGTGCTCGGCCGGCTGCTGCAGGGCTTCTCCGCGGGCGGCGAATTCGGCAGCGCGACGGCGCTGCTGATCGAGGCCGCGCCGTTCTCGAAACGCGGCTTCTACGGCAGTTGGCAGATGGCGAGCCAGGCGGCCGCGCTGCTGATCGGCGCGCTCGTCGGCGCGGCCGTCACGCGCGGGCTGTCGCACGAAGCGCTGCACAGCTGGGGCTGGCGCGTGCCGTTCATCCTCGGGCTCGTGATCGGCCCGATCGGTTTCTACATCCGCCGCCATCTCGCCGATTCCGAGGCGTTCCTGCATGCGCGGCAGAACGCGCGCCGCGCGACGCTCGGCGACGTGTTCACGCGCCACCCGCGCGAGGTGCTGTGCGGGCTCGGCTCGGTGATCGCGCTGACGGTGACGATCTACGTGCTGATCAGCTATCTGCCGACCTTCGCGGTCAAGCAGCTGAAGCTGCCGTATGCGGAATCGTTCTACGCGGTGATCATCGGCAACCTGCTGCTGACGGTGCTGTCGCCGGTCACGGGCGCCTGGTCGGACCGCATCGGCCGCAAGGGGCTGTCGCTGTGGTCGCTGGCGCTGACGCTCGTGCTGATCTATCCGCTGTTCGCGTGGCTCGACGCCGGGCCGAGCATCGCGCGGCTGATCGCGGTGCAGGCGGTGCTGTCGGTGACGCTCGCGGGTTATTTCGGGCCGTTCGGCGCGATGATCGCCGAGCTGTTCCCGGCCAACGTGCGCTCGACCGGGCTGTCGATCGCGTACAACGTCGCGGTGATGCTGTTCGGCGGCTTCGGGCAGTTCATCGTCACGTGGCTGATCAAGGTCACGGGGACGCCGCTCGCGCCAACCTACTACGTGATGGCGGGGCTCGCGCTGTCGATCGTCGCGGTTGCATGCGTGCCGGCGCGCAGCGCCGATCTGGACGCGCCGGCGTGACGCCGCACCAGTGCAAAACGGTCATCGGATAGTTTCGTAAAACGCAATGATGTCTGGCCGAATCCGCTAAAACGGCGCGCCGAACCGCCGTGTTCGCGCCCGATTTGTTTACTCGTCGAACGAAACTTGCGCAGAATGAACGGAATTGTCGCTCGCGCGCGTTTTTTCGCATTTTTTACCCACACCAAACATCGGCAAAAACCCGTGCGGGTGCATCTGGAAGAGTTTTTTCTCCGGCTTGTTGCCACATCGTTAGCTCAAGTAATATCCGCGTACGCCGGCCCCTGGCGGGCCGGTTCCGATCTGGAGACCTGGAGGAAACATGGAATACAACCGTCTGTTGCACACCCTGCGTGTTACCGCCATTGCAGGCGTGGCAGCGGCATCGCTCGGCGTCGCGGGCTCTGCATTCGCACAGATTCCGAACAAAACGCTCGTCTACTGCTCAGAAGGCAGCCCGGCGGGTTTCGATTCCGCGCAATTCACGACCGGCGTGGACTTCACTGCCGCCACGTTCACGGTCTATAACCGCCTCGTCGAATTCGAGCGCGGCGGCACGAAGGTCGAGCCGGGCCTCGCGGAGAAGTGGGACGTATCGTCCGACGGCAAGGTGTACACGTTCCACCTGCGCCACGGCGTGAAGTTCCATACGACCGACTTCTTCAAGCCGACGCGTGAATTCAACGCGGACGACGTGCTGTTCACGTTCCAGCGCATGCTCGACCCGAACCAGGCGTTCCGCAAGGCGTACCCGGTGTCGTTCCCGTACTTCACCGACATGGGCCTCGACAAGCTGATCACGAAGATCGATAAGGTCGATCCGTACACCGTGACGTTCACGCTGGCCGAGCCGAATGCGCCGTTCATCCAGAACATGGCGATGGAATTCGCGTCGATCCTGTCGGCCGAATACGGCGACCAGCTGATGAAGGCCGGCCGCGCCGCCGACATCAACCAGAAGCCGATCGGCACGGGCCCGTTCATCTTCCGCAGCTACACGAAGGACGCGACGATCCGGTTCGACGGCAATCCTGATTACTGGAAGAAGGGCGAAGTGAAGATCTCGAAGCTGATCTTCTCGATCACGCCCGATCCGGGCGTGCGCGTGCAGAAGATCAAGCGCAACGAATGCCAGGTGATGAGCTATCCGCGTCCGGCCGACATCGCCACGCTGAAGGCCGATCCGGGCGTCGACATGCCGTCGCAGGCGGGCTTCAACCTCGGCTATCTCGCGTACAACGTCGAGCACAAGCCGGTCGACAAGCTCGAGGTGCGCCAGGCGCTCGACATGGCGATCAACAAGAAGGCGATCCTCGAATCCGTCTACCAGGGCGCCGGCCAGGCCGCGACCGCGCCGATGCCGCCGACCCAATGGTCGTACGACAAGAACCTGAAGATGGCCGCGTACGACACCGCGAAGGCGAAGGCGCTGCTCGCGAAGGCCGGCTTCCCGAACGGCTTCGACATCACGCTGTGGGCGATGCCGGTGCAGCGCGCGTACAACCCGAACGGCCGCCTGATGGCCGAGATGATCCAGGCCGACTGGGCGAAGATCGGCGTGAAGGCGAAGATCGTCACGTACGAGTGGGGCGAGTACATCAAGCGCGCGCATGCGGGCGAGCAGGACACGATGCTGATCGGCTGGACGGGCGACAACGGCGACCCGGACAACTGGCTCGGCACGCTGCTCGGCTGCGAGGCGATCAAGGGCAACAACTTCTCGCACTGGTGCTACAAGCCGTTCGACGAGCTGGTCCAGAAGGGCCGCACGACGACGGGCCAGGACGCGCGCACGAAGCTCTACACGCAGGCCCAGCAGATCTTCGCGCAGCAGCTGCCGTTCTCGCCGATCGCGAACTCGACGGTCTACCAGCCGGTGCGCAAGAACGTGGTCGACATGCGCATCGAGCCGCTTGGCTATGCGCGCTTCGACGGTGTCGGCGTGAAGTAATACGACCGGCGTAAGCTGTCTACGAAGACCGAGACCGGCTAACTCATCCGGCGGCGGGCGGCCACGAGCTTCCCGTCGCCGGTCGCACATTTCCCACAAGAAAATACGAGACGCATCATGTTCACATTCGTGTTGCGCCGCGTGGGCATGGTGATCCCGACCTTCATCGGCATCACCATCCTGGCGTTTGCGCTGATTCACCTGATACCGGGCGACCCCATCGAAGTGATGATGGGCGAGCGCGGCGTCGATCCCGCGATGCACGCGGAGGCGATGAAACGCCTCGGGCTCGACCAGCCGCTGCCGGTGCAGTACCTCCACTACATCGGCCGCGCGCTGCACGGCGACCTCGGCACGTCGATCATCACCAACACGAGCGTCGCGGGCGAGTTCTTCGCGCGCTTCCCGGCGACCGTCGAACTGTCGCTGTGCGCGCTGGTGTTCGCGCTCGCGCTCGGCCTGCCGGCCGGCGTGATCGCCGCGCTGCGGCGCGGCTCGATCGTCGACCACGGCGTGATGGGCACCGCGCTGACCGGCTACTCGATGCCGATCTTCTGGTGGGGGCTGATCCTCATCATGGTGTTTTCGTCATACCTCGGCTGGACGCCCGTGTCGGGGCGCATCGCGGTCGAATACGACTTCCCGCATCCGACGGGCTTCATGCTGATCGACGCGCTGCTCGCGCCTGACGAAGGCTCGTTCAAGTCGGCGGTCAGCCACCTGATCCTGCCCGCGATCGTGCTCGGCACGATCCCGCTCGCGGTGATCGCGCGGATGACGCGCTCGTCGATGCTCGAAGTGCTGCGCGAGGACTACATCCGCACGGCCCGCGCGAAGGGGCTGTCGCCCGCGCGCGTGGTCGTCGTGCATGCGCTGCGCAACGCGCTGATCCCGGTCGTCACCGTGATCGGCCTGCAGATCGGCACGCTGCTCGCGGGCGCGGTGCTGACCGAGACGCTCTTTTCGTGGCCCGGGGTCGGCAAGTGGCTGATCGATGCGATCGGCCGTCGCGACTATCCGGTCGTGCAGGGCGGCATCCTGCTGATCGCGACGCTCGTGATCGTCGTGAACCTGGTCGTCGACCTGCTGTACGGCGTGCTGAATCCGCGCATCCGCCACACGAGGTAATCCCATGAGCAATCTGCAAAACACCCTGCCGACCGAATCCGCGCCGGCCGGCGGCCGTACGCTCGCGCTGCGCGAGTTCTGGGCCAACTTCTCGCGCAACCGCGGCGCCGTCGGCGCCGGCATCGTCGTGCTCGTGCTGATCCTGGTCGCGCTGCTCGCGCCGCTGCTCGCGCCGCACAGCCCGGTCGAGCAATACCGCGACTACGTGAAAATCCCGCCCGCCTGGCTCGACGGCGGCAACTGGAAATTCGTCCTCGGCACCGACGAAGCAGGCCGCGACATCCTCTCGCGCCTGATGTTCGGCGCGCGGATGTCGTTCTGGATCGGCTTCGTGTCGGTCGTGCTCGCGCTGATCCCCGGCATCGTGCTCGGGCTCGTCGCCGCGTTCTTCCAGAAGTGGGCCGACACGCCCGTGATGCGCATCATGGACGTGCTGCTCGCGCTGCCGTCGCTGCTGCTCGCGGTCGCGGTCGTCGCGATCATCGGCCCGGGCCTCACCAACACGATGTTCGCGATCGCGATCGTCGCGCTGCCGGCCTATGTGCGTCTCACGCGCGCATCGGCGCTCGGCGAGCTGCAGAAGGAGTACGTGACGGCGTCGCGCGTGGCCGGCGCCGGCACGCTGCGCCTGATGTTCTCGCAGGTGCTGCCCAACTGCACGGCGCCGCTGATCGTGCAGGCGACGCTCGGCTTCTCGTCGGCGATCCTCGACGCGGCCGCGCTCGGCTTCCTCGGCCTCGGCGTGCAGCCGCCGACCGCCGAGTGGGGCGCGATGCTCGCGTCCGCGCGCGACTACATCGACAACGCGTGGTGGATCGTGACGATGCCGGGCCTGTCGATCCTGATTTCGGTGCTCGCGATCAACCTGCTCGGCGACGGGCTGCGTGACGCGCTCGATCCCAAACTGAAACGGATGGCCTGACATGAGCGACAATCTTCTGACCATCCGCAATCTCGCGGTGAACTTCAACGGCCTGCCCGCCGTCGACCGGATCAACCTGTCGATCGCGCCGGGCGAGGTGGTGGGCGTCGTCGGCGAATCGGGCTCGGGCAAGAGCGTGACGATGATGGCGCTGATGGGCCTGATCGACGCGCCGGGCAAGGTGACGGCCGACGAGGTGACGTTCAACGGCGTCGACCTGCTGAAGGCGTCGCCGAAGGCGCGCCGCAAGATCGTCGGCAAGGACATCGCGATGGTGTTCCAGGACGCGCTGACGAGCCTGAACCCGAGCTACACGGTCGGCTACCAGATCAAGGAAGTGCTGAAGCTGCACGAAGGGCTGCGCGGCGACGCGCTGCACCGGCGCGCGCTCGAGCTGCTCGACCAGGTCGGCATTCCCGACGCGAAGAACCGCATCGCGTCGTTCCCGCACCAGATGTCGGGCGGGATGAACCAGCGCGTGATGATCGCGATGGCGGTCGCGTGCAATCCGAAGCTGCTGATCGCCGACGAGCCGACCACCGCGCTCGACGTGACGATCCAGGCGCAGATCATGGATCTGCTCGTGAAGCTGCAGAAGGAGCGCGGGATGGCGCTCGTCCTGATCTCGCACGATCTGGCCGTGGTGTCGGAGGTCGCGCAGCGCGTGGCGGTGATGTACGCGGGCGAGGTGATCGAGACCAACCGCGTGCCCGAGATCTTCCGCGCGCCGCATCATCCGTACACCGAAGCGCTGCTGGCCGCGATTCCCGAGCACAATAAGGGGGCGCGTCGCCTTGCCGCATTGCCGGGCATGGTGCCGGGCCGCGATGATCGCCCGTCCGGGTGCCTGTTCGCGCCGCGCTGCAAGTACGTCGGCGACGATTGCCGCAAGGCGCGGCCGGCGCTCGACACGCTGGTGGCCGGCAACGACGCGATGCGCGCACGCTGCATCAAGCCGCTCAATGTTTCCAACCTCGACCTGACGGGAGGCGCACGATGAACGCAGTCAATCAAACGCCTCGCGTACCGCACGACGAGGAAGCCGTGCTGGTGGCCGACGGCCTCGCGAAGCACTATTCGGTCAAGCGCGGGATGTTCGGGCAGGGCACCGTGAAGGCGCTGAACGGCGTGTCGTTTTCGCTGAAGCGCGGCAAGACGCTCGCCGTCGTCGGCGAGTCGGGCTGCGGGAAGTCGACGCTCGCGCGCCAGCTCACGATGATCGAGACGCCCACGTCGGGCAGCCTGACGATCGACGGCAAGAACGTGGCCGGCGCGAGCCGCGATACGGTTGCCGACCTGCGCCGCCGCGTGCAGATGGTGTTCCAGAACCCGTTCGCGTCGCTGAACCCGCGCAAGACCGTCGAGCAGACGCTCGGCGAGCCGCTCGAGATCAACGCGACCCTGACGGCCGCCGAGCGCGCGCAGCGCATCGCGCAGATCATGCGCACGGTCGGCCTGCGGCCGGAGCACGCGAAGCGCTATCCGCACATGTTCTCGGGCGGGCAGCGCCAGCGGGTCGCGATCGCGCGCGCGATGATCCTCGATCCGCGCATCGTCGTCGCCGACGAGCCGGTGTCCGCGCTCGACGTGTCGATCCAGGCGCAGATCCTGAACCTGTTCATGGATCTGCAGGAGCAGTTCAAGACGAGCTACGTGTTCATCTCGCACAACCTGTCGGTGGTCGAGCACGTCGCGGACGACGTGATGGTGATGTACTTCGGCAGCGTCGCCGAGCTGGGCGACAAGGCGACGATCTACGCGCGGCCGCGCCATCCGTACACGCGTGCGCTGATGTCGGCGACGCCGGCGATCTTCGAGGAAGACCGCCGCGCGCAGATCAAGCTGCAGGGCGAGCTGCCGTCGCCGCTCAATCCGCCGTCGGGCTGCGCGTTTCACCAGCGCTGCCCGTATGCGGTCGAGCGCTGCCGTGCGGAGGAGCCGCAACTGCGCGAGGTAGACGGCCGGCAGGTGGCCTGCCATCGCGCCGAGGAGGTAGGGGAGGCGAATGCCTGAAGCGTTGGCGGCGCGCGTGTCCGGCGTGCGCCGTGCTGGAACCGGCAGCGCGCGCGTGATGCGCGCGTACCGCTACGCGCGGCGCTGGAGCGTGCGTACCGTCACGGGCGCGGCGCTGGCCGGCGCGTGCGTGGCGGTTGCCGGCCTGGTGGTTCCCGTGGAGGTCGCACGTGCCGAAGGGCGCGCGCCGGCCACCGCACCGATTCATCCGTCGCAGGTCCCGCCGCCCGGCATGAGCCTGCCGGGCTTT
This sequence comes from Burkholderia paludis, assembly GCF_000732615.1. Taxonomy (GTDB): domain Bacteria; phylum Pseudomonadota; class Gammaproteobacteria; order Burkholderiales; family Burkholderiaceae; genus Burkholderia; species Burkholderia paludis. The sequence continues at coordinate 105,910 of NZ_JPGL01000024.1, forward strand.
CATGCACCTGCCGTGTCGAACGGCACGGTGGCGAGCGGTTCGGTGCGCATGCAGCCCGCGCGCATGCCGTTCTATGTCGCGACCAAGGGCAAGGTCACGCTCTACGTGCTCGGCACGCTGCATACGGGCGACCCGTCCGATTATCCGAGCGCGCAGCCGTTCCGGCCGCGCATCCTTGCGGCGCTCGCGGCGTCGCCGACGCTTGCGCTCGAACTGTCGCCCGACGACCTGCTCGAATCGCAGGATGACGTGTCGAAGTACGGCGTGTGCCGCTATCCGTGCCTGCAGCGCCTGCTGCCCGAGCCGCTGTGGCAGCGGCTCGCGGCGCGCCTGCGCGGCAACCCGGCCGCGCTCGCCGAGATCCGCAAGATGCGGCCCTGGCTCGCGGCGCTCGTCGTCGAGACCTACGATTCGCTGTCGGCCGGCCTGCAGACCGAATACGGCACCGAGGCGCAACTGCAGAACGTGTTCCTGAAGAAGAAGGGCGGCCGCGTGATCGGGCTCGAGACGCTCGCCGAACAGATGCGCGCGTTCACCGGGCTCACGCTGGCCGAGCAGCGCGAGATGCTCGCGCAGGACATGGTGCAGACGCCCGCACAAAACGCCGACGACATCAAGGCGCTGCATCGGCTGTGGCGAATTGGCGACGCCGACGCGATCTCGGCGTGGGCCGTCGCGAAGGGCGAACGCCTCGCGCGTTCCCCGGTGTTGTCGGCGTCGATCGACAACAAGATCGTGTACGAGCGCAACCGGCGCTTCGTTGCACGAATGACGGCAATCGCCGCGCCGAACCGGCCGCTGTTCGTCGCGATCGGCGCGCTGCACCTGGGCGGCCCGCGCGGGGTGCTCGAATTGTTGCGCCAGCAAGGATACCGGGTCGACGCGAACTGATCGCGCAAGGCGCCGCACGCTGATCGTCCCCTGTTTGATCGACGGTGCGCGCACGTCGCGCGGCGCCCGTACGGCGATGGAATTCGATAAGGAAAACCCTTGAATCGTCGGAAAATCGCGTTTAAAACGATTGACATCCCGATCCGCCAATAACTATTCTTCACCCCACAAGTTGAAAAAATGAAAAGAATAGATAAGTTCTACGGGGTAGCAGAAATAAGCGCGGGGTTAGCGTCGCCGGCACGTGAAGCGCGTGCCGGCCGCGGAGTGTCTGCATGCACGGCGGGGCCAATCATCGTCGAACAACACATGCATGCGGGCCGACTTGCAGATAAGCAACGTTCCGTCGTCTGACCGGGGAAGGTAGTGATCGGGCGGCGGCGGACGTTTTTTAATCCGGAAGATTTTTCCGGTCACCGTCGAAAGACGGTTTCGGGGGGCGAATCGACAGACGGCAAAGCCGCGGCGATTGCGCCAACGGAAAAGCGCCACGAGGGCGCTTTTTTCTTTTGTGCCGCCGATGCGTGTCGTTCGCGATCGCTTGCGTCGCGATGTCCCGGGTATCTCCACCTCGCTGGCCAGGCACGCCGGCACGAATCGTTCGCAGCCTGCGGGCGTCTTTGGCGGAATCGGACCGGCGCGGCGTGCCGTGTCTGCACCGCGCCGCCCGGGGGCGGCGCAATGGACGGCATACGATGGTTTCGAGGTGCTCGCGATGGCACCGTCTACGTCTTGCCTCGGTGCACGAACGGAGTGGACGGATGACAGGAGGAAGCGAGCGCCTGCCGGTGCTGGTTGTCGATGCGCACCCGATCGTCGCGCATGCGATAGGCAACGTCGGTGCAACACTTTCCGCTGCCAGCGTCTGGAAGTGCTTCAGCGAGTCTGTCGGGATGCGGGATTTCATGGCCGCGAGCGAGCGGCTGGATGCCGTTCAGCGGTGCGTTTCCCGGAGCGTGATCGCTTCCTGCAAGAACGCATACAAGAGGAAACAGAGTGCCCCGGCACTCCACTTGAAGAGCGACCAGTTGTTCAGCACGTAAAGCAGAAGCGCGTATCCCGCGGCGAAAACGAGCGCCCTGATTGCGCTGCCAACCAGGATGCCAATCCATCCTCCGTCAAAGCGAGGCGCAAGCGGCGCCATGAAGATGCCGTATCTGGCAAATTTCCTTGCCGCATGAATCATGGATTGAAATTTCATTGGCCCATGCGAAGAATGGGCGATCGCGATTTGGGAAAGGTAGTCGACTCAGCCGCCCAGGATTGCCCCTGACCAGTTTGCATCGAGCGCGCCGAGAGCGATGGCGCCGCCGGGTTCGGCAAGATTGATCGGATTGGGATTGAGCGTGCCGGTAATCGCGCCGCTGGCCTGATTGGCTTCGTTTTGTGCCGGAACCCGAATGATTCAGGCCTCCTCTGAATATGAGCAGGCCGATCGGCCTATCCGGTCGACTGTCCCGGCCTCAAACGTAACAGCGGCTCGATCAACAGGAAATATGGAATTTCTCACGCTTTTTTCGAGACAATCTCGGGACAGGTGGTCCGTGACGTGGGCGAAGTGTGTGCGCGAGCTTCTCCGCGGCTCCGGCGGATCGATTTTCTGTACAGGTCTTAAATGTGTCGCAATGTCACGCGTTTCGAATGAAGGCGCTGGCCGACAAGGAGACTTAAGGGCGGGCAGTTGAAATCCGCCGCGTTCGACACGGCGAGAAGGCGAGAAGTCGGGAGGCCGTTGAAGGTGCGTCGCGTGCCCGGTTTATCGCGACGCATGAGGGCAACGCGGCTTGCGCTCGAAAAGCGCAACGCGTCGGTCAAGAAGTTGCATGCCGGCGGGAAGGCTTACGCCCCGCCGTCCGTCTGCAGTACCCCCGGCGCCACGACATCGACGCCCACCGCCTCGAGCGCGGCGCGAATCCGTTTCGCGAATGCGAGCGCATGCGGCCCGTCGCCGTGCAGGCAGACGGTCTGCGCATTGAGCATCACCCATTCGCCGCCGACCGCGCGCACCTGGCGGCTGCGCACCATGTCCAGCGTGCGCGCGATCATCGCGTCCTCGTCGTCGACGAGCGCGCCGGGCTGGCTGCGCGGCACGAGCGAGCCGTCCGCGCGGTAGCCGCGATCGGCGAACACTTCCTCCACCGCGGCGAGCCCCGCATGCCGCGCGGCCGCGACGAACACGCTGTTCGCGAGCCCGAACACCGCGAGCGACGGATCGAAATCGCGGATCGCGGACACCACCGCATCGGCGATCATCGGGTCGCGTGCCGCCTGGTTGTACAGCGCGCCGTGCGGCTTCACGTGCGCGATGCGTCCGCCCTCGGCCTGCGCGATCGCCGACAGGGCGCCGAGCTGGTACAGCACGCCCGCGTAGATGTCGCCGGCCGGCAACTGCATTTCCTTGCGGCCGAAATTCTCCGGGTCGTGAAAGCTCGGGTGCGCGCCGATCGACACGCCTTTCTGCACGGCCCAGCGCACGCAGTCGCGCATCGCGTTGGCGCCGCCCGCATGCCACCCGCATGCGATGTTCGCGGACGTGACGAGGTCGAGCAGCGCCTCGTCAGATCCGCATCCTTCGCCGAGATCGGCGTTCAGGTCGATTTCCATGATGTTCCTCGTCCACGGATTGCGTGGCACGTATTCGGTACGGCTTGCGCCATTGTCACGCCGCGCGAGAGTCTGCGCGGCGGCGCGCTTCCTCGCGCAGGTCGATCGCGACGTCGATCTGCCGCAGATAGGCACGTTCTGCGGTCAGGGCGGCGCGCGCGGCGTCGGGTGTCGTGCGCACGAAGCGGATCGGCAGGTTGAGCCGCGCCTGCGCGAGTTTCCACAGATCCGCACGGATCACCGTGCCGATCTTCGGGTAGCCGCCGGTCGTCTGCGCGTCGTGCATCAGTACGATCGGCTGGCCGTTCGGCGGCACCTGGATCGTGCCGGGCAGCACCGCGTGCGACAGCAGCTCGGCCGGCCGCTCGCGCACGAGTTCGACACCCGCAAGACGATAGCCCATCCGGTTGCTGTTTGCCGTGACCAGCCATTCCTCGTCCCAGAACGCCTGCTGCGACGCGGCGGCGAACGACGCGTAGTCGGGGCCCGGCAGCACGCGCACGGGCATCGCCCACGGCGCATGCGCGGGGCGGTGGCGGCGCGGCGGCTCGTCGACGCGCACGAACGCGCACCAGGCCGGCGCCTTCACGCCGAATTCGGGCGCATCGGCCGCGAGGCAGCCCGCGCTGGACGCCAGCACGCCGACCGGCAGGCGATCGCCGTCGCGCAGCGCGCGGCCGCCGAGGCCGCCGAAGCGCGACGCGAGATCGGTGCTGCGCGAGCCGAGCATCGGCAGGACGTCGATGCCGCCCGCGATGCACAGGTAGCCGCGCATCCCGCGTTTCGCGGCAGGCAGCACGAGCGTCTGTCCGGCCTCGACCGGCAGGCTCCACCACGAATAGACGCGCCGGCCGTCGAGCGTCGCGCCGAACTCGGTGCCGGTGATCGCGATGCGGGTGGCGCGGGTGAAGCGGAAGGCGGCCGGGCCGATCGTGATCTCGACGGCCGCCGCGTCGGGGCGGTTGCCGACCAGCCGGTTGCCGACCTCGAGCGCGAGGCCGTCGAGCGCGCCGCCCTGCGCGACGCCGAGATGGCGCGCGCCGCGGCGCCCGAGATCCTGCACGGTCGACAGCGGGCCGGCCCGCACGACCTCGATGGTGCCCGCTGCGGTGCTCTGGGTCATGGCGAGTCGACTCCGGCAATGGTGAAGCGTACGCGGTCGCCGGGCAGCAGCAGAGTAGGCTGCGGCCGCGCCGGGTCGAACAGCACGCGCGACGTGCGGCCGATCAGTTGCCAGCCGCCGGGCGACGTGGCCGGGTAGAGGCCCGTCTGCGCGCCGCCGATGCCGACCGAGCCGGCCGGCACCTCGAGGCGCGGCGCCGCGCGGCGCGGCGTGTGCAGCGCGGGGTCGAGGCCGCCGAGATACGCGAAGCCGGGCTGGAAGCCGACGAAGAACACGACGTATTCGCCGGCCGCATGGCGCGCGACGACCTCGTCGGCCGACAGGCCGGTATGCGCGGCGACGACCGCCAGGTCGGGGCCGGCCGCACCGCCGTATTCGACCGGGATCTCGACTTCGCGGCCGTCCGCGTGCTCGACGTCGGCCGTTTCCCACGCGTCGCGCAGCGCCGGCGTGAGCGACTCGGCCGTGGTGGCGAGCGGATCGAACACGATCGTCAGGTTGTTCATGCCCGGCACGACGTCGAACACGTCGGGCCACGCGCGCGCGGCCTCGGCGACGGCCCAGACGCGGCGCTGGCAGTCGAGCGTGGCGGGCGGCGGCACCTCGCAGACGAGGGCGGCATCGCCGAGCGGATAAATGCGAGGTTGCGTCATCGGGCTGGCACGGTTCGGACGGCAATGTTAGCGCACATTGTCAATAAAATATCGATAACTTACCAATAAGCGTTTTCGCCTAGCCCGTATACCGGGGCATCTGGCGTACACTCGGCACACCCTGTCATCCGGCTTGCGCCGCCTTTCCATGAAGCGTCCTGCGACCAAGATCGTGTCATCCGAACACCTCGTTTCCGATTCGAGCGCGGAGCTGTCGGAGCTCGAATACGGGCTCATCATGGCCGGCAACGCGTTCAACCGCTGGATGGTGCGCTGCATGTCGGCGGCCGGCGCGAAGGACATGACGGCGGTCGAGGTGTCGCTGCTGCATCATGTCAGCCATCGCGAACGCAAGAAGAAGCTCGCCGACATCTGCTTCGTGCTCAATATCGAGGATACGCACGTCGCGACCTATGCGCTGAAAAAACTGATCGCCCGCGGCTATGTGAAGAGCGAGAAGAGCGGCAAGGAAGCATTCTTCTACGCGACCGACGCGGGCCGCGACCTGTGCCTGAAATATCGCGAGGTGCGCGAGCACTGTCTGATCGAGACGCTGAAGGACAGCGGTCTCACCAACGAGCAGATCGGCGACGCGGCGCAACTGCTGCGTCACGCCTCGGGCCTGTACGACACGGCGGCGCGCGCGGCGGCCTCGCTGTAGACGGCCGCGCCGCGGCGGTCGCGCGGCGATGCGTTGACGGACGTGCGGCGACCGCGGCGCGTCGCGCCGCATCATCCGGCGGCCGGGTAGAGCGCGCCGTCGGTCACGATCCAGCGCAGCGCGAGGTCGTGCGCCTCGGCCGGCAGCGCGTCGACGCGGCACGCCTCGTAGGCGATGCCGACCGTCACGGGCAGATTGCCCGGCCACGCGGCGAGCGTGCGGTCGTAATAGCCGCCGCCGTAGCCGAGCCGGTAGCGCTGCGGATCGAATCCCACACAGGGAATCAGCAACAGGTCGGGCACGACGACGATTCCCGACGCCGGTTCCGGAATCCGGTGATGCCCTTCGCGCATCGGCGTGTGCGCGTCCCACGCATGGAACGCGAGCGGCGTGTGCCGCTCGCCGATCACGGGCAGCGCCGCGCGCCGGCCGGCACCGGCCGCGCACCAGGCGAGCACGGCGGCGCGCGCATCGAATTCGCCCGGCAGCGGCCAGTAAAACCCGACCGTGCGCGGCGCGAGCCGTTCGAGCAGCGTGCGCAGGCGAGCGTCGAGCGCGGCGTTCGCGGCGGGTTGCGACGCGGCGTCGCGACGTGCGCCGGACAGCGTTTTGCGTAGCGCAACCTTCGGGTTCGGCACAGGGTTGCGTGCTATGCTTTCGCTCACTTCGCGCTCCATTCAAAACGATGTCGAACAGCCTTTTCCGAGTATATCGCGCGGTCGCGCTGACGCTTTCGGCCGCCGCGCTCGTCACGGGCACGACCGCGTGCGCCGCGCCGAGCGACGATACGGTCTCCGGGGACGACCAGGTCTTCGTGCAGCTGCGCGAGGCCGCGCGCCGCAACGACGCCGCGAAAGCCGCGCAGCTCGCGTCGATGATCCCGAACTATCCGGTGCCGTCCTACGTCGAGTATTTCCAGATCAAGCCGCAGTTGTTCGATGCAACCGGCCGCGCGCGCGTCGATGCGCCGGACGCGCCCGTGCAGTCGTTCCTGCAGCGCTACGACGGCCAGGCAATCGCCGATCGCCTGCGCAACGACTACCTGCTCGTGCTCGGCGCGCGCCACGACTGGCGCAGCTTCGACGATCAATACAAGCGGTTCGTGCTCGACGACGATACCCAGGTCAAGTGCTATGCGCTCGAATCGCGCGCGGCGCGCGGCGAGAACGTCGCCGACGCCGCACGCGCGCTGCTGGTCGAGCCGAAGAACTACGGCGACGCGTGCGTCGACCTGATCACCGCGCTGACGGTCAACCAGCAGTTCACGAGCGACGACGTGTGGCAGCAGGCGCGCCTCGCGTACGAGCAGAACTACACGACGCTCGGCGGCAAGATCGTCGATGCGCTGGGCCCGCGCCCGGTCGGCTTCGACCAGGCGACCAGCGCGCCGCCGCTGTACCTCGCGCGCGGCATCGGCCCCGACGCCGCCTCGCACCAGCTCGCGCTGATCGCGTTCGGCCGCATGGCGCGCAACGATCCGGACGCCGCGGCCGGGACGCTGACCTCGGTCGCCGCGTCGCTGACCAAGCAGGAGCAGGCGATCGCGTGGGGGGCGATCGGCTACCAGGGCGCGATCAAGCGCTCGCCGCTCGCGTCGGTCTGGTACGCGAAATCCGCGAATGCGCCGCTGTCGAACCCGGGCTACGAATGGCGCACGCGCGCCGCGCTGCTCGCCGGCAACTGGCCGATGGTGCGCTGGTCGATCGAGCAGATGCCGCCGTCGCTGCGCGACGATCCGGCCTGGATCTACTGGCATGCCCGCGCGCTCAAGCAGAGCGGCGACACGCTGCAGGCGAACCAGGAATTCGAGCAGGTCGCGGGGCAGTTCAACTTCTACGGGCAGCTCGCCGGCGAAGAGCTCGGCCAGCGCACGACGATCCCGCCGCGCACGAAGGTGAGCGACGCCGAGATCGACGCGATGAGCAAGATTCCGGGCTTCGCGCTCGCGCAGCGCTTCTATGCGCTGAACCTGCGGCTCGAAGGCAACCGCGAATGGAACTGGCCGCTGCGCGGGATGACCGACCGCCAGCTGCTCGCGGCCGCCGAGTACGGCAAGCGTGTCGACCTGCTCGACCGCACGGTCAACACGGCCGACCGCACGAAGGCCGAGCACGATTTCACGCTGCGCTACCCGTCGCCGTACCGCGACATCGTCGAGCGCTACGCGCAGTCGACGGGGCTCGACACCGAATGGGCGTACGGCCTGATCCGCCAGGAGTCGCGCTTCATCACGAGCGCGCGCTCGTCGGTGGGCGCGGGCGGCCTGATGCAGCTGATGCCGGCCACCGCGCAGATGGTCGCGAAGAAGCTCGGCCTCGGCACGATCTCGCGCGCGCAGATGCACGACATCGATACCAACGTGCAGCTCGGCACCTGGTATCTGGCCGACATCTACAACAACTTCGACAGTTCGCCGGTGCTCGCCACGGCAGGCTACAACGCGGGCCCGGGCCGGCCGCGCCAGTGGCGCCAGGTGTTGACGCAGCCGGTCGAAGGCGCGATCTTCGCGGAGACGATCCCGTTCAACGAGACGCGCGACTACGTGAAGAACGTGCTGTCGAACACCGTTTATTACGCGGCGCTCTTCGAGGGCAAACCGCAGTCGCTGAAGAGACGCCTGGGCATGATCTCGCCCTGACCGGCGATCTTCACGCGGCCGCGCGAGACGCGGCAGCCTGATCGAGGGCGCGCTCACGCCGGCCGTGTCCTTGCGTCGGCCGCCGGAAGGGCCGCGCGCAAGGACGGCGACGGCAGCCGGGCGCCGCTGCGGGGCGACGCGAATGCGCGACGTATCCGCGACGCGCATGACGCGGCGGCCGGCCCTTCGGGCGGCCCGCCCCATTTACGATTTTTCCTGGTCACGGGAACGCGCGTTGCCGGCCGCATGGCGGCGTCGCGCGTCGCTGGTCCCCCGGGGGACGGCCGGCCACGCACGGTCGCCAGTCCGTCATCGGCGTGAACAGGCTCTTGGAGTCACGAACATGGATCGCCAGACCGTCGCGCTGCTGGGTGGCACCGGCTTCATCGGCAGCCGGCTCGTCAGTGCACTGATCGACGCCGGCAAGCAGGTACGGATCGGTACGCGGCGGCACGAGCACGCGCGTCACCTGCAGATGCTGCCGATCGAGATCGTCGAGCTCGACGCGCTCGACACGCGTACGCTCGCGCGCTTCGTCGCCGGCTCGCATGCGGCGATCAACCTGGTCGGCGTGCTGCACGGCGGCCGCGGCACGCCGTACGGCCCCGGCTTCGAGCGCGCGCACGTCACGCTGCCGGCCGCGCTCGCGACCGCGTGCACCGAGGTCGGCGTGCGGCGCGTGCTGCACATGAGCGCGCTTGGCGCCGATTCGCGCGGCGCGAGCATGTACCAGCGCTCGAAGGGAGACGGCGAGGCGGCGCTGCATGCGATCGCGGCGACCGATTCGCTCGCGCTGACGATCTTCCGCCCGTCGGTCGTGTTCGGCCCCGGCGATGCGTTCCTCAACACGTTCGCGAACCTGCAGCGCACGGTGCCCGTGCTGCCGCTCGCGATGCCCGACGCGCGCTTCCAGCCGGTGTTCGTCGGCGACGTCGTGCGCGCGTTCGTCAATACGCTCGATCTCGCGGCCGCGTACGGCAAGACCTACGAACTGGGCGGCCCGACCGTCTACACGCTCGAGCAGCTGGTGCGCTATTGCGGCACGCTGGTCGGCCGGCAGGCGCGCATCGTGCGGCTGCCCGACGCGCTCGCGCGGCTGCAGGCGAGCGTGTTCGAATGCCTGCCCGGCGAGCCGGTGCTCACGCGCGACAATCTCGCGACGATGTCGGTGCCGAACGTGCTGTCGGGGCCGCTCGCGCCGGAACTCGGGATCGCGCCGGCGAGCCTCGAAAGCGTCGCGCCCGCGTACCTCGGCACCGCCGCGCAGCGGTCGCGGTTCGAATGGTTCCGCTCGCGCCGCCGCTAGGCTGCCGCGGAGCGCCGCCGTTGCGCGCGTTTTCTTTCACCTCCGCGTTTTCCGGAACACCATCATGAAGCTCGTCATCGGAAACAAGAACTACTCGTCGTGGTCGATGCGTCCATGGCTGCTGCTCGCGCATTTCGGCATCCCGTTCGACGAGATCGCGGTCGACCTGCACTGCGCCGACACGGCCGCGCGCATCCACGAATATTCGCCGTCCGGCAAGGTGCCGTGCCTGGTCGACGACCAAGGCCTGGCGATCTGGGATTCGCTAGCGATCGCGGAGACGCTCGCCGAGCGCTATCCGCAGTTCCCGTTGTGGCCGGCCGATCCGCTCGAGCGCGTGCATGCGCGCTGCATCTCGGCCGAGATGCATTCGGGCTTCGCGGCGCTGCGCACGCAGATGGGCATGAACGTGCGCGCGTCGCTGCCGGGGCGCGGCGCGACGCCCGAGGCGCTCGCCGACGTCGCGCGCATCGACGCGCTGTGGAGCGCGTGCCTCGAGGCGTCGGGCGGACCGTTCCTGTTCGGCGAGTTCGGGATCGCCGATGCGATGTATGCGCCCGTCGTGATGCGCTTCAATACCTATGCGCCGGGCCTGTCGCCGGAAGCGGCCGGCTATGCGGCGCGCGTGACGGCGCTGCCGGCCGTGCAGCGGTGGATCGATGCCGCGCGCGGTGAAACCGCCGTGATTGCCGAGTACGAGCCGACCCCATGAACATCTATGCAGTAGGCGGAGCGATCCGCGACGAATTGCTCGGCGTGCCGGTGCAGGACCGCGACTACGTGGTGGTGGGCGCGACCCCCGAACAGATGGCCGCGCAGGGCTTCCGGCCGGTCGGCAAGGATTTTCCGGTGTTCCTGCATCCGCGGACGCAGGAGGAATACGCGCTGGCGCGCACCGAGCGCAAGACGGCGGCCGGCTATCACGGCTTCCAGTTTCATTACGCGCCGGACGTGACGCTCGACGAGGATCTCGCGCGGCGCGACCTGACGATCAACGCGATGGCGCGCGAGGTGAGCCCGGAGGGCACGCTGGTCGGGCCCGTGATCGATCCGTTCGACGGGCAGGCCGACCTGCGCGCGCGTGTGTTCCGGCACGTGAGCGACGCGTTCGTCGAGGATCCGGTGCGGATCCTGCGGATCGCGCGCTTTGCCGCGCGGTTCGCGGATTTCACGGTGGCGGACGAGACGCTCGCGCTGATGCGGCGGATGGTCGACGCGGGCGAGGTCGACGCGCTCGTGCCCGAGCGGGTGTGGCAGGAGATCGCGCGCGGGCTGATGGAGGCGAAGCCGTCGCGGATGTTCGCGGTGCTGCGCGCGTGCGGTGCGCTCGCGCGCATCCTGCCCGAGGTCGATGCGCTGTGGGGCGTGCCGCAGCGCGCCGACTACCACCCGGAGGTCGACACGGGCGTGCACGTGATGATGGTCGTCGACCATGCGGCGAAGCAGGGCTACTCGCTGCCGGTGCGCTTCGCGGCGCTCACGCACGATCTCGGCAAGGCGACGACGCCCGCCGACGTGCTGCCGCGCCACATCGGCCACGAGGGCCGCAGCGTCGACCTGCTCAAGCCGCTGTGCGAACGGCTGCGCGTGCCGAACGAATGCCGCGACCTCGCGCTGGTGGTGGCGCGCGAGCACGGCAACCTGCATCGCGTGATGGAGATGGGCGCGGCCGCACTGGTGCGGCTTTTCGAGCGCAGCGACGCGCTGCGCAAGCCGGCGCGTTTCGCCGAGATGGTGCAGGCGTGCGAATCGGATGCGCGCGGGCGGCTGGGGCTCGACACGCAGCCGTATCCGCAGGCCGAGCGGCTGCGCGTCGCGCTCGCGGCCGCGCGCAGCGTCGATGCCGGCGCGATCGCGCGCGGCATCGGCAACGACGCGGAGAAGATCAAGGACGCCGTGCATCGCGCACGGATCCAGGCCGTCGCGCAGGCGCTCGAAATCGGCGAATAGCGGGGCAGCGCGGCGGGGCGGACGCCCCGCCAGCCGTTACGACTTCCTTTTGCGTGCCGGGGTGGCGGCCGGCGGGCGCTGGGCGGATGCGCGCGACCTGGCGGCCGGCTTCCGTGCCGCCGCGTTGGCCGGTCGCGCCGCGTCGGCGTCGAGGCCGCGCTCGCCGCGCTTCGGCGCCGGCGCGCGGCGGCTCACGCGAGGCTCGCCCTGCGCGGGCAGCCTGGCTTTCTTCCTGGCGGACCCGAATCCGGCGCAAGTGTCGTCGAACAGCGGCTGCGTGCTGACCGCGATCAGTTCGGCGGGCCCGTCGCCAACGTTGGCGACGCGATGCCGCTTGCGTGCGTCGAAGTGCAGCGAATCGCCGGGCGACAGCGGGTAGTCCTTCTTGCCGATCGTGTAGCTGATGCGGCCGGCCAGCACGTACACGAACTCGTCGCCGCCGTGCGACACCCATTCCGAACGGTAGCCTTCCATCATCTGCACCTTGAGCGCGTTGATCTGGCTGCCGTCGAACGAGGTGGAGAGCCGCTCGTACCACTGCGACGCGGCGTCGAGCGCGTACGGCTTGCGGCTGCCCTCGTGCGAATCGGGCTGCGCCTGGCGCGGCTGGTCGATCAGCGCGCCGAGCGGCACGTCCAGCGCTTTCGCGACGTTGGCGAGCGACGACAGCGAGATGCCCGTGAGATGGCGCTCGACCTGGGACAGGAACCCGACCGACAGCTTCGCTTCGGTCGCGACTTCCAGCAGCGTTTTCTTCGCTTCCCGGCGCAGGCGGCGAATGTGCTGGCCGATACGCATGATGTCTGAATCCATGAATCTCTTTCGTGGCAACGAGTCGGGAGGCGAGCGTGAGCGCGGGGGCGACGATGCCGGCGCATTGTACCGCGCAGGGTCAACGGACGAATTGAGGCTGTGCCGGGATGCGCGCGTCGCGCGCCGATTTTAGCCCCACGAAAATTTTGGCTTGACCTCAATTTCAGGGTGCTCTAGATTCTGTCGCGCGCATCAAAAAAAGTTAAGTGAGACCAAAATTTCCCCCCAGGGCCTGCTGCGGGAGCGACACGGCGGCACGGCCGTGTCGCGCATCGTCCGCGCAGCGGCGCCGTGGCGCGTCGGGCATGCGACGCGCCGCGCCGCCGGCCGCCGACAACAATGAATAGTGGGCATTCGATGATCGATCGACTGAAATACAGCTTCTCCGGCCTTCCCCAGTACGACGCGTCCGTCGGCGACACGCAGGCCGGCCTGTCGCGCCTGCTCGACGCCGCGCGGCTCGACGCGGTCGTGGTCACGTCGCAGGACGAATACGTCACCGAGTACCTGCCGCTCGCCAACAACCCGCGCTACGCGCTGTCGGGGTTCGACGGCTCGGCCGGCTGCGGGATCTTCCTCGGCGCGGCGACCGCGCAGGCGCTCGATCTGCCGCCGTTCGTGCTGTTCGTCGACGGCCGCTATCACCTGCAGGCCGAGCAGCAGTGCGATCCGGCGCGGGTGCGCCTCGAGAAGCTCGGGATGAACGAGACGATCTGGCAGGCGATGGCCGACTGGCTGGTCGCGCACGCGAGCCGGTTCGCGCGGGTCGGCTACGACGCGCGGCGGATCAGCGTCGCGCAGCGCGATCGGCTGTTCGCGCAGACGCAGGCCGCGTCGCTCGACTGGACGAGCCTCGCCGATCGCGAGATCGATCGCGCGATCGCGCTGCCGGGCTGGGTGGTCGAGCGGCCGATCTTCGAGCTGCCGGAATCGATGACGGGCCTGAGCGTCGCGCAGAACCTCGACGCGCTGAACCGCAAGCTGGCCGCGCACACCGGCGCGGCCGACGGCAGGACCGCATTCTTCACCTGTGCGTCGGACGATCTGGCGTACCTACTGAACAGCCGCGGCTATCACATCCCGAATGCGTCGTCGCACCTCGGCTTCCTGTTCGCGGTCGGCGACCAGGTCGCGCTGTTCCTGCCGGAAGGCTGCGATGGCTGCGAGGTCACGCTCGCGTCGTATCCGGCGCTGCACGTGATCCGGCGCGATGTCGCGGCGCTCGAGCGCTTTCTCGCGCCGTTCGCGGTCGAGCACGTGTGTTACGGCTTCGAATCGGTGAACTGCGCGCTCGTCGATGTGGTGCGCCGCGTGTGGCCGCAGGCGCGGCACGCGGACTTCAACCCGGTCGAGGCGATGCGGGCCGGCAAGACGCCGGCCGTGCTCGACCGGTTCCGCGACGCGTTCGCCCGCAGTTCCGCGGCGATCGCCGAGACGATGCGCTGGGCGAAGACCGGCGAGCCGGGCGTGCGTCACACCGAATACGACCTGGCGCGCGCGATCAACGACGCCTATGGCGCACGCTCGGCGGTCGCGCTGACGTTCCCGTCGATCGCGGCGAACGGCGCGAACAGCGCCTTCGCGCACTACACGGCCGCGAGCGCCGACGTCGAGCTGACGGAGGGCGAACTCGTGCTGCTCGACAGCGGCGCCTATTACGAAGCCGGCTTCGCGACGGACTGCACGCGGGTCGTGCTGCGCCGTACGCACCCGGACACGGTTGCGCAGCCGTGGCAGCGCGAGATCTACACGGTCGCGCTGAAGGCCTGCATCAAGGGGCTCGTCGCGCGCTTCCCCGACACGGCGACGGGCGGCGAGGTCGACGCGCTCGTGCGGCAGGTGTGCCGCGACCACGGCCACGATTTCGGTCACGGCACCGGGCACGGCGTCGGGATTCACGTGCACGAGGGCGGCGTGCGGTTCGCGCCGGGCTCGAAGTACGGGCTGGTGCCGAACGCGGTGATTTCGGTCGAGCCGGGCATCTACCTGCCGGGCAAGGGCGGCGTGCGGATCGAGAATATCGTGATCGTCCGGCCGGACGAGGCCCGGCCCGGCACGGTGACGTTCGAGAACATCGTGACGGTCGGCTACGACTGGGACCTGATCGATCTCGACCTGCTCGACGACGACGAGCGCGCCTACCTGCGCGACTACGAGCGGCTGTGCGTGGAGCGCGGCACGCAGGTCACCGCGTGTCCGCTGCTGTGAGCGCAGCCGCCCGCGCCGATCAGTTCAGCAGGCGCGTGCGCACGAACGGCGCGATCTGCCCGGCGAGCCAGGCGTGCGTGCGGGTCGTCGGGTGCAGCGTGTCCCAGAACACGAAGCGCGCCGGATCGCGGCAGTCCGCCCGCGGCGTCTGTGCGCTCAGGTAGGTGAGCGACGACGGCTTCGGAATGTCGAGGCAGGCGAGCTGCGCGTCGTCGAAGCCGTAGCGGGCCGGGTGGCTCAGCAGGTCGTCGAACGGCGCGTACGCGTCGAAGACCTCGAGCCGCAGCGTCGCGCCGTAGCGGGCGCGCAGCGCGGCGGCCGCGTCGACCAGGCGCCGGTTGTAGTCCTTGACCTGCGCGGCGACGCTCGCCGTGTCGGTGCGGGTGGCGAACACCGGCGCGCGCGACACGTCCGGCAGCGTGACGAGCATGATCCGCGTCGCGCCGGCCGCGGCAAGCCGCTCGAGGCTGTCGCGCACCGCATTCGCCGCCTGCTCCGGCGAGCGCCCGTAGTTCACGAGATCGTTGCCGCCCGCGAACACCGCGAACAGCGTGTTGGCCGGCCGGTAGTCCGGCGCGCGCTCCATGTATTCGCGCCACGAGTCGATCTGCTGCACGAGGCCCGGCACGACGAGGTGCTGGTCGGTCGCCGCGCCGCCGATCGCCCAGTTGTAGAGCGGCAACTGCAGTGCGTTCGCCAGATACTCGGCCCACACCGGGCCGTTGCTGAAGCGTCCCGCATGCCAGCTCGTGCCGTTCGGCAGCTTCCACTGGCTCGCGTTGAACATGTTCTGGGTGTCGGACAGGCTGTCGCCGAACACGATCAGCTTGTTGACGCGCGCATCCTGCTGCGCGGCATCGAGCGTCCACACCGTGTAGTTGAACGACAGCGCGTTGTTGGCCGCGACCGCCTGCGTGAGGTCGGCCCGGATGCCTTTCGCGGCGAGCGTCTTGCGGCACACGTCGGCGAGCGTCTCTTGCGCCGTCGTGCTGTAGAACATGTTCTTCCACTGCGTGATGCCGTCCGCCCACCAGTAGCCGGGCACGCGATACCAGTCGCCGGCGGCGGGGTCGCGCGCCCACTCGTAGGTCGCGGCCGGCTTCAGCGGATCCGGATCGATCCGGTACCAGCAGCGCAGGTACGTGTAGGTGTCGGTGCCGCGGCGCGCCGCGCGCGGCGTGGCGGCGGACGCGCTCGACGCGGCCGGCGGCACGACGTCGGGGCCGCCCGGCGACAGCGACATGTCGCCCGTCGGCGTGGGCAGCGGCGCGGGGGCCGCGGCGTGCGCGGCGGGGAGCGCCAGCGCGACGACGGCGGAAACGGTGGCAATGCGGGATGACGCGGGAATGCGGAAATATGGCATGCGGCCCTCTTCTGATTGTTGTGACTGGACGGCGGCGCGGTGGCGCGGCCGTGTATCGGAAGGGACCGTGGATGCCGGGCTTGGGCCCGGTCTGTCGAAACGTGAAATGCCGCGTGGCGGCAAGGGGCGGCGGGCGTGCCGCCGGCCGGTCAGCGCGTGAGTGCGGACACGCGGCCGTCGGGGCCGTAGACGCCGGCCGGTGCGGGCGTCGAGCGCAGTACCGCGAGCGCGCGCTCGTTGTAGTCCATCCGGATCCGGATCAGCATGCCGTTGTTCGCATTGGCCTGGCGCGCGCGTTCGGCGGCCTGCTGCAGCAGTTGCCAGCGGCCGGCGAGGCGGGCGTCGCGTTCGGCGGCCTGGTCCATCCCCTTCTTGCCGGACGGAAAGCCGAGCGCGGAAAGCTGCGTGTCGCGCGTGCGTTCGAGCTGCGCGAGCCGGTCGATCAGCTCGCTTTTCTTTTCGACGATCCCCGGCAGCATCGCGAGCGGCTGGGCCGTCGTCAGCGCCTTTTCCTCGTAGGCGAGCAGGGACGCGAACGCTTCGACCGTCGCGTGTTCGTCGTTGACCGTGGCCAGCAGCTCTTCTCTCATCGCGTCATGCTCGTCGCGCCGGCGCACGGGGTTCGGCGCGCCGGCAAACCGGGGGCCGGCCGCGAGGCCGGATCAGCTGCCCTGCGGGCGCTGTTGCTGCAGCAGCTCGCGGGCGGTATTCAATACGCCGTCGGCGATCTTGTTCGCGTCGATCGTCAACGTGCCGTTGTTCAGCGCATCCTTGATCGACTGGACCAGGCCCGAGTCGATATCGGCGCTGCCCGACGCGGATGCCGAACGCAACTGGCCGGACAGACCCGACAGGTTCACGGTCGAATCGCCGCCGGTCGATCCGGCATCGGCCGCCTGCGCGGACGACTGGGCCGTGCCGGAAGGCGCACGGGTCGCGCCGTTGCCGGTCGGCGCCACGGGGCTCGGGTTCGGAGTGGAATCGATCTTCACGATGGGTTTCCTGTTCGGTTTGACCCAGATAACGGCCGGGCCGGCCCGAACTTTAGCATCGCGAGCCTGGAATTCTCCGAATAAACAATTCTTTACATTCTTGCGGCGCTATCCGTCCCTATAACGGAATCTCCACGGTGCCGGCGTCCTTGACGATCGCCGTGACGATCTGGCCCGCCGCCATCCGCACCCGTACCGACTGGCCCGGCGCCGCATTCGCCAGCGCGCTGCCCTCGGCCGAGATCGTGAAACCGGGGCCGGCCGCGACGACCCGCACCGTCTGGCCGGCCGACACCGACGCGGCGCTCTTCAGCATGTCCTGCCGCAGCGGCAGCCCGGCCGAGATGCGGGCGAGCGGGGTCGAGCCGATCGCCTGCGCCGGGTCGGTGATCACCGCGAGCGGCAACACCGTCAGGTCGCCGTCGCGTGCGACCAGGTCGGCCGCGGTCAGCGGCTCGCCGGGCGCGATCTGGCGCGCGGCGACGTAATAGGTGGCCTGCACGGTGACCTTGGCCTGCAGGTAGACGGTCCACGGCCGTTCGCCCGCGCAGCGCACGCCGACCGTCGTGCGGCCCCACAGGCGCGCGCCGGTCGGCAGGAACGGTTCGAGCGTCGTGCACGTGGCGAGCCCGCGCGGAAACGCGTTCGTGACCGTCGCGGTGGGCTTGCCGGGCAGGCCGGCGATCTGCTGCTGCAGGAATGTGAGGGCCGCGCGGCGGATCGTGTCGGGATCCTGCTGGCCGGGCGGCGTCGCGGGCTGGGCCGCGGCAGCCGTTGCCGGGGTGGCGGACGCCGCGATCGGGCGCGGCGCGGCGCGGGTGGCCGCCAGGCGTGCCGCGGGCGACGGTTGCGGTGCCCGCCGTGCCGGATTCGATGCGGGTTCGGCCGTGCCGGCGACGACCGTCGCGACCGTGTCGCGGTCGGCGGTGCGCGGGGCGCCATACCCGGCGCGGGCGGCGGCCGCGTAGGCCGGGGCCGGTGCGGCGACCGGCGGCGGGACGGTCGTCACGACCATCGTGCCGGCCGGCTGCGCCGCGTAGCCGCTGCCGGATGCGCCGGCGCCGGCCACCGCGCCGCTGGCCGCGCGACCCGCGTCGGGCGCGAGGCCCGCACCCGGCGCGGCCGTGCCGCCGAATTGCCCGCCGCTCGCCGCGTTGGCGTGCGCGAGCGCGGTTTCGGCCGTCTCGCCGCGTCCCGGAATCACGATCATCCCGTCGTCCGCGTGCGCGGCCGGCGCGGCGATCCACAGCGCCGCGACGAGCGCAAACGCACGCCGGACGTGCGTAAGCCGCCCGTTCCTTCCGCGAAGTGCGCTGCCAGTCATCGCCGTGCCCCCGATTCGTTGCTCCGCTTCGCATTCTAGGGAGCGGGGCGGTCGCGCAAACGATGAATAGAGGGGGGCTTTGCCGCGTTATTCGCCCGATTGCCGGTTGCGCGCGACGCCTACCATCGCTGTCATGGAAAAAAGCCTCTCGGGTCGCCATCCGGCGTGAGGGGCGTGCAGCGCTTCATACGGAGAGACGCACACATGCTGGACAAACTCGATGCGGAATTTGCGTTCGGCCGACAGGCGCTCGACGTGCGCGCCTACCGGCAGGAACTGCTTTCGTCGAACATCGCGAACGCCGACACGCCCGGCTACGAGGCCCGCGACGTCGATTTCGCGTCGACGCTCGCGCGCTCGCTGAAGCAGACGGGCGGCGGCCTTGCGCCGAGCAACGCCGCGCAACTGCCGATGACGCAGCCCGCCGGCGTGACGAGCGGCATGTCGATGGTGTCGACGGCGGCGGGCCACATGGCCGGCACCGTGAAGCTGATCCCGACGGGCGGCCCGTCGGACGATTACGGTCGCGCCGCGTACCGGATGCCGCTGCAGCCGTCGCTCGACGGCAACACGGTCGATCTCGACGTCGAGCGCGTGCAGTTCGCGAACAACGCGCTGCATTACCAGACCGGGCTGACCGTGATGACCCAGCAGATCAAGTCGATGATCGCCGCGATCACGACCAACCAGTGACGGCGCGCACCGCCTCCGAATCCGTATCCGAGCAAAAGGAGCTTCCATGCCCTCGTTGATGAACATCTTCGGCGTTGCCGGCTCGGCGCTGTCCGCGCAGTCGCAGCGCCTGAACGTCACCGCGTCGAACCTCGCGAACGCCGACAGCGCGACGGGCCCCGACGGCAAGCCGTACAAGGCCAAGCAGGTCGTGTTCGCGACCGACCCGATCGGCGGCGCGCGCACCGCGTCCGGCCAGGGCGTGGGCGGCGTGCGAGTGACCCGGGTGGTCGACGACCCGTCGCCGATGAAGTCGACCTACGACCCGGCGAACCCGGCCGCCGACGCGAACGGCTACGTGCAGATGCCGAACGTCGATCCGGTGCAGGAGATGGTGAACATGATTTCGGCGTCGCGCTCGTACCAGGCCAACGTCGAGACGCTGAACACGGCGAAGACGCTGATGCTCAAGACGTTGACGATCGGCTCGTAAGCCGCGCGCCGACCGACCTTACAGACCCGACAGTTTCGACAGAAGGCTACCCAGGATGACCTCCTCCTCCAGCACGACGATCGGCAGCAACGGCACGACCGTGTCCAACCTGCCGACCGACACGATGAATACCAACAACGTGTCGTCGACCAACGGCACGTCGGCGAGCGACCTGCAGGCGACGTTCCTGAAGCTGCTCGTCACGCAGCTGCAGAACCAGGACCCGACCAGCCCGGTCGACAGCTCGCAGATGACGTCGCAGCTCGCGCAGATCAACACGGTGAGCGGCATCGCGCAGCTGAACACGTCGCTCACGTCGCTGTCGACGCAGCTCGCGGCCGGCCAGCAGACGCAGGCCGCGATGCTGATCGGCACCAACGTGCTGGCGCCGGGAAGCTCGGTCGCGGTGAAGAACGGCGTGGCGTCGCCGTTCGGCGTGACGCTGTCGAGCGCGGTGTCGAACCTGACGGTCACCGTGAAGAACTCGTCGGGCACCGTCGTGAACACGATCAACGCGGGTGCGCAGTCGGCCGGCACCGTGCCGCTCACCTGGAAGGCGACCGACTCGTCGGGCAACCCGCTGCCGGACGGCAAGTACACCATCAGCGCATCGTACGTCGACAGCAACGGCACGCCGCAACCCGCCACGACGCTCGCGACCTCGCAGGTGCAGAGCGTGATCAAGCAGGCGGACGGCTCGGCGGGGCTCGTGCTGGCGAACGGCACGACGGTGGGGCTGACCCAGGTCGCGTCGATCTACCCGAGCACCGCGTCGTCCACGCCGGCTTCTTCGTCGACGACGGCTTCGTCGTCCACGTCCTCGTCCGGCACCACCACCAGCAACTGATCGAGCTTTCTCGCAACGGAGACCGAAATGGGTTATCAACAGGGTCTGAGCGGCCTCGCCGGCGCATCGAACGCGCTCGACGTGATCGGCAACAACATCGCGAACGCGAACACGACCGGCTTCAAGTCGAGCACCGCGGAGTTCGCCGACATGTACGCGAACTCGGTCGCGACGTCGTCCGATTCGCAGATCGGGATCGGCACGCAGCTGAATTCGGTGGCGCAGAACTTCAGCCAGGGCACGATCAACACGACGAGCTCGTCGCTCGACGTCGCGATCAACGGCAACGGCTTCTTCCAGATGTCGAACAACGGCTCGATCACGTATTCGCGTGACGGTACGTTCCAGCGCGACAAGAACGGCTACATCATCAACTCGCAGGGCATGAACCTGATGGGTTACGCGGCCAACGGCAACGGCGTGATCAACACCGCGCAGACCGTGCCGCTGCAGGCGCCGACGACCAACATCGCGCCCACCGCGACGACCACGATTTCCGCGCAGTTCAACCTGAACTCGCAGGACACGGTGCCGACCAAGACGCCGTTCAGCGCGACCGACAACACGACCTACAACTACTCGACGTCGATCCAGGTATACGACTCGCTGGGCGGTTCGCAGGCGGTCAACATGTACTTCGTGAAGTCGACGTCCGGTACGTGGGAAGCGTACGCGGGCGTCCAGGGCGGCAGCACCACCGATCTCGGCACGGTCACGTTCAATTCGTCGGGCGCGATCCAGAGCACGACGACGGGCACGCCGCCGACGCCGACCACATCGCTCGGCGAGTTCCAGTTCACCGTGCCGAACACCGACGGCTCGGCGACGCCGCAGAACCTCACGCTCAACCTGACCGGCACGACGCAGTATGGCGGCAAGGACGGCGTGAACAACCTCGCGCAGGACGGCTACGCGAGCGGCACGCTGACGACCTACACGATCGGCACCGACGGCAAGCTGACCGGCAACTACTCGAACGGCCAGACCGCCGTGCTCGGCCAGATCGTGCTCGCGAACTTCAACAACCCGAACGGGCTGGTGAACCTCGGCGGCAACCAGTATGCGGAAACCGCCGCGTCGGGCGTGCCGCAGATCTCGGCGCCGGGCAGCACGAACCACGGCACGCTGCAGGGCAGCGCGCTCGAGAACTCGAACGTCGACCTCACGTCGGAGCTCGTCAACCTGATCACCGCGCAGCGCAACTACCAGGCGAACGCGCAGACGATCAAGACGCAGCAGACCGTCGACCAGACGCTCATGAACCTTTAAGCGCGGATAACCGGCAGCCATGGACCGACTGATCTACACGGCGATGACGGGCGCGTCGCAGTCGCTCGACCAGCAGGCGATCGTCGCGAACAACCTCGCGAACGCATCGACGACGGGCTTTCGCGCGCAGCTCGCGACGTATCGCGCGGTGCCGATGAACTTCGGCGACGGCAGCAACATCGACCCGACGACGACGCGCACCTACGTGCTCGCGTCGACGCCCGGCGCGGATTTCGCGCCGGGTCCGGTCACGCGCACCGGCAATCCGCTCGACGTCGCCGTGCAGGGCCCCGGCTGGCTGTCGGTGCAGACCGCCGACGGCAACGAGGCGTACACGCGCGCCGGCAACCTGCACGTCGACGAGAACGGCCAGCTCGTCAACGCGAGCAACCTGCCGGTGATCGGCAACGGCGGCCCGATCTCGGTGCCGCCGAACGCGGAAGTGACGATCGGCAAGGACGGCACGGTGTCCGCGCTGATGCCGGGCGACCCGCCGACGGCGGTCGCGATCGTCGACCAGATGAAGCTCGTCAATCCCGATCCGGCCACGCTCACGCGCGGCAACGACGGGTTGTTCCGCACCGCCGACGGCAATCCGGCCGACGCCGACGCGAACGTGGTCGTCACGCCGAACTCGCTCGAAGGCAGCAACGTCAATCCGGTGACCGCGATGGTCGCGATGATCGACAACGCGCGCGCGTTCCAGCTTCAGTCGAAGCTGATCCAGACGGCCGACCAGAACGAGCAGTCGGCGAACCAGCTGCTCAATTTCAGCTGAGCGTCCACGCCAGCCCTAGCAGGAGAATCGACAAGTGAACCGTTCGCTCTACATCGCCGCCACCGGCATGAATGCGCAGCAGGCGCAGATGGACGTGATTTCGAACAACCTCGCGAACACCAGCACGAACGGCTTCAAGGCCTCGCGCGCGGTGTTCGAGGATCTGCTGTACCAGACCATCCGCCAGCCGGGCGCGAACTCGACGCAGCAGACCGAACTGCCGTCGGGCCTGCAGCTCGGCACCGGCGTGCAGCAGGTCGCGACCGAGCGGCTGTACACGCAGGGCAGCCTCACGCAGACCGGCAACGCGAAGGACGTCGCGATCAACGGCGCGGGCTTCTTTCAGGTGCTGATGCCGGACGGCACGAACGCGTACACGCGCGACGGCTCGTTCCAGACCAACGCGCAGGGCCAGCTCGTCACGTCGAGCGGCTACCAGATCCTGCCGGCGATCACGATCCCGCAGAACGCGACGTCGCTGACGATCGGCAAGG
The DNA here is from genome assembly GCF_000732615.1 of Burkholderia paludis. Lineage (GTDB taxonomy): Bacteria > Pseudomonadota > Gammaproteobacteria > Burkholderiales > Burkholderiaceae > Burkholderia > Burkholderia paludis. Next base: position 128,989 of record NZ_JPGL01000024.1, read on the forward strand.
ACGGCGTCGTGTCGATCACGCAGCCGGGCTCGACCAACTCGGTGCAGATCGGCTCGCTGCAGATCGCGACCTTCATCAACCCGGCCGGCCTCGAGGCAAAGGGCGAGAACCTGTTCGCGGAAACCACGTCGTCGGGCGCGCCGAACGTGTCGCAGCCGGGCCTGAACGGCGCCGGCACGCTCAACCAGACCTACGTCGAAGCGTCGAACGTGAACGTGGTGCAGGAGCTCGTCAACATGATCCAGACGCAGCGTGCCTACGAGATCAACAGCAAGGCCGTGACGACGTCCGACCAGATGCTGCAGACCGTCACGCAGATGAAGAGCTAACCGGAAAGTCCCGTCGTCGCCATGAAGCAGGTTCGCCTCCTCCCGTTCGCCCCCGTTCGCACCGTCTGCGTGCTCGCGGTGGCGGCATTCGCCGGTTGCGCGCAGATTCCGCACGATCCGATCATCCAGCAGCCGATGACGGCGCAGCCGCCGAGGCCGGTGTCGATGCAGGCGCCCGGCTCGATCTACAACCCCGGTTATGCGGGCCGGCCGTTGTTCGAGGATCAGCGGCCGCGCAACGTCGGCGACATCCTGACGATCATGATCGCGGAGAACATCAACGCGACCAAGTCGTCGGGCGCGAACACGAACCGGCAGGGCAACACCGACTTCAACGTGCCGACGGCCGGCTTCCTAGGCGGCCTGTTCGCGAAGGCGAACCTGTCGGCGACCGGCGACAACAAGTTCGCCGCGACCGGCGGCGCGAGCGCGGCGAACACGTTCAACGGCACGATCACGGTGACCGTCACCAACGTGCTGCCGAACGGCAACCTGGTGGTCAGCGGCGAGAAGCAGATGCTGATCAACCAGGGCAACGAATTCGTGCGGTTCTCGGGCGTCGTGAACCCGAACACGATCTCGGGCGCGAACTCGGTCTACTCGACGCAGGTCGCCGACGCGAAGATCGAATACTCGGCGAAGGGCTACATCAACGAAGCCGAGACGATGGGCTGGCTGCAGCGCTTCTTCCTCAACATCGCGCCGTGGTGATGACGATGCAGACGACCCTGTTCAACCGGCTGTCGGCCCGCGTGCAGGCCGCCGCGCGGCTCGCCGTCGCGTTCGCGGCCGTGGCCTGCCTGTTCGGCGCGGCGCCCGCGCAGGCGGAGCGCCTGAAGGATCTCGCGCAGATCCAGGGCGTGCGCGACAACCCGCTGATCGGCTATGGCCTCGTTGTCGGTCTCGACGGCACGGGCGACCAGACGATGCAGACGCCGTTCACGACGCAGACGCTCGCGAACATGCTCGCGAACCTCGGCATCTCGATCAACAACGGTTCGGCCAACGGCGGCACGTCGTCGCTGAACAACATGCAGTTGAAGAACGTCGCGGCCGTGATGGTGACCGCCACGCTGCCGCCGTTCGCGCGGCCCGGCGAGGCGCTCGACGTCACGGTGTCGTCGCTCGGCAACGCGAAGAGCCTGCGCGGCGGCACGCTGCTGCTGACGCCGCTCAAGGGCGCGGACGGCCAGGTCTATGCGCTCGCGCAGGGCAACATGGCGGTCGGCGGCGCGGGTGCGAGCGCCAACGGCAGCCGCGTGCAGGTGAACCAGCTCGCGGCCGGCCGGATCGTCGGCGGCGCGATCGTCGAGCGTGCGGTGCCGAACGCGATCGCGCAGATGAACGGCGTGCTGCAGCTGCAACTGAACGACATGGACTACGGCACCGCGCAGCGGATCGTGTCGGCGGTCAACGCGAGCTTCGGCGCGGGCACGGCGACGGCGCTCGACGGCCGCACGATCCAGCTCGCGGCGCCGGCCGACTCGGCGCAGCAGGTTGCGTTCATGGCGCGGCTGCAGAATCTCGACGTGAGCCCGGACAAGGCCGCGGCGAAGGTGATCCTGAACGCGCGCACCGGCTCGATCGTGATGAACCAGATGGTCACGCTGCAGAGCTGCGCGGTCGCGCACGGCAACCTGTCGGTCGTCGTCAACACGCAGCCGGTCGTGTCGCAGCCGGGGCCGTTCTCGAACGGGCAGACGGTGGTGGCGCAGCAGTCGCAGATCCAGCTCAAGCAGGACAACGGCGCGCTGAAGATGGTGACGGCCGGCGCGAATCTCGCCGACGTCGTGAAGGCGCTGAACACGCTCGGCGCGACGCCCGCGGACCTGATGTCGATCCTGCAGGCGATGAAGGCGGCCGGCGCGCTGCGCGCCGATCTGGAGATCATCTAAATGGCAGCCACTCTCCCGAACTCGAACGACCTCACACAGCGCTTCGCGCTCGACGTGCAGGGTTTCGACGCGCTGCGCGCGCAGGCGAAGCAGTCGCCGCAGGCCGGCGCGAAGGCGGTTGCGGGCCAGTTCGACGCGATGTTTACGCAGATGATGCTCAAGAGCATGCGCGACGCGTCGCCGGACGGCGGCCTGTTCGATTCGCATACGTCGAAGATGTACACGTCGATGCTCGACCAGCAGCTCGCGCAGCAGATGTCGAAGCGCGGGATCGGCGTCGCCGACGCGCTGATGAAGCAGCTGCTGCGCAATGCGGGGCAGGGGGCGGGCAGCGACACGGCGGCCGACGGT